>JAFLEF010000022.1 GCA_017309115.1 Verrucomicrobiota bacterium | reverse complement strand
GGGTGGGGTCAATCCCCCATTCCTACCTCTATAAACGCTTCGCGACCCCTTCACCATCTCTCCAAATATCCCCTCCCACGTTTTCCCTCGCTCGTTCCCTTTCCTGTTTTCATGTTTTCCAGATTCAATCCCCCTTCCCGAGCTAGTTATCCAAACGGCTCGGTGGAACCTCGCCCTACCGCTGGGCTCCGACCGCTGCTCTGACTCTCAATGCCCATAAAAATCTTCGCCAATCTGTGTTCAATCTGCGGATCACCCCTCCCCTCTGAATCGACCGCTCTCTCGTCCCGGCGGCTGACGCGTTGAGTCATCTGACACCTCGCTTGTCCTCCACCCGCCCCAAAGCGGCAGAGGGCCGCCGCAGTCCAAACGCTTCGCGACCCCTTCACCATCTCTCCAAATATCCTCCCCCACGTTCTCCCTCGCTCCCGTTCCCTTTCCTGTTTTCACGTTTTCCAGATTCAATCCCCCTTCCCGAGCTAGTTATCCAAACGGCTTGGTGGAACCTCGCCCTACCGCTGCTCCGACTCTCAATGCCCATAAAAATCTGCGCCAATCTGTGTTCAATCTGCGGATCACCCCTCCCCTCTGAATCGACCGCTTTCTCGTCCCGGCGGCTGACGCGTTGAGTCATCTGACACCTCGCATGTCCTCCACCCGCCCCAAAGCGGCAGAGGGCTGCCGCAGTCCAAACGCTTCGCGACCCCTTCACCATCTCTCCAAATATCCCCTCCCACGTTTTCCCTCGCTCTCAACTTTCCCAAGCGAGTGGTCTCTTGCCTCCACCTCCAGGGAAGCGGCAGTGTCCCGCCGCGTGAATCGTATTGCTCAAAGGTTTGCCGACCTCCGTTCCCGGGGACAAAAAGGCTTGGTCATTTACATCGGAGCCGGAGATCCGGACCTGGAAGCCACGCACCAACTGGCCCTCGCCTTCGACCGGGCCGGCGTGGATGTCCTGGAACTGGGGGTACCCTTCAGCGACCCCTTGGCCGATGGCATGGTCAATCAGCTGGCCGCCCAACGAGGCCTTGAAAGCGGCACTAACCCGCCCCGAGTCCTCGAGACCGTCGCCGCCATCCGCCGGGAATCCCAGATCCCGCTGGTGCTCTACATCTACTTCAACCTCCTACACCGCGTCGGTCTGCGAAACTTCATCCAAGCCGCCGCCCAAGCCGGGGTGGATGGCCTCCTGGTGCTCGACCTCCCGCCGGAAGAATCGGAGAATTACGAAGTCCTGATGTCCGAGGCCGGATTGTGCCCGATTTACCTGATCGCCCCAACGACTCCCGAAGAACGCATCGCGCTCATAGCCCCCCGAGCCAAGGGATTCATCTACTACGTCAGCCGGGAAGGCGTCACCGGCATGCAGTCCAAAATCAGCGATACCATTGGCGAAATGACGGCAAAAATCCGGGCTCACAGCCCCCTGCCCATCGCCGTCGGCTTCGGGATTTCCAATCCAGAACAGGCCCGGGCCGTGGCTCAACACGCCGAGGCCATCGTGGTCGGCAGCGCCGTCGTCCATCGAATTGCCACCCTCGGACGCAATCCCGAGCTTGTCTCCGAGGTGTCGGCCTTTGTTTCATCCCTCTCCCAAGCGATCAAATCATGAGCACCTCCTCCAAGCGTTCCGCCGGCCCGAACAAAGATCATTACGTCATCATCATGGCCGGAGGCCGGGGTGAACGCTTCTGGCCGGTAAGCCGGGAGGCCACTCCCAAGCAGCTGATCACGCTGCTTGGCAAACGGTCGTTCCTGCAACAGGCGGTAGACCGGGTCCTGCCGCTGGTGCCTCGGGAAAACATCCTGATCATCACCAACGCCGTTCAGGCCGCGGCGGTCCGCAAACAACTGCCCAAGCTGCCCGCGGAAAATGTAGTGGCCGAGCCGATCGGCCGCGACACCTGCGCCGCCATCACGCTCGGAGCCGCCATTGTGGGTGCCCGCTCGACCACCGCCACCATGGCCGTGTTGCCCGCCGACCATGTGATTCCTGATGAGGCCAAGTTCCAACAGGTGCTGGCCGACAGTTTGGACCTAGCGTCCCGCGGACAAGTCATCGTCACGATCGGCATCAAGCCCACCGGACCCGAAACCGGCTACGGCTATATCCGTCACGATCCGGCTGCCCTACCCCCACCGGCCGGCGTGAAGCGCTACCGCACCACCTTCCACAAAGCCGAACAGTTCGTCGAAAAGCCCGTCCTGGAGAAGGCCATCGAGTACGTGAACTCCGGCAGCTACCGCTGGAACGCCGGCATGTTTGTCTGGTCGTTCGTCACGGTGACCAACGCTCTGGAAAAGCATCAGCCCGACATGAACGCGGCGTGCCAGCGCTGGTTTGCCGCCGCCGGCAAGGGACCCAAAGCACTCACCCGCATCCTGGCCAAAGAATATCCCGAGATCCGCAAGGTCAGTGTGGACTACGCCCTCATGGAAAAGGCGCAGAACGTGGTCTTGGCGGATGGAGCATTCTCCTGGGACGACCTTGGCGCCTGGCCAGCCCTCGCCCGCCATGTGAAGCAGGATGCCGATGGCAACGCTGCCGTGGGCGAACTGGTTCAGGTGGACGCCGCCCGCAACGTGGTCTACGACGCCCGCACCAAGAACCGGACTCCGATCACCCTGGTGGGCGTGAAGGACAGCATTATCGTGCTGGCCGACGATTCGACCCTTGTGGCCACCAAGGCCGAGGCCCAGAAGATCAAGGAACTCGTCAAGAAACTCGCCGCCGACAAGAAGCTCGCGAAGCTGGTGTGAGCTGAGTTGAGAGTTGAAAGTTGAGAGTTGAGAGAGAAATGCCGGTAGGGCGACGCTCCGCGGAGCCGTTCGCGTCTCGGCGAATGACGCGTCACTCGCCCTACCGTAGCCGCCGAGGGAACGAGGCGCTGACTCGGCTGGCAGACTCCACGCGCCAGTTTCCAATCAACGCGTCAGTAGACTAAATGGCGCCTCCTTCCGTCGGCGGCTACGCCCCCCACCCGCAATCGGCCCCGCAGAGCGTCGCCCTACCCGCTTACCGCTTACCGCTTACCGCTTACCGCTTACCCCTTCCCCTTCCCCTTCCGACCTCTCAGCTCTCAGCTCTCAGCTTCCCCCGGCATCCCCCGCTGGACGAAGCAGGGCCCGCCAGCGTCTAATCGTCCCATGACGAATCCGTTCCTTCTGGCCGCCGGCTTGAGCCTTCTAATGGCCGCCGTCGGATTCGCCAGCGAACGGCAAACCATTCTCGACGCCATGGAGGCGCGTCCCAGCGGGGTCTGGCCCCGGGGCTACGGCCACATGGTGTTGGGGGTTCCGGGTTCCCCTGAATCTGAAAAGGCCTACCTCGAGCCGGGCGGTAGCTTCAGTCCCTCGTTCGGCAGTTTCGGGGTGCAAATCGTGGTCGAGAACGAAGAGGGTGAGGTCGAAGTCGCCAGCGACTTCATGCCGATGAAGGAGATCCAGCAGTCCTGGGTCTGGCCTCGCACCCGGGGCATTCCCGGAGTGCGCACAGAGACCCCGGAATACCTCGCCACCTGGTCCCTTCCCGACGGTCGCCGCTGGCGACTCGATGCCACCAGCCTCCGCCAACCCCGCATGGTTCTGGCCATTCGCTCGGTCGGACCCGCTGGCGGTCCGCTCACCAACGCCGCCTGGGATGGCCGATCGGTCCGTCTCAACGATCGCTGGGCCATCACGCCCGCCCAGATGCCCCGGGAAGTTCGGCTCGGGTACCAAAATCCCACCAACCTTTCGGCCGGCGAAGCCACCACCACTGCCATGGGCAGCGGTCCGCGGATCGTGGTGAACCAAACCGAGCAAACCGAACAGGACCGTCTCAATGGCTGGGGCCGGGTAGTACTGGTGTTCGACCGGGACGTCACATTGAGCATCGAGGACCGGAAACCATCCGCACCCAATCCCCTCAAGTGGACCACCTCCCGGACCGAACTCGGGCTCAATCTGCCGGACTCGCGTTTCACCAACAGCCTTAACGCCCAGATCGCCCAACTGATGATGGGGTTGGTAGGCGACGAAACCCGGCCCGCCGATCCCAACCATGCGCCCCTGAACTCCGTTCGCGAAGGCGCCCTGATCGTGATTGCCCTGGCTCGGGCGGGTCAGATCGAGGTCGCTCGGCAACTTTGCACTCCCTTTGCCCGCGAAGAATTCTTCGGCCCCTTTGGCGCAGAAGCCGACGGCCCCGGATTGTCGCTCTGGACGGTCACCGAAGTGGCGGGAATGCTCAACGACGCCAAGTTCGACCAGTTCCTCAAGCCCCACGTCCAACGCAAGCTCCAACTAATCGAGGAGCTGCTCACGTCCACCGAGCCAGTGCGCCGCAGCTGGGCGGGACCGTTGGTTCCCCGCGGCATTCTTCCCGCCGAGGCGGATTTGGTTGCGGAACCGGCGCGCGACGGATTGATCTGGGGTCGGATCGAACTCCGCCGCCCGATCTTGTTGGTCAACGCGTCGACCTATGTGGGCCTGCGTAGCGCGGTAAACTATTTCCTGCGCACCAAGGATCGCACCCGAGCCGATCGGGCCGCAGCGCTGGCTGCTGATCTGCGAAAAGCCTGGAACGTGGCCTTGACCCGACCCGAGTTCCACACCGAGCGCTTGGGCACGGGCGGACTTCACCCGTCATGGATTGCGAATGTCTCGTCGCCCTATCGCGAACTACTGGAAGCCGACCGCGCCAAAACTCACTCGCCCGATGGCCAACTCCGGGAGCGCCCAATCTGGCCTTCACTCATGGTGGCCGCCGCCCACCAATGGCTGCTCCTCGGCAATCGGGATCGCGCTTGGCAGGATCTTCGCTGGCTCTGGGACAACCAAGCGTCACCCGGTCTGTACTCCTGGTGGGACGGCAACGGCGAAGAGAACAGTTTCGATCGCTGGGAAAAAGTGCGCGGCTGGGTGAATCCTCCTTACGTCTCCCCACATTACGGAACCGCAGCCGAGGTCGCCCTCCTTCAACTGGCGATGCTCGCGTTCGTCGACGAATCCAATCTTCAGCCGCAATTGGTCATTGGCGCCGGAGTTCCCGACGCCTGGCTCCCCGAGCGCATGTCGGTCACTGGACTTCGCACGCGTCTGGGTCAGGTCTCCTGGGATTGGGATGGCCGCCGCCTGCGCATTCGGGCTCCCGGCTTTCCGCCGGGGTCCATCCGGGCCTCCGGAGCCTTCGCCCAGGGAACGCCACTCGAAATCAACTGAGTCCGCGACGACTTAGACTAACTGCGGAGGTGAACCGCAGATTAAGCACAGATTAAACGCAGATTTTTTCGGAAGAAGGGGCGTCCCTGGGAGGTCCCCAACCGCTCATCGAGCACGTCCCCTCGACCCGAACTCGCCAATTGGAAGCACGAAATCTGCGTTAAATCTGCGTTTAATCTGCGGTTCCAACTGCCCCGTTGATTCCGGTGCCGGTTCGGTTCCGCTCCTCATTCTTCCAGGAACAAATCCATCTGTTGTCCGACGTAGACCTTTCGAGGAAGTCCGTTGGGAAACTTGTAGATGACCTGCAGCACCCGGGTGTCGACTCGTTCCGCGCTGGAGCCGGTGAGATTTCGTTTGGGCGTAATGAAGGGCTCGATCTGCACAAACTCGAGGGTGATCGGATTCTCGGTGTCGCCTTTCAGATATCCGACCGCGCGGGCTCCTGGTTTGACCCGAGGGGCAATCTGTTCGTCCACGTCGGCACGAACCTGGACCTCTTCGATCGATCCCAGCAGCACCGGAGCGGCGTCCCCACTCGGCACCACATACTCCCCCGCTCGGGTATTCACCTGGAGCACGGTGCCCCGGAGCGGAGCCCGAACGGTCAACCGCTCGATTAGCGCCTCCGTCTGGGCCACGACGGCCTGGGCCGATTCCCGGCGAGCCTGCGCGACCTCAAAGGAATCCCGCAGGGTATCGGTTTCTTCTTGGGAAACCAGACCATCGCCCCGCAACGCTTGACCCAAATCGTGTTGGCGCCGGGCCTTCGCCAATTCTGCTTCCCGGACCCGCAGATCGGCCCGCTGGGTTTTCAATTGAGCCTGCAGCTCACGATCATCGAGTCGCAACAGAGGCGTCCCGGCCTCAACGTCATCCCAAACCTGGACCAAAACCTCCTTCACCAAGGCCGCCACGGGAACGCCGACCCGCGTGTTCTCCCGCAACGATTCCACCAGGCCGGCGGCGGCGATGACCCGGGCGGACGGCTTTCGGGCGGGCACCGAGGGCGGCGGTTGCATCGGTTCGACCGCGGTGGTTTGGCGAACCATGAAAATGACGGCCAGAACCCCCACGAACGAGGCCCAGACGGAGACGCGGCGCAGCAGGAGAATCATAAGGAGAATGACGTGGGTGGTATACGAACTGAGTCTGCGGGGGTTTCGACGCGCAAAATGCGGCCATCTTCCATCTCGGCGAGCCGATCCGCATACCGATAAATCCGAGGGTCGTGGGTCACGACGATCACCGTTCGGCGACGATCCCGGGTGACCTCGTGCAGCAATTCCATCACTTGATGTCCGGTCGCGGAATCCAGCGCGGACGTCGGTTCATCGCACACGATCAGGGCCGGCTCATGAACCAGTGCGCGGGCAATAGCCACCCGTTGCTGCTGCCCGCCGGAGAGGCGCGACGGTAGTTCATTGGCCTTCTCCGGAATCCCGACCCGCTCGAGCAGTTGGCGGGCGCGCGGCAGGGCTTCCCGCAGTGGAAGGCCCTGAATTCGCAGGGGCACGGCCACGTTCTCCGCCACAGTAAGCGTGGGCAACAAGTTGAACTGCTGAAAAATGAATCCCACATGACGGGCGCGGAACTGGGTCACCTGCGCCGGGGGCAGTCGGTGGAGCTCATGACCCAGGGACACCACTTCGCCCCCATCGGTCTTCAACGTCCCGCACAGCACCGAGAGCAAGGTCGTTTTCCCACAACCGGACGGTCCCACCACCAGCACCATTTCCCCCACGTTCGCCGTGAACTGCACCTGCTTCAGAACCGATGTGACCTGATCACCATTGCGAAAGGACTTATCCACCCCGGAAAGATGAACCGCGACGTTCGCAGCCAGATTGGAGGAGACGGAACTCATGACCTTACGAACGGAACACAATGGCCGGCTCAATCCGTACCACCCGCCAGGAACTGACCACGGCGGCCACTGAACAAATGAACAGGATCGCCCCGAAAACGATAACCGGGATCGGCCACAGCAAGCGCAGCGGGGCGCGCCCCTCCGGCAGCATGGAAAAGAAGGCGCTCATCACCCCCACCCCAATTCCAAAACCCACCACTCCCACGACTCCCGCCTGCGTCATGACCATCCGGATCAGCGTCAGATTGCTCGTCCCCATCGCCTTCAAGGCTCCCAGATGACGAGTGTTCTCCAGAATGAAGGTGTAGAACGTCTGACCGGAGACACCCAAGCCAATGACGAACCCAATTCCGACAATCAGACCCACCACATATGGAATCGGACTGTTCACCAGCATCCAGTGTGAGCTCATTCGCTTAAATTCCTCCTCCGTGATCGCGCGCAACCCTGTTCGTTCCGAGATGACCTGGGCGATCTCCCGGTCCGACCTTCCGGGTTCGGGCGCCGCCAGCACGTGGGTAAGCATTCGCCGCTGGCTGGGTGCGTATTCTCGAGCGCGATCCCAAGTGGTGAAGACATAAGAGGCGCCTCCCTGACCTTGGGCCGTTTTGGCGATGCCAACGATCTGCGCCCGACGGTCATTCATCTCAAAGACATCGCCGACCCTGAGCCGTTCCCCCCGAAGACGCTGCATCATCTCCACGAACTGCTCCGCCACCACCACGCTCTGCGGCCGGCGCAGATCTTGAACATCCCCGGCTACAAGCTTGGTCGGCGCACCGGCGAGAGTATCGGCGTCGAGTCCCACCAGCGTCACCGGCTGGGTGGCCCCACCGCCGAGCAATCTGGCCTGGGCTCCGCCCACGTACAGGGGAGCCGCCCAAGCGACCCCCTCGACCGACCGCACCCGATTCACATCCGTATCCCGCAGCGGCTGGTTGTCGCCAACCTGTTGGACCAGTGGATCCACCACCCAGATGGGCGCCCGGACATTGGTCGCCGTGGCGTAGGAAAAACCCAGGATTCCGAAAAACAGCGCCAGCCCTTGCGTCATCAGGATCGTGGAGAAGCAGATTCCGCTCACGAGCATGGCGTACTTCGCTCGTTCCCCGAACACCATTTTGAGGGCTATGTCAGTCATGAGTGTTGAAGAGGGACCGCGTTACCCATTGGGCCCGCCGCCAGCTTGATTTCGGATTCCGCGGTGAAAGTCATACGTTTGTCCTAGTTCAATAATGGGTGGGTGGATGACGAGTTGACGCGGATCAGGTCAATGGCGCCGCGACCGAGGAGCCGTGAATTTGGGGAGTTCCAGTCCGGGAATGGTCGGAGATTCCGCCCGGAGTCCGGCCGAGATGAACTGAATCAGCGCGCCTAAGGTAGCCTCGCAGTGGGTGGGAGATTCCCGCAGCCCCAGGCGCGTCATCTGGCCCGCCACCATGAGGAGAGACCCGCCGCCAAAGATGAGGCGGAGTTGCAGAATTTGGGGATCCAACTGCGGCAACGCCTTGGCCAGCGCCACGGCAAAAATCTGCAACGCCATCCCCTGCTCTTTCTCCAATTCCGCCCGGAGAAAGGCCGGCGGCATGAAGAGATTCCGCGCCAGTAACCCAGGAAAGTTCGGATACTTCAACACCGTCATGAACGGAGGCCGCAGCATACACTCGACAATCGTCTCCACCGCAAGTGGACGCCCTTCCGCCAGCTTCTCCGCCCGCTGCAACATCTCGAGTCGGGCCGCGTTCGTCGGCCGGAACCGACGCATGAACGTCTCCACATAGAGCTTCTCCTTGGATCCATAGTGATACGTCGTCGCTCCCAGATTCACGCCTGCTTCGTCCGCCAGCGCCCGCATCCCCACGCCGTCAAAGCCGAACTCTGCAAACAACCGCTCCGCCGTATCCAACAAGCGCTCGCTCGTTGCCACCTCCTGCTCCCGTTGGTCACGTCGTTTCGCCGGCACGCCTCAATTCATACGTTCGTATGAAATTGAGTCAAGCGCGGACCCGAGCGCGGAAAACCCCAACCCCGCGTGGATTGCCTTTTCGCCCGACCTGGCTCATTCGTTTCCGCGCTACGTTCATCCACGATCCATGCCGCACCCCATCCTCGTTGCCCGCACCGGTGAAAAGTCTCTCGAACTCCTGCCCGCCTTGGCCAATCGCCACGGTCTGGTAGCCGGCGCCACCGGCACGGGCAAAACGGTGACGCTCCAAACCCTCGCCGAAGGCTTCAGCGCCCAGGGCGTTCCCGTCTTTGTGGCGGACGTGAAGGGCGATCTCGCCGGACTCAGCCAACCTGGCGGCCAAAGCGCCAAGGTCCGCGAACGCATCACCGCGCTGGGACTGACCGACCACACGCCAACCGGGTTCCCGGTCACCCTCTGGGACGTGTTCGGCCAACAGGGACATCCGCTCCGGACCACCATTTCCGAGATGGGTCCCCTGCTCCTCGCGCGACTGCTTCAGCTGAATGAAACGCAGTCCGGGGTGTTGAACCTCATCTTCAAGATCGCCGACGAACACGGGCTGCTGATTCTCGATCTCAAGGATCTTCGCGCGGTCGCCAAACATCTCGGAGAAAACGCCGCCGCCTTCACCACCCAGTATGGCAACATCTCCCCGGCCAGCATCGGCGCCATTCAACGCGCGCTCCTGGCCCTCGAAACCCAGGGCGGCGATCAGTTCTTCGGCGAACCCGCGCTGAATCTGGAGGACCTGATCCAGACGGATGGCCAGGGCCGCGGGGTGATCAATATTCTGGCCGCCGACCAGCTAATGGCTTCGCCCAAGGTCTACGCCACCGCCCTGCTCTGGATGCTGTCGGAACTCTTCGAAACGCTTCCTGAAGTCGGTGACCTGCCGAAGCCCAAGCTGGTGTTCTTCTTCGACGAGGCGCATCTGCTCTTCAACGACATCCCGGACGCCCTCCTCGAAAAAGTGGAGCAAGTCGTCCGGCTGGTCCGATCGAAAGGGGTCGGGGTTTACTTCGTCACCCAGAATCCCCGGGACGTTCCCGATCGAGTCCTGGGACAACTGGGCAATCGCGTCCAACACGCCCTGCGAGCCTTCACGCCCCTGGATCAAAAGGCTGTTCGCGCCGCCGCCCAGACCTTCCGTCCCAATCCAACGCTCGATACCGCGGCCGTCCTGACCGAACTCGGAGTCGGCGAAGCCCTGGTGAGTTTCCTGGATCAGAAGGGTCAGCCCACGGTGGTGGAACGCGCGTTCATCGTGCCGCCCCGTTCGCAGTTGGGACCGATCACCGCCGCCCAACGGCAACAGCTGCTGGCCAGTTCCCTTGTCGCCGGCGTTTACGATCAAGCCGTCGATCGCGAGTCGGCGTACGAACTCCTGACCGGCGCCGTGGCGTCCACGCCGCAACAACAGGCCGCTCCGCCGGTCGCGGAAGCCAAGCGCGGATTCTGGGCGTCCCTGTTTGGCGGTGACGAACCCGCCGCCGCTCCCCCTCCGGCTCCGACGTCGCCGCTCCCGACCGTTCCACCCAAGCCGACTCGCAGCGCCGGACGGCCGCCCATGTCGACAGCGGAAATGGTCACCAAAACCGCCACGCGCACCGTGACCACCGTGATCGCGGGAACCATCGCCCGGGAAGTGGCCCGGGGTGTTCTCGGCGGCCTCCTGGGCGGACGTACCCGTCGCCGACGCTGAGCCTTCCTCAACCTGAAAACGGCGGAGGGTTCCGCCCACACTTCCCTTGCAACTCCTTAACCGTCGTCCGAAATCCTCGGCCGCTGTAATCACTGGAATCACCCTGGTCACGGGAGCAACCGTAGTGATCCTGGCGGACTTTGGAGCACCGGCCTGGGTGTTCGGGGTCCTGTTGGTCTGGCCGGCGACCGTGGGCTTGCCTTCCACGCTGGCGGTTCTGCTGCTCGCCAGCCTTTGGGGACGAACGCCCTGGGCCGCTGGCTTCCCCGGATTTGTCCTCGTCGCGGCCCTCCTCGCCTGGCTGTTTCAGTGGTCGGCCTTGGTGGCGTGGACTCGTTGGCGCCACCGGAAAACCTCCACTCCATGAACGCCCACTCGCGCCGCCACTTCCTCCAGGTCTTGGGAGCCACCTCCGGCGCCTTGGGCTTCGGCTCGCTGCCCCGAGCCCAGTCCGCCCCCGCGGAAGTCCCCACTCCGGCTCCCGCTCACCCCGCACCAGGTCAAACTCCCCTTCGTCTCGATTTTCACGTTCACCTCTTTGGCGTGGGCGACGGTGGCACCGGCTGCCGCCTGTCGGATTCCCAGCGCCGGCACGTGAACTACTTCTATCTCACGAAGCTGCTCAGTCTTGCCGAGAACGGACGCATGGATCAGGACTACGTTGCCTTGCTCGCCCAGTCGGTTCGCACGTCCTCGATTCAACGCGTCCTCTTGCAGGCCTGGGACAGCCGCTACGACGAGACGGGCCTGCCGGACTGGACCCGCACCACCTCGCTCTACATTCCCAACGAGTACATGTTCCGCGTCGTCCGCGAGCATCCGGACGTCTTCCTGCCCTGCGCCTCGATCAATCCGAAGCGACGCGATTGGAAGGAGGAAGTGGACCGCTGCGCCGAGAAGGGTGCCCGCTTGGTCAAAGTGCATCCGCCCACGATGGACGTTGATCCGCGGGAACCCCGGTTCCGACCCTTCTATCGGCACTGCGCCGAGCGCGGCATGACCTTGATGTTCCACACCGGAGCCGAACACGCGGCGGACATCGTCAACACGGAAGTCTGCGACGTGGCCCGACTCGAACCGGCATTGGAAGAAGGCGGCACCGTGATCGCCGCGCATGCCGGGATGGGGAACTTCTTCGACCGCGTGGATTACTTTCCGGCCTTGGTTGAGTTGGCCCGACGGCATCCCCGCCTCTATTTCGACAACTCCGTTCTCGCGACCATGTTTCGCTGGCGAAATCTGCCGCGAATCCTGGACACCCCGGAGATCATCGGGCGCGCCATCCACGGCAGCGACTTTCCGTTCCCAGCCAATGCTGCCGTGTTCTGGTCCCGCCTCCCGCCGGCCACCGTCACGTCGCTGCTGGAAGAGCGGAACCTGATTGAACGGGACTACCAACTGAAACGCGCCCTGGGCTTCCCCGAAGCCGTCTTCACCCGCGGCGCCGACCTGTTGACCGGCAACCCCAGCCGCAAGCCCGTGTAGCTGCTGAGCAGTTGAGAGTTGAGAGGAGCGAAAACCGGTGAACCGGATCTGCATTGTGCCCACAAACCCATCGGCATTTCTAACGTGCTGGAATTCAGGTCTTTTCTCTCAACTCTCAACTTTCAACTCTCAACCGGTTTGTGGGTAGTTGAGAAAGGCGAAACGCTTCCCGCTTCCCGCTTCCCGCTTCCCGCTTACCGCTTCCCGCTTCCCGCTTACCTCTCAGCTCTCAGCTTCTTCAAAGTTAGGGCGAGGTTCCACCGAGCCGTTCGTGTCTCGTCGAAAGACGTGCCAGGAGGTCCACCCACGCGCCCCAAAGCGGCAGAGGGCTAGAGGGCTGCCGCAGTCCAAACGCTTCGCGCCGACTGCCTCCAGCTCCCCCTCCGCGATCTCCGCGCCCTCCGCGGGAGCCCCTTCCCTGTGTTGTCTTCGAAACGGGTGTGCCGTTGACGCTGACCAGCAACGGCCGCGTTCCTTCGCTTCGCTCGGAAGCGCGGGAACGGCCCAGCGGTCCATCCCTACCACAATCTCTCCGAGTCTCCCCCTCTCCCGCTCCCCTTCCTGTTTTCATGTTTTCCAGATTCAACCCTTCCCAGGCTAGCTCTCCAAACGGCTCGGTGGAACCTCGCCCTACCGCTTAAACCTCGCCCGACCGGTGCCTACATTTTTGAGCGTCACTCTTGTCGGGGGTGTCGAAGGCGGTAGTCTGGCCACGAATCCCGACGTCCATGCACTACATCGCTGTCGCTACCTTCCCCAAAGACAACCGACTGATGAGCGAACTGGCTTCGCGCCGCCGCAATTACCGGTATCCACCCCAGTTCCTCAATGTGCAGAGCTACCTCGACGCCCAGGGAGGACGAGCCATCGTTCATTTTGAGACGGATGACGCGAAGGCCATTCTGCGCTACACAGCGGACTGGCCGGAAGTCACGTTCGACCTGTTCCCGGTGGTTCCCGCCGACAACGGCTGGGACACGTATCTCTCAGCCCGAAGTCTGAACATGGCGCCGGTGGCCACGTCGGCCTCCTGACGGCACCCCGCCAAGAACACCCCAGACCCAATCTTGCCGCCCGCGGGCTCCTCGCGATACTTCCGGCCATGTCGTCAACCACCACGGCGCGCGAACGCGACGCTGAACCCATCAGTCAGTTCAGCGTATTCCTGCCCAATCGACTGGGCCGATTACATGAAGTCACCTGCCGGCTCGCCGAGCGCGAGGTGCATATTCTCGCCCTGACGGTGCTGGACACGACCGACAGCACCATTCTCCGGTTCGTGGTGGATGATCCGGACCGCGCCCGCGACCTGCTGGCGGAACACGCCTTTCCTTTTTCGGAGACGCGAGTGCTCGCGGTGGAGGTGGAGGGCGAAGGGCGCTTGAAGGATGTGCTTCACGCCCTGCTCGAGGCCGAGTTGAACATTCACTACGTCTATCCGTTCCTCACGCGACCCCGCGACAAGTCCGGATTGATCATCAGCATCGAAGACCAGGAAGTCGCCGAAGACGCCCTCCGTCGGCATCAATTCTCGGTGCTTTATCAGCCGGATCTTTCCCGCTGATCGCCACCCTCGGAACGCTTCCCGCTTAACTCTCAGCCAGAGCGAAGCAGTTGGAACCGCAGATGGAATACCAAGAAGCTGCGGATGATTCTTCAATCAGCACCCAGATCTAGAATGATCATCGGTTACAACGCTTGGCCGGCTGAAAACAAGACCTACATGTGGGCCGATCCGAAGATTCAAGGAACACCGCCAGCTGGAGTGCTTTGCGACGCATGCGGCCAGCGCATCGACTACCATGCGATCAACCCGCACTACAAGCCGCCTCGCACTTATTACGACTTGTGTCGAACGTACGATGGTGACTTTTTGATCTCTGCACAACTGGAAGACTGGCTCAAAGCACAGACATTATCTGGACTGACGTTTGGCACGCTGAAATCCTCAGAGCGATATGTTGTGCTGCAATCTAGCAATATTTTGCGAATCGTTCGGTCGGTGGCATACAAATTCGAGGAATATTGTTCAGTTTGCCAGCAACATAAATCCGTCTGGGGGAGTCCCGCGGGTGGAGATCGCTTTCAGGGAATCAATGAACCTCTTCAGCGAGGGATTTATTTTAGCGACATTCGTTTTGGCTATGGTCCCCAAATGGGTCCCTTGATGGTCGTCGGCGTGGAGACCTGGGCGGGAATGGTGGCGCAGAAATTCAAGGGTCTAAACGCGGGAAAGCCGATCATCATTTGAAATCCTAACTAGATTCGCGCAGGATTCTTGGGGCTTTAGGGAGTTCGGGGTCAGGGGACGTACTGGCTGAGCGGTTAGTAAGGACCGGCCAGATACGCTCTTTCTGCTGGGAGAAATCTGCGTGAATCTGTGTTTAATCTGCGGTTCACCTCCGTTGCGTGCAGCCTCCAGCTGGAGCCTTACACCCCGCCTACTCGTAGCGGAGCGATTCGATGGGATCGAGGTTGGCTGCCTTCCAGGCCGGATAGGTTCCGAAGACCACTCCGACCACCGAACACACTCCGAGCCCGATCAGCGCCCAATCCCACGGGAACACCGGCGGGGTCAGCAGCATCGCCGCCGCTAGATTGCCCGCCCCAATGCCGAGCAAAACGCCCAGAATTCCGCCGATCTCGGAAAGCACGACGGCTTCCATGATGAATTGGGTCATAATGTTTCGTTTCTTGGCGCCAATCGCCCGGCGAATGCCGATCTCCCGGGTCCGCTCGGTCACGCTCACCAGCATGATGTTCATGATGCCGATCCCGGCCGCAACTAGGGCGATGCTGCTAATGATTCCCGCGCCCGCCCGGACCGCCAGCGTGATGGATCGAAACTGATTGATGAGGGAATCGTTGGACACGATTTCGAAGTCATCTTCCTCGCCCGGGGGCGTTTTTCGTAGGGTCCGCAGCACCCCGCGCGTCTGTTCCACCACGTCGTCAAACGCCTCCTGACTGGGCGACTGAACTTGGATGGACAGCGACGTCTCGCGTCCGTAGCGATTCAGAACCGTGGTGATCGGCACCGACATGAAGTTGTCCTGACTTTGCCCGAAGATGCTGCCCTTGGCCTCCAGCACCCCAACGACCGTGTACTTCACGCCGCGAAATTGAACCCACTTGCCCAGCGGCGAACCAAACGGAAACAGCTTCTTGGCCAGATCGGCGCCCAGGACCGTGACATAGCGGGCGGACTCCATATCGGTTTCCGACAAAGCCCGGCCCTCGGCCACCACGAGATTGCGGGTTTCAAAGGCGGACGGGGACATTCCCCGATAGGAGACGGTGGGTGCGGTCTTGGCGTAGAGTGAGAAGACTTCGCCCTGATCCACCTCGGCGGTAACCCCGACGTGTTTGGCGAGCGTCGAGCGCTCCTCCAACTGCCGGGCCGTCGACAGATAAAACCTTTTTCGGCGGAGATACTTTTCCACTGATTCCATGTCGTCCTCGACCTGGATTGCCGGGAAGCGCTGCACCTGAAACGTGTGACTGCCCAACTGCGACATCTCTTTCTCGATGTTGCCCTGCAACGCCTCAATGGCCGTCGCGACCACGATGATGCTGAAGACGCCGATCAGGATGCCCAGCAGGGTCAGCGACGAGCGGAGCTTGTGCGTGCCAATGGCGTTGAGGGCCATGCCGAACGCCTCGCGAACCTCCGCCATCAGTTGAATCTGGGAACGCATGTCGTGCTCGTCTCGGATCGTTACTCGGCGCGCAAGGCATCCACGGGATCCATCCGGGCCGCCCGCCACGCGGGAATGAAGCCGCTGACGATTCCGGTCATCACCGACACCACCAGCGCCACTCCGACCAACCACCACGGCATGGTCGCGGCGAGAAACTCATTGATCACCAGCGTCAGCGGCCAGGCAATCATCAGCCCCACCAGACCTGCGAGGAGAGTGATCGTTGCCGCTTCGACCAGGAATTGCACCAGGATGGTCCGCCGCTTGGCGCCAATCGCCTTGCGAATACCGATCTCCTTGGTGCGTTCGGCCACGCTCACGAACATGATGTTCATGATGCCAATTCCGCCGACGAACAGCGACAGGCTCGTGATGAAGAGTCCGACCAACGCGATCGTTCCGCCCACCCGGTTGAAGAACGCGACCAGGGCATCCTGTTGGTTGATCGCAAAATCATTGTCTTGATCTGGCGCCAACCGCCGCACCTTCCGCATGATGCCGTTGACCTCCTCCTTGGCATCGTCGATTTGCGCCGGATCCCGCACCTTCACCGCCAACACCAAATCCGGCCAACGGGTGAAGTTGTCGGTAAACCGGGTGATCGGTATGACGATCTGGTTGTCCATGTTGGACCCGTCGAAGAACGAGCCCTGCTTCTCCAGAATGCCCACCACTTCGTACGGCACCTCGTTGATTTTGACCTTGCTGCCAATCGCCCCACCGAACGGAAAGAAGCGCTCCGCCAGGTACGCGCCGATCACGCAGACTGCCCGTCCGCTCTGTACATCGGACCCCGACAACCAACGTCCGGCCGTCAGGGCAAGTCCGCGAACCTCCAGGCTCTGCTCATTGTTCCCCGCGATCCAAACCCCCTTGGCCTTGCGGCGCTCAAATTCCACCGTGCCCTGTCCGTTGCTCTCCACGCTGACCGCCTGGGCAAATTCCGAAAGCCGCTCAATATCGCGCCCATGCTGAAGGGTCAGAGGCCGCCGATTTCGGCTCGCCCGCCACTCGGCCTCCCCCATGAACCAGCCAAAGCGCTGCACGTAGAGAACGTCGGCTCCGATGCCCGAAATGCTTTTCTTGAAGGCCGTGTTCAGCCCGGCGATGGCGCTGCCCATCAACGTCACCGTGACGATGCCGATGACGATTCCCAAGGTAGTCAGCGCGGAACGCAGCTTGTTTGCCCGGAGCGCCGCCCAGGCAATCAGCACAGCTTCCTTGAATTCGAGCAACAGGCTCATGCGGGTGCCGGAACACGTTCAGCCGCGCCCACCAAACGGGCCGCCCGGGGATTCGGGTTGACCTCATCCGCCGCAATCAGGCCGTCGCGAATCCGAATGATTCGGCGGGCGTGCTGCGCGACATCCTCCTCGTGGGTGACCACAATGATGGTGTTACCCCGACGGGACAGTTGCTCGAACAGACTGAGGATTTCCTCGCCGGTGCGGGAATCCAGATTGCCGGTTGGTTCGTCGGCGAGAACGATGCTGGGATCATTCACCAACGCCCGGGCCACGGCGACGCGTTGTCGCTGACCGCCGGACAGTTCGTTGGGTTTGTGGTGCATTCGTTCGGCCAAACCGACATTCGCCAGAGCCTGCCGGGCGCGCTCCCGGCGATCCTCATACGGCACACCTGCGTAAATCAGCGGCAACTCGACGTTGTGCAACGAGTCGGAGCGGGCGAGCAAATTGAAGCTCTGGAAGACAAAGCCGATCTCCCGGTTACGAACCTCGGCCAGAGCGTTGTCGTCCATGTCGGCCACGTTGGTCCCATTGAGTTCGTAGCTTCCGCTATTGGGCGTGTCCAAACAGCCCAGCAGGTTCATAAGCGTCGACTTGCCCGAACCGGAGGGGCCCATGATGGCGATGTATTCCCCTTTGGAGATGTCGAGGGAAACACCGCGCAGGGCGTGCACCGTTTCCACACCCATCACGTAATGGCGGGTCAGATTGCGAATTCGGATCAGGGACATGGGTCGGTTCAGGCGGGATACCGGGCCGAAGTTACGGCTTGGAGGCGGTCGTCGTTGCTTTGGGTTTGTTGTCCACCTTGACCACCATCCCATCCTCGAGTTCCCGGGCGATGGCCTTGTAGCTGCCGGTGACCACGGGCTGACCCTCTGTCACTCCCTCCACAATTTCGAAGAACGCATCGTCGCTGATCCCGCGTTTCACCGGCAGCATCACTGCCTTGGAATCCAGAACACTGAAGACCACGTCGAGTTTCTCCGCCTTGTCCTTCTTCTTGGCCGCGAGCTCGGCGAACTCCTGCATCTCTTTCTGCTCTTCCTTTTCCTTTGCCGCCACCTTGGCGTCGGGTTTCGGCGTCCCCTTGGGCAGACGGGCGGTCACCGACTGAATTGGCACGGTCAAAACATTGGTCCGATAACGGGTCTCGATGTCCGCCGTCACCGACATGCCAGGAAGGAATCGTTCGCGATCCAACACCCGAATCCGGACTTCAAACTTGGTCGCGTCCTGCTGGGCGCCAGCCGCCGATGTTTTGGCCGAATTGGCGATCTGCGTGATTTTTCCGGCGAACTTCTGATTGCGAAAGGAGTCCACATCGAGCTTGGCCAACTGCCCCACCTTCACCAGCGGCACATCGATTTCGCCCACCTCCACCCGAGCCTCCATGTCGGCAAGGTCCGCCACCACCATGATTTCTGTGCCGGCCATCATACCGGTTCCCACCACTCGTTCGCCCGCCTCGGAGTTTAGTTTTGCGACCGTGCCATCGATTGGACTGTTGATCGTACACTTCAGCAGATCCTCTTCGGCCCGGCGCACGGACGATTTGGCATTATCGACCCGATGCTGGGCGGCCTGGGCTTGGGCAGTCCGAACCTGCAACGCGGTCTTGGCGGCATCGAACTCCGCCTCACCCACGATCTTCTTTTCGAACAGCTCACTCACTCGGCCCAATTCCAGTTTGGTCTGGGCCAATTCCGCCTTGGCCGTCGCCCAATCCGCTTCCGCCGACCGGAAGGTGGCTTCCGCCGAGTTGCGGGCGGCCTCGTAGAAGTCCGGCCGGATTCGCACCAACAGATCCCCCTTCTTAACCGACTGCCCCTCTTTGACCGGCAGTTCAATGATCTCGCCCGCCACCTCCGGACTGATCTTCACCTGGAGCACCGGTTGAATCTTGCCGGTGGCTGTCACAATCTCAGTCAGACTCCGCCGCGTCACCGGTTCGGTCTGTACCGTCAGAATGGGCTTTCGTTTTTTTAGAAAGGCAGCCGTCCCGCCCCCCGCGACGACCAGCACGATCAGGCTCAGGATCAGTATCTTGCGCCCAGTTTTCTTTTTTCCATTCGCCATGATGACCCCTTCAAGACACCGGAGACAGCCGCCGGTTTCGGAAAAGTTGATCGGTCAGATTCAGCCTTGAATCATCCGTCCCAAGAGCACGCCCAGTAAGCTCACAACGGCATAGACGCCGAACAAGCGGGCCGCCACCGCGCCCCAGCTCCGGCCCGTCAGGATGGCCAGTCCCAAAGCCAGAACCGCCGCCGACCAGAGATAAACCGGGTTCAAAAGACTGAGAAGACCGAACACCACCGATCCTTCCTCCAGACCCGGAACCAACATCGCCGGACTGAGGTTGCTGTTCAGGGAACCTCGATAGACCACCACGAACAGCGTCAGAATAGTCCCCAGAATACCGATCGCCTGGGTCAGCCCCACCAACTCCATGCATCTCCAATAACCCACCGGCGTTCCCAGGGTGTAGCGGGCCAGAAGCCAAAGAATGAACGCCGCCACGAAGGCGAAGGCAAACGTCGCAATGACCGCGCCCACACTTCCAAAGATCCGGCCCAGGTTCGCCATCATCGGCCGAAGCTTCTCCATCTGATCCCGCGCGGTGTCCGCTTGGGCGGCGGTCATCTTGCCCGCCGCCACCTGTTGATCCATCGCCTTGATCTGCGCCTCGATCATATTGTTGACCACGGCGGGTTGAGCAAAGGCCACCAGCACGAAAAGCACCGCCACGAGTGCCCCCAGAAACAAAGGAATATGCCAGTTCTCCCCCTTGTAGGATGACGCCCGGACCTCCTCGTAGACCTCCCCAGGCGAAACTAGAATGTTGATCATTCGCGCTGGCAAAGTCGTGGTGGGTGCCGCTGCAGGAAGTGGTTCAGGGTCCATGGCAACTGTCCTATCGTGGGAGCTTTGGCTCAGAAGCGTCAAGTTACGGAACCCGCGTCGGTTCGCCTCACCTTCATTTCTCGACACGATCGGTAAGCAAACGACTTCCCGCCCCGTCCAGAAAACCCTTCCCTTCCCACCACACTTTCGCGAAGGCTGCGCGCGTTTCGCACATGTTTACTGGCACTTTTACCGCGATTGTCACTCCATTCCGCCAGGGTCAGGTCGATGAGGCCGCGCTGACCCGACTGATTCGCGCCCAGATCAAAGGCGGCGTCACGGGCATTGTCCCAGTGGGGACGACTGGCGAATCCCCGACGCTCGACTACGACGAACACATCCGGGTGATCGAGCTCGCCGTGAAAGTCGCGGCCGGACGCATCCCGGTCATTGCTGGCACCGGTGGCAACTCCACCCGAGAAGCCATCTACCTGACCCAACGCGCTGAAGCCGCGGGCGCCGATGCCTCGCTGCAGGTGGCGCCTTACTACAACAAACCCAGCCAAGAAGGCCTGTATGAGCACTACAAGGCGGTCGCCCAAAGCACCCGGCTGCCGCTCATGCTGTACAGCGTTCCCGGTCGCTGCGGCATCGAGATCGGAGTCGAGACCGTCGTCCGTCTCGCCGCCGATTGCCCGACTATTGTGTCAATCAAGGAAGCCGGCGGTTCCTGTGATCGGGTCAGCCAACTGCGCGCCGCCCTGCCGCCCCGCTTCACGATTTTGAGCGGCGATGATTCTCTGACCCTGCCCTTCCTATCGGTAGGCGCTTCCGGAGTGGTCAGCGTGGCGTCCAACATCGCCCCCCGGGCGGTGACTCACATGGTCTCACGCTTTCTCGCCGGAGATTTGCGCGGAGCCCGCCGGCTGCACGCCAAATTGTATCCGCTTTTCAAAAATCTGTTCATCGAGTCCAACCCGGTGCCGGTCAAAGCCGCACTCGGCCTGCTCGGTCAGATCGATCCGGAAGTGCGTCTGCCGCTGGTCGGACCGAGCGCGAAGTCCAAGGAAGTGATCGCCCAGACGCTCCGGGACCTGGGGATGCTGGCCTGACCGCGAGTCAGCTCGGGCCACCCATCGCTAAACAAAACAACCCCGCCCATTGGGCGGGGTTGTTTCGTTTCCAGGCGCTCTGCTCGATTACTTGGAGCTCAGACTTGCCAATAGCGCCTTCACGGAATCGGCCTGGGCTCCGGTCAGACCCGGGATCCTTCGGAGGCTCTGCAGCTTTGCCGACGCGCCCGACCAATCCTTCTTGCTCACCGAGGCAACCACCTCTTGCACCACCTTGACGGTTTCCGTGTCAGCATTCTGGAAGGCTGCCACCAACGCCGCGGTGTCGAGAGTGCTGACGGACTTGGCCACCTCGGTCGAAGCCGATTTGGCAGACGAACCGGCCGTCGAACTGGTGGATTTGCACCCGGCGATCAATCCGGCACCGAGAACGAGAGGAAGAAAATAGGTAAGTTTCATAGGTCGGGAGGATGGGGTTTGAGTCCCTTGCACGCACAAGCAATCAACTGAAAACGCCCCGGCGTCAACCATCGGGAAAGAAGGACGACCGGCCCAGACCGGCCGAAAATCACTCCTTCTCCCTAACTTCGGCGGCCCAAGTCCCAGCCTGAATCAGCCCAATTCCGCGAGGATTCGCCTTTAGCCCCGGGCTCCGGGCTGATACTGGAAACCACACATGACGCGACTCATTATCAACGGCGCCAAGGGCCGCATGGGGCAGGCTTTGCTGAGCGGCGCCTCCCGGGATCCGGAACTGAAGGTCACCGGGGCGGTCGACCAGGGCGATGACCTTTCCTCGGTGATCCCGCTCGGGGACGCCGTGATTGAATTCTCCTTCCACGAAGTCACGCCGGCTGTCGCCCGGCTGTGCGCCCAACACCAACGGGCCCTGGTGATCGGCACCACCGGACATTCCGAAGCCGAAAAGGCTGCCATTCGCGAGACCGCCACCCAGATTCCGATCGTGTGGGCGTCCAATTACTCCACCGGCGTTAACACGCTCTTCTGGCTCACCCGCAAGGCGGCCGAAATCCTGGGACCCTCCTTCGATCTGGAGGTCGTCGAAATGCACCATCGGCTCAAGAAGGACGCCCCGAGTGGCACTGCCACCACCCTGCTGGAGATCCTGGCCGACGTCCGTCAGCTCCAGTTGGCCGAAGCCCTTCGCCATGGCCGACAAGGCATCACCGGAGAACGTACGGCCGGGGAGATTGGCATTCACGCCCTGCGCGGGGGCGATGTCGTTGGGGATCACACCGTGATCTTTGCCGCCAACGGCGAACGAGTGGAACTCACCCACAAGGCCAGCAGTCGGGACACCTTCGCCCTGGGAGCCCTGCGCGCCGCCAAGTGGGTCGTTGGTCGCCCCCCGGGCATCTACAGCATGCAAGATGTCCTCGGATTGGCCTGACCGCCCGCCGGTCATCATCGCCCTGGGGGCTAATCTCGGGAATCCCGAGGCCCAACTGCGCGAAGCCCTCACCTGGCTTCAGGCGGGAACGGATGCTCCGGTGCGAGCCTCGTCCTTTTGGTCGAGCACTCCGGATAACTGTCCGCCCGGATCGCCCCGCTTTGTGAATGCCGTCGCGATGGTATTCCCTCGGCCAGGCGACTCTCCGGAGGCCACCCTGGACCGGTTGCAGGAGCTGGAACGTCTCGCCGGTCGTCGGCCCAAGGTGGTCCTCAATGAAGCCCGGCCCTTGGACCTCGACCTCATTGCCTGGGGCGACGAAATTCGCCAGACCCCGCGCCTCACTCTGCCCCATCCGCGCGCTCATCTGCGCCGCTTCGTCCTCGCCCCGCTCAACGAACTGTGTCCGGACTTCATTCTCCCGAAACAACATCTCCCGGTGCATCAACTCCTCGCCCTCGCCCCACCCGACCCCGACCTCCATCGGCTGCCGAGCTGAATCGCCGCCGCTCCTGCTCTCCCCCGCCGACTACGGAATAACCACCCCATCTGCCCAGCTACCGAGGTTCGGTCCGCAAAATCACATGAAAGACCTCGACTACTCGTTCCAGGCCGCGCGCGCCTTTCTGTTGGCGTTGGGACTGATAGGTGGTGGTACCGGCCTGGGGAATTACTTGGGAGGTGACCGCGGTGGGTTCGTCGGATTTCTCGCGGGCGGACTTCTCTTCGGTGTTCTCGTCCTGCTCACCCGGACCCGCCAACGAGACGAATCGTGGGTCCAGACGGGAAGGAATCTGGGATTGCGCTCGGGGTATTCCGGGCACGTCCCCCCGATCCCACTCCCGGAACACGACGAAATTCTGGACGTCCTCACCGGATCCTTCGGAGCGGTCTCGTTCGTTGTCGGTGATCGTCAGCGCCGATACCTGATCCGTCCGCGGCATTCCCAGCGGAACAGTTGGAACTCTTCCGAACCTCGGCTTTCGGATCCCGTTCCGATAGAGACCATCATTGCCTTGTGGGTCCCGGGACTGGCCACGGTGTTATTCTCTCTGGGCAAGCGCCGCAGTCTCTGGGACGACTCCGTCAGCGATCCCAGCGGACCCAACGCCGCCGCCTTGTTGTCCTGGTCCCAACGGAATCGCGCCTGGAGGTTGGAAGGAGCGGGTGACTGTCTGGTTCTAACTCGTCCCGGACGTCTCGCCCGGCCGAAGGATCTAGTGCACTGGCTGGAGCAGGCCCGCTCCCTCGTTAGTGGCCTTGCCGTCGAGAATCCCCAGTAACCACCCACAACCTGACGAGCCCGAAAAAGATCACCAGGCGAATCCGGCGCAACAGCCGGGCCTGGTCGAGAGTCGGTTCCGGCGTTGGCTTCACGTCACTCCACCACCTGTGGTGCCGACTCGAAGAACTCGACGTGGCTGCAGTGGCTGCAAACGAGGGTATGCATGCCAAGGAGAACGATATAGGCACCAACTTTGAACTGGTCGTGGCCGCACATAGCGCACTCAAACACCCGGCCGGCGGCGCCGTACTGTTGCGGGCCCATGGCCTTCTTGGCCGCCTGAAGCGCTCGCTTCAGGGGAGTACTGGTCGTGGTCATAAAGTCTGAAGAGAGATAACTTCGGGTTCATTGCCGAGGTTTACTGAGACGCTAGGCAGGGACACCTGTTTAACAAGCCAGGATTTCATCCCTCGCGATCTGGACCACGAATCACACCGAGGAAGCACGAATGGGAGGAAGACGAATCCAACCCCGTCTTTCATGGTCACCCCGGCGCCTTTCCCAAGCTCGCGGAGGCGCCCGTTCCCGATCCACCGCTCCTCCGCGTTCCGCGCCCTCCGCGGGAACCCCTACCCCATCCTTGAGAGCCTCCAAAAACCAACGTGTAACCAGATTCGAGGTCGCCACCTCTATCCCTTCAATCAATCCATTTTGTCGTCGGCTCCCGGTCGGGTTCCGACGCTCTGCAGTCTCAAAATTCCAAGACACACCCGCAATCTGCACACTTCATGAAACTACTCCTAACCTCCCTGGGCGTCCTCGTGGCGGCCGGCACCCTTTGGGCCCAATCCGCCGATGAAATCACCGCCGCCGCCAAAAAACGGGCCGATCAGGGCGGCTATGCCTGGGTTTCCAAGACCGACTCTGGTGCCAACAGCCAGATGCGAGTCGGGCCAACCGACGGTCTGGTGGACAAGGACGGATGGGCACTCGTGAAAATGACCCGTGGCGATAACACGACTGAGATGGTCGTGAAGGGAGACAAAGGCGCCTACAAAGCCGACGGCGACTGGAAGGCCATTGACACCGCGCCCCAGGGCGGCGGGGGCGGAGGAGGCGGCGGACAGTTCGACCCCGGTCGGATGGCGGCTCGAAACCTGCGCGCCTTCAAACTGCCCACTGCTGAAGCCATCGAGATGGCGGCTAAGTGCAAGGACTTCAAAAAAGATGGCGACGCCATCACCGCCACGCTTTCCGAAGATGCCGTCAAAGCCCTGATGTCCTTCGGCGGTCGCCGAGGGGGACCCGGTGGCGGGGGCGGCGGACCGGAAATTAGTGACGCCAAGGGAACCGCCAAGTTCTGGGTCAAGGACGGTGTGCTCGGGAAATACGAGTATCACGTCCAAGGCAAAGTGAACTTCAACGGCAACGAGCGGGAAATCGACCGTACCACCACGGTGGAACTGAAGGACGGAGCGCCTGCCGCCGATGCCATTCCGCACTCCGCCAAGAAGCTGGCGTCCTGATAGGCCAGACGGCAGTCTGAGAGTTGAGAGGAGCGAAAATCGGTGACCCGGATCGGCCTTGGGGTCACCACTCCTCGAGCCTCGAGCAGGTCCTACGTGCTGTCTTTCAGGATTTCTCTCTCAACTCTCAGCTCCTCCCGCCTACCTCGCCATGTTCACTTCGCTGATTCGACGCTCGTGCTGGGTTGCCTTGGGGTTGATGCCCCTCGGTGGTTCGGCGGCGCCCGAGTTCACCGGCGTGGAGCCTCAGGTCAACGGAGACGTGGTACTCCGCTGGACCGGAACCCCGGGGACCACTCATCAGCTCCAGGCTTCGTCCAATCTGGTAGACTGGACGACCCTCACCACGACTCGCGCGGCGGCAGTGAATCAAGAGACAGATGCTGGAGCCGCCTACCTCGACGGGCGGGCTTACCGGGTCCTGGACCAAGGCGAAACCAATCTACTCACTGGAGATCATCTGGCGACGGATGCCGGGGATGTCGTTTTGCACCCTATTAATCACGCGAGCTTGGTCCTCCAATGGCACGACCGGATGGTCTACAACGATCCCGTAGGAAGCGCGGCGCTCTATTCGAGTTTACCGAAAGCAGACCTGATCCTCGTGAGCCACAGCCACGGCGATCATTTCAACGCTTCAACTCTTTCTACCGTGCTTGCCCCGGAAGGCTTCATCGTGGCCCCGGCTGCGGTGTACTCGAGTCTGTCGGCGACGCTGCGCGCCCGGACCATTCCCCTGGCCAACGGGCAAAGCACGAATCTGTTCAACCTCTCGGTGGAAGCCATTCCGGCCTACAACGCCAATCACCCCAAAGGCGTCGGCAATGGTTATGTCCTCACGATCGGCGGACGACGAATCTACTTCAGCGGCGACACGGGGGACATTCCGGAGATGCGGTCACTGCCCGAAATTGACGTGGCCTATGTCTGCATGAATGTGCCGTTCACCATGACTGTTGCCCAAGCGTCGAGTGCCGTTCGGGCGTTTCGTCCCGCCGTGGTGTATCCCTATCACTTCCGGAATCAGGACAACACCCGCGCCAACACCAATCTTTTCAAGACACAGATCGGCACCGACCTTGGCGTTGAGGTTCGGCTGCGCACTTGGTACTGACCCACCGGTCACACTTTCCTTACCACTTCCATGAAGACCCTGTTGTTGGCCCTTACCGCCTTGTTCGCCGTCATCACCGGCACTGCCCAGGATTGGGCGAAGGCCCGACTCGAAAAATCCCCACGTCACCTGGAGTGGGTGAAGGTCAAACAGGGGAACCGCGAGGTGAACTGCTTCGTCGCGTATCCCGAACGAAAGGACAAAGCCACAGCGGTCGTGGTGATCCATGAAATCTTTGGGCTGACCGATTGGGTCCGGGGCGTGGCGGATCAACTGGCCGAGGCCGGCTATATCGCCATCGCTCCGGATCTGCTGTCAGGCATGGCTCCGGGTGGCGGCGGCACCGCCGAACTCGGTGGTGGCGACGGCGTGCGCAAAGTCATTCGCGATCTGCCGCCGGAACAAATCACTGCGGATCTGACCGCCGTGGCCAACTACGTCAGCACCCTACCTTCGGCCAACGGCAAGGTGGCGGTCGGCGGATTCTGTTGGGGCGGATCCCAGACGTTCCGGTTCGCCACGGACAATCAGAAGATCAAAGCCGCCTTCCCCTTCTACGGTTCCGGCCCTGATCTCCCCGCGGCCATCCAGCGAATCGCGGTTCCCGTGTACGGCTTTTACGGCAGCAACGACGAACGGGTGAACGCGACCATCCCGGTTTCCAAAGATCTCATGAAGGCCGCAGGTAAGGTCTATGAACCGGTGATCTACGAAGGGGCCGGCCACGGCTTCATGCGAGCCGGCGAAGCTCCCGACGCCTCACCCGCCAATCAGAAAGCCCGGGAGGAAGCCTGGAAACGCTGGAAAGCGTTGTTGGAAAAGCTGTGAAGCGGGCGGTCGCTGCTCTTAGAAACGCGGGGACGGCCCTGAGGTCCATCCCTACCGTAATTTCCCTGTTGTCGCGTTTTCCCGATTCCCTCTTCCCCTCACCTAAATGATGTCCTGGATGACCTTGCCGGCGATTCCGGTTAAGCGGACATCCAAGCCCTGGAACTTCAGGGAGAGGCGCGTGTGTTCGATGCCCAGGAGACGCAGCACCGTGGCGTGCAGATCATGCACATCCACCGGATTCTCCACCGCGGAATAACCCAGTTCATCGGTCGCCCCAAAAACCGTTCCCGGACGCACACCGCCGCCGCACATCCAGATGGTGAAGCCGGCATTGTGATGGTCACGTCCATCGCCACCCTGGCTCATCGGGGTGCGTCCGAATTCGCCCGCCCAGACAATCAACGTGTCGCGCAGCATGTCGCGCTGCTGCAAGTCCGTGATCAACGCCATGCAAGCCCGATCGACTTCGGCCGCCTTCAATTCCACCCCGTGCTTCACGCCGCCGTGGTGATCCCAATCCTTGTGATACAACTGAATGAACCGCACACCGCGTTCCGCCAGCCGACGCGCCAGCAAACAGTTCGAGGCAAAGGAACCGTCGCCCGGTTTGCAGCCAAATAGGTCGAGCACGTGGGCCGGTTCTTTGGAGGCGTCCATTAACTCCGGAACGCTCGCCTGCATCTGAAACGCCATCTCGTACTGCGCAATGCGTGTGGCGATTTCCGGATCGTCCACCACGGCGTCGTGCTGCGCATTCAAGGCGTTCACCGCCTGCACCACGTTCTGCTGACGCTCCCGGGTCACTCCCGGCGGCGTGCTGAGGTACATCACCGGATCTCCCTTACCCCGCAGATGCACGCCTTGGAATCGGCTCGGCAGAAGTCCCGCCGCCCACTGCCGCGCCGCGATCGGTTGGTTCTGACCGCCCTGCCCCAGCGACGTCAGCACCACAAATCCCGGCAGATTCTCAGCGTCCGATCCCAATCCGTACACCACCCACGAACCCATGCTCGGCCGGCCGGCGATCTGCGATCCGGTGTTCATGAACATGTGGGCCGGATCGTGGTTGATCGCCTCGCTGGTCATCGAACGAACCCAACAAATCTCGTCCGCGACGGAACCGATCTGGGGAAACAGTTCACAGAGTTCCACCCCGGTCTTGCCGAAGCGGCGAAACTTCAGCTGCGGTCCGTAGCATACCAGCTTCTGCCCCTGCAGCTGGGCGATCTGTTTGCCCTGAGTGAAGGACTCCGGCATCGGCTGACCGTGCATCTCGGCCAGCTTCGGCTTGTGATCGAAAGTCTCCAGATGCGACGGACCACCCGCCATCGTCAGCCAGATGACGCGTTTAGCCCGGGGCGGGAAGTGCGTCGGATTCACCACGCCGGTCCAGCGGTCCGTCGACGCAGCGGCAGCTGACAACAGGTCGGGACGCAACAAGGATCCCAACGCCAGCGCTCCCATGCCCTGCGCCGCGCGGCCCAAAAACACCCGGCGGGTCTGCTGTTGCTGCCGGTACTGCCGGACTTCGGATTCGTAGGTCATGTCAGGAGCGGGTGATGAATTCGTGCAAGTTCAGGAGCGTTCGGGCCACGTCAGTCCAGGCAGCCAACTCCGCCGGATCGAGCCCAGCCGGAGCCGGCCAGAGTCCAACTTTCAAATAGGCTGCGGCCGCAGCGGGATCTTGGCCGTACTCCGTCAGATGCTTCTTCAGCAGCGCCGAAAGCGTGTCCAACTCTACCGGCAACGGCTCGCGAGCCAGCGTCTGACGCCACGCCCACTTCAATCGTTCCGCCGGATCCTTCGGTCCTTCTTGGAGCACGCGGGCGGCCAAGGCGCGGGCGGCTTCGACGTACGAGGGATCATTCAGCAGCACCAACGCCTGCTGGGGAATGTTGGATCGGTTGCGTTCGGCGGCGCATTCCTCGCGGGTGGCCGCGTCGAAGGCCAGCATGCTCGGGTGCACATAGGAACGCTGCCACCAGACGTAAAGTCCTCGCCGATACTGATCGGCTCCCGCGCTGGCGTCGTAGTTGCGCGTGGGGAAGTTCAGGTTCTCCCAGTATCCGTCTGGCTGATACGGCTTCACACTGGGTCCACCGACCACCGGCACGAGCAGTCCCGCCACACTCAGGGCATTGTCCCGAACGAGCTCGGCCTCCACGCGCCATCGACCCTGACGCGCGAGCTCCCGATTGTCCGGATCGCGAGCCAACTGTTCCGGCGAAGCGGTGGACGTCTGCCGGTAGGTCTGACTAAGTACGATCAGCCGGACCATGTGTTTCACATCCCAGCCACTATCGCGAAACTCACAGGCCAGCCAGTCGAGCAAGGCCGGATTTCGTGGCGGTTCGCCCTGGGCGCCGAAGTCGTCGAGGACCTTCGAAACTCCCTGACCGAAGAACTGGCGCCACATCCGATTCATCACCACGCGGGCGGTCAGCGGGTTCTGCGGCGCAACCAACCAGTTCGCGAGATCCAGACGGTTCAGGCGCCGATCGCCGGCCGCGAGGGGGACCTGATCGGCGAGAAAGGCGGGCACGGCCGGAGCCACCACGTCTCCGGTTTCGATCAGCCAATTGCCGCGGGGTAGAATGCGCACCACCCGGGGCTTCTCGTTCTGTTCCGTCACCAGGCAGCGCGGCACGGTGGCTTCGAAGTCCGCGCGCGCCTTCTTCGCGTCCGCCAACTGTTGCCGCAACGGAGCCAATTCCGGAGTCTTCTCGCGGAACTGAGCCCAGAGCTTCTGGGCGTGGGCGGC
The DNA here is from genome assembly GCA_017309115.1 of Verrucomicrobiota bacterium. Classification (GTDB taxonomy): domain Bacteria; phylum Verrucomicrobiota; class Verrucomicrobiia; order Limisphaerales; family UBA9464; genus UBA9464. The sequence continues at coordinate 80,838 of JAFLEF010000022.1, read as the reverse complement.
ATCCCGTTGATCGGCCGGCACGCGAATCAGCTCCGCGATTTCCTTGGGCGGCGGCCAGGAGGCTGGAAACCGAATCGCTTCGGGATCGGTGGCCGTGGCCAATCGGAAGTTCCCGAGCGTATGGCTGCCATTGCCGTGGTTCTGCTGAAGTTCCACCACCAGGGTTTCGCCTTCGGCCAGGGTCAACGGTTCGCGCAAGCCCAGGATCAGTTGTTGTGGTTTGCCCACTTCCGGCAACACCGCCCAACCGGCCGAATTCCCCTTCACATCGCCATCAATCACCGACGCCGCCGACCACACGCCATACGGATTCTTCTCCACGAGCGTGGTTTGCTCCCAACTGGCGCGGGCGGAAGCAAATGCCACCGCGCGCGGATTCGCTCCGGTTCGTTCCACCCAGGCCACAACTTCGGTTAGTACGAAATTGCCGTTGCCGGCGCGTCCGGGTCCCTTGGCCGGCAGCGAATCATCCGGTAACACCTCCAAACGAAGTCCCACCACCGTCGCCGGCAGCGCCTTGAAACTCAGTGAATAGGTGTCCTGGTCGGGCTTGGCTCCGATGACCAGCACGGACCGGTTGTCGCGAACCTTGAGTTGCGCCCCGCCCGCCGAATTTGCCGTCGCCGGCGCCTGATTTGTCCAGCGATTCCCCTGTTCCCAGGCGGCCGTTTGCTCGGCGACCCAGCGCTGGAACGACGCCTCCAGGTCCGGATGCGGCCCTTCAAAGGTGCGCTGCAACTGATCCACAGTCTCCGCATGACGGGCCAGTTCGACCGCCTGCGCCTCAGTCGGGACAAACGCGCCATCTTCGCGTCGGCCAATGATGGGTTCCTTCACGTCCGCGAAGAACGCCCCCATCGAATAGAAGTCCCGCGCCGACAGCGGATCGAACTTGTGATCGTGACACTGCGCACACCCCAACGTCTGCCCCATCCACACCGCACCCACTGCCCGAACGCGGTCCGTGAGATACCGGGATTCGTAGTCCTTCTCCTGCGCTCCGCCTTCCTCGGTGGTCAGTAACAGGCGGTTGAACGCCGAAGCCACCTTCTGATCCAGCGTCGGCTGGGGCAAGAGATCCCCGGCCAACTGTTCCCGGGTGAACTGGTCAAAGGGCTTGTTGCTGTTGAACGCCCGAATCACGTAGTCGCGATACGGCCAGATATTACGCGGGGTGTCGGAGTGATACCCGATCGTGTCGGCGAACCGCACCACATCCAGCCAGCCAATCGCCATCCGTTCTCCGTAATGCGGTGACGCCAGCATCCGGTCCACTAGGCGCTCGTAGGCCTGCGGAGCGGTGTCGAGCTCAAACGCCCGCACGTCCTCTGGCTTGGGCGGCAAGCCCAGCAAGTCAAACGACAGGCGGCGAATCAGGGTGCGGCGATCCGCTTCGGGAGATGGCGACCAGCCCAGCTCCGTCAACCGCTGGCGCACCAGATAATCAATCGCGGCCGCCCCGGGCGGAATCTCCGGACGAACCGGAGGCGTGTAGGCCCAGTGCCCCTGATACTCCGCGCCTTCGGCAATCCAGCGCTGCAACAACTCCTTTTGCGAAGCAGTGAGCGTCTTGTGCGATTCCGCCGGCGGCATGAGGTCGTCGGCATCGGTGGTCAACAGCCGTCGCACCAGTTCGCTCTCGCTCGGACGCCCCGGAACCAACGCGACCTTGCCGGATTTGGCCGGCTTCAACGCCTGATCTCGAACATCCAGCCGCAAGCCGCCCTTGACCTTCTGGGTGTCCGGACCGTGACAGGCGAAACAGTTGTCCGAGAGCAGCGGGCGAATGTCGCGATTGAACTCCACCTTCGGCGCAGCGAACGCCGTCAGACCCGTCAGCACGCTCAAACACGCTAGCGACCGGGAATGGAAAACAAAACTCATGGAACGGGGAGAAGATGGACGAATCGGGGTGAAATCCAACGGCGGAATGAACCGCTGAACGCCGAATCCCAGTGCGATGCGACGAAGCTCGCCAGACCTCTCTTCAACCGAGAAACGGCCGCCGGGTCCACCCACAAGGCGGAAAACCGCAGGATCCAATCCAGACCGAGGCAGTTGGAACCGCAGATTGGAATCAGATTAACGCAGATTTTTTTTGTTTGGGAGAGTTCGGGGTGGAGGGGACGGAATCGATGAACGATGCGGGAGCCGAAAGGGACGTTCCGTCCGCCCCAAAAATCTGCGTCAATCTGCGTTTAATCGGCGGTTCACCTCCGTTGCATGCAGATGCCTCGTTTGGGGCAAGCTCCGCGAACCAAAGTGCACATCCCCGGATTTTGAGCTTTGCACCGGAACCGTCGCGTTTTGAACTGACGCCCGATGTTGAACCGCCGCTCCTTCCTTCAATCGTCGTCCCTGGTCACCGCCGGATTGCTGGCCGGTTGCCAGTCCGCCCCGAAACGACGGCCCATCTCGCCCAACGAAAAGCTGAACGTAGGCGTCATCGGAGTCTCCGGCCGGGGCGCCGAGAACATCAACGAAGGCCTGACCGGCGAGAACATCGTCGCCCTGTGCGATGTGGACTCGAACCTGATCGGCAAAGCCTCGGCCCGCTTCCCTTCGGCGCGCGCCTACACCGACTGGCGCCGGTTCCTGGAGCAACCCGATCTCGATGCCGTGCTGGTCGCGACTCCCGATCACACCCACGCCGTGATCGCCGCCCAGGTCCTCGCCAGCGGCCGCCCGCTGTACCTCGAGAAGCCGGTCACCCACACCGTTCAGGAAGCCCGCATTCTGGGCAATCTGGTAACCAAATCCGGTCTACCCACCCAAACCGGCAACCAGATTCACTCCACCCAGAACTACCGACGCGTGGTGGAACTGATCCGCAGCGGCGCGATTGGCACCGTCAAGGAAGTGCATCACTGGGCTGGATCGATCTGGGAGACCAAGCCCTTCCCGCAGCCCAAGCCGGTTCCCGCCGACCTGAACTACGAACTCTGGGTCGGCCCAGTGAGTTATCAGCCCTACAGCCCGGAGTGGGTACCGTTCAACTGGCGTCGCTGGTGGCACTGGGGCGGTGGCACCATTACGGACTTCTGCTGCCATCACATGGATCTGGGCGTCTGGGCATTGGATCTCACCCTGCCGACCGTCATCGAAGCCGAAGGACCGCCGGTCGATGAATACTGCGCACCGCCGTGGTTGAAGGTTCGCTACGAGTTTCCCGCGTTGGGTTCCCGCCCGGCCACCACCATGTTCTGGTACAGCGGCGCTCCCCGACCCCAGGTGCCGGGCACACCCGATTTGTCCAAGTGGGGGGGAGGCACCCTCTTCGTCGGCAGCAAAGGAATGCTTTTGGCGGACTACTCCCGGCGCATCCTGCTTCCGGAAAGCCAATTTAAGGACTTCCCAGCTCCGGCCCCGAGCATCCCTGATTCCATCGGTCACCACGCCGAATGGATCGAAGCCTGCAAGGGCCGCGGCACGACAAGTTCCCCGCTCACTTACGGCGCCCTGCTCACCGAGATCGGCGCTCTGGGCAACGTCGCCTACCGCAGCGGCAAGCGCATCGAATGGGACGCCAAGAACCTCCGGGCCAAAGGCGTTCCCGAAGCCGACCGCTACATCCAATACCACTACCGTCCGGGCTGGAAGCTGGTGTAGCCTCCCGGTGACGGGAGTTACTCATGGGGCAATCGCTCGACCAACTGACGCTGGAGGGCTTCAAGTCCATCCGTGAACTGCGCGACTTCAAGCTGGAGAAGCTGAACGTCCTCATCGGCCCCAACGGCGCCGGAAAGAGCAATTTCGTCGACTTCTTTCGCCTGCTGCGGGCGATGGCCGACGGCAACCTCGCGGCCTTTGTCGCCAAGCACGGCAAGGCCGCGAACTTCTTTTTCGATGGTCCGAAGGCCACTCCACAGATTCACGCGAAGCTGAAGTTTGGACCGTACCTATACGACTTCAGTTTGGAGCCAACGCAGACGAACGAGGTTTTAATCGAGGAACGGCTGCCCAAGAAATCTGGTGGGTCTTGGTTACTCGGGCCAAAGCCGGAACCGTCTCTGAAAGACTGGAAACCTAAAGCAGCAGACGCTCCGAGTTACCAAGGGGAGATCTATAGGGCCTTGTCCGGCCAAACAGTGTACCATTTCCAGGACACCGGAATGTTTGCCCCGATGAGGCGGGAAACCTCCTCTCGCGACTTCCGAGAACTCGCTCCTGACGCTGGCAACATTGCGGCATTCCTCTGGAAACTGCAGAAAGCGGAACCTCCCTGCTATCAACGAATCCGCGAGACGATCCAAATCATTGCCCCGTTCTTCGACGACTTCTTGTTGGAACCCGAAGGAGATCAGCAATTGGTCCGGCTGGAATGGAGGCAGAAGGGAAGCCGTTTTCCATTCCAGCCGTGGAATTTCTCGGATGGCACCATTCGCTTCATTTGCCTGACCACCGCGCTGCTGCAGCCCAATCCTCCCTCCACCATCATTATCGATGAGCCGGAGCTGGGACTTCACCCACGGGCCTTGGAGGTCTTTGCCAGCCTTGTTCAGGAAGTCTCCCAAACCACTCAGATCATTGTGTCCACCCAGTCCGCGACGTTGGTGGATCACTTTCAACCCAACGATATCATCGTCGTCCAACGCGAGGGCAACGCCTCCACCTTTCGCCGTCTGGATTCCACCGAATTCGACACTTGGCTCGAAGAGTATTCCTTGAGCGATCTCGTCCGAAAAAACGTCATCGAAGCGGGCCCTGTCCATGGTTAGGAGAACCGTCTTCGCAGTCGTGGAAGGATCCTCGGAGAACGGCTTCCTCACCCCACTTCTGGCGCCCTATCTGGGGCGAATGGGAATCGACTTCTCCGCCAAGATTGTTGGTCAGGGAGGCGCTCTTCTTCGCGGAGCCGTCGGTCCTTGCCGAGACCTTGGGAGCAACCGGCCGGGAAGCTGAGTTTGCCAAAATCGTTGCGGACTGCCGCGGCTGCGAGTCCATCAACGATTCCCCAAACACGGCTCCATCCAAACGACTTCAGAAGGTCGCCCCTCTATACGTGAAAGGGCGAAGTGAAGCCGCCCATGCCCCAAGACTGGGTAACAAGATGGATCTCGCAAAGATTCGACAAGCTTGCCCTCGCTTTGATCGCTGGCTGTCCCGGCTGGAAGCTGGTGTCACCTCTCGGTGATAGATGTTGGGGATCCTCACCGACTTCCACCAGACAACACGGCCGGGACCTCAGCGTGCGCCGTAGTCCAGGCGGTACACCCGAGCTGGGGCGTTGGAAGCGTAGCCATCGAACAGCTCAAGGGGCAGCTCACCGAAGGATCCGTACCACAACGGCTGCCAGTTCCGGAGATCAGCGGACCCGTAGAGTTCGCCCCGCACACCGGCGGGAACTGAGACGCCAAACTTCGGCCCGCGGGGATCGCCAAACTGCACCGGGCTGAGCGTTAGCGGCGGGCTCGCGATCAGGCTGAGCCTTGCCTCGCCCCCGGAGACCTGCCCCAGTGCGTTCCCCACCACGACCGAGTACACCGCCTCGTCGGCGGCAGATACACCAGGCAGCCGGAGGGTCCGGTTCGTAGCGCCGGACAGCGGTTGGCCATCCTTCGCCCACTGAAAACTGAGGAACCCGCCGCCGGTCGCCTCAACGGCCATCTCAGCGGTGGTGCCGGCCACCGCGAAGACGGGCTGTACCGGCGTCAATATCAACGGCGGATCGCTCGGTAGACCCAGCTCGAAAATGTCCACGCCACTCGACGCGACCGCGGCGTAGATACGGCCCCCAACGGACTCCACGGCTTCCACAATGGTGGGCGTGCGGATCTCGCCGATACTGAAGGGAACCGCCGAGGTCCCTGCGTCATAAACCTCCAGACGATTTTGACCCGCACCGGCGAGAATCAGATCGCGCTCGACCGCCATGCCATGGGCGTCAGTCCCCGGCTGAGCTTTGGGTACGCCTAGCCGCAGCGGGAACTGCGCGTGATGCACGTCAAACTTGGCCGGACTACCTGCGCCGGCGATATAGGCGCGGTCCCCCCATAGCCGCACGGTGTCGGGTCCGAAAAACGATAACTTGCTGACCAGAGAGGGTGCCGCCGGATCACCGACGTCAATGACTTGAACGCCAATGGACGGCGCCGCAGCGAACAGCGTGTTGCCCGTCAGCGCCAGCGTGTAAACCGCCGTCCTGATGTCATACTTGCCCAGTAAGGGGAACGGAAGCGCGCCCGAACGGTCGTAGATGAGAACACCTTTGTCCGTGGCCACGAAGAGGTGATTGCCCCGGACCACCAGATCAAGGGCGGTGTTCGACGTCGGGAAGCCGCCCAGGCGCACGGGCAGGGTCGGATTGGCGACGTCCAGCACTTCGATGCCCTGCGAACCCAAGGCCAAGTAGGCACGATTCACGTCGACCACGACGTCCGGGACGCCGCGATAGGTGTTCGCTGCCGGCATCCGGTAGGCACCCAGTTGGCGGGGGTTGGCGGGATCGGTCGCATCCCATATTTCGAGGCCGGCCTGCCTGGGCTTTTGGGCAACAGAGACGCCCGCGAAGACCGTCGAGCCGACGATGGCGACCGTATCAACCCAGCCCGCCACGGGAATGTTTCCGATCCGCCGCACCGTGGCGGCAGGCACTACCGTCAGTTGAGCCACCCGACTGGTCACCGCGCCCAAGGCATTCGTCACCGTGAGCCAATAGTTGCCGGTATCGGCAAAGACGACATTGGTCAGGTTCAGTCGGTTGGTCGTCGCCTCGGCCAGCGGCACGCCATCCTTCCACCATTGGAAGGCCATTGGACTTGTTCCACCAATGCTCAACGACAAGGTCGCCACCGAACCGCGCGTCACGATTCGGTCTTCGGGTTGGCGGAGGCGGTCGAAGATGAACGGACTCTGAGCCACCAAGTCCAGTGGCCCGATGAAGCCCGCGGTCAGCAGCGGTACCCAGGCCAATATCTGACTCCAGCGATTCATTCCGAAGACCATTCACAAGCCGGTCTCCGGTTCAAGGTCGGACCAGCCGTCGACGCACCATGCACGGGCCTTTCACCATATCAAACCCGCATAGACCGATTCCTAGCCAACTCAGGGCATACGCAACGCGAGACCGCCAAGTCCGCCCGCTCACGGAAGGGGCCGAGCGCGAAAGAACTGTCGCGGAGCGGCGGTAGATTGGGATTCCAACCCGGTCTGGGCGCTGGTGTCGCCCTCCGACGTCAACTCCAGATCCCGAAACTTCCACCAGGATTGAAGATCTCCCGATGCCTCCAGCCGATACCGGGCCCTGGGTGTACCCCACACCCGTACGCCCAGTCCGTTCGACGACAGTTCGAGTTGGGCAGGCGCGGCGGTGACGACTTGGAAGGGACCGATCACGGCGCCGCCGAGGGCGTTGGTCACCCAACAGGTGTAGGCAGCTCCGGGCCCGTTGGTGTGGGTCACGTGCAGATACGGGGTGGTCGCCCCCGGGAGATCCACACCGTCCCGCCGCCACTGATATCCCATCGGTTCGGATCCGCGCGTGATTGCCTCGAGGGTCACCGTCGATCCAATGCCCTCCGAAATCGCCGGGGCCGGCGCCGGGTCGGGGAGCGGAGCCACGGGTTCCAACGGTTCCGACTGGATGAGTCTTCGCAACCCATGGGCGAGTAGAAACGTTCCATGACCATACGCCGTCGTTATGGGGGCGTAATAGATGGTGCCGCCATTCCGGACTCTCCAGGGCAGTTCATGCGTGCGCCAAGTGGCCTCCCCGGGGCGACGCTCAAAGAACGTGGTGGAACCCAGGAGAAACACCAGAAGCCTGCCGCCGCCGCTGGAGGGCATCGTGGCACCGGAATTCATCAGAACATCGGTCGTCCATTGGGTGCCGTTCGGTGAGTGAACAAGGCGTCCATTGGCCACGGCATAGAACCCTTCCTCCCAGGAACCTAACCCTTCAATCAACGCCGGCGTGTCCTGAATCGGGCCGCTCCAGACGCCCGTGCTAGACCGCACATACAATGTCTCTGCCTGAACGAATGGAGCTTGGGAATTCGTGCTCCCAGAACAACCCACCACGATCCGCCCCTGGGAGGCCGCGACCATGACCACGGCGTTTGTGGTGGGAATCTGCAGGGACTCCCAGTCCAGGCCATCGGACGAGACCAGTACCGTTCCCCCTTCTCCCCCGACCACAAACCGGCCCTCCGATTCGGAGAAAACCAAGCAGTTGAGCGTGTTCGTGACCCCGCTCGCCGTTGGTTTCCATTGGGTGGCGTCTTCAGACACGAACATCCGCCCATCCGGTCCGACACAAACAAAACGTCCCAGGCCAAAGGCCGGCAGACTGAAGTGGGCGTCAAAAGAAACCCGGCGTCGTTCCCATTGGCGCCCGTTGGACGACACTTCGAAGACGGTGTGTTCGGCCTGCGAGAAGTCGTTGGAGGATGCGGAATTTCGGAAAAACCAGCCTCCGGCGAATGCCAACTGGTCGCGTTGGCCGAAATACTCGTCAGGGCCGTTTTCCACAGACACCCAATCCTGACCATCGCGCGACTTGGCAATGGTGCCGTCTGTCAGCGAGAAGGCGAATCGTGTGTCCGCCAATTTGCCCACCGCCACCCAACCGGACCGACCAAACGCCAGGCCGGTATAATTGTATGAATAGTTGAGTCCCGACACCTGCAAGGAGGACCATTGGATGCCGTCGGGTGACGTCCAAAATCGATCCAGCGTGCCGTAGAGTGCTGATTGGGAAACCACGAATCGCGTACCATCGTGGGCGATGGCCAGGAAATCGGGCTGATACCAACCGTTTAGGTCCAGCGATACCGCCGTCCAGCGATCCCCGTCCTCCGAGATCAAGGCATTCCCGGTCGTGGTCACGGCCACGAAACGGCCGGCCCCAGAGACGATCGACACCACCGGCCCGCTAGCTCGCTGGGGCATACTCGTCCAAAGCAGACCATCCCGCGAAGTGAGCACCAGCGCCGGGTGGGTCTCGATGAAATAGCCCTGCGAATTCCTCATCCCCTCTGGACCTCCGCCCGCCACAAAAACACCCCTAGCCCAGGTCACTGACCGCAACGGCTCACTGCCCGACGCGCGCTGCGTCCAAGTGCGCCCATCAGGCGAGGTGAGAATTACCGAATTGTCTCCCACCGCCACCCACAATCCGTTCCCCCGCGTCACGCTGCGGAGGTGGTGGAACATTGGCGCCGACTCCCGCGTCCACCGGATCCCGTCCACCGAAGTGACGACCTCGCCATAGTCCCCCACCACCACCCACTGTCCATCCGCCCATGCCGCAGCCCGGAGATTTCCGCGGGTCGGCGACTCGACGGCATACCAATGGACGCCATCCTCCGATACTACCAGCCCTCCCTGATCCCCGACCGCCACATAGCGTCCCCCGCCAAACGCCACCGAAGACATCGGCGCCGCGGTCCATCGGGGACTGCGCCAATGCCAATCATCCAACGCATCTGCGATCGACGACGGCAGAAAGCACTGGACGAGCACCAGCAGGAGTAAGAGAGGGTGAGACTGAGAACCCTTGTGCAGAAAAAACGTCATCACAGTCGGGACTATGGTACAGAAAACTGTCAAAAACTTAGACTGTTGTTCACGTCTTTTTAGTAAAAGTATCCAAACTGCTTATCCTCGGACATCATCTGCCATTGCAATGCTGCAAAAGGCCGCGTTTCCACATGGCCATCAGCAAACAGAGAATTGCTATCAACAACCTTACCTCCGTAAGAATGCCCGCCCGAAACCAAGCTAAATTTTCCCGACGATTCTTGATCCACTGAGCCAAGGAGCCAATCTGAGGCGATAGGCTGCACGCTGGCATTGGCGTCGGACTGCTTGGTTGGCCAGCCGTCTGGAATCCTGGTCTCGGAAAATTTCGGGTTTGGGTATGTCAAACCGTCAGATCCTTCGAATTTACGCGGAACCCACCAATACATGTCAAGAGATGCTACAGCAGATACTACAGGATAATTGTAGGCATTAATTAAATCGGTAATCGAACCAATTTCATGACCCCTAGCATGTCTAGATATGGTCTGATAAATATCCCACCGCTTTCTGGTGGGACAGAACCACATTTGAGGAGTAACACCAAATCGTTCGAGGCTCGATAACGTTCCGAAGGACACCATCGTTGGCGAGATCGAGTGATAATTAGACATCGACCTGGTAGGTAGCGGAAATGACGGTAGAATATTTTGACCCTCTGAAGCATAGTTGGCACACGCAACTCCCAACTGACGCATGTTGTTGGTGCATCTGGCCACTTTCGATCGAAATCCGGCACGTCCAACAGCCGGAACAATAATGGCTGCCAAAACGGCAATTATCGCAATTGTAACCAATAACTCGATCAACGTGAAAGCGCTTCTCCCAAAGGAGCTCTTGGACCTGCGAACAGTATTGGTGATGTTCGCTCCGCCCCGGAGAAACGCCAGACACGCGAACAGGAGGATCACCACACGCCGGCGTTCCTTCCACGGCCAGATCCGGGCACGGACTAACCCCAGAAGACTAGTAGGAGTGACTTCACAGATGAGTGGTAACGTCATGGAAGTTTCATGGAACGATCCCACGGCAACTGTTTTGCCACTGGCTCCGGCGCTTGGCGGATCGCCCACAATGTTCCGTTGGTGAGTTCGCGGACCTCTCCATTCGGTCTTGCGACCGTTCCGGAAAACGTCCCCTCAATCACTTCGCCCACCTTACCCAACGCCGTGATGCTTACGGTAAAGTCCGTGCCGGCGTGATAAGTGGTCGCCAAATCCGATGAGGCCATCTGGCTGTAAGAGCATCGGAAGCCTTTGACTTTGGCCCGGCTAAACGTTCCGACGGTCGCGTTGGGAATCTCGATATCAATGGAACTCGGTGAGCCCGGGATGCGGATCAAGGCTCGGATGAACAAGGTCTGGTTGGTCCCAACCTCAGCCCGAACCGGCCGTGACTTGAGGCGAAGTCCATCATCCTCGAACCGCATCACGCTGACTGGGCTCTTCCGGTCGCCTTCACCTCCAACCCGCCCGCCCGTCATCAGCACGAGTATCCCAATTGCTACGATTCGATTCACAAAACAGTCCTTCCAATTGAATAGGTTTCGGCGAGATAGACCACAAAATTTGAATCACTGGCGACGACGCACGGTAAGCTCTGTGAAGTCGTTGCGAATCTGCTCCCTCGGAGCGTTGTTGAATTCGCCGGTCCATCCGCCCGGGACTCTCAGCAGCAGAGGGAGCAGAACCAGAACCAAACCCACGCGTGTCCCTTAGCCGACGCTATCCGGGGCTTTCTTTCTTCGGGACAGCAATGCGAAGATCCCCGCTCCGAGGACGAGAATGGGGGCGATGAGGACGGCGCCGAAGTAAGCGAGCAGATACAAAATTCCGCGGAGCACCGACGACGCGTACTCCGCTTGGACCGTAATGGCGGTCCCGCTCAGAAATGTGGTGTGCTCCCGCCAACCGGCGAGTGCAACCACCGCAAAGGCGAGCGTGAACACTGCCGCGCCAGCCAGGAAACTTCCCGGCGACAGGATCCGGTTCCACAACCAACTGCCAAGCCGCTTCATGGCGTTGCTCCTTTCGTTCCCAGTACCCGGTCCCAGGCCGGACCCAATACCGCGGCGTACAGCATGACCGCATCGCCCACCGCGTTGCTGGCACAAAAACTTAGCTGTCCGTGGTGGCGACGGGGGAATCCGGCGAATTCCACGGAGGTCCACAGCTGTCTCAAGAAGTGAGCGTCGTGGAAGGAGGCGGCACCGATGAAGGCCATCCCGCTTCCACCCGCGCTGGCATCGAGGAACGGGACGACGGCCCCGGAATCAACATCAGCGTGATTGGCCCACGACTTCGGCCATTCCCGGGACCAGGCGAAGCCGGCGTGAGTGACTCCCAGTTCCTGGCGGGCTCGCTGGTATTAATCCCGAGCGAATTCCTCATCCACCAGACGCAGACCATGCGCGACCATCCAGATCGAGGATCCTTCCGGCCCATCGAGTGCCTGACCTTGGGTGGTGACGCTGGAGACGAGCAACCCGGTGGTGGGATGGACCAGCCGTGTCTTGGCCCCGGCGATCCACTGATCGAAAAAATCCGAGTGATCGCTTTGGTCCAGATGGTCGGCCAACCGAATGGAAGCCAGAGCCACCGCATGATCGAACAGCCAGCATTCGTTGGGATAACTTTCAACCACCCCGGCCGGCGAGCGGCGGATCCGTTCCACCATGCCGTTCACGCGGGCCGTCAGCAGAGGCTTGAAGTCCGTCCGTTCCTCCAGCAGACGCCGGACTCCCAGCATCAGGGCGATTTCACTGTCAACAAACAGGCTGTGGGCAGGTTGGGCGACGAACGGGGCGGACTTGGCATACGGCATCAGAAAGAACTGGAATCCCTGTTCCGCCTCCAGTTTCAGAGTCTCGAGAATGATTTGGTCCATCACCGCCAAGCACTCGGCCTTTCGAGTAGGATCCCTCAACCCCATCTCGCCGAGCGACCACACCAGGAAACTGCGCCCCATAAAGTCCCACTCGGCGTTGCTGCGTCGCATGCGTCCGAGCTCTGCCTGACGCGCTCCTTCATTCTTCCAGAGGTTCAGGTGTCGCGCCGCCAGCTCCCGGCCGAGTGGGGACACACCGCCCGGCGGGGAGACGGCATAGGCGTCAGAGGGTCGGAAGAAGACATGAACGAGATTTAGCCACACCACGGCGGCGAGCCCCAAGGCCACCGCCGCTGGAAGGGCACGCTTCCACCCACCCGGTCGGGCCGATGGCGAAGGCTCAGAGACATTCATTCTCGGGAAAAAGGGATCTGATGGATCGGCGGAAAGGCGGCACCACCACCTACGGGGCGCTGGAAGACAGCACGGAGTCGGGGGTCGGGCAGTGCGGAGAGCGGGCTGTCGAGACTCACGCCCCTCCCGTTGGGGAGACTACAGAGAAAGAACTCGGCCAACAATAGGATAGGAGTGACGTGATCAGCGCAATCCCAGCCCTCCAAGTTCCGGTCAGAAAAACGGATTTGATCCGAACGGGAACGCCTCTCACCCTCGCCAAGCACGGAGCGCCGACCGGAGAGTGACGACCACTTCACGTCCGTTCCCTGCCCGAATCTCGAGTCAAACATCCGGAAACCATAACCCCCGGCCCAAGTCCGGATCTGAATTCCCCCCTGAACGCACCGATGCCGCACCCAATTCTCGAAAAGACCAACCTTCACCCTATCTCGACCTCCACACTAATCCGGGTGGGCCCGACCGAGGACGGTGGATACGTTGTGCCGCGGGAGGTCATTGGACAGACCCGGCTGCTATTGTCCCTCGGATTGTCTGACAATTGGGATTTCGATCGGGAGTTTCTGAGGTTGAACCCGGGTACGACGATCATTGGCGTGGACCACACCGTCGGGCCGGAGAAGTTTCGGCGCGGTCAATTTCGATGCCTCTGGAAGATTTTTGGGTACGGCATCATTTTTCAGAAGAGGAAACTGGCCGAGTACACCAAGCGCTATCGGGACTACCGGGACTACGAGCGATTCTTCTCGGCGCCACACCGTCACCTGCGACGGCGAGTCTCGCATGAATCTAGGGAACCGGTGGACATCCGATTTGAAGACATCCTGAAGCAGGGGCCAAGCGGAGGTGTTCATGACATCTTCCTGAAAATGGACATCGAGGGGTCCGAGTATGAAGTCGTGGATGACATCCTCGCGCATCAGTCCCGAATTTCCTGCATCGCCACCGAATTTCATGAACTGCCCACGCGCACGGCGGAATTCAACGAGGCAATCAGACGACTTTTGAGGGAGTTTGTCATCGTGCACGTCCACGGAAACAACTGCGGCCCGTACCATTCGGGTCTGGATTTCCCCGAGACGTTGGAAGTTACCTTCCTAAACCGGAGTCTGGCCGGGAACAGTCTGGCTCCCTCCTCGGCAACCTATCCCATCCCAGGGTTGGATTTTCCCAACGATCCCCGGCGCCCCGACTATCCGCTGCGCTTCGGCCCAACGGACTGAAAATCACCGGCACGGCCCCGCCAGGGCAATGCCACCCCCACCCACCGACCCCGTTGCCCCTCCCCCCGTTCGCCGCTCAACAAGCCGTCGACCGCGGCCAAGGAGTTCGCCGGACCCAGCCTGCTGGCGCACAATGCTGTGACGTAATAACATCCATGGCTTTGGGAACAAACTTGGGCATGGCCGGTCAGGCGGCGGCGAGGCAGGAGCGCTGTTCGACCCCCAGCCAGGCGGGTCCACGCCATTCGCGCCGCACGCGGCGGTAGCCGGCGTCTTCCAGCACCTCCTTCAACGTGCCGTGTTCCACGGCGGTCAAGAGAAACAGCTTTACGGCCTCGTCCACGGCCAGCCGCGCGGCTTCCGCCGAATCACCAGCGCTGGCGACATCCAACGGCATGGCGTGCGCGATGAACTGCCCGTCCTCCTTCCAGACCTGCACCGTGTAGTGAACTTGCATGGTCGAAAGCTATCGGGGGTCAGCGGGAAAGCCAGCCTTGGGGTTGAGCGCGAAAGCGCATTGGGGCAGAGCTTCTCTGCCCTGAGCTTACCGTGACCGGGGAATGGGAGCGGTCTTCACCACGGTCTTCCCGTGTCACCGGAGCTTGCGGCCCGCGGTTTTCTTGGGCGGACAGAGTTCCGCGCCGGTCTTAGCACCGGCCTTCCGTAACAGTGCCTGAATCTCCGGCAACTTGTCCCGGATGGCGAAGTCGAGGGCACTCTGGCCCTCGCTATCCAAGGCGTTGACGTTGACGCCGTGTTTCAGGACTTCGGTAACCAGCTTGGCATTCTCGCTCATGACGGCCCACATCAGGCAAGTGGTTCCATCTGACTCTGCTGCTTCAAGGTCAGCGCCGTGATCTATGAGGAAAAATGCGGTTTCCAAGTTTGGGCTATGCGTCGAATCCATGAAGGGTGTTTGCCCTCCACTGTCCTTCGCGTTGACGTCGGCTCCACAATCCACTAGCCGCTTTGCCAACTGAAACAATCCTTCAAAAGCTGCGACATGGAGCGGCGTCCACCCGGTTGCCTTTCCGGCTAGGTCGGGGAGAGCATCATGTTCCAAAAGAAGCTGGACCATCTCCAACTGCTGCTCTCCCACCGCCACAGCTAGTGGAGTTCCGGAGTTCCGCGACACCTTGTTCACATCCGCTCTCGCGTTCAGCAAGAGCTTGGCTGTGCCGCATTGACCCTTGAAGGCGGCATAGTGCAGAGCAGTTTCCCCACCTCCTTCGCCAGGAAAGCTCTTGTCGGTCAGACTGACCTTGGCTTTGGCGCGAAGCAGTTCCGCGACAACTTCGAGGTGACCGTTTCCAGCCGCGTGCATCAACGGAGTCACATTCCACGGATCCTCCCGCATGTCGGGCGTATTCGGGTCGAGTCCTTGAGCGAGCAGGTCTTTTCACCGGTGGCAAGTCGCCTCGAATCGAGGCATCCAACAAAGCGATTTCGGCGGCGGTGTTCGAGTTGAATTCGCGTTGCGGCATAATCAAAGACGACTGCCTTTCTGAGAACCCACGCCAGATGCACCAGTCAGGTTACTTGGCCAAGTTTGCCTCGATCGTATGCATGGGCAAAAGATATCCCTGGCGATCTTAATCAGGAAAGGGTCCAGGGGGTGGTCTTTGCCTTCACCTTTACCCCATTCGCAACCGATAGCGGCAGCCCGAGGAATTTATTTTCGAGCCGGAGTCTTCTCGCCACCCGTGCGAAAGCCCTGCGGGCGGGGGCAATGAAATCGTCCTCGATCTTGGCTGGGCTGCCTTTTTCATGACCCATCAAGGATAGGGGCGAGCTCAGCCAGAGAACAAGTGGCGGATTCGGCCATAAGAAGCGATTGGCTAGTCTGGTTGTCCCAAACTGCCCATCGATCAAATTCCGGCCCCAGTCCACGTGCCGGCTCGTCGATTCCGACCAGCGGCGTCCCACCAGCCCTCCGTTGCCCGGCTCACCACCTGATTCCACGTTCCGGCAGGATTCACCCGCAACGGCCGAGCCCCCACCTACCCTCGTACGAGCGGATTCTCGGCGACGCCTTTGGCCCAGGATTGATTCGCAAGCCCGTTATCGAACGTGGCGAGCTTGAGTTTGTGGTGGCGCGCCAGCACAACAAGGTGGGCGTCGGTGGACTGTCCTGGGGTACACTCTGGCAGATCAGCCACCCGAACAGCATCGGAGATAAAGCCGGCCCGATGGGTGATATCCGTCAAAGCGGCGACCGCGTCCGAAAAGCGGGCGCCGTACGCCCGGAGACTGACCCGGAGAAAACCCAGCTCACTGATCGGCGACGTTACGACCTTGGCCCCGCCGTCGAGCCATTGGCGGGCTTCCTTGTGCCGCTCGTGGGATTCCCAAGCCAGGGCACAAAGGACGTCCACGTCGAGCAGCCACTTCACGGGAAGTCAGCGAGAGCGGCTTTGACGGCGGCGGTGGTCATCCGGGGGGTTCCGGAGGAAGCGACCAAGACCGTTCGGCCTGGGCGCTGGACGAGCCGAGCCCGGGGAACGCGCTGAGGTTCGAGGACGAGCCGCTTTCCTTCGAGTGAGAAAGTTACCTTGTCGCCGGGCTGCAGGTGCAGCGCCTGTCGGATCTGGCTCGGGATGACGAGCTGTCCCTTGCTCGAGAGTGTGGCCGTGCTCATGACGTATTTGCCTTACCTGCCCCACGTGGAAGTGCAAGGCTACAATTGCTAGAGGCAGGAAACAACGGGGTCGTATTTATTCGTTCACCGGTCTGAAAATCACAATTGTGTGGGTCTTCTTGGCGGCGGCGTCTTCTGTTTCCAGCAAGCTTTTCTTCCTTCTTCTCCGTAGAAGCTACTTCGCTTTACGCTTCTGAGTCTTTGGCGCTGCGCGCTTGGAGCTGGGTCGCTTCTTCGGTTTGGCGACCTTGGCCTGGTACGGCTCGAGAATCGCCATGACCTCTGGATTCTTTGACTGAGCAGCGAAGTAGAAAACGTCTTTGCCAGCTGGACCGGACAGCAAGGGATCGGCACCCGCTTCAATGAGTCTTCGGAGTGCTTTAGGATAACCCAGCATGGCGGCTGACTGGATTGGACGCAGCCCGTTCCACTGGGCCTTATTGGGATCGGCGCCCGCCTTCAGCAGAACCTCAAGCAACTCCAGTTCGCCGTCGTCTGCTGCCGTAACCAGCGGCAGCAGCTGAGTTGCCTCTTGATTAGGATCAGCTCCGAGATCAAGGAGCTGCTCAACCAAAGCGATGGGATAGCGATCCATGGCGCAGCCCAGAGCTGTCATGGAGAACCCATCTTTGTCGTTGGGATCACAGCCGGCTTCCTTGAGGATGGGAAGCAACTCCGGGTGATTGTTGAGCAACGCATATAGCATCAAGAGCGTGGGCGGGCGCGCTTTATGACGTACTAATGTTCGTATTCGTTTCGTATTGCCGGCTTTAACGGCCAACTCGAACTCGAAGTCAGTATTGCCAGGTATTCGCGCCATACGCTCTTTACTCGACTATACTTGCCAACTTCCTCCCCTAAATCTGCGTTAATCTGTGCTTAATCTGCGGTTTAAACGAGAAGTGTATACCCCGCTTAATCCCTGCATTATTTATCGCTCTTTAGAACTTTTTCACATTTAAAGACTCCCCAGACTTGATGGCTACGGGCGCTTCATTGTGGATGGTTATCACCCTGCCTTGGCTGCCTCCTTCAAACACCAGTCCGTCGTCCACGTCCTGCTCCAGGTTGTGCGACCACAACTGACGCTCGTGCCGCCACAGGTGTCTGACGGGGTGTCACTTCCTGCCATTTCTCCAGGAGCCTAGCGACTTTAGAACGATCACACTCCCGAGCCATGTCTAAGGCGGTCCGTTTGCCATTCGGATCTTCGTAGGCGATCCGGGCGTCAGCGCCGGAAGCCAATAACTCCTTGACGATCTCCTGATCACCGCGCCGCGCTGCGATCATCAACGCCGTCATGCCGATTTTGTCCCGTGCATCCACATCTGCCCCAGCCTCAATGAGCAGGCGAACCATCTCTACAGTTGACTTGCTCGCGGCCTTTATGAGGGAGGTATAGCCACACAGATCTTGGCGGGCGTTCACATCAGCCCCCGCCGACAAGAGGTAGCTTACCATCTCCATATTTGTTGTCTCTGCCGTCATCTGCAGCGGCAGTACTTCTGCCTTCTTTGGGTTCAATGTGGCACCGTGCTTCAGGAACAGTTCGACGACTCCTCGGTAGCCTTTCGCAGCCGCGTAAACCAGCACCGGCACATTTCCCGCCGGAGTCATGATGGTGGCATTCACTTGCGCGCCCGCTTCCAGCAACTCGCGAACAACTTCCTCATGGCCGTTGTAGGCGGCAAAACTCAGCGCGGTGTTTCCCCCAAGACACTTGTGATTTGCTTGAGCGCCTCTTTCCAAGAGTAGTCGGACCAGCGCCAGATGTCCTCCGGCGCTGGCATGAACCAGCGGGGTAGCTTTGTCCCTGTCGGTTGCATCCACCGCTGCTCCCCGAGCCAATGCACGCTGAAGTTCTTTGAGGCTCCCAGCCTTGGCGGCTCCAAGCAGGTCATGCTCGGATGATCTCAGCTTGGGTCTCTGGGGCCTCATCGAATGACTCAGGTAAACTCCATCACCGCCGCGCCGAAGGTGAAGCCGCCGCCGAAGGCGCACAGGCCGGCGGTGCCGCTGGGCTTTGGCGTCTCCGCCAGCAACTCGGCCAAGACCAGCGGAATGGAGCTGCTGCTGGTGTTGCCGCTGTGCTTCACCCGATTCAGAAGGCGGCCCTTGGGTAGCTTCAGACGTTGATCGACCGCTTCCAGGATGCGGCCGTTGGCCTGATGCGGAACGATGTAATCGAGTCCGTCCACCGACAGCTCGCTCTCGGCACAGGCTTGTTTCAGCAACGCAATCAACTGTCGAACGGCCATCGGGAAGACTTTCAGGCCGTCCATGTTCACGTTGGGATCACCCCGCCGGCCGTGATGCAGGATCGTTCCGTCCTCGCCTCGGGCGCTCAACACCGGACGATGCAGCCAAGCGCGGCTTTGGTGGAAGTGCGGTGACTCGGGCCCATGCACCAGGGTCGCCGTGGCGGCATCGGCAAACACGATCGCCGTGTCGAAGTCGTCGTGATTGGTGAACGTGCTCATCGCTTCGGCCGTCACCACCAGGATGTTCGCGTCCGGTTCCGAGCGGCAGAAGTCGAAGGCCGACTGCAAGGCGTACAAGTATCCGGTGCAGGCCGCCAGGATGTCGCTGGCCGGCAGATCCCGAGTGGGACCGTCCTGACTCAACTCATGATGCAGCAGACACGCCAGACTCGGGCTGATCGACAACGGTGAGCTGGTGCTGACCAGGATCGCGTCAAGATCCGCCAGGGCGAGCCCGGACGACTTGAGCGCCGCGCGGGCGGCCTTCGCGGCCAGCGTGAGCGCCGATTCC
This sequence comes from Verrucomicrobiota bacterium, assembly GCA_017309115.1. GTDB lineage: Bacteria > Verrucomicrobiota > Verrucomicrobiia > Limisphaerales > UBA9464 > UBA9464. The sequence goes on along the minus strand of JAFLEF010000022.1, from coordinate 61,446 downwards.
CCGGGCGCCAGCAGTCGTCGGGATTCGATTCCCGTGCGCTGCAGAATGTCGTGACTGGACCGTCCGGCGAAGCGCTTCACCAACTCCTCATTGGTGACCACCCGACCGGCCGGCGCCGCCGTAATGGAAGACAGCGCCACCACCGCCCGACCTTCCCGACTGCGAATGGGATTGGCTTGAACGAACGGAGCGCGGAGACCAGTTCGTTCAGGCGTCCGGGCCTTGAGCACCGGCTTGGTCTCGACGGGAATGCGCTTCGGCAAGACCGGCGCCGCCCGATTGGTGAGGATGCGGGCCAGAGGCGTTCCCACCGCGACCTTTTCATCCGGCGCTCTCAGATCCCGAATCACGCCGCCCACCGGAGCACGCAACTCGAACGTCGCCTTGTCCGCCTCGCAGTCGGCAATCAGATCACCCGCCTGAATGCGATCCCCTTCGGCCACCTTCCATTCGACCACCGCCACGGATTGGTCGGCCGGACTCGAGCCCACGGCTTCCAATACGAACACACTCGCATCGGCGGCGGCTTCCTCGGGCCAACTGACGTCAACGCCACACAACTCAGCGGCGGTGTCCAAAATCCGACGGAAGCTCGGCAACACGTCCAACTGGTTCACGTAGTTGCACGGCACATACGTATCCGGCCGGGTGACTCGCCGGGCGCGAACGGGAGTGGACACTCGTTCCGCCACGGTCGCGAGAATCTCGGCGCCAAACCCGCAGGTCAGATTGTCCTCGTGCACCACCAGCAACCGACCCGTCTTGCCCACGCTGGAACAAACCGCCTCGGAATCCCACGGGCTCAGCGAACGCAGATCCAGGAAATCCACCGCGACTCCGACGCTCTGCAACGCGGTGACCACGCGCTGGCACAGCGGAACGGTGCCGCCCCACGTCACCAGGGTCAGCGCCTCGCCCCGGGTGATCCAACGGGCCTTGCCCGGCAAAACCCAATGGGCGGCGACATCCCGGCTGGTGCCCACGGCCGGGTCGTTCAAGCACACCTTCGGATACAGGAACACCGTGGGTCGCTGACTGCGAAAGGCGGCGTTGAGCAATCCCGCCGCGTCGCCCGCGGTGCTGGGCATGACCACGTCGATACCCGGAACATGCGTCAGCAGACTTTCAAACGTTTGCGCGTGGAACGGTCCCAGTCCCGGCCGATACCCACCGCACGGCGCCAGCAGAATCACCGGGGCCTTCCATCCGCCGTCCGTGCGCCATCCCAGCGATCCCAGTTCACTGGCAATCTGGTTGAACGCGATGGGCAGAAAGTCGGCGAACTGCAAACAAGAGACCGGCCGACCTCCCGCCAGGGCCCGACCGATGCCCACGCCGGCAATGGTGCTCTCCGCCAGCGGGGAATTCGTCACCCGACCCGGGAAGGCAGTCGACAGGCCACGCGTCAGCCCAAACACATCCCCCTTGGGATCCTCCAAATCCTGACCAAACAAACTCACCCGCGATTCCGCCTCCAGCCAGCTCCGCAAGGTTTCCCGCAGCGCCTCTAGCATCGTGTAGCGGGGGCCTTCGGAACTTCCTCGATGTTCGGCGAGCTCCGCCAGTCCCGGCGGCAGCGGCATCCGCGCCTCCCGATTGGACTCCGGATTGGGGGCCGCCAGGGCACGGTCGGCCGCGGCGCGAACCTCCTGCTCCACCGCCTGGTGCAAGTCCCGCAATACGCTCTCAGCGACACCCGCCTCGCGCAATTGGGCCGCTAAAATCTCGACCGGATCGCTCGTGCCGCGGACGCGTTTGAGTTCCGATTCGCCCCGATAGATCCGTTCGTCGTCGGCGTTGGTGTGATGGGTCAGTCGATCCACCTCGAACACCACCAAGGCCGGCCCCTTCCCTTCGCGCAGTCCGCGCATCACCGGCGCCAACTGACGTTCGCACTCCAGGGCTTCGCGACCATCCAGCCGGTGGATGGGCAGCCCGTAGAACTCCGTCGCCGCCCCGTCCGGCAAATCGTAAAACGTGCGTCCTGCCGTGCTGGTGGAGATGGCCAGGCGATTGTCCTCAATCCAAAACAACACCGGCAGCCGGGCTCGCACCGCTTCGGCTATCGCTTCCAGAAATTCGCCCTGCTGACTCGTCCCATCGCCCACTGCGCAAACCACCACCGACGTGGATTCCGGGGACTGGCTTCGCAGTTCATGCGCCACGCCCACCGCCTGGAGGGCGTTGTTCCCCACGGGACCGACGAGGCTGAGGATGTGCAGCTCGGGAGCGCTCAGATGCGCGCTCATCTGGCGGCCCGCCGAGTGGGACGCCGCGGTACAAATCAAGCTGTGGAAAAACTGCTCGGGCGGAATGCCCCGGGCGAGCATGAGCGCCTTGTCCCGGTAGTGCAGATGCAGCCAGTCATCCGGCCGCAGGAAGTGTTGCAGCACGGCCGAAGCTTCATGACCGGCGCCGCCGACGTGAAAGAAGGCCTCGCCGCGATTGACCAGTTCCATCTCCACCCGGTCCACCATCCGGGCCATGAACATCGACCGGTAAAGCGCGAGAGATTGGGGCACGTTTAAGCGGCCGCCGACGGACAAATGCCCGTTGGCGGCGGCCCGACCCGAGTGGGCAGCCAAAGCGGAATCCACGGCTGCCAAGCCTGCCGGAAACGAAGCCGTCGCGGAAGGGGAAACGTCACCGGTTCCCAACCTGTTGGTTGTCGTTTTGTCAAATTTCACGGTGGATTCGCGGCTTGTTCTTCGGTCCGCCTCGGCGCCACGGTCCATTGTGCAGACGCGTCCGTGGCTCTGGGTGCTTGGTCAATTGATCCTGCTGACCGGGATCGCCGCCGCCCCGCTCGCCTTCCGGGGCGAACCCCGCCCGGTCACCACTGGATTGGCCGTCGCCTTGGGACTGGTTTCAGCCGGATTGGGCATCGCCGCCACCCTGGCTTTGGGCCGTTCCACCACACCGTCCCCCGTTCCCCGGGCAGGCGGCCAACTGGTTTGCACCGGGGTTTACCGATACATCCGCCACCCGATGTACGGTTGCGTCTGGCTGGGCGCCGCCGCCTGGGCCCTGTACTGGCAAAGTGGGCTGGCCGGATTGGGATTGGTCGTTCTGGGAGGATTCTTCGGAGCCAAATCCCGACTGGAAGAACGCCTGCTCCGTCAGCGCTTTCCCGACTACGCCAATTACGCCCGACATACCGGTCGATTCCTGCCCCGCCTGCCCGGCTTCCAGCCACCCAACCCCACCTGAGCGAGGCAATCCGAACCACTACAACGGCGGTTTCTCCTTGCCCGCCATTAAATGCGCATATACTCATATGCGTAGCCAAGAACCCCTCTGAAACTTTCGACCCCATTCGAACCATGAGCATGGAAAACGTCATTCGCGTCCTCGCCGGCACTCTCGTTTTCGTCGGCTTGGCTCTCGGTCACTTTGTCGATCCGCGCTGGCTGTTCCTCTGCGCCTTCGTCGGGTTCAACCTGATCCAGTCCGCCTTCACCGGATTTTGTCCGGCGGAGAAAATCCTCCGCAAACTGGGGGTTGGCGGCTCGTGTTGTGGTTAACCTTTCGCCTGCTCTCTCATGAAACCGCACCGACTCTTGATCGTGGGTGGCGTGGCCGGTGGCGCCAGTGCCGCCGCTCGCGCCCGGCGCCTCTCCGAAACAGCCGAGATCGTCGTGTTCGAGCGCGGACCGGATGTCTCCTTCGCCAATTGTGGTCTGCCCTACTTCGTCGGCGGCGAAATCGAGGAACGGGAAAATCTGGTGGTTCAAACTCCCGCCAGCCTCCACGCCCGCTTCAATCTGGATGTCCGCCCGCGCCACGAAGTGGTGTCCGTTCATCCCGACCGGCAGGAGATCGTCGTTCGCCAACTCGCCACCGGCGACACGTTCACCGAGCGCTACGACTCCCTCATCCTCGCCACCGGCGCCGCCCCGCTGCGGCCACCCATTCCCGGCATTGACCGAGCCGGCCACTTTGTCGTCCGGAACCTGGGCGACGCCGACCAAATTCAAACGTGGCTCCAGGACCCCAAAGTCCGCCGGGCCGTGGTGGTCGGTGGCGGCTACATCGGACTGGAAATGGCCGAGCAATTGCACCGGCGCGGTCTGGCCGTAACCGTGGTCGAAGCGCAGGCCCAAATCATGGCGCCGCTCGACCCGGAGTTGGCCGCCCTACTTCAAGCGGAGCTGAAACAACAGGGAGTCAGCCTGCATTTGAACAACGGAGTGGCGGCGTTTGAAGCGCCCGCCAGCGAGTCGGAGGCCCGAGCCTCGATGGTCGTCCTGAAGGGCGGTCAACGTCTCCCCGCCGACCTGGTGATTCTCGGTCTGGGCGTGCGTCCGGACGTTCCGCTGGCGCGCGCCGCCGGTCTTCGTCTCGGAACTACCGGCGGCATCGCCGTCGATGCCCACATGCGCACCAGCGACCCGCATATCTGGGCCGTTGGCGATGCCGTGGAAGTCCAGGATCCGGTGACGGACCAGCTGGCGCTCATTCCGCTCGCCGGCCCGGCCAATCGTCAGGGACGCCTCGCCGCCGATTCCATCTTCGGCCGGGTGGATTCCTATCGAGGTACCTGGGGCACCGCCATCCTTCGGCTATTTTCCCTGACCGCCGCGTGCACTGGCGCCAACGAACGCGCCCTGCAGCGCGTCGGCCGAGCCCACCAATCCGTCCAGATTTACTCTGGTTCCCATGCCGGATACTTCCCCGGCGCGGAACGAATGACGCTCAAGATTCATTTCGATCCGGACACGGGACGTCTGCTAGGCGCGCAAGGCGTCGGTCCCGCCGGCGTCGACAAGCGCATCGACGTTCTCGCCACGGCTCTGCAGGCCGGACTGACCGTTGATGATCTGGCTGAACTCGAACTGGCCTATGCGCCGTCCTTTAGCTCCGCGAAGGATCCGGTGAATCTCATCGGGATGGCCGCCCAAAACCTGCAGGAACATCGCGTCGCCGTCGTCCAATGGCACGAACTGCCCGCGCGACTGGCTGCGGGTGTGGGGTTGCTGGATGTCCGCTCCCCCGAAGAACGCGCCCGGGGCGCCGTGCCGGGATCGGTTCACATTCCCCTCCCTGAACTGCGGGAACACTTCGCTCAACTGGATCCGTCTCGGGATTGGGTCGTGTACTGCGCCTCCGGCCAACGGTCCTACTACGCCTGCCAAGTCCTGCAGCAACACGGGTATCGGGTTGCCAACCTGTCCGGCGCGTATCTGACCTGGAAAACGGTCACCGACGCGGGTTTGCTGCCGACGGTTGCCGCCGCATGAATGCCCGCACGCTGACCAACGACTATCGCGACTTCCAATTGCTGGAGTTGGGTCAACTCACCGGAAATGCCGCCGGCCGTGGGCCGTACATGTGGGTTCAGGACGGTATTGCCCCGCACGATCCCCAGGCCCGCAACTGCTCGTTCGTCCTGACCCGCCGCGGGACCTGGCTGCACTACTATTTGTTCCTCGCGTTGCCGGAATCCGTCCGTCGCCATTGCGCCCAGTTCGACAGCAGCGCCGCAGCGATGACCTGTGCGGCCGCCCTGACCGGAACCCCCGTGGTCGAGGATGCGCTGACCTTGCCCGAGCTGATTCATCAGTCTGGATTCACCCCCGCCGAGACCGATCAGACCGGCCGCGCCCTGTGGGACGACCTGCGGCGGCGGCATCCCCAAGCACCCGTCATTCCTCCCAACCCATGAGCGCCCTCTCAGCCGACGAACGCGGGGTCCACCTGCCCTGCCCCGCCTGCGGTCAGACCAACCGGCTCCGCTATTCCCAACTTGGCCAACCGTTCCGTTGTGGTCAGTGCCAGCACGCCCTCGCGCCTACGGGTGGTCCCGGACAACCCGTGGAACCCCGGGACGAAGCCGCCTGGACGGCCCTGACCCAGTCGTCACCGCTGCCGGTGCTGGTGGACTTCTGGGCGCCGTGGTGCGGGCCCTGCCGCAGCGTGGCTCCCGAGGTGGAACGTTTCGCCAGTGCCACCGCCGGCCGTTTGCTGGTGGTGAAACTCAATACCGAAGAGTTTCCGCGGATCGCCCAAACGTTCCGGATTGCCTCGATCCCTACTTTCGTCGTGATCCGCAACGGTCAGGAGATGAACCGGCGCTCCGGCGCCCTTCCCGCCGCCGCCCTGCAACAACTGGCCTTTTCCGCCCGGGTTTGACGGGAATTCGAAGAAACTCTGTTGAGCCTTGTAGCCGACGACGGGAGGAGGCGCCATTCCGGTTCCTTCCCGACGTGTCTCCGCAATTCCACGCGTGGAGTGGCTCCGGTGAGTCAGCGCCTCGTTCCCTCGGCGGCTACGCCCGGCTCCGCAGAGCGTCGCCCTACCGAGCTTCGCTTGCCGCTTTCCGGCTTTACCTCTCAACTCTCAACTCTCAACTGATTCACTCCAACCGAACCGAGGCGTGATCGGAGAGGTACATCATGTCGCGATTCCCGGCGGAGGGTACGACGAGCGCCATTTCCTTTCGCAACACCGGCTTCACCGTCCGGGAATCCACCCAGCGATGCACTTCGGCATGACCATCGCCAAAGCTAAGTCCGCCCGCCCGGTTGTGGCTACTGGCCGGATAATCGATGATGTAGATCGCCGAAGCGGGCGCGCCGTCATTCATCGAAACCGCGAAGTCGCCAAAGTTCAGACTGTCGGGATGTTCATCAATGAACACGTACGCCTCCGACGCTCCCTTGCGGGCCAGATCGGTCAGCTTCCGGAAGACCACATACTTCTTCTTGGTGACGAAGCTCAGCCAGTCGTCCCGCGAGTTCATGGCCTGACTCAGGGACAGACTGCGAACCCGCTCCGCCTTCCGTCCGCCCGACACCACGTAGCTTCGGTCTGCGGGACACTTGTAAATGCCCACAGCGCCCCCGGAGTACGGTGCCAACTTGGCGTATTCCGGGTCGCGCAGATTGGCGAAATTCGTGTTGTGCGGGTTGGCTGGATTGTAATCCAGGCGTCCCCGCACCCAGCCCGCGCCGGTATCGGTCAGGTCATTCCAGACCAAATTGTCCGCGTGATCGCCGGCATAGAGCGTCCAGGCCAGCGTGAGCTGACGCTGATTGCTGAGGCATTGAATCCCCTGGGCCTTGGTCTTGGCCTTGCCGAGCGCCGGCAAGAGCATTCCGGCCAGAATTGCGATGATCGCGATGACCACGAGCAGTTCGATCAGCGTGAATCCGCGATGTGCTCCCCGGCGAGTCCTGGCGTCGTTCCGCCGTCGCCGATTGAGAGGTAGGCTTGGACTCATGCTGCCAGCGGTGTACTCGGCCTCCACAATCGCTGCAAACCCTTCCTTTCGGCCTTATTCCACTGGCCAGTCGCCGTCGCCTCCTGCTATCCAATCGCGCCCGGAACCCAAGCCGCCCTGAATGATTCACCGCAGTCATACCGGAATTTCTTCCGCCTCTCCCGCAGAGCCGGCCGCCGAACTCTCCTCGCCGCCGGCCGCTGCTTCGCCCGCCTCCGAAACCCCACCGCGCCGGTTCCGGATTCTCTTGGTCGACGATCATCCGGTGATGCGTCAGGTCCTCACCCTGGTCATCAATCAGCAACCCGATCTCGAGGTGTGCGCCCAGGTCAGCAACCCGGAGGAGGCCTTCGCCGCCCTGGCCAGTCTAAAGCCAGATCTCTTGCTGACCGACTTGTCGATGCCCGGCCGAAGCGGAACCGAGTTCATCGAAGATCTTCTCCGGATTCATCCGACGCTGACGATCCTCATCAACTCGATGCACGAGGAACAGCAGTTCGCCGAACCGGTCCTGCGCGCTCGCGCCCGCGGATACATTATGAAGGACGCTGGGGCCGAAGAATTGCTCATCGCGATCCGCCGAGTCCTTAGCGGTGAGGTCTACCTCAGCTCCAAAATGTCCCGGTCGTCCCCGGCGACCGGACGACCCGAGCCGACCGAGAATTCGCTCACCCTGGTGGAGCAACGCCTCTATCGCTTCATCGGCGAAGGACTCAGCTCCCGGGAGATCGCCCGCCAACTCTGTCTCGACACCAAGACCCTGGAAAGCCATCGCGCGCGCTTGCGTCAGAAGCTTCGGGTTCCTGACAACACCAGCCTGATGATCCACGCCGTCCGCTGGCTCGAGGAAAACCGCCGGAACGCCGCGGAAATCGTTACGTAGCCGAGGGAACGAGGCGCCAACTGTCTCGGAATTACTTCACGCCCAAGTCGACCACCAAAGCGTCACTGACCCACGGCGCCTCCCGCCGTCGGCTCCAGCCTTCTCCGACGTTCGTTCTACTGCAGAAAGACGTTGACCGTATCGGCAAATTTCTTGGGGGATTGGTAAAGGAACGCGTGGCCGCCCTCGAAAAACGCCAGCCAAGCAAAGGGAATCTGATTAGCAATGATCAGTGAGTTCTTGGGCCGATCAATGACGTCGGAACGGCCGTCCGTCACCAACACCGGAACCTTGATGTTTTTCAGGCCCTCGAAGTTCTGGTTGTCCTTGTTCCAAAGAACCGTTCGAGCGCGGTCCTGACGCGCGATGGTTTCCTTCGAGACTTGGAAGTCATTGGGCATGGTCCCCGCCGCGACGGCGGATTTGATCCGACTCAAAGCCTCCTTCGCTGCCTGCCGTCCGGCCTCGTCATTCGTGAAGGTCAACGCGATCTTCTCCAGTTCGGGCGTGTTGGGGTTGTTGAGCTTGGCCTCCACATCGGCCGCCGCCGGGTCGTGGTGACTGCCTCCCGGGTCCGCGGCGCACAGCACGGCCTTGTTTACCAACTCGGGGTGACGAATGAGCAGTTGCTGACCGATCCGCGCGCCCATGGAGTAAGCGAGGACGTTAACCTTCTTGTACCCCAGAGCCTTGATCAATCCGGCGGCGTCATCGGCCATTTGCGGAATGGTCGTGAGGTTCTCCTGGGTATCTGTGGACAGGCCAACGCCCCGATTATCGAACAGGATCAATTGGTGCTGCTGGGCCAGGACCTCGATCATCAACGGATCCCACAGGCTCATGGTGGAAAGAAATCCGTTGATCATGAGCAAGGGTTCGCCCTGGCCGCGTTTGTAGTAGGCCATCTTGATCTGCCCCACCTGCGCAAACTGAACTTCAGGTTTGAATTGGGCCCGAACCGGAGCCACTGAGCCGGCGCACAACAAAACTGCAATGAAGGCGATGAGAAGTCGTTTCATGTCTGGGTAAGCCGCTACGCGGGAACGTCAGCCGCTGCAACGGTTCTAGCAAAGGGCGGGATGAGGTAAATCGCAAACGGGCCCGCTTCTGCGCAGAAGAAGGCCGATGACCCCCTTGGACCAGAGAAAAGATAGGCCGATTTTCTCGTTCCTGAACGAGTCCTGAACAGCACCTGCCGACGCGATCCCCGCGCCGGTCCCGCCCCTCTCACGCAGTCTCACCCTTCCAACTATCCCCAAAAAAATCTGCGCGAATCGGCGTCAATCTGCGGTTAAACTCCCGCCGCTTTCTTCATCCCCGCACAGCGGAACCGAGGATCTCGGAGTTCCCTCCGCAGGCGGGCCAGCAAATTCAATGTCCCGAATCCGAACCGCGGCGGGGACTATCGGGAAACCGCCTCGCTGTTATGGAAGACTGGCAACTGCTCGACACTTACGCCCGGACCGGCTCGGAGGCCGCGTTTGCCCAACTGGTCGAACGCCACCTCGGGCTCGTCCACGCCGCCGCCCGCCGTCAGGTGAACAACGACGCCCTCGCCGCCGACGTGGCCCAGGCCGTGTTCCTCCTGCTGGCCCGCAAGGCGGGTTCGTTTGGTCCGAAGCTCGTGCTTGCCGGCTGGCTCTTCCGCACCACCCGGTTCATCGCCACCCGCGCCTTGCGGGCCGAGATCCGGCGGCAGCGACGGGAACAGGAAGCCCTCGCTATGCAGCAACTTCAGGCCGCCGATCCCCACTGGAGCCGAATCGCTCCCGAACTCGATGAAGCACTCGCCCGACTGGGCGAATCCGACCGCAACGCCCTACTGCTCCGCTTCGCCGAAGGACGGAACCATCGCGAAGTCGGTTTGGCCCTAGGTCTGAACGAAGAGGCGGCCAAAAAGCGGGTGAACCGGGCTCTGGAGAAGCTCCGTAGCCTTCTGGCTCACCACGGCGTCACCCTGACCGTCGCTCTACTGGCCGTGCAACTTGCCGACCGCCTCAGCGCGGCGCCGCCCGCGGGCTTGGCGGCCAGCATCACGGAAGGCGTAGTCGCCGGCGGGGCGCCCGCGGGTGTGGCCGCTGGACTCGCCAAGCAGACACTGGAGGCGTGGCGCCGAACCCAACGAATCTGGACCGCCGCGCTGGTCGGCAGTGCGGCGTTGATCGCGGCCTTCGTGTTCGTCTTCCTGTCCCCGAAAGAAACTCCAACCAACCCGACACCCGTCGCCGACCTGGCATCTTCCGATTCGCCGGCCATGACCCAAACCTCGGGATTGGCCCCTCGATTGAACGGCACGGAATCCTTCCGCCTGCGGGTCGTCGCCGCCGACACCGGCTTGCCCCTTCCCAGCGCCAAGGTCCTGCTGAACCTCGTTTCTAACGGCGAGTGGCTCACCCCCGACGACCGGGAGACCGATGCCAACGGCGAGTGCGTGATTCCCCTGCCCCGCGGCACCCTGATGCGCCTGGATGCCGGAGCGCATTTCCCGGGTTACGAGAACCGCTTCTTCACGTGGCGCTCAGACTGGCAATATCCGCGGCCGGATGCTCATACCCTTGCGCTCGGACGTGCAGAAACCGTGGGAGGACAGGTCGTGAACGAGCAGCAGCAGCCACTCGCCGGAGTCACCGTCTGGCTCGCGTACGGCGTGGGCGACAGTACGGCGCGGGAACCGGAGGAGGACCGCGAACGGCTGGGCTTCATGCGCCGTTTTCGGCTGGCCACAACGGACGACCAGGGACGCTGGTTGTGTTCCACGATCCCGCCGGACCGGGGGTATTTTTCCTTCGAGTTCGAACATCCGGATTACGTGAAGACCATGCTCTCGGTTTCGCGGGACGATGATACCGCCGCCGGCCGGGAACGATTCGCCGGGCTGCGTTCTCGGAAGATCGTCACCCCGCTGCGCTTGGGTACGCTCGCCTTGGGACAGGTCGTGGATGGCCTCGGTGAACCGATCGCCGGCGCACGCATCGGAACCTCCTGGCATGAGCGGGCAGTCTTCACTGATACCCTGGGGCAGTTTGGCTTGGGTTCCCTGCCTCCCGGCGAAGTCATGTGCATTGCTAGCGCGGACGGTTATGCCCCTCGAAAATTTCGCGTCCAAGCCGGCGGTGCGGCCGCGCGGGTGCAACTGGACCCGGGAGGCGTTCTCCGCGCCCGTCTCGTGAACCCCCAGGGCGAACCAATCCCCGGAGCCACCCTCGTTTTGGAGGACGGCTTCGGCGACGGCGCGCTGGGCTGGGATGGCAAAACCGACGACGACGGACGCGTCACGTGGCGCAGTGCGCCGCCCGACCGCACCTTCACGTTTACCGCCTATGCGCCCGACTACCGATATCGTCGTCAATTCCCGCTCGCGATCGATCCGGAGGTCGAACACACCATCATGCTCGAGCCCGCCCTGCGAGTCACCGGCCGCGTAGTCGATGCGGACAACGGCCAACCCGTCGGACGATTCAAAGCCATTCCCGGACAGAGTCGGGAGCATCCCAACTTTGATCGCAGTGAATTGCATTATGGCACCAACGGCGTTTATCAGCTCCGGTTCAGCGAAGCGGGTGAACCGGTCATCCGGTTGGAGGCCGAGGGTTACGAAACCGAGGTGGGCTATCCGGAACCCGGACCCAACGGGGAACCCCGCTGCGACTTCCAGCTCCGCCGAGCGAATCCCCAGGGCGGCGTGCGCGGCGTTGTGTTCAACCCGGACGGCTCGCCCGCCGGCGGGGCGGAGGTCGTCCTGTGCACTTTGGAGAAGTCCGCGATGCTCGGCCGCGAACGATTTCTGAGGCACAGCGACAGTTTCGTCACTAACGCAGATGGCCAGGGCCGGTTTGCGTTCCCCGTCGTCCTAACGCCTCACACCGTGGCGGCGGTCTCACCGCACGGATTCGGCCGCACTTCCGTTCGCAGCAACGCGCCGGCCATGATTCGATTGCAGCCCTTTGGAGCCATCGAGGGTGTCCTGCTCCACGAAGGCCAACCGCAGGCGGCAAAGATCGTCCAATTGTCAGATCCCAGTTATAGCTACTATTCCGGCGCCGTGTCTTTGGACGTTGCCGCGTTCCAAGCGAAGACCGACTCCGAAGGTCAGTTCCGAATCGACCGTGTTCCCGAGGGCGACTTCCGCCTCTATCTCAATTCCGGTCCGGGTATTCCCTTCTCCGAGGAAACCAAGGTCAGCGTTTCCGCCGGAGAGTTAACCCGCGGGGTCATGGGCGAACCTGATCCCCACGGTCGCCAGGTGGTGGGCCGGCTGAAGTCTTCCGAAGCAATCCCCGTGACCGATTGGCGCCAACACATCGCCGCCCGAAATCTCAGCCGAAGGCTTCCCGTCGTCGAACCACCCGCCGGCTTGTCGGAGGAAGCCCGTCAACTGTGGTGGGTAACCTGGCACCAATCGGCCGCCGGACGTGCCCAGACCCGACAACACGCCAATTACACCGTAGTCGTGGAGGCCGACGGCCGCTTTACAGTGCGGGGTGTACCCCCTGGCGAATATCAACTCCTCCTCACCGCCCTGCCCGCCGAAGTGGTTCACAAGTATCCCTGGCCCGGGAATGTGCGCGCAGCCGACTGGCGGGGTGAGACCGCCAAAAGCGTCATTATTCCCGAGCCCGACCCCAACGATTCTCCGACCAGTGCCCCCCTCGACCTCGGCGACGTGGAACTAAAAATCCACCGCCGCCAACTGTAGGAGATACCACTGATCCAACAGCCGAATGAGTCGGTTGACCTAGGACTGGATCGCCGAACGAATGTAGCAGTGGTTTCTAACCGTTTTATTCGTCTTTCCTCTCGCGCGACTTTAAACCAAGCAACCCTAGTACATGTAACCAAACTCCCGACTTGGGTTACAAACCTCCCATGTCAGTCCCCCGACTGGCTTCGTTTCAATATGGCCATCTGGAAAGAGGGCATTGCTACTGCGAACGCGTCCAGAAAATCGATGCCCACCACTGATAGTTGCGGCTTTACCTTCAGGACTAATGCCACCGCCTACGGTGTCATCTGACGCTAACGGCCGACCGGCCGTGCTGGATTGATCCAATCGTTCCGGCCATGGATCGCTCCTGCGAATAACGGAAGCGGTTGTATCCGGGAACGTAGCCTGAGCCACCCCCTCTAATGGTCTGGGCACCCACCAAAAAGTGTCCAAGGCTACGACGATTGACCCTGTCCCGCGTTTGAACGACTCCACAAGGTCAGCGCCCATCGATATGTCTCGATCGAAGGTGCGACGAAAGTTGGCATTGGAGATCTCCCAGTAGGGCCTCAGCGGACAAAACCATAACTTTGGGGCCACACCTAAACGTTCCATGGGTACGATCATTTCCCCTGCCACATAGGTGGGACGAATTCCTGGGTACCCCGTAAGTGGTGACGAGGCGATAGGAAGTGTGAAGGACGGCCAGCGCCCCAAACTATCCTCTGTGGCATAGCTGTGACTTGCGATCCCAATTTGCCTGAAGTTATTGCCACAGAGAGAAACTCGAGAAGAAAAGCGCGCATAGGCCATCCCAGGGAGTGCGATTCCAATGAGAATGGCGATAGTACCCATGACCACCAGCAATTCGACCAAGGTCATTCCGCGCGATTTTCCACGCCGAAGAGGCGCAGCGCTTGGTTTCCGACCAAGCCGGGAATTTATCCCCATTATGGGCTGCCGTTGATGAGGTCCAGTTGTCATTCCTACCAATTCTGAGCAGTCGGTCTGAAAGTGCTCGCCAAGCTGATATTGGACTGAAACCTCAATTGGAAATTGAAACAACCTCAATCAACCCACCTCCTTCCGAAAAATCTGCGATAATCGGCGTTTAATCTGCGGTTAACCTTCCCCCGCTTTCAACTCCCCCAGCGGCATCCGGCAGTCCCCAGACTACTTCGGCGGAGTCGAGCGAATCGGCCATGGTTGATAGCGCAGGACCCGTCCGTCCGGTGTGTCGTCCCAACCCACCTTCCAGCCCATCCGACGAACTCGTTCGGCCAGGAATGCGACGACCCGATCCTTGACCGGACGTTCCCCCAGCACCGTCCCCCACCCCCAGATTGTCCGATCGTGGATGACCGCCACCGACCCCAGGGCGGTATCGCCCTCCCTCGCTTCCGGCGGCAGATCCAACCGCACCAACCCCGCACCGTTTCGCCCCGGACTCGACGGAGTCATCAGCCACCAGGAGCCATCGCGTTTCCGCAGGAGCAGATGTCCCGTTGACGCGGAGACCGATTGCCAATCGCGGTCCGCGCCCAGGAGTGTCGGCACTTCGCCGGTGGCCTCCGCAGCCCCGGTGTATTGGGGTGCGTCCAGTCCCCACACCCAGAGGGTCCCGTCAGCTTGGATCGCCGCCCAGAGACGATATGTGACGGCCACATCCACCCAGTTGGTCCCCGACGATACACGGGTCGGAACCAACAGATTTTCTGGGCTTTGGGGAGTGGTGTTGCCCAAGGCCGGACTGCCTCCCCAAATCCACAGGCTGCCGTCCGACTGGATTCCCCCCGCGCTCACGCCTCCCGCCCGCACCGTGACCCAATTGCTCGCCGTTCCCACCTGCACCGGGCTCGAACTATCGACCCAGGAGCCGATTCCCAGTTGGGAAAAATTGTTCAGACCCCACGCCCACAGCGTGCCGTTGGTCTTCAGGGCATAGCTGCAGACCGAACCGGCTTCGACCTGCTTCCAATCCGTGCCTTCCACGGAACGTACCGGACGAGGCTGAGTTCGGGCGACGCCCGGACTACCGTTCCCCAACTGACCTCGGTAATTGGCGCCCCAGGCCCAGATGCTTCCATCGGACTTCACCGCGAGGTTGTGATCCTGCCCGGCGGACACTTGAACCCAGTCCTGGTCAGATCCAATTCGGCCCAAATTCGGGCTGAAGTTAGCTCCGTTGGTCGATCCGCGTCCCAACACGGGCCAGCCGAGATGTTCACCGCCCCACGACCATAGAGTTCCGTCCGGAGCCACGACCACTCCATGATTTCGCCCCAGACTGAGCATCGGGGTCAGCGGCCCCGCCGGGAGCTCCACCAACCCTTTGGGCGTGCCTTGGCGCCACAGGAGCCAGCCCACGATCACAGCCAGCAAAACTGCACCGAATCCGATTCGCCGACCCCACGGTTTCGGAGTTGAAGGAGGAAGCTCACGCTCAGCTAAGGCCATATCGTTGAAGTTCGTTGGGAGTAATCATTCCCCTGCTTCAGACCGACGCCGATCGGAATCGGCATGAATTCTCTCTCGGGAGGTAGTTGAGAGTTGATCGTTGAAGGTGAGAGAGAAAAAAAGCCGGTAGGGCGAAGCTTCTGCTGAGCCGTACCCTTGTGGACTCCCGACGCGTCACTTCGCCGAGACGCGAACGGCTCGGTGGAACCTCGCCCTACCAGAAGCTGCGTAGCCGACGACGGAAGGAGGCGCCATTCTATCTCCTGACGCGTTCGGAGTCCCGCCTTCAGGCGGCGGAACCGTGGCCTCGATCTCACGCCTGAGGAGTCCTGAACTCCCAGCTCCTCCCACCGCTCCACCGGCTGAAGCCGGGACTCCGTACCGAAGACCGTGCCGAAGTTCCCCGCTCGGAGCTCCTCGTTCGGAGTTCCCCCGCTCGGAGTCCCGCCTTCAGGCGGCGGAACCGTCACCACGACCTCACGCCCGTGGAGTCCTGAACGCCCAGCTCGTTCCACAGTTCCACCGGCTAAAGCCGGGACTCCATGCCGAAGACCGTGCCGAAGACCGTGCCGAAGACCGTGCCGAAGACCGTGCCGAAGTTACCCGTTCGAATTTCCCCGTTCGGAGTCCCGCCTTCAGGCGGCGGAACCGTCACCACGACTTCACGCCTGTGGAGTCCTGAACGCCCAGCTCGTTCCACAGCTCCGCCGGCTAAAGCCGGGACTCCGAACGATTCGGGCCAAGAATTGGGTGGCCTCCTGGGCAACAATACCGAAGCTCCCCAACGTGCGTGCCGTTCTGGCTTTCTTCGCTATATGGTTCCTGATGGGCCCAGCGACGGCCGGTCCAACCAACCTGTCCGCACGAGTCCAGTCAAACCTCCGACTGGCCCTCCCAGAAGCCGGCGTCACCCTGGCCGGTCAACTGGCCCTGCCCCAGGGTCCTGGCCCGCATCCCGCAGTCGTGATTCTGGGCGGACTTGACGATGGAAGCCGGGCCCTGAAGGAAGCATTGACCGGCCAGGGAGTCGCCGTGGTGACCTATGATCTGCGGGGTTCGGGTCAGTCCACCGGCACGTTCTCCTCATGGGCACCCGAAGTGATGGCTAGTGATGCGTTGTCGTGGATCCGTTGGTTGCAAAAGCGCCCGGACATCGACCGCGCTCGCCTTGGCCTGATCGGCCATAGCCAGGGCGGCGTGGCCGCGGCCGTCGTTGCCGCCCAAGCCACGAACGAAGTAGCTTTCGTTGTCCTGCTCGCGGCCATCGGAGTGCCGGTAATGGAATGGCAACTTCAGCAGATCTCCGATGTCGCCCAATCGCTCGGAGTGAATCCAACAACCGCCGCCAAGCTGGTCGCTTTTCAGCGGGAACTCTTCCAAGGAATCCTGGCAGCGAAGGACGACGCTGACGCCACACAGCGCGCCCGCAAAACGGCAACTGATCATTTGGCCCAGTTCACCGCCGAGGAACGAACCCAACTGGGGCTAACCGACGCGCAGATCGAGGTGTTCGTGAAACAGGCCGGAGACGCGGCGTACCGGCAGTTCCTCGCGTACGATCCACGTCCCACCCTGCGCCGCGTGCGCTGTCCAGTGCTCGCCCTGCACGGTTCGGCGGACCAGCAGGTCTCCTCCGCCAGCAATCTCGCCAGTGTGGTTACCGAACTGAGGAGCAGCGGCAATCCGCAGATCAAGGCCCTCGAACTGCCCGGTCTGGACCACGAGTTCGTCGTCCGGTCCACGAACTCACCACCCCACGTCCCACCGGGCGGCGGGGCCTTTTCATCCGCAGCGCTCCGGTTGATTTCCGAGTGGATCACCGAACAAACAAAGAAGTGATACCTGAGCGCAAATATCGTTCGGAGCTTCCCGTTCGGAGTCCCGCCTTCAGGCGGCGGAACCGTGGCCTCGATCTCACGCCTGAGGAGTCCTGAACGCCCAGCTCGTTCCACAACTCCACCGGCTAAAGCCGGGACTCCGTACCGAAGACCGTGCCGAATTCCCCCGCTCGGAGCTCCTCGTTCGGAGTCCCGCCTTTAGGCGGCGGAACCGTAACCTCGATCTCACACCGGTGGAGTCCTGAACGCCCAGCTCGTTCCACAACTCCACCGGCTAAAGCCGGGACTCCGTACCGAAGACCGTGCCGAATTTCCCCGCTCGGAGCTCTTCGTTCGGAGTCGCGCCTTCAGGCGGCGGAAACGTCACCCCGACCTCGCGCCTGAGGAGTCCTGAACGCCCAGCTCCTCCCACCGCTCCACCGGCTAAAGCCGGGACTCCGTACCGAAGACCGTGCCGAATTTCCCCGCTCGGAGCTCCTCGTTCGGAGTCCCGCCTTTAGGCGGCGGAACCGTAACCCCGATCTCACACCGGTGGAGTTCTGAACGCCCAGCTCGTTCCACAGCTCCACCGGCTAGAGCCGGGACTCCGTACCGAAGACCGTGCCGAATTTCCCCGCTCGGAGCTCTTCGTTCGGAGTCCCGCCTTCAGGCGGCGGAACCGTGGCCTCGATCTCACGCCTGAGGAGTCCTAAACGCCCAGCTCCTCCCACCGCTCCACCGGCTAAAGCCGGGACTCCATACCGAAGACCGTGCCGAATTCCCCCGTTCGGAGCTCCCCGCTCGGAGTCCCGCCTTCAGGCGGCGGAACCGTGGCCTCGACCTCACGCCTGAGGAGTCCTGAACGCCCAGCTCGTTCTACAGCTCCGCCGGCTAAAGCCGGGACTCCGTACTGCTAAAGACCAGAACCACACTTGCCCTGGTCGACGTTCCCCGGAACGATTCCGTTCTTCCATGAGATTCCGCGCCCTCCTTGCCCTCGGCCTGCTGCTGTTCGCCCAGGCGCAGGCGGATCCGGCGGTGATCATTTCGGAATTCATGGCCGACAACACCCACACGCTCCCCGATGCGGACGGGGACTTCTCGGACTGGATTGAACTCCAGAATGTCTCCTCCACGGCGGTCAACCTGGCGGGCTGGCGATTGACCGACGATCCGACGCACCAGGAATTCTGGACCTTCCCTGCCACCAACCTTCCGCCCGGCGGTTTCCTCCTCCTCTTCGCTTCGGGAAAGAACCGCACGATCTCCGGGACCGAACTTCATACGACGTTCCGACTCTCCGCCGCGGGCGAGCATCTGGCCTTGCTGACCCCGCAAAACACCATCGCCTCCGCCTTCCCACCGCAATTCCCCGCCCAGTTACCCGATGTCGCCTTTGGTGTCGGCCGAACGGTGAACCCAACGCGGATCGTGCCCCTGAATGCACCGGTTCGCGCCTGGGTCCCGCAGGACGATTCCCTGGGGGTTCGTTGGACCGGGGGCGCCGAACCCTTCGACGACTCACCTGCCGCCGGTTGGATTTCTGGTACGACGGGCGTGGGTTTTGATGTCGCCGCCGGATCTGATCCCTTGGGGCTACTTGGCTACTGGGATTTCAATTCGGTGGCCAACGCGGCCCAGGCCGAGGACGTCAGTGGTCTCGGGCATCACGGACAGGTTAGCGGCGCCACGTTCACGGCCGACCAAGGTGGGTTCTCCGGCCGGGCGGGCGATCGCGCTTTGGATTTTGGTACGGGAGGCGGGCGGGTCGCGATCCCAGCCGCAGCGAAGGGCGTCTTTGACTCCGCCACGCGCAATAATGCCCTGACCGTAAGCCTGTGGATCTGGGGAGGAGCCGGTCAGCCCGCCCCATCGTCCGTGTTCTGGTTTCAGGAGAACGCCGATGGGTCCGGCACCCGCGCGGCCCAGGCTCACGTGCCGTGGAGTGACGCCGTTATCTATTGGGACACCGGCCAGGGCGACGATTGCTGTAGTCCCGCCGCGCGAATTTCCAAGCCCGAGCCCGACGCCACCCGCTGGCGCGGTCGTTGGAACCACTACGTCTTTCTCAAGCGTGGGGAGGAAAAGGAGATTTGGCAGAATGGCTCCCTCTTCCATCACGCCGGCGGCAGCTATCCCCTCGCGAACCTCCACCAACTCACTTTGGGAGCTCAACCCAGCGGCGGATTCGGTTATGTTGGATTGATGGATGAGGTTGCGATCTGGGATCGCGCCCTGAGTCCCGAGGAGATTGAAGCGCTCGCAGCCGGATCTTCGCCTCTGGCCTTGGGCGGATTCTCCAGCCTGATCGGCACCGATCTCAGCCCAGTGATGCCGGGTAAAAACGCCTCGGCCTTCCTGCGGATTCCCTTCACGATCACCACGCTCCCCGAGTTCAATTCCCTCCAGTTGCGAATCCAATATGACGCCGGCTTTGTCGCGTATCTGAACGGAGTGGAAGTGGCGCGGCGTCAGGCGGCGTCTCTCGCCTGGAACGCCACGGCCACCGCGGCCCGCTCGCGCGCCGACACCCGGCGATTTGAAGAAATCGATCTGACCGGCGCCGCCCAATGGCTCCGGGTCGGGAACAACGTCCTCGCCATCCACGGACTCAATGAAACCAGCGAGAACGCCAGTTTTCTGATCCGTCCCGAGCTGCTCGGCTTGGCGCAACGCCCGAGTCAGTTTCTTCCCGAAGCCACCCCTGGCCAACCCAACCAGGCGGGTGTCCTCGGGTTTCTCGAAGAACCCCAGTTCTCGGTCGGCGCCGGACACTTCACAGATCCCTTCAGCCTCTCCCTTCAGAGTCCTTCACCGGAGGCGCTCTTGATCTACACGACCAATGGTTCACCGCCCTCTCTCACCAACGGGGCGGTGATTTCCCCAACGCCCACCTTCCCGCGGGCCAACATCACGCTCAATGTCAGCACCACGACGGTTATTCGAGCTGCCGCGATTCGGGCCGGCTTCCAACCGTCTCCAGCTGTCACCCGTTCCTATGTCTTCCCGGCCGCCGTCGCCCGGCAACCGGCCCGCCCCGCCGGACTACCCAGTACTTGGTCGGACGGATATCGCACCGATTTCGAGGTGGATCCCGAGGTGGTGAACCAAACGAAGCCCGGTTACAGCTTCACCGAAGCCTTGGCGGCGCTTCCAACCCTCAGCGTCGTGGCGGATCCTCGCGATCTTTGGGACCGCACGACCGGAATTTATTCCAACCCCCTCCCCCGCGGCGACGACTGGGAACGACCCGCCTCGGCGGAATTGATCAACCCTGACGGCCAACCGGGCTTTCAGGTGAACTGCGGAATTCACATCCACGGAAACATCAGTCGGCAAAATGACTTCACGCCCAAACATTCGTTCCGCCTCGTTTTCCGCCGATCCTACGGTCCGGGCGACCTGGAATATCCGCTCTTCGCCGGTCCTGGTCCGACGAGATTTGACGAGGTCGTGCTCAAGGGTCTCTCGACGGATTCCTGGCCCTGTGTCGAATGGGGACCGAATCAGGAAGGCTACATCCGCTGGACCCGCCGGGAGGCGAGTTACCTCCGGGATCAATGGGTTCGGGATGCGTTTACCGACATGGGCCAGACCGGATGCCGCGGCCGGTTCGTCCACCTCTTCCTGAACGGTCTCTACTGGGGCATTTACAACCTGACCGAGCACCCGAGCTCTTCGTTTCAAGCCGGACACTTCGGAGGCGCCCGGGACGAATACGATGCCTTCAAAGACTTCACCGAACTCGACAGCGGCACCACCGACGCTTGGGACGCCATGATGGCTCAGGCGGACGCCGGTCTGACCAGCACCGCCGCCGCCCAGCGAATCGAAGGCAACTTTCCTGATGGCACGCCCAATCCGACTTATCCCAAACTGCTCCACGTGGAGAACCTCATTGATTACATGATTCTTCATATAGCCATCGGCGCCGATGATTGGCCCAATCACAACTGGTGGGCAGCGCGGCGGCGCGGAACCTTGAGCGAAGGCTTTCGTTTCTTCCCGTGGGATCAGGAAATCAGCAACAACTCGCTCCAACGAACCCAGACGTCCTGGGGCGGTCGTTACGAGGAGGTCAATGTTCCGGGAACACCGACCTATCTTTATGCGCGGCTCCGCGCCAATCCGGACTTCCGTCTGCGCTTCGCCGATCACGTTCATCGTCATTTCTTCAATGGTGGCGCCCTAAGCCCGGCGGCCAATGATGCCCGGTGGAAAGCCCGCGTGGCCGAGTTGGATCAAGCCATCGTCGCGGAATCCGCCCGCTGGGGGGACGCGCAGCGGACGGTTCCCTACCGACGCGAAGTGGAATGGCTGGCGAACCATCGCTGGATGCAGGACGAGTTCTGGCCCAAGAACCACGCCCTCGCCTTGGGCCGCTTTCGGCGCGTGGGTCTCTATCCACCCGTCGTCGCCCCGACGTTCAGTCAGCACGGGGGCCCGCTCGGTCCCGACGGAAGCATCACCGTCACCGCTCCGGCCGGAACCATCTATTGCACCCTGGATGGATCCGATCCGCGCCGGCCGAATGGCACCCCGACCACCACCGCGCTTTCCGGCCAGAACTCCCTGGGGTTCACCGTGACCGAAACCCGCCGGATCAAGGCCCGCGTGCTTTCGGGAACCACGTGGAGCGCCCTGACCGAGGCCGCTTTTGTCGTTCCGACTTCGGCCTCCTTGGCGCTCACCGAACTGATGTATCATCCGGCGCCGCAGACCGCCGAGGAACGGCAACGGGCGGGCGGACGTGTCTTTGCGGAGGACGACTACGAATTCCTGGAGCTGCAAAACCTGAGCGGGACGCGGACGTTGAACCTTGCGGGCTTCACCTTCACCCAGGGCATTCGGTACACGTTTGGCGCGCTGGAACTGGCCCCCTTGGAACGGGTGGTCCTCGTGCGAAACCGCGCTGCCTTCGAGAATCGTTATGGGACGCGACCGCGCATCGCCGGCGAATTTGGGCACCGCACGGATCCCACCCAGGACTCCCAGCTCAGCAACAGTGGGGAACTCCTGGAACTTCAGGATTCCTTTGGCAACCGCTGGCTGAGCCTGGCCTTTGATGACGGATGGTTTCCCCTGACGGATGGAGCCGGCCGGGCGCTGGAACTGCTGGATCCGCAAGCCAACCTGAATCTCCCCACGACGTGGCAGGCTGGCGAACTCCGCGGTGGAACCCCTGGAGTCAGCTCACAGGTGTTACCCCCGATTCTCTCCGCGACCGCCGAGGCCAACGGTGTGCGCCTGAGTTTCGAACTTGCCCCGGGTCAGACCGTGCTGATTCAGCGCGCCGAAGCCCTCGACGCCCCCACCTGGCGCACCGTCCAAGCGGAGCCAATGCAAGCGCTTCGTCGGACCGTTTCGTTCCTGCTGCCGCTGGGCGAGGACCCCGCCAGCTACCTGAAGCTCAGCGACGGCCCGTAGGCTGGGGAACTCCGACGCTCGAGACTCCCATTCCCTCACGGCCAGCGGAGAAAGCCTTCACCAAGGACAGTGCCGCCCGCGCTTTCCTACCGCCGCTGCCGTTGGCTCTTCGTTTCAAGGGCTGGCCTCGAGGCGAAGGAATCCAATTGGCAAGGTCCGGTAGCGGAACTGGACGGCAAGTCGGCCGGGGCTTCGGATGACCCGCACCTCCCCAGTCGGTGAAGGCTCTGAACGAGACCACTGGAGTAAATCGGAAGAAACGCTCACGCCGAGTTGGCCTCGTTCGTTATCCGACTGAGTCGCCCATTGGAACTGGAGGTACTCCTCGCCGTCCTGAACGATGATTTCCGGCCGGGTCACGGGATCGGCGCTCCGGGGATTCGCCCCCACCAGCAAGGATTCCACCAGGTTGGGAAAGCCATCCCCATCCGGATCAGCGTCCGGCAGGGAGTCGGGATCGGTCAGCCGCCCCCAATGGAGTCGCTGCCAGGTTCCGTAGGACGTCAATCGGCTGGAAAGCCGGACGTCGTCAAACTCGAGGTAGGTATCCCCGCCGTCCGGCTTGGTAATGCGGAGGGCGAGGGGTTGATTAGGCGCGACTGACACCGCACTGGTGACCACGCAACTGACCGGGGTGAAGGCCCCGGCCGCATGGCCTCCCGCGAGTGCATTCAGGCTGGCAAAGGTGCCGCTGGCTCCGGTTCCCAGAGGTTGACCCTGGGCGAGTATATCGAGGCGGTATCCGCCGAAGCTGGCAGGGTTGGTGCGCACCCCCACCGCCACGGTCATCGTGTATACGGTGCTGGGCTGGAGTCGGGCAGAGAGGGTCTGGAGAAAACTGACGTTGGTTTGGGTGGAGCCCAAAGTGCCGACGTGACGCCCGTTCAGATTGGGCATGAGGCCCCCATTCAGGCTGTCCGCGGAGCCGGGATAGGTGCGGTCATCCGGGTTGAAGACCCCGTTGGAGCCAAGGGCAATTCCGGTACCGGCCGCATTCAGTCGGTTCCAACCAATCACCTGTCGGGTGGTGGCCGACGCACCATCCGCCAGGTCGAGATCGTCCTCGAAGGCGGCATTTTTCGGAGTCAGATCCTCAAAGTTGCCCAGAGCCTGAGCCCAGCCAAGGGCGTGTTCGGCGAGGCCCTGGGCATTGAAGTGGACCGTGTCGGACAGTTTTCCCTCGAGATGAAAATCGTCGGTGCGGGCTCCGCGGAAGCAGTCCGGGGTCAGGGCCAGGAATCGACGTTGACCGGCGGCCACGGCTTCCTCCTGGGCCCGGGTGGCTGAGGGATGGAACGAAGCTTCGGCGATGCCCCACGGCACGGACCAACCAGCGGCCGCGCGAGCTCGGGCGACGACGTTGCTGAGCCGTTGGGCGTAAAGAATGGCCGAGGTGGATTCCAGCGAATCCGATTCCCCCTGATGCCACAGCACGGCCCGAACGCCTCGGGGGCCAAATCGGACGAGGGTATTGGTGAGGTTCCGGTAGAGGGGCGTGCCGGGAGCCCATTGATTGACG
Organism: Verrucomicrobiota bacterium; assembly: GCA_017309115.1. GTDB lineage: Bacteria > Verrucomicrobiota > Verrucomicrobiia > Limisphaerales > UBA9464 > UBA9464. The sequence goes on along the minus strand of JAFLEF010000022.1, from coordinate 37,416 downwards.
GTGGTGGCCCCCGCCGCGAGGCCGATGAAGGCAACGGGGACGCCATTGGACTGGACGAGGAGGCTGCCCAAGCGGGGCCAGGGTGAGCCTCCGCTTCCCATGGCTCCCGAGATGTCGGGCTGGGGATCGACCGCCCAACGCCACGTTCGCGTGGAAAGGGTGTAGGCGCTGACCCGGTCATCAGTGGGTCGTTGGGTGGGACTGCCGAAGCAGCCTGCATTGGATTGGCCGGCGGTGATGAAGACGTCACCCACTCCGATCCGCTCTACGGTGGCTGACGCTAGCTCCTGGGATTGTGCATCCAGTGCCCGAATTTGGAGGGAGTACCAACCCCCAGCGGCGACCTGAGGGAGCAGGCCACTGAAGGGGCCAGGTCCGGTGACGTGGGCAAGCAAGCTCCAGTCAGTGGGAGTTCCCTGGTTGGTATTCCCGGGCATCACGAGCAACCGAACCTCCAGTCGGGCGGGGGCGCCTGACCAAGTGCCCTGAATCGGAAGAGTTGCGTGATCCGTGTCGTCCCGTTGAAGGATCAGACGTGTGACCGGCGAAGTCAGTGTGAAGGAGGCCCGGACCGTTCCCGAGCCAACGCCGATTCCAAGGAGCAGAAAAACCAGCCAGTAAAGCGGGTGGGGGCGGAGGGAATCAGGGGATGGCATACCGGGCTTGGCGGACGAGGGTTCAGAATGGGCGGACGAGCGGACGATGGCAACGCACGAGCAATCCTCTAATTAATCAGCATACTCTCCGGGAGATCGTTAAAGCCTTGGTCTGCGCGGAAGACACGACGTATCTCCAGAATGAGGTGATCCGCTGGAAATCCAATGGGGCCGCCTCCACCGCACTCGCGGCTCTCGAACCCGTCGCCACGCCCAAACTTTCAAACTGGCTCGTCGAAACGATGCTGCGTCACCCCAAGTCTCGCCGCACGTTGGTTTCAACTCTCCTCACCCACCACCGCGAGGCAGAAAAGCGGGAGAATTTCGTCGCCTCGATCTCTTCGGAGCATCTAGCCTTTCTCTCGACCGCACAGTGTGCAGCCAAGATCCCCCGGCTGCTCCTACTTCGGACGGCGGTTCAATCTCCCCCTCAAGCTAAGAACTCTCATGGCAAAAATTCATCTGATCGGCGGCGAAAAAGGCGGCGTTGGCAAGTCGGTGGTGGCCCGCGTGGTCGCCCAGTACCTCATTGACCAGTCCACTCCCTTTCTCGGTTTCGATACCGACCGGTCCCACGGCGCGCTGCTCCGCTTTTATGCCGACTACGCCTCGCCGGTGGTCGTCGATCGTTACGAAAGCCTGGATTTGATTGTGGAGTCGGCGATCGCGAATCCGGACAAGCGCATTCTCGTGGATCTGGCCGCCCAGACTCATGAGCCCCTGGTGAAATGGCTGGACGAATCCGGTGTGCTCGAACTGGCCGAGGAGACCGGCTACTCGTTGACCTACTGGCACGTTATGGATTCCGGCAAGGACTCGGTGGACTTGCTCAAGAAGCTGCTCGAGCGCTTTGGGTCCCGTTTGAACTACGTGGTCGTTCTCAATCAACTGCGGGGAGACAACTTTGACCTCTTCGAACAATCCGGTGCCCGGGAGCAACTGGCCGAACTCGGGTCGCCGGTGATCACGTTGAAGCGGCTGCACGAGCCGGTGATCAACAAGATCGATGCCGGCAGCACGAGCTTTTGGGCGGCCAAACACCGCAGTGAAACCGACGGCAAGGGTCTGGGCATCCTCGAACGGCAACGCGTCAAGATGTGGCTGAACAGCGCCTACGCCGAACTGGAACGAGCCGGGGTTTGAGGTCCTACTGCGACTCAGGGCGGGGTGAAAGAATCCCCGATTCCTAGGCCTTCGGACAGCTGGGAGGCAATTTCTGAGAACCACGATCGCTCAAGTCGCCACCAGCGCCGTTCGGCCGCTGGTGTCGCCGATTGGAGTATCTTGACGACCTCAACGGGGGAGGCGCTCTCCTCCCGAAAACTCTCCAATTTCCGAACGAGCTCTTGAAGATACGCCTGCTGCTGTTCGATCGAAGGTCGACCGCGGAGGGACTTGGCAAATTCCTGGGGATTAGTCCTCGCGAGGGTAATCTTCTGCTCAATTTGCTGTATGCTCCACAGATAGCGTTGCTGAAGAGTCTCCCGACGATAGTTCTGATACCGCAAAACAATGGCATTGGCGATGGTTGAAGCTTCGTTGGGTTGTTCGCTCGCTACGGTCACCTCAAGTTTGTGCGAATTCAGACCCGGCGGTAGTGAAACCTTTAAGCGACGTAGCAGGACTTCCCGGGCCTGGTCAGGTGTGAGTTTCTGGCCGCGATTGAATCGTCCCGCAAGCTGACTCGTGAGGTCCAACTGATGGATGACCGGATCCAGAATCATTTGTGACCTGACGACTTCGAACTCAAGCAACAAAAAATATGCTGACCCGTAGACTTGCGGCTCATCCGGGAATCCGGTCTCGTAAGGAACGGAGGAGAACTGACAGGTCGCGGTTGATTGGAAGAGTCGGACCTGAGCGGAGCGACTACCCATCAGAACGAGCGAAACAAGGGTGATAAGGCCGATCAGGCCGAGGACAAGTCCCTTTCGTCCGAGGTTCCAAGGAAGTTTTTCCATGTGCAGTCAGGCCACTCACGGCACGAGCCAGAGGTTGGTTGTGATGCCGGAATCGGTCAGGGCATCGCGGAACTGGTAGGTGAAACGGCTGCCGGTGACCTGCTGCACGCTGCCGTCGCCGAGCAGGATGTTGCCGGCTGTTTTGTGAATTTGGTCGGTGAAGCCGAGCTGGGTGCCAGCGGAAAGAACATGACGGCCGGCACCAAGCGGAATGCCATTGGTAGTGAGATTCCGGTCCCCGGCGACAATGGTCTGCGGCTGAACTTCGTTGGCGTTCAGGCCAAGGAAGTAGCTTAAGTGCCGGTTGCCGGCGAAGACCACGGCTGGGCGGTTGGTCGGGCTTGGATCAAAGGTCGTGGCTGGCTGGCGCTGCGTGTCGTCGGGGCACCAAAGCAGCTTGGGCGTGGCTAGGTCGTTGGTGAGCACCAAGAATTGTCGCCACAGCTGGCTGGGGATATCGGCCAACTCCCGGGTGCCCCCCTGGTTGACGGGAAGGGCCATCGGAAAGTTTTCCCCGTGATCGTGAGCAAAGATTCGCATCGCTAGGCCGATGTTCTTCAGGTTGTTGACACACTGAATGCGGGACGCCTTCACCTTTCCGCCGACGCTCGGCGGAAGGAGAAAGGCCGCAAGAAGCAGGAGGATGATCAGCACCACGAGTACCTCCAAAATCGTGAGCCCGCGGTGGCCGGAGGCAATGAGGGGCTTCATGCACTGCAAAAAGCAGTTCCGGTGCCGGAAACTTGCCCGCGCCCTGGGCCACCCTGGGGGTAGGGTTGCGGGAGAGTTTTGTTACCTCGGTCTCTTCGGAGCATCTAGCCTTTGCCCCCTTTGCCCTGACCGCACCGTGCGCAGCCAACATCGAATGAAAACCCACCGACTGAATGCCGAGAATGCCCAGAACTTGATGACCGTTGCGGAGTTTCTCCCACCCTCGATTTGCGATGGCCAAGGCGAAGACAAAAGACAAGTGTCCCACTCGAAGATGGGATGAAAGATTGCATTCAGTGGCTTATATGGCGACGCGCCTCGCTCATGGTCAGCCTGACTGTGGCGTTGGTCTTGGTGGCCAACGGACAGGTGGCGCCGGCCAATGACCGGTTCGCCGACCGGGTGTCCCTTCCTTCGGACGGCTTTACCGGAATCATCGACGTCACCGCCGCGACTTTAGATCCGGGGGAATCCCAGATTCCCGGAAGCGCGGGCCGCAGCGTCTGGTGGACCTGGACCGCCGCCGAGACGGGCCTGATTCGACTCGCCGGTCGGGGAATCATCAGCGTTCACCAAGGCGACTCGCTCGATTCCTTGACGGATCTGCAACAACAGTGGCTGCGTGATCTCCCAAAGAATCGAACCGATCTTCCCGCGTACTGGATAAACCGCCTGTTGTCCGTAAAGGCAGGCTCGGTCTACCATTTCCGTCTCGATACCGAAGAATGCGCCTTTCGGCCGATCAGGCCGGGATTCCTCTGTCAGGGGATTGGTACCAATCTGTGGATGCAATTGTTCACCCATCCGGGAGCGAGCGATTCCTTTGCCGGTCGGCAAAGTGTCTTCCCAGAGCGAGAGTTCGTTTTTGACCGAAACGACCACGCGACTACGGAGCCCGGCGAACCCGAAACCTCCATCGGCGCCGGCCGTTCCGTCTGGTGGTCCTGGACCGTTCCTCAGACGGCCCGCTTCGCGATGACCACCACCAACAACGCGAGTTCCGTCGGCCTGTTTCGAGGTGACCGACTGGATCAACTGGAACGGATCACCGAGCGCGCCGTGGTCCCGCCGGTGATCTTCGCCGGAGGTTCATCGCCCGCCCCCACCTTCTCAGCCCGCGCCGGCGAAGTATTGGCCATTCGCGGCGACTCGCTCAGGAACGGGGCCAGCAATGTCGCCATCGGATTCCAGTTTCGGCCGCTGGTTCCTCCTCCCAACGATGATCTGTCGAACGCTCTCCTCGCCACCAACCTCCCCGGATCGGAGGTTTTTCGAGGCGAAGCGAATCTCCGTGGTGCCACGCCGGAACTTGGCGAGGCACCTGACGCCGACCGTTCGGTCTGGTGGCGATGGAGCCCGCCCACCAGCGGCGACTGGGCGATCGTTTCCTCTCCTTCCCTGAAAACCCGCGTTTGGCTGGGGACGCAAGTCACCGATCTGTCACTGGTGGCGGAGGTGCCACCAAACGAGTGGCAGGTGCGATTCCGGGCTGAGGTCGGGAAGTCGTACCTCATCTCGCTCGATGGGCCCGAGAATTTCACCTCATTTACTGGAACCATGGATGCCGGCTTCCGGATTCTACCTGCAACCCAGTATGACGACCCAAGTGCTCCTTTGGAGATTCAAACCGGTGCGTCTTCGATCCGGATTTCCCTGGCGGGTGCCAGCGTGTCCGCGGCGGAACCGTGGGTCGTGCCGACCAATCTGAAACGGAGCGTCTGGATGCGCTGGCGGGCACCCGCCGATGGCCATTTGTCCCTGACTGCGGCGTCCAGCGGACTCGTGGCGGTGGCAGTCGGATCCGAGGCGGACGTTGCCTCCCAGAATCTCACCTGCTGTGGCTCGCTCTCTTCGGGCATCACCGTTCCGGTGACCGGGCAGACGACCTATCTCATCTCCCTGCTGGCCGGGTCCAACCTGCCCGATGCGGTGGAACTATTCGCAGACTTTACCAGTCGACGACTCGTGCGTCCGACCCATGGAATGGTCTTTCCCGAGGACGTCCGCGAGTTGGTCGCCGAACTCAGTCCGGCCGCCAGCCCGGACGAGGCAGACATCCTGGGTGCCCACGCCCAGTTATGGCCGCTGACGAGTGACTTTATCGCGCCACCGGAGAATCCCTTTCCGGAGAGTTCGCAGATCTCCCTCGATCGCGCGACGTGGACGGGCATGCCCACCGGTGTGTGGAGACTCAACCTCACGTTGACCAACGAGTATCGACGGCTCATTCGGCTTCCACCGGTGGTGGTCCGGTTCCCTCCTTCGAACGACAAGCTGACCGAGGCAATCCCCATCCCCATATTTCCCTGGTCCAGTCCGCCGGTTTCCCTGGCGGGTTCAGGGTCGGATCCGGGGGAACCTTCGGGACCTGAGGCCATCTCCACCAACAGCGTCTGGTGGACTTGGAATCCACCCTTCAATGGCGTGATCGTCGCGCGCGCCGAGCAGGGCACTCTGGAGGTATTTGAAGGCACGGAAATGGCCGCGCTCCGCCCACTGGGCCGCTCGCAGTCCGCTGGAGTCCGGATCGCCACCCAGGCCGGCGTGCCTCTGTCCTTCCGGGTGACGCCCGTGGAAGGAACCATCTTGCCCCAGCGAATCAAGATCACGCTGCAGGCGCCTTTGCCCGGGGACGATTTCGCCAACCGACAGCCCTTGCCCGCTGCGGACGGTCCATTTCAGGTACCGATCGGTCCCTCCTCCGCCGAACCGGGAGAACCCCAGGGAGAGAACGGCTATCCGTCCCCGTCCCTGTGGTGGACGTGGACGCCTCCCGAATCGGGCACTCTGTTACTGCGCGGGCGCCCGCAACATGCCGCACCGTTTATCCACTCTCCGAAGTGGCGTGCGTTTACCGGAACGGAGCTGGCTAATCTTCGCCCCTTGCCCTCCCTGGACCTGCAGTTCGATCAAGCCAGGGACTCAAGTGCCGCCTTCCGAGTCGAGGCCGGGGTGCCGGTCAACATTGCCGGCACGATGTGGTATGGCACCAATTCAGCCATCTCCGCCCGACTGGAGTTCATTCCCAACCCCCTTCCCGGATCCGTGGGACGCCCGCTGAAGGTCGACCACTGGTCGGGCACCGTGTTTTGGTTTCCGTATTCTGCTTCGGCTGGGAATCGAATTGCCGTGGAAAGTTCCGAGAACCTGACGGATTGGAACTGGTCGGAAACCCTCGAGATTGAGCAGACGGGTTCCTTCTGGCTGGGCCCCTATCCCGTGAGTTGGGAGAATCGGTTCTTCCGGGTCGGCCCACTTGTTGACTCCGAATGATCTCCTCCCGGCGGCGCAAGGTCATGAATCTGTGACTCACGTCAGTTTCCGGAAGCGCCTTTGACTTCGGGGCACCGGTTCAACAGGGTTGCTGATCATGTCTAGGGCGCGTGGATTGCTGAGGGTGATAACGATTCTGTTCTCCCTCGGATGGTTTGGGGCTCAAGCGGGACCGCTGGACACCAACCTGGTGGCGGAATTCCGCTTCAACGGATTTGTGCAGGATGCCGCCCTGCCCAATCCGGGGCTGACGTCGACACGCGCCAAATTCACCGACGACCGGTTGGGCAACCCGAATCGGGCGCTGCGGGCACTGGACAGTGGCTTCGTGGGATCGCCGTCGCGGGATTACTTCAAGAACCGCCGGGCCTGGACGTGGTCGGCTTGGTTTTTCGCCGATGACCTGCATCCCGGTCCGAATCCGGGCAGCCTGTACTCGGAGGGCAACAATGGCGTCGCCGGTGGGATCACCCTCTTCAACGGATCCATCCAGGTTTCGCTGTGGAATGAGGACACCGGCGGCTGGAGCACCGTCGAGGCCACCAATGTGATCCGACCGAATGTCTGGCAGCATTTGACCGCGACCTATCTGGCCCCGTCGGACAGCACCGTGGGGGTTTGCACCATCTACCTCGATGGACTCCCGGTGGCCTCAGGCTCATTGCCGATGCTGAAGGCGACCGACTGGCGGGCGCGAGTGAACCAGTTTGCCTTCGGCAACAACATTGGGGCGTTCCTCGGCAGTCAGCCGCAGTACCAGTTTCGGGGTGCACTGGACGACGTGTTGATTTTCGACGCTGCCCTGGCGCCGGAGTTAATTCCTGCACTAATGGCGGTCGACGAACGCCTGCGAGTCGCGCCGGCGGTCCAATTGACGTTCCAGACGGTGTTCGGAAAGAAGTACCAATTGGAACGATCCAGCGATCTGAAACGCTGGGTGGCGGAAGGAACCGTGGTCCTGGGAACGGGCCAGGAGTACACGACCTTCGTCGCGTTGGATGGCCTGACGGGTACCTATTGGCGGCTCACTCCGGTCCTGTAGGAATGTTGTCTCCCGCTGAGACGCTGAGGCGCTGAGAAAGCGAAGCAGTGGAAGATCCTCTCTGCGCCCCCGCGACTCTGCGGGAGAATTTCCTCATGACCGAGAACGAATTCGGCACGCAAGTCCTCGCCGCGGCCATCGAGGTTCATCGCGAACTGAGTCCCGATGCGCACCAACCCAGACGCGCAACATCTCCTGGCACCTCCAATTGTCTCCCGCAGAGACGCTGAGACACCGGCCTCAAGCTGGGCTACCTGCTCAACAATGGCGAAGCGGTGCTGAAAGACGGCATCACCCGCTGCGTGAATCGCCTCGAAGAAGTTGTCCCGCTGAGGCGCAGAGACGCAGAGATTTAAGAAGCTCCCTCTCCGCGCCTCTGCGGGAGAATCTCCTAATTGAAACCGCGGCAACTCGCGGGGGTGAAACACTCCGCGGAGACGATGCCCCAGAGTTCCAAACTTCTTCTTCTCTGCGCCTCTGCGCCTCTGCGGGAGAAACCCCTTCTTCTCTGCGTCTCACCGCATCCGCGGGAGAATCCGCTGTTGCTCCGCTACACCCGACCGGACTTGGAGAGCAGCACCGCCAGCGGTCGAGTGCCGGCAAACTCCGAGAAGACAATGGTCATGATCGCCGTGATAGGCACTGCGAGGAACGCTCCGGGGATGCCCCAAACTTCAGACCAGACCGCCAGGCTGAGCAGGATGGCAAAAGGGCTCAGATTTAAGGAACTGCCCATGACATAGGGGTCCAGAAAGTTCCCAATCACAAACTGCACCGACGTCAACGCCAGCAGCATTCCGAGAATAATGCCCGGCTCTCCAAACTGAAGGATCGTCATCAACACCGGCAGCAAGACCGCAAAGAACGACCCAAGATAGGGAACGAAGTTCAGAACGCCGGTCAGAACCGCCCACAACGCGGCAAACTCCAAGCCGAACAGGGACATAATCACCCAGCTCACAGCACCCAGCAGGAGGCTCAGGAGCGACTTGAGCGCCAGGTAGGAACCGATGCGCGCATTGATCGCCTTGATGACATCGCGGATTCGCGCCACGCGGGCCGGATCGGCCGACAGGTTGTTCAGTTTGGTGCCGAACGCGCGCTGTTCGATGAGGAGGAACGTCGCGTACAGGAACACCACCACGAAACTCACCAGTAACGACGAGAGCGACGCCAGCAACGAACCGAAGAGACGCTGGAGATTGATCAGTGCCAGCAGATCCTGACGCAGCGTCGCCCAGGTAGGCTCGGTTTCGATGCGCAGGAAAACGGCCGCGCGTTGGATGGCAGCCAGCAGCGACTGCTGATACTGGGGTGCCAGGGTCATGGCCTTCTCCTTGTTGGCAATGACCAAGAGGATCAAGCTGAAGAACAACAGTCCGATGACTGAAACAGAAAACACATACCTCAGACGCAGCGGTAAGCGGCTCCCCAGTCCGGGCAATCGACCCAGCGCCTGTGCCAACCCCACGATCACGTACATGATCAGAGCGCCAATCACGGCCGGAACAAGGACCGTCTTGCCGACATACAACACCCAGCCGCCGCTCACCAGCAGCACGGCACCGTAGACCAGGGATCGGGTGTCTTTCATTTTGATGGCTCGAGTGCGTGGAAAGGTTGCGGGCACCCGGTGCCCCCGCGGCAAGGGAAAACATCCGACCCGCCAGGTCTTCGGGCATTTTTTGAACCGCAGCGCCGAACCCTCGTAAACAGCCGTTCCGGACGGAGTAGAAGCGACCGGTTATCGGACGACTCCTCAACGGTCCAATTGGTTCGAGACATCGGCCCACCTATCTCACGTGAAATCTCGAATGAGACTTGAGACCACGAATTATTCGGGTGGCAGCATTACCTTCGTAGTTGGAACTTATTCGAGAAGACGGTGGCAAATGAGAAGCCTGCCACCTGCCAAAACCAGACGCTGGTGACGAGGAATCCGATGCCCAGCGTAGGTGATGATTACTCCGTGCGCTCTGAAACGGCGCCAAACACAATTTCATGGCGCGAGGCACTCAACGTCAGCTAACGCCACAACTGACCAAAATGAGGTTGTGAGCGATATTTGAATCAGAAAACTGCGCAAACCGCCCGAGTTCGGTCCAGCGATCTGGCCTTCAGGCGGCTGGGTCGAATGGTGTAAACGTGATGTCGTATCCATACGGTTTATCTCGAGGCGACTGCTGAGGCTCGGTCTTGTAAATCTTAATTTCGCCAGTGACCGAGAATCCAATTTGTCTGCCAATAACGCGGATCATGTCAGCGGACTCATCCGCTGACGACGCCCAAGTCTTCATGCCCATAAACGCGCTGCCCGGCGGACACTCAAACCCTTCGGCCAACTCTCCAACAACCCCCTCAGCTAACGCCGTGAAATGATGGAAAGACGTCTGAATCTTCGCGTAATGAAGCTGAGCCTTCCAACTTGGGTCTGGTGGTTCTGATTCCATGCGCGCAAAGCCGTCGGCATTTGATTTACCGGCAGGGCGTCTGTCGAACGATTATTCGCACCGCAGCTTCCAAACGCAGTAAACGGGCTTCCTATGGAGTTGAAGAAAACGGCTGCTCCCTTTCCTGTTTTCCGGTTTTCCAGATTCGCCCTTCCCCCCTCCGCGATCTCCGCGTCCTCCGCGGGAAATACTCTTCACCGGGACGTGGTCGAGGTGAGATTGCGATCTCATGCGTCCCGTGGGAAACCGGTAGAAGGTCAACCGTACTCCACAGAAAAGCTCCTCTCCCGGGTCACCGGCTGTGGCTCCCCTCAATTGACTCCCCGATACACGCCCGATTCCTCCACCGAATCCGCGACGGCATCGGGCACCAAGTGGCGAATGGTCTGGCCGCGGCGGACGCGCTCCCGAATCTCCGAGGCCGACACCTTCAGAGGCCAACCGGCGAGCTGATGCAACCGGTAGAGCTCGGGCAGGGTCGCCGGGGCTTCACCCGGCCGCGGAATGACAACGAATTCCACGCTTCGCGCCAAGGCTTCCGACTCCCGCCACAATGGCAGCTTCGTCACGTGATCGGCACCAATCAGCCAGAACAGGTGTGCCTCGGGGAACCGACTTTGAAACGTCCGGACCGTCTCGATCGAGTAGCTCACCCCGCCCCGCTCCACCTCCAGGGACTCCACCGAAAACTGCGTCTGCCCGGCCAACGCCAGCCGCAACCACCGCAGGCGCAGCGCTGCCGGCGTAGGTGTCTGACCCGGCTTGAAGGGTGACTGGGCCGCGGGAATGAACAGCAGACGGTCCAGAGCCAACTCCTCCAGAGCCGCCTGGGCGACGAGCAGGTGTCCCCGATGAACAGGATCAAAGGAACCTCCGTAGAGGCCGATTCGCATGCCCGAAGACTATGTGGCGGAATGGAGCGACGGAATGAAGAACGTTGTCGAACCCACGTCGGAAGGCGCATGAATCTGTCGCCGCGCGTTGACGCCGGCCCGTCTCCTGCAAATGCTGCCCGCGCTCCCGTCATGAGTTTGCCACCCCTGGCTAGCCGTAGCTCCGCCTTTTGGAAATGGGCCGCCACCCCGGAAGTTCCCGAACTGGGACCCGGGCCGCGCCGGCATGTCCTGACCCGGCGAGAGGTCGAGGCGCGGACAGATCTCTTCGCCACCGAACACGAATTGTCCCCGGACGCCGCGCTCCGCCTGAAAGCCACCGCACTGCTGTATCATGATCAGCACGATCCGGCCCACGACATCGTGCAGGATCTAGCCGACGTCGAGGCGGCCATCATCCACGCCATCCTGCATCGACGCGAACCCGACTACTGGAACGCCAAGTATTGGTTCCGTCGCTTCGACGCTCATCCCGTCTATCTAGCCCTGGGACGTCGGCTGCCCGCACTGGCTCGGAATCCGGAACAAACCGAACTAGTTCGTCAGCTCACCCTGCCTGGCGCCTTTGAACCGTTCGCTTTTGTAGACCTGTGCGAATCGGTCGAACGAAGTCCGGCTCTCCACCCAACAGTTCTGTGGTTGCGGGAGGTTCAGCACGCCGAATTCGAGGAATTGGTCAATTTCCTCGTCCGACCTTGATCGGGAGAACAGGCTTGTCGCCGGCGCCTTCTTGCCGGTTCTTTGGGGCGGGCTCCGGCCCGTCCGTCTGTGAATCAACTTCTCACCGTCCTTTCCGCCGTCCTGCCGGTCTTTTGCCTCGCCGGCACCGGCGTCGCACTACGCCAAGCGCGCTGGCTAACACAGGAGGCCGATGCCAGTCTGATGCGAGTGGTCGTCAACGTGCTGACGCCCGCCCTGATTCTGGACGTCGTGCTGGGCAACGCCGCGCTGCGCAAGGCCGAGAACCTGTTCCTCGCCCCCCTGCTGGGATTTCTGGTGGTCTCTGCGGGCGTGGGTTTGGCCTGGCTGTTGCGCCGGCGCAGCGGCCTGAAGAACGAGAAAAGTCAGCGAACGTTCGCCGCACAGACCGGGATTCAGAACTACGGCTATGTTCCCCTGCCCCTCATTCTAACGCTCTTTCCCGGGGATACGGCTGGCGTGTTGTTCGTCCACAATCTGGGCGTCGATATTGCGATGTGGACGGTCTGCCTGGTGGCCTTGGGGCACGGTAGCCTGCGGGAATGGCGACATCTGCTCAACCCGCCCATCCTCTCCATCTTCATTGCCGTCGGCCTGAACGTCGCGGGCGCCGAATACTGGATGCCGAAGTTCCTGCTGACGACCGCCGACATGCTGGGAGCCTGCGCCTTCCCGCTCGGCATCATCCTGATTGGCGCGACGATTTCGGATTCCATCGCGGAACTCCGGCGACATTTCGATCTGCGCACCGTCGCCTGGGCCTCCCTCGTCCGGGTGGGAATCATGCCGATCTTCATTCTGGGACTGGCCTGGCTGCTGCCAGTGGCCAAGGAGCTCAAGCAGGTCCTGATGGTCCAAGCCGCCATGCCCGTCGCGGTGTTCCCGGTAGTGCTGGCACGGCTCTACGGCGGTGATCCGCTCACCGCTGTGCGCATCGTGGTGGGAACCAGTTTGCTCGGATTCCTCACCATTCCCTTCTGGCTAAAGCTCGGCCTTCGCCTGCTCGACTACTGAGATTCGGATTTAGGAGCCTTCTTGGCTGCCTTGCGCACGGCGGTCTCGAGTCCCTTGACCAAGCCTTCGAGATTGTGCGGACGCGCTTCGACGTCGGGAGTGAATCCGAGGGCAGCCAGCGCCTTCGAGGTTTCCGGGCCGATGGAAGCAAACCGGATCTCCGGCCACTGGGTGCGCAGGGCCTTCAGATCAAATCGAGCGTGGAAATTTTCGACCGTAGAAGCGCTGGTGAACGTCACCCAATCGGCACCCGTTTCCCGCAGGCGGGCCGCCGCACCATTGAGATCCTCCGTCTCCGGGACAGTCTGATAGCAGGCCACATCGTCCACGATTCCGCCCAAGTCCTCCAACTCGCGCACCAACTCCGGACTCGCCACCTGCGCGCGCAAACACAGAATTCGTAAGTTTTCGACCGTCTCCTGAGCGCTAATGGCACTGGCCACCTTACGAGCCACGTATTCTTCGGGCATGGCGTCCACCCGGAGATGATACTCCTTGAGCTTGGCCGCTGTGGCCGGTCCAACTGCGGCGAACCGAAGCATTCCCAAGGCGCGAACGTCGTCATACGCCTTGAAGAAGTACTCAAAGAACGAGGTCACGCCATTCGGGCTGGTGAAAATGATCCAGTCGTACTCGCCCAGGCCGGTCAGGCACTCAATCAGCGGCCCCAACTGATCCGGCGGCACTATTTTGATGGTCGGGATTTCCAGAACCTCGGCTCCCCGCTCCAACAACTGCCGGCTCAACTGGCTGGCCTGATCGCGAGTGCGGGTCACCACGATGCGTTGTCCGAAGAGCGGTCGATGCTCGAACCAGTCCAATTCTCGACGCAACCCCACCACGCCGCCAATCACCACCACCGCCGGAGCGGCAAACTCCGCCTGTTCCGCCTGCCCGGCAATGGACTCGAGGGTGCCGACCAAAGTCTGCTGACGGCCGGTCGTTCCCCAGCGGACCAACGCCACCGGAGTTTCGCCCGGCGCCCCGTGCTGCTTCAACTCCCTCACGATCTGCGGCAAACGCTCAATCCCCATCAGAATGACCCGAGTCCCGTTTAACCGGGCAATTTGCGCCCAATCCAATCGTGACTCCGGTCGGGTGGGATCCTCGTGACCGGTGAACACATGAAAACTCGAGCAAAAGTCCCGATGCGTCAGCGGAATGCCGGCGTAGGCGGGCGCGGCGACCACGGAGGAAATTCCTGGAACGACCTCAAACGCCACTCCGGCTTCCCGGAGTTCCTGAGCTTCTTCTCCGCCCCGGCCGAAAACATACGGATCTCCGCCCTTCAAGCGAACCACCGTTCGGCCCTCCTTGGCCTTGGCCACCAGCAGCTGGTTTAGATCCTCCTGCGGCAGCGCATGGTCGCGGGACCGTTTCCCGGCGTAGATGACCTCCGCCCCCGCCGGAGCGCGGCGCAGCAAATCGGGGTTCACCAGAGCGTCGTAAACGACCACTTCGGCGCGACCCAACAGTTCCGCTCCCCGTACGGTGAGCAACCCGGCATCCCCTGGACCGGCGCCCACGAGATAGACGATTCCCGATGACTTCATGAGGGAACAGAGTAACCGTCGGGTCGGCCCGGTACAATCAAGCGCAGCAGATGCTTGTTCCCGGTGCCGTCATCGCTACATTTTCGCGCCGCCCGATGTCATCGTTGAGCAAATCACTGAAGATGGTCGCCTGTCCGCACTGCGGATCGAAGGTGTTCATCCCCGGCACGCTCGCTCCCTTGGAGCAGACCACCTGCGTCAAGTGTAACGGGGCGGTCATGATGCCGATGAACCTGCGGCAGTTCGAACTGCGCTCGGAGATCGCCTCCGGTGGCATGGGCACGGTGTACCGGGCGTGGGACAACACGTTGGGCCGCGAAGTGGCGGTCAAGTTGATGAAGCAGGAATTGGTAAACGACGAGAACGCGGTCAACGCCTTTGCCGCCGAGTCCCGAGCCTGCGCCCAGCTCAACCACACCAATATCATCCACGTTTACACCTTCGATCAGGAAGGGACATATCGGTATCTGGTGATGGAACTGGCTGACGCGGGCAGCCTCGACGGCAAGATTGAGACGCATCGGCGGGTTTCCGAACTCGAGGTCCTCGACATCGGGATCAAGGTTTCCAGCGCTTTGGCCACCGCCCTCAAGCACGGTCTGCTGCACTTGGACATCAAGCCCGGCAACATCCTGTTCAATGCCGATGGCGAGCCCAAGCTGGTGGATTTCGGTCTGTCCCGAAAAACCGATGCCGACAAGGACTACTACGCTCCGGTGTACGGCACGCCGTACTACATCGCGCCGGAACGGGTACAGCAGACCGGCGAGAGTTTTCTGAGCGACGAGTATTCGCTGGCGGGAACGCTTTATCACGCGTTGGTGGGCCATGTGCCATTCGAGGCCACCACGGTCGAGGAAGTCATTTCGGCCCAGGTTCACACTCCGCTCGTCCCACCCATTTCCGCGGCGCCCGACATCACCCAGCCGACCAGTGATGTTCTGGTCCGGGCTATGGCCAAGGATCCGGCCCAGCGGTTCCCGAGTTATGAGGAATTCCGCATGGCTCTGGAAGCGGCCCGCAGCCAGCTCCTCATCCGTCAATTCACGGGTCAGCCAGCCCCGGCCGCCGCTCCCGCCGAGGCCCGCCGTTGGTGGCGACGTTGATTCCGTCTTACCCTTTGAAAAATCCCATCATCGTCGCCCTTGATGTTCCGTCGGCAGACGCTGCGGTTCAGCTCGCTCAGGACGTCGCACCGTTTGTCGGTGCATTCAAGGTTGGCAAGGAACTCTTCGTCTCCGCCGGGCCCGACATCGTTCGGCGTTTGCGAGACACCGGAGCCGCCGTGTTTCTCGATCTGAAGTTCCACGACATTCCGAACACCGTAGCCAAGGCCGTCGCCGCCGCGGTGCGTCTGGATGTGCAGATGCTGACTCTGCATTGCAGCGGAGCGTCAGCCATGATGCGCGCGGCCGAGCAAGCCGCCCAGAAGACGGCGGCAGAACTTAAACAGCCTACCCCACTGGTTTTGGGTGTTACGGTGCTCACGAGCATGGATCAGGCGGCCCTTCAGGAACTCGGGATTGAGGCTGATCCCGCCCAGCAGGTCGAACGTCTCGCCCGCTTGGCCGTAACCTCCGGGTTGCGCGGATTGGTCTGTTCCCCGCTCGAATTACCCCGTCTGCGGCAAATTCTGCCGCCCGAAATTCAATTGGTGACCCCAGGGATTCGAACCGGTGAGGAAAAGGCCGACGACCAGAAGCGCACCCTCAGTCCGCAGGAGGCCTTAGCCGCGGGCGCCTCCTGGCTGGTCATCGGCCGGCCCATTTACGCCGCCCCAAATCCCGCGGAGGCGGCCCGCAAGATTTGGCAAGGGCTGCAAGCAATCTGAGAGCTGAGAGCTGAGAGCTGAGAGGCAGAGCCCGAAAGCTATGGAGTGCGGCAAACTTTTTGCCGCTTTCCCACGGGCGAGGTGGTAGTGGTCACTCCCGCGTCACTATGGCTACCGTACTCCATAGCTTCGCGAGTCCCCCGGTGGGGCGACGCTCCGCGGAGCCGTGCGCGTGTGGACAGGTGACGAGCTATTTCGCCGAGATACGGACGGCTCCCCGGAGCGTCGCCCTACCGCTTCCCGCTTCCCGCTTCCCTCTCAGCTCTCAGCTCTCAGCTCTCAGCTCGAATCAGTCACGGTGCCGTGGCAAAGACACCCTGACTGGTGTTCCAGAATGATCCGGAGCCGGTTACTTGCAATCGAGTCGCTCGAACTTGGTACTGCACGCCCCGGGCGGATTCCGAGTCCTTAAAGGTCAAACCATCGACCGCCTGTCCGCCATTCAGGGGTTCGCCAAAGCCATTCAACCCATCCCGACTGCGATACACAAAGTAGCGACACCCGGGGTCTGGCGAGGCCTTCCAGGTCAGCGTCGACGTCGTTCCGGAACGCTTCACCTCCAGCGGCCCAGGCGGTGTCACTCGAAACAATCGAAGCGTTGGATCACCCAAGATGCTCTGAAACGCCGGGAGCAAATTTCCCACGGTCGACCACCCGCGAACCATCAGATCCGCCAGCGGCGCGCCGGCTCCGAGCACCGTGAAATCCCAGCGCGGTCCTCCGAATGTGGCCAGCCCGTAGTTGGGCGAAGCCAGGGATGCCAGTAGCCAGTTGTTGCGGGGCGGCAGGCGACCCGAGGAATCCAATCGGGCCCAATCCGGCGCATACGAAAACCACACCTGACGAAACACCACCGGCACTTCCTGACGCGGATCCGCAAACGCCTTGGCCGTGTGACTTCCCCCCAAGCCGTCAAACACTCCGGTATCATTGGCACTGGCATACTGGAAGTGCACCCCGAGATCAGTCGGCACCAATTCTCGAAGGTTGTAGCCATCAAACAAGGTGCCCGGGGTCACTCCAAAACTGCCCCCGGAAAACGTCTGCGCCGACATCACGGCATTTTGGCCCAGCGGATTGGCCCCCAGACAGGACACCCGGCCAAACGTGGGAATCGCGTGGACCCGATAGCGAAAGGACTTCGCCAGGTATTTTCGCAACAGCTCGACCTCCGCGCCCCGCCCCAAGTCCGGGAGTCCCGCAAAGTCCACTCGACCCACGGCGAACTCAGGTGCGCGAGGCAACTGATTCTGATCGAAGATGCCGTCTCCCGCCACGGCCGTGCCTGCTTGCCGCGTATCGGTCCATAATCCCGCCAGGGCGGGCGAGTATCCGTAATGGCTGTCGCACACCCAACCACCGGCATGGTCGCCATGCCCATCCATTGCCGCCGATCCGCTGTACGGAATGGTCACATGACCCAGTAGGAACACCACGTTGGTCTCGCCGGGGACGAACTGGGAAGCGATCCATTCGGTGACCTTGGCTCGGTTCGCACGGTTCGGCGCAAAGGAATCGTCGTCATGGCGCGGCGCCTGCAGCCATTCCTTCAGCTTCCACCCGTCACCTGCCAAATGCGTGCGCAATTGCGCCAGCTCCGCCTTCAAGCCGGAGGCCACCGTTCGATCCACCAGCAACAATACATTGCCTCGTTGATGAATCGCCGGCCGATCAATGCCCGCCACCCAGTGTCGAACCTGCTTGCCTACGACGCCATTCCCGGTGCGAACCAGATATTCGTAGGTCGTTCCCGGAATCACCGAGGAGTCCACCCAGAGTTCATTGGTGGACCGCTGGAGAATCGGTTCGCCCCAGTTGGTCTGACCCAGCATTCGCCGCTGGATGGTGATGGGCCAAGGGTCGGGATAGTTCGGATAGGTGATTCCGGACTTGCTGGGATACCCTTCGAGGTTGCGAGTGAACTGGAGCGCCGGTTGGCTTCCGTTGGTGACGATCCGAAGGGTGAGCTGCTGATTGCGGAAGGTCTCGGTATAGCCCAGCGCGTAGTTGAAGGTTTCGATGCTATCCAACGTTCCCCGGATCGCGCGATCGCCCCCGGCATTGACACCAAATTGAAGTCCGCGAGCGCGACCAGCCTCGGTGGGCAACAGCGCCGGCGCCACTCCAGGGCCATGATTCCAAATCGTCTTATTGGCATCGGTCCACAGGTTCAAGGTGCCGTTGTGAAACAACCGGGTGGCCGCAGCCCCGTAGCTCAACACCAGTTCGTGCCAGGCCGGAGGGGATCCCCAGGTCGCGCGATCGAACCGACTGTCGAAGCGGGACAAGGGAAAATCGTTGCCTCGGCCGTAACTGAACTTGGACCAGAACTCCCCGCGAGCATCGAACTGGAGATACCAGGACCACCACCCCAGCGCGTCGTCGTTGAATCGACCCACCTCCACCAAGGGCGCGCTCCATTCCGGCGGATTCGGCAGCGACCAATCCGGCTTGAACCACAGGCGCACACTGCCCTGATCCAGCCGCAGATTCAGCCGACCCCGGGCGTCGACGACGGGAAACCGCAGGCCTCCGCCCGGCGAAGGGATCAGCTGAACTCCCTTCCCGACGATGCCCGGAACCTGAGTCTCGGTTCCCGGTGGACTCAGGGGCGGCTGACCAGAGGCTTCGTTCCGCCAGGTTCCCGAAGAATTATCCCACCACCAGGCCGCCAGCCGTTTCGGAAACCAGCTCGCCGGATTCAGCGGGTCCGTGTGATTCGCCACTTCTTCGCCATCCAACAAACCGTCCGCATCCGTGTCGGCGTTGGCCAGATCCGTCTCCTTGGGATCCCGGCGGCCGTTGCCGTTGGCGTCTTCAAGGGAATCCGGCAGGCCATCCTGATCGCGGTCAGCTGCCCCTAGTCCGGGCTCGGCCGCCCACGCCAGCGCCATCAACCAACCACTCAAGGCCCATCCGAGGAGAAAGTGACGCGTCATTGAGGGACCAGATTTAGAGGAATTCCGCCTTTGATTCGAGCTCACAGGAACCTTTTCCGAGGCGACCGGGAGCGAAGCCTGTCCCGGTTGGCTCAAGCCAGGAAACCAATCTCACCTGAGAAATCTTGGCCATCATTGGCCGCACCAAAGTTCTCGGCAAGCAGTGCATGACGAAACGTTACCACCACCACCACTGCATGGGGACTAGCTAGTGGTATCGATCGGGAACCCCACCCGTTGCCCAGCCGGGTCCTAGCTGTTCGAAATTCCGACAGTGTCGGAATGGGCGACACTTCCGGGACCAACCTTCTCACTGGGGCGAGCCGCTGAGTCCCCGGTCGTGAGGTTTATTTTCAATGAGTTAGGGATCATCCCACGGAGGAGCCCCGCCTGAATTCAATCCCGGCACAAGGTCTGCTTTTAAGGATTTCGCGCAGGTTCGTTTAGTCGCCACCAATGCTCTCAAAGAAATCCCTGTCCCTTCTCACCCTCACGGTCGCCAGCGCTGGCTTAACCACACTTTCAGCCGGATCGATCGCCCTCACGAGTGCCACCGATATCGCGGCTGCCGGAGCCGCCACGGGAGTGACCGAAGCCCGCGTCCGCAACGGCCGGACCGGTTTCGAGGCCGCCCTTTACAGCGCCGGCACCAAAGTCGTAGACCGCAACTTTCCGGGAGGCAGCTCTTCGGGTGGCGCTTTGATCACCGGTGATTGGCGCAAATTTGAGGTCAGTTATTCCGTTTTGACCGGCGAGCTGACCTTGAAGGTCGATGCGAATGACGACGGATCGTTCGGACTGGTCAACACCACATCGGAAACGCTGACGTACGATTTCGGCACCGACGGGTACAGCTTCCAATACATCGACCTCTTCTACCGCGGAACCGCGGGCAAGGACGCCAAAATCAAGGATCTGGTAGTGGATGGTACGAGCCAGGGTCCCTACGACTCCAACGGCGCCAACTACACCCATGCCTATTTTGGACGTCAGGGCGGCGGCTATTTCGGCGACCTCCTGATTACAGGCGAGTTCGACTTCACCGGATCCCAGAGCGATGAGGTGCCCAGTTTCGGATTCGTCTTCCGCAACAAGGGTGTTCCGACTCCGACGCCCGATACCGGCAGCACCCTTGTCTTGTTGGGTTCGGCCCTGGCCACCGCCCTCTTGTGGCGCCGTCAGGCCCGTTGATCGCCGAATCAGAACTGGGCACTGATGCCCGCCCGGACTTGAATCGGTTCCACCGGGTGGAAGTGGTAGTCGTCAACCCCCGCATCGGGTTCACCGGGCAAGCGGGAGGTGTAGTAATAGGTGATGTCGTCGCCTTTCGTGTTGAACAGGTTGAAGACATCCACCGTTAGCTTCCATCGCGCATTGAATCGATAGCCCGCCTGGAGATTCACGATGGCGGTTCCGTCGGAACGGAACTCATCGTTCTCCACCAGCGGGCGGGGCCCAAAGTACCGCAGCCGTAAGCTGGAGAAGAATCCACCCAGGCTCGGCACATCATGCACGGTCACGCCCGCGCTGAGGACGTTCTCGATCGCCCCCGGAATGAAGTTTCCCTCGCCGGGCACGACGTCCTGATAGCGCGCGTGGGACCAGGCGTAGTCGAGATCAAAAGTCAGCCACGGTATCGGCGTGTAGTAGTTGGCGAACTCCACGCCGTACCTCTCACTGGGTCGGGTAGGTTCCGTGTTTCCCGCGTCTCCAATGAACACAAGTTCCGAATCACTTTGCAGCCACCAGAAGGTGAGGGTGCTTTGCAGGCCCTTCACCCAAAGCGTGCGGACTCCGGTCTCCGCCCCAGTAGTCCGCACCAGGGGATCGGCTGGATCGATCTGACTGGTCACTCCACGGGCGTCGTTGCTGTGGAACCCGAGGCCGGCACTTAGGTTGATCTCGGTGTTGGCCCACGGTCCAAAGACCACGCTTCCCTTGGGACTCACAATCGAGGCACCCACGTTGCCGGTGTCCTCAGGTAATTCCGACTGAACTCCAAAGTGGTAGTTGTCGAGCCGAACACCGACCTCAGATCGTATCCAGTCAGTCCAGCGGGTCTGATTCTGCACATATGGCGATACGTACACCTCCCCCACGTCGTCGGCGCGGGTCGTTTCCAAGAACTCCCGACGCCGGGTATGGTTGAGTTCCACCTGAATGGCGTCACCGCGAACCTGCAGGCCCGCAGTAGTCGCGCTCGTCAGCCCAAACAACTCGTGATCCCAGGTGTGATGCGCCATCAACCCGCCGTAACCGCGCTGATCAAACTGTTGGAACTGATCGCCGTTGACCGGATCATCCAAGAAATACGTGAAGTTCGAATACAGATCGAGGTCGTAGTACACCCCATAGACCAGCACTTGGGTGTGCCCATCCTCGGTGTCGCGATGCCATTCCGCCGACAAGCTAAACCGTTTCGATTCACCGCCATCACTGTCATCGATGTTCCCAAACCGGCCAATCCGCCCCTCTTCGACCGCCCGCCGCGGAATCTGGTCCGTTGAATTCCAGCGACCGAAGTAACCCATGGCGGTGGCGCTGAAGCCACTGTCGTCGTCGCCCTGATTGTAGCTCACCACGCCATTGGCCTTGTTGTAATTGGAGGGCAATTCCCACGGACCGTTGTCGTGCTGGTACTCCGCCGCATAGAGCAGATTCCCCGGTCCAACGGCAGGCGATGAAATGAAGAGGCCCCGGGCATAGCCGTACATACCACCCTCGACATCCGCGAGGGAGTGATTGAGCGAACGGGAGTACTTCATGTCCACTGCGCCCACCGAACTGAAGTCGCCTAGATCGGCGTAGTAAGGCCCCTTGCGAAAGTGGATCCGTTCGACGAGTTCGGGAATCAGGAAGTTGATATCTGTGTAGCCCTGGCCGTGAGCATGGGTCGGCAGGTTGATGGGCACTCCATCCACAAACGTCGCGAAGTCCGTGCCGTGATCCAGGTTGAAGCCCCGGAGGAAATACTGGTTGGCCTTCCCGTTGCCACTGTGTTGGGTGGCGATCAATCCCGGCACCGTTTCCAGCAACTCGCCCGGGCGCAGCAGAGGGCGGTACTCAAAATGATCTCGTCCGACGTACCCCTCGCTCGCGGCATTGGCGATATCCAAAAGGGAGTCGGCGCGACCATTGATGATGACGCGTTCGATCTGCTCTGGTTCGTGAGCCAAAATCGGTGTCGACAACAAGAGGCAGCCGAGTCCGGCGGTGATGTGCACCAAGGTTTTCATGTCGAGAATTCAGTGTCTGTGTGAGCCGTCAGATCACCCCTTCCCGACAACGAAACGCCACCGGGCTGCACAGCTACGGATGTTCTCCGCCATGGCTGCGCCGGGTGGCTGGAAAAACCGTAGGATTCGGGACGAATCCGGGTCAACTGATACGAGAGTTGATCCAATCTCATGATCACTTCTACAACGCCTCGCAGGCCGGATCGGATGCAGTTAGCCCAGCGGAACGCGCTTCCATCAGGCTTCCAGTCCGGCCTGCGTGTGGATTTTTCTCACCGGCCCACGCCCATTCATCGCTTCGTAATTCCACGGACGTACGTCTCCGTTGATCGTCGCCCCACCGGCCTTACCCGCTCCCCCTTTCTTGTTTTCTTGTTTTCCAGATCCGCCACCTCTGCTCTCAGAATCGCACGCTGATCCCGGCCCGCACTTGTTCCCCATCCGGTCAGATGTGGGGATTTTTCTCGCCGCCCCGCGCCCCATCACCAAGGTGCTGGCCAAGACGCGATGAAGAACCGCAAGACAGTGGTCCTGGGAACCCTCGGCAGCGTTCTGGACGCCGGGTTTCATCAGGAACGGTGGCAGAAATGGCGACCCACCGTTTCCCTGGCCCGACACGACGACCTGCTCATCGACCGCTTCGAACTGTTGCATCAACCCAGCCACCTCGACCTCGCCCGCTGCGTGGCCGCCGACCTGACGCGCGTTTCGCCCAAGACCGAGGTTCACCTGCATCCGCAGGAATTACGGAATCCCTGGGACTTCGAGGAGGTCTTCGCCTCGCTCCATGAGTTCGCCCGACAGTACTCGTTTGATCCCGACCACGAGGACTACCTGATTCACATCACCACCGGCACCCACGTCCAGCAGATCTGCCTGTTCCTGCTCACGGAATCCCGGCATCTGCCCGGACGGCTGGTGCAGACCTCTCCGCGGGATCCCAAGAACCGATCCGCCGAGGGCACCTATGCGATCATCGACCTGGACTTATCGCGTTACGACCGCATCGCCGCCCGCTTTGGAAAGGAAGCCAAGGAGGCCCGCTCGTTCCTCAAGTCCGGCATCGAGACCCGCAACGAACGCTTTAATCATCTGATCGAGCAGATCGAGCATGTGGCAGTGCACTCGCGGGATCCAGTCCTGCTCATGGGTCCGACCGGCGCCGGCAAATCCCAACTCGCCAAACGAATCTACGAGCTCAAGAAGGCACGGCATCAGTTGGCGGGATCCTTTGTGGAGGTGAACTGCGCCACACTCCGGGGCGACTCCGCCATGAGCGCCCTGTTCGGACACGTCAAAGGCGCCTTCACCGGAGCGCTCCGGGATCGGCCGGGTCTGCTGCGAGCGGCCGACGGCGGACTTCTGTTCCTGGACGAAGTGGGCGAACTCGGACTCGACGAACAGGCCCTGCTCCTACGCGCCCTGGAGGACAAACGGTTCCCTCCCTTCGGCGGCGATCGGGACGTCACCACCGATTTCCAACTCATCACCGGGACGAACCGTGATCTGCTGGAACGGGTGCAGACCGGAACATTTCGCGAGGATCTCCTGGCCCGGCTCAACTTGTGGACGTTTCGTTTGCCCGGATTGCGCGAACGGGCCGAGGACATCGAACCCAACCTCGATTACGAACTGGATCAGTTCGCCCGCAAACACGGCACCCGGGTCACGCTGAGCAAGGAAGTTCGCGCGTCATTCCTCAAATTCGCCCTCAGCCCGGAAGCCCGCTGGAGCGCCAACTTCCGCGATCTCAATGCCGCCGTCACCCGCATGGCCACGCTCGCGGTGGGCGGTCGCATCACCACTTCCGTGCTGCAAGAGGAGTTGGACCGCCTGCGCGCCTCGTGGTCACGGCCTGCGGATGCGTCGGATGATCTCACCCAACTGCGCGCAACTCTGGGTCCTGAACGCCTGGCGGAACTGGATCCGTTCGATCAGATCCAACTCGCGTACGTAGTCCGGGTCTGCCGCGATTCCCACACCCTTTCCGAAGCTGGGCGTACTCTCTTCGCAGTATCCCGCAACCAACGCCAGAAGACCAATGACGCCGATCGGCTCGGTAAGTACCTGGCCCGATTCGGACTCACTTGGGCCGACCTCCGGAGCCCGGATTGACCCGGAACCGTCCAGACTGATCGCGACATGATGACCGTCGAACGACTTCGGGAAGCCTTGCAGGGCGACCGGGATGAACTCTGGGACCGGCTGTATCCGCAGCGCATCCAAGAACTCTCCCGCTCGCATTGGACACCGTTGCGAGTGGCCCGGCTGGCGGCGGAATTTCTCGTGCAGTCCCCCGGCACACGCGTCTTGGACATCGGTTGCGGCCCCGGAAAATTCTGTTTGGCGGGAGCCCTGACGTCCCCGGGCCATTTCACCGGAATCGAACAGCGCCCGCACCTGCATCAAGTCGCCCAGTCCACCGCCGCCTTCGCGCCCTCCGATCAGATTACCTTCCACTGCGGCAACATCACTCAAGTGGAGTTCGCCCCCTTCGATGCGTTCTACCTGTACAATCCGTTCGAGGAGAATCTGGAGACCCTGATGAGGATCGACGACAGCCTGTCGCTGCGGGACGAGCTGTACGACGAATATATCGAGTATGTCGCCGGACAACTGGCGCGGGCTCCGCTGGGCACTCGGGTCGCCACGTACTGTGGACTCTGCGAGGAGATTCCCCTGGGCTATGACGCGGAGGAGTCGCCGGATTACCAGCGACTCAAGCTGTGGCGAAAAGTCCGGCAGGTTCCGTTGCGGGAACGAAAGAGCGAAGCAGCCGTCCGGTAAGTCCGAGCGGTCGCAGCCGCCGCCTTACCACTCCAACTTGAACCATTGCTTCTGGCCGGTATCGGGAGCGGTCAGCAACTGCACCGGCCAAGGTTCCCCCGGTTCCGCATAGAACCAGCGGCGTTCAACTCGCGTCCAATGAGTGAGATTGGTGGAGCTCCAAAGCTGGGCATGGGTAGGCTGGAAAACCAGCCCCTGCTGAACGACCAATGCCACGGGAATACTCCAGGTTCCTCCAGGACTTCGGGTCGGCGTTTGCAACTGGAACCCGCCCGCCGGAGTTCGCCACATGAGGCTCATTCCCCCGAAGGCGCCAGTGTCCCTTAGGGTATAGTCAGGTCCGAATTCCGTCGCCACCAGGGACTGAACCGTAAAATGAACTTGGGAACGTCCGGCTGCCTCCTCATAGGTGTTTCCGTCGCGCCAGGCCCGCAGAACAACCTTCAGGCTCTCCCCGACGGGAACACCTGGGACCACTACGATCCCAGAGCCGTCAGAGCGGACGCGAGTTGTTCCATCGCCCGCCGGTTTTTCCACTTTAGCGTCGGCAGCGGTCTGACCTGGATCGTCATCGGGTTCATGATCTGGAAGGAGCTTACGCGGAGATCCGATCAGCCCGGCATCTGCCCGGCAAGGCGACAAATCGGTTCGTGGGTTCCCTGCTCTCCGAGGTTGCGATTGCGGTCCTGGTGGGAGAGGGTGGGGTTCCCAAATGCACCAAGGCACCTCCGCCTGGATTCGCCGCCGGACCCAACGGTCCCACCCTCTCTGGGCGGGGATTGCCTGGGGGGTTTGGTGGATGGCGACGTTGCTGCTGCAGGCCGCACCCCAGTTGCCCACGGGTTACTCGCTTCGTCGCTGGGCGGCCACCCCGGAACTCAACCTGACCGCCGTGGAAGGTATTACCCAGACTCGGGATGGCTTTCTGTGGCTCGCCATGAATCACGGCTTGGGACGGTTCGACGGGAACAACCTGGAAGTTTTTCACCCCGGCAACACCCCGGGCTTTCCCACTGGGTTTGTGACCTCGGTGTTACCGGCCCGAGATGACAGTCTCTGGGTCGGAACCGCAGGCGGGGGCTTGATCCGTCATCATCAGGGAAGGTTCACCACTTTCGGAGGCAATGAGGGCCTCACCAATGGTCAGGTGAAGTCACTCGCCTTGGACCAACACGATCGTCTCTGGATCGCCACTGACGGGGGTGGGGTTTTTGTTCGGCATCCGGAGGGTCGGTTTCAGTTCTTCGGAACCAACGACGGACTGCCCGGTCTGCACACCTCCACCGTACTCCTCGACGAACAGGATCGACCGGTGGTTCTCGCCAAACGCGAGAGCGCCTGGCGATTGGAAGGCGATCGATTCGTCCCGCTCACGATTCAACCGCCCCCGCCCAAGGAGGCCTCTCTCATTATCACCCGCGGATTCGACGGACACATCTGGCTGGGTGGAAGCCATGGGATTTATCGCCTCCAAGGACGGGAGTTCCTGCCATGGGCACCCGCACAGGAGCTGAAGGGCGAGAAGGCCTTGGCGGCGTGGCAGGTGGCCAGCAATGAATTCTGGCTGGGGACCGACCAGAGTATGATTCACTGGAAGGACGGCCGGTGGGCGGCTTACCCCACCCGCAGCGCTATCTCCGCCCGGACGGCTGGCGGGTTCTGGATCGATCAGGAGCACTCCGTTTGGTTCGGCACGGAGGGCGGCGGATTAATACAATTGCGACCGACGCCGGCGTTTACCTGGGGCATCGAAGAAGGACTGGCCGGCAATGAGGTCACCAGCGTACTCAGCGCCCAGGATGGCAGTCTCTGGGTTGGCACCACTCTGGGGCTGCACCGCATTGACGATTCGGCCAATCGACAGTTTAGCGCCGCCGACGGACTTCCAGACCATTTTGTCTATGCCGTACAGCAGGACACGACCGGTACAATCTGGGTTTCCACCCGCCGGGGCGGACTTACCCGCTGGGATGGCCGACGCTTCCAACCGGTACCCTTATCAGACTCAAGTGAACCCATCATTTGGTGCCTCGCACCCGGAGCCCAGGGATCAATCTGGGCGGGAACCACCGATGGTGCCTACCAGATTCGCAAGGGCAGCGTCGTTCGAATCGTCCGCGATGGACTCTCCAACAATGACGTCCGCTCAATCTGGGACGACGGCACCGGAATTGTTTGGATCGGGACTTCCTTCGGCCTGAATCGATTGGATGCAACGGGCCTCACCAGCTTCACCAGTCTGGGCAACCTGCCCCAGTTGGAAGTCGGGATTTCATTACACCAAGATCGCCGCGGAGACCTCTGGATCGGCACGATGTCCCAAGGCCTCTATCGATACCGAAAGGATGGCTTTTCTCATCTGTCGGTCAGCAACGGACTTCCCAGCGCCACGATCTACAGCATCATCGAAGATGGGGAGGCCAACCTCTGGATCGGCACCGCCCGGGGGCTACTTCGTCTGACCCCGGAGGAACGGGACGCCGCCGCCGGTGGGCAAAAGATCAGTCCGCTGGTCCTCGGGCGATCCGACGGCCTTCGCAATGAAGAGTTCAATGGAACCGTCCAACCCACCGCGGCACGTGATGCCAGCGGCCAGCTCTGGTTCGCCACGGCGGAAGGAGTCGCCAGTCTTCATCCCAACCGAATCCCTAAGAATGACCGGAATCCCTTGGTCCGAATCGAGCAACTGGCCCTGGAAGCCCCCAAAAAGCTCGAGTCCCTTCCCGCTCGCCACGCCGAAAACGATGTCGAAATGCTCTTAACCCCGACCCGCGAACTCGGCAGCACGCCTGCGCCCGCGGGCCAACGTCGGACCGTGTTTTCGCCCGAGGGAGTTAAGACAGTACTGATCCCACCGGGGCTGGAACGCCTCGATTTTCAGTTTGTCTGCCCCACCTTCATCTCCCCCCAGGACCTGGAGTTCCGGTATCTGCTCGAGGGTTTCGACAACTGGTGGGTTGAAGCCGGAAAACGTAATGCCGCTTACTACACGCGCGTGCCGCCCGGTCGCTATACCCTGCGGGTTCAGGCTCGCACGGAAGACGGCATCGTCAGCGAACCCGGCGCCAGCCTCGAAGTCATCGTGACGCCGTTCTGGTGGCAACGCACCGAGGTCCGCGTCCTCGGTGCCGTGCTCGTATTGGGCTGCATCGGCCTCCTCTATCAAATCCGCGTGCGCCAATTGCAGCGGGAAAGCGATCTCGCCGAAGAATTCTCCCGTCAGTTGCTCCGCTCCCAAGAACAGGAACGGGCCCGCCTCGCCGGGGAACTCCACGACGGCCTCGGCCAGGAACTCCAACTCATTCGCAACCGGGCCGAACTCGCCCTGCGCCGACACACCCCGCCGGCGGATCTCGCCAAAGAGCTCGACTCCATTTCCCTCACCGCTTCTCGGGCCATCAACGGTGTTCGCGCCCTCTCCCGGGGATTGCGCCCTCCTGAATTGGATCAATTGGGCCTTACTCAAGCCCTGCGCTGGCTCGGCCAGAACGTCGCCGAGGCCTACGGCGGCACGTTGGAAACCCGCATCGACAACGTGGACAAACTCCTGCCCCAGCCCGCCGAGGTGGACTTCTATCGAATCGCGCAAGAGGCCCTGACCAATTCGCTCAAACATTCCGGCGCTACCGAAATCACTTACGAAGTAGACCGGCAAGGAGACCGCATTCAGCTGTCCGTTTTCGACAACGGTCGCGGGCTGAAGCGGGATCCTGAATCCGAGGCCGCCGGTTCCGGAATGAAAACCATGCGCGAAAGAGCCGCCATGCTGCATGGGGACCTCGAGGTTCGCAGTGAACTCGGCAAGGGCACTCGGCTCACCTTGAAGGTGCCCGTCGTCAATTCGGAGGCCGTCAACGCATGATTCGCATCACCCTGGTCGACGATCATCCCGACGTGCGTGAAGGACTCCGACTGCTAATCGGCAGCCATCCTGATTTTCAGCTGATTGGTGAGGCCGGCGACTACGCCACCGCCGCCGTTCAACTAACGACCTTGCGTCCCGATGTCGCCATCATCGACCTCAATTTGGGCACCGGCTCTGGATTGGACCTGATCCGCCTTTGTCGGACTCTAAAGCCTTCGCCGGCGCCGGTGGTTCTGACGTTGCATCGGGAAGAAAGCACCTACGACGCCGCCCTGCGAAACGGGGCGGCTGCTTACGTGCTCAAGGAACACACCAATGAGGACCTCCCGGCGGCAATTCGCGCCGCGATGTCAGGTCAGCTCTTTCTTACGCAAAGCCTTCAGGAATTTGAAGAACGCCGTCAGGCCCGAGCGGCTTCAATCGCGGCCAATGATCGCCTCAAGCGGCTCTCGCCCACCGAGCGTCGGGTCCTCCGACTGATCAGTACGCGCAGGTCCACCAAGGAGATCGCCCAGGAACTCTGCGTGAGTCCCAAGGAAGTGGAGGCCTATCGCGACCGCCTCCGCGACCGACTCGATCTGCCGGACAAATCTACCCTGGATCAATACGCCCAGGAACGAGGCACCCAGCTTTGAACCCCACCCCAACCCCACACCGCTATATCTCTTTCGTCCCCGGATATGTTGGAGATCTACTCCCATGAACGTAATGATTGTCGATGATTCCGCTGAGATGCGGGAACTGCTTCGCGATCTCATCTCGCCCTTGACCCAATCGATTGTCGAATGCGGCAATGGATTGGAGTGCATTGCCCGATCGTCGGAATGCCAGCCTGATTGGATCATCATGGATTTGCGCATGCCTCGGCTGGATGGACTCAACGCCGCCCGCGCGGTTCGCGCCTGCTGGCCGGCTTCCAAGGTTCTTCTCGTCACCCACTTCAATTCTCCGGCCATCGCCGCCGAAGCCCGGGAAGCCGGGGTCATCAGCTGTGTCAGTAAGGATGAGCTCTATCAGCTGGTGGACCTGATGAAAGGTGCCTCGCCAGCGGCCACAGGACCGACCTTCGAGTAGGGTTGAATCGTTGGGCCGCCCCGTTTGGACCGGGCCAACCGACCGCCCGGCATTTGCGGCTCAGCCTCGGACCAATAAAGGCGGAACTCCGAACTTACCGCTTACCGCTTACCGCTTACCCTTTCCCACCCATCTTCGGGTCAGTGATACTCTCCCGACCGGTTTCGATGCGCCCGGCATACTGACGCCGGAATTCCGGCGACTCCACAACCCGCAGTTCCAGATCATACCAACCACCGCTGCCGTCGAGCCGCCAGGGGATCGACACGGTTTGGCCGGCGTTCACGCGGATTTCCTGGGACGGCCGACCGTAGGACAGATCTGCCAGTTGCACGACCCGCGCCCGCGTCTCGCGATTGTGCAGTTGCAGCACCGCATCCCCGGTGGCTGATTTCCCGTCGCGCGCGGCCACCAAGGTCACTTCGATTCGCGGATCGCCCGCCCCGCCTTGTAGTTCGCGATAAAACCCGTTGGGGCCGCGAACTTCCAAATGGTACTGCCCATTCTCGAAATCCTTCAGGTCCCACGCGTCGGTCAGGGAACCACCCGCTACCACGGCATAGGATCGCGGCCGGCCCACCGCGTAGCCGCCCTCGGCCGTTCGCACCGCTCGCCGGGGATGCACCAAGAACGGCGCACCAGCGGATCGCTCGCCGAAGAGCGTTCGATCCGCAGAAAACCGCAGCTCCAGGTGGCGGGTATCCGCACTGATAAATCCATCCGCGGATAGCTCGTAGGGCAGCGGAGAGGACGGACGGGTGCCGGGTTCCTGTCGGGGCAGCCAATTCGCTTTAGCCGGATTGCTTCGGGCAAGCTCCAAGTCCGCCGACGACAATTTCCGATATCCATTCGGCAACGGTCGGTACTGGGCCTGGTGAATCGATTCCAGGAATGCTTCGCGTTCCACCGGCCGCGGCAGACCAAGCTTCTCCCCATGGTAGGGGCGGAAGACGGAACTCAGATTTCCGCAGACGGCCCGACGCCAGGCGCTGATGTTGGTCTCCCGAATCGGCCGCCCCGTCTGATGGCTGAGGAGCGTCTCCAGCATCTGCAGGATGGAGGTGTGGTCACACACCTCGGAGTTGACATAGCCGCCCCGACTCCAGGGCGAAGCAATCACCAGCGGCACCCGGAAACCCAACCCAATTGGCCCCGCCCGTTTCGCTGCGCCGGGATGTGTTTTGACCCGCTCGTCCTCTTGCTGCATGCGGACCCATTCCACCGAAGGATCGATCTCCGGCGATACCTTGCCGGCGTCGGCAACTCCGGGTTCCGGTGGAACGAACGGCGGCACGTGATCGAAGTACCCATCGTTTTCGTCGTAACACAGAACGAAGATCGTCTTGCGCCACACCTCGGGATTCTTTGTGAGAATGTCGAGGCATTCGGACAGGTACCAGGCGCCGTACCAGGGAGCACCGGGATGATCGGAAAAATTCTCGGGGGCCACGATCCACGACACCTTGGGCAGTTTCCCCGACGCCACATCCTCGCGGAAGCGATGGAGCACATCGCCCTTGGGTACTTGCATCGTCCGTTCCACGCCGCCGTCCTGATAGGTCAACGTGGTGAGCTCCCGGTAGTCCGAATCCCCCACATTGGTGGTGAACGCCCGCTCATGAAGACTGCGCGCCACTGCCGGTAAAGCGGCGAAACCGGCCTCGGTATACTCCTTCCGCTCCTGCTGAACCGATTTCAGTTCCGCCCGGAGCGCCGCCAACTTCTTGTCCCGGTCCGCAGAAGCAGCCTGGCCTTCGAGGGCCGCGATTTCTCCCGGCAACAACTTCTCACGTTCCGCCAAATACTCGCGATGGGTGGGCGCATAACGAACGTGGTACTGTTTAAACCACTCAATGGGATTGTCGGTGAAGTTAGCCAGCCAGGCGTCGGCTTCGCCTTTTAATCCCGACGCGAGCGAGATTTCGTTCTGATAGATGCGCCACGAAATGCCATTGGCCTCGAGTCGCTCCGGGAAGGTCGTCCAATGCGCCTCGCTGCCGTAGTCCACATCCTCGTTGCGTACGTTGGCCTTCGCTTCGATCGACGGACGCTCCCGAACGGTGCCCGTCCACAGATGCAACCGGTTGGGCGTGGTGCCGGTGAGAGAGGAACAGAAGTTCTGGTCGCAGACGGTGAAGGCATCGGCGAGAGCGTAGTAAAAGGGCAGATCTTGCCGGTCGTAATACCCTAGCGTCAGCGGCAGCTTCGCGTAGTCGCGATTACCGGAGCGCTTGGCATCAAGCCACCCGTCTTGAAGTCCACCGTGGAGCGCATCGGTCTGGTCCACCCACGAATGAGGCAACGCACTCATCCAGGTGGCCTTGGTGTCCCGAATGTTGAGTCGGAACGGAGCATACGTTTCGCCGGCCCGATTGGATTGCAGCCAGACCGAATTCCCATTGGGCAGGGTCAACGCCCGTGGGTCGTTGAATCCCCGCACACCGCGGAGAGTCCCGTAGCAGTGGTCGAACGACCGATTCTCCTGCATCAGAATAACGACGTGCTCGGCGTCCAGCCAGGTGCTGCCGGGCACCGGATCGATGGCGAGCGCTCGTTGAATCACGGCGGGAAACCCACCCGCCACACTGCCACCGGCCGCCATCAGAGCCGCCTTCTTCAGAAAATCGCGTCGTGAATCCATAATGCGGTTCGGAACCGTGCCGACGGAACGAACGGTGGAAATCTTCACGCGCGGGATTCTCCGGAACAGGGATTTCGCGCAACGAACCCGTGAAATTCCGAATAAAGCCGCCAATCCACCCCTGTTTCGGGGACCTGGATTGACGGGGAGCGAGGCGGTAGGCAGCCTAATTCATCCCTGTGAATTCCGCTCACCCTCGTCTCCCGTGGCTCCTGGTGGGTCTGCTGGCTTTCAGCGTCTCCACATTGGCTCAAGTCTTGGAACGGTTCTCTCCCCCCAGTGGATCCAGCCTCCTGCCGGCGCGTCCCACCGTGGCGTGGTCGTTTGGAACGGAGAACCTGCTCACTAATCCCGGGTTTGAGGACGGCACCAATGGCTGGGCGGTCACCGGGGGCACGCTGGCGACCATGATCTTTCCGAACGCGGCCGAAGGAACCAAGGCCTTGCGAATTCTGCGGGGTTCAGTGAGCCGCGAGGTCACGCTCCCCGCGGCCCCCCAGGCCACGACGCTGTCCTTTGCGCTTCGCGGACTGCCCCAAGTGCCGGATTCCGGTTGGCTCGAAGTCGTCGATTTGGAAGGCACCGTGCCGACCCGGAAATTTTCCGTGACGGAGTTTGTCGCCACGGGCTCGTGGAGTGTCATGACCGTGGATCTGTCGGCCTTCGGTGGTCGTCCCGTGCGACTCACTTGGACCAATCCCCGGGCCGACACCGTCAATCAGGCCTGGTTGCTCGACGATGTTCGGCTCGTGCCGGTGCCGGTCGGGGCAGAATTCGAAGTGTGGTGGAAAAGCAGCCGGGTCGCCCAATTTGCATCGTTGGGCCGATCGCCCAACCCCTCCCGACTCCTCCCCGGGTTGGCGACGATCCTCCGCTACGAATGGAGAGTGGATGTTCACTATCAAGGTTCCGTGATCCCAGGAGCGACGCAATCCTTCACCACCGCGCATTCGGGCGGCGCGGAAACGATCCAGGAAATCATCGTTCCGGAGTTGGCCTGTCCCGGACAACCCTTCCCGACCCGCCTTCGGGTGACAGATGAACGGGGATTCCCGGCTCCAAACACCCCCGTCACCTTCTCCCTGAATGCCCAGGGAATGACCGCCAACCCCGCCGGAGTGCTCATCACAGAGGTGGATCCTGGCAGCGTCGATGGCGTCGAACTGCAAAATCTCTCCGCTCAACCGATCGATGTCTCCGGCTGGCAGGTTGACTTGTTCCGTTCCACCGACACCTCGGCCAGCATCAAGATCAAAGTGCCGGC
Organism: Verrucomicrobiota bacterium; assembly: GCA_017309115.1. Lineage (GTDB taxonomy): Bacteria > Verrucomicrobiota > Verrucomicrobiia > Limisphaerales > UBA9464 > UBA9464. The sequence continues at coordinate 3,527 of JAFLEF010000022.1, read as the reverse complement.
AGGTTCCACCCTACCTCCGGGTGGGCGATTCACCATTGCCGAAAATCGTCCGGTCACTTCGGCCTGGCCAGCCTTGGGCATGCCCGGACCTTTGAACTGGGGCGACCAACCGGGGGCAACGCTCACGGCCGGGGTCGTCCTGCGGGACGAGTCTGGCCAGATTCGGGACGCCGTCTTCATTGAGGTCCAACCCCGAGTGATCAATGGCGAAACCCTGCCCCGCCAGAGTGGCACGGTCCCTCAGACGGATTGGCGCACCCTTCCCCTCGCCCTCACCGGCGTCGCCGGCGAAACCTATCAACGCTTCGGCAATCAGGATCACAACGATGCTTCCGACTGGCGGGTGGCCGCGGGAAGTTTCGATCTGACCAACGTCGAACTCAGCAGTCTGTTCCTCCCCGGATTCGGTACCTACCCGGCCCAACCCTCCGGCCTGACCAATGTCCGCACCGACCTGGACGGCTGGGTTCAGTTTCCCTTCACCATCGCCACCGGCGCCGATCCCGTCCAAGTGCAGGCCCGCTTGAGGACGTTGAATTCGCTGGCGATCAAAACCGCCGAGAGTCCGGTGTTCCGGGTGGATCCGACCACCTGCCTTACGCTCAGCGCTCCCGCCGAAGTCACGGAAGGCGCCGGCACCCTGGCCCAAGGGATTCGAATCACTTTGGCCCAACCCACTCCCACCAACCTCACTCTGCGGCTGGTGTCGGACCAAAGCCGGTTGCTCATTCCGGAAACCTTCGAGATTCCCGCGGGATCTTCGGAGTTCGTCACTGACCTGAGTGTCGCCAACGACTCTTTGCTCACCGGGCCCGTCACCGCCCAACTGCAGGTGACCGCGCCCGGATACAGCCCCGCGTCCCATTCCTTGGTCCTCAACGACGACGAGGTCGCGACGCTGCGGTGGGAAGGAGAGGCGACGGTCCTCGAAGGAGATTCCGCTTCAGCGTCCTTGGTCCTGGATCGCCCGGCCGATGCGCCCCTTCGAATTCCCTTGACCAGCAGTAACCCATCGCGATTGGCCGTCGCTCCCTTCGTGAACATTCCCGCCGGCACCAATCGTGGCACAGCTACGTGGTCGGCGTTGAACAACCCGCTGTTCGGCGACTCAACCACCGTTGAGGTCGAAGCAACGTTCGCGGGCTGGGCTCCGGCTCGACTGCCCGTCTCCCTCCTCGACAACGACACCAACACCATCCAGGTGTCCGTCAATTTCAACCAACCGGCATCGGAAGGTCAGACCGTGGATCTCGCGATCAGTGTAGGCGGAGCCTCTCCCACCAACCTGCCAATGACCATTACCGTGTCGCGGCCCGACCGGGTGCAGACGCCGGACTATCCGGAGTTCCCCGCCTTGGGATTGGGCATCAATACCTCCCTCCAACTGCTGGACGATTCCCAAGTCACCGGCCGGGAAGAGGTCGTCGTGGAAGTGTCCCTGCCCGGCTACCAAACCGGACGCACGACCCTGGTCCTGCTCGACAACGAGCCAGGTCGCCTGTCCCTCGCGTTGCCGGTCGGCCCCTTCGCCGTCGGCCAGGAAGTGGGGGCGCGATTGCGAGCTCTGACCATTGACGGAGATCCTCTGCCCAATGCCGATCTCAGCGGAACGGTAACCACACTACGATCCCCCAACCCGCTCCGGTTCGATGCCGTAGCTCCGGTCGCCGTGGATGACTATCGATGGGTTTCCGTGGTGGCCAAGGAAGCCAGCACCAACGCCCGGCTCCACGTGGAAGCCCTGGGGCTCTCGGTCGAATCCGAGCCCTTCCCCATTTGGCCTCAGCCCACCGCCACGGGAGTGCGATGGGCATCCTACGATTCCGTTCGGGACCGCCTTGTCGTCGTGGATCTCGCCGGAGCCCTCTTCGCTCTCGACGTCGCCACCGGAGCTCGAACGGATTTCGCATCCGCGATTCCGCCGGTGGATGTCTTCCGGATTTCCCACGACGGACAATTCCTGTACGTCGCTCATTCGGATCTCCGACGGCTCGCTCGGTTTAATCTTGCGACCCTAGCCCTCGAAGCCGACTGGGATGTGGGAACAGCCGACGGAACTCCCCTCCGCGTAGACAGCTTGGCCACCGTTCCGGGTCAACCGCAGGCGGTGGTGGTCGCCCGCCGATATCAACGCCCGAACTCGGGTCCGGAACCCGAACGCCTGTTTGATCTGGCGGTCTTCGACGGCACCCAACTCCGACCCAACCGCGTCCAGTTTGAAGTCGGAAACTTCTTGGGTTCAACTGTGGTCGTTGCTGACGATGGCCAGTGGGTTTCCTTGGTGGAGCGGAACCGACTCCAGTCCTATCGGCTCGGGCCGCTGGGCGTCGCCGCGGAGCCGAACCTGCGTCCAACCTTCCTCGGACTCGACCTCGGGCCGGAAGCGGGAACCGCTGTCCAGGTTCACGACACGATCTTGACCCTTCGTGGCCAGCAGATGGATCCGCTATTGGGCGGGGAGTTTGGTCCGGGACTCCTTGGATTTGATGACCATCTGTTTGGATTCGATCCGGTTCGGGATTGGGTGGGTTGGATCGCGCCAGATGTCCGACCGAAACTTCGCCTCCTATCCCCGCTTTCGCTTCACGTTTTGGCAGAAATGCCGCTGTCAGAAGCGCTGGACGCGCGCACGTTTCATCTCGCGCCCGCTGGACCAAGTCGGTGGCTTTGGATTAACCGGAACCGGCTGCGACTAATCTATTCTCCCCCGCCTTCGCTCGAAGCTCCGAGCGATTTGGCGGTGACGGGTGAGATTGTGGCCCGCGATCTGTCGCTCTCGCAGGCAGAGGTGGTGTTTCGAGTGACCCACTCCGGGAATCAGCCGGTGGAAAACGTCACGGTGAGTTTGGGACTCCCTTACGGATGGGATCAACTGAGCCGTCCTGCGTTCGAAATGATGCCTCCGACGTATCCTCTGGACCGGACTCCCCTGGGCGGAAACCGATATCTCCTGGGAACCCTCGCTCCTGGCGACGTCCGTGAGGTCCGACTGCGTCTCTCGGCGATCCCGACTTATGCGTTGGGAGAACTTTGGGTCTCCGCGCTCGTTGGATCCCCGGCGCCCGACCCCGAGCCCGCCAACAACCGCACCGAAGTCAGGGTCAGCGGACTCCTGGCGCCCATTCCCAACCTGACCCTCAAGCCGTTTCAGGGAGCGAACGCCGAACTCGTTTTCGAGTTCACCCCCGGATTTGACCATCAATACCTCTTGGAGCACAGCAGCTCCCTGAATGGCCCTTGGGCAGACGCCTACGGCGAAACGATCATCGGGTTGGGACTGCCGGTATCGATTACCCTGCCCCAGCCGGTAGTAGGCCCCAACGCCTACTGGCGCCTGCGCCAAATCTTCCCGGAGTAAACCCGCTTGCTGGGGCGACGCTCCGCGGAGCCGTACGCGGGTTGTGAGCGGCGGAATGGAAGTGGTGTGAAAGTGGCGGTTTGAAAATCCGTATTCTTCCGGGGCGTTTTCTTCGACCTCTTCGAGCTAAATCTCTTCTTCCTTCTTCCGGTTGGTTCTTCTTGGGAGT
>JAFLEF010000021.1 GCA_017309115.1 Verrucomicrobiota bacterium | reverse complement strand
GTTTTCAAGAGCGTCACGGGAGGTCGGAGCGGCACGACTTCCAGCGCTGACCAGTAAGTGAGTCTGCGCGCGAGGTCGGGGACGGGTGAAAAACGGCGAAGCTCGCCAGAGGGGGCCTGAAATCAACGGTTTACGAGTCTGGCGCGACCGAAACCGAGGTTGGGTAATCTCCGGCGGCCCAAACCCCCGATCCGCAGAGGGTTGGTAAACCTACAGGAGGCTCAGCTGGGAGTCTGCGGCGGGCTTGCAGGGGCGCTGCACGCGGCGCGCAGACTGGCGCAGGAGGGCGTCGGCTTGGGCCATTTGGCGGACGGGATCCACGCCGGTCTGGGGGCGTCCGGCCAGGGCTTGGGCCAGCTGCTCGGCGATCTCGCCGGCGGATCGGGCGGACTCGTTCTTGGCGCGCTCGTAGAGGCGGTCGCCTTGGATCCGGAGCCAGGAATCCACCACCGTGCCGAGGTAGGCGGGCGGGTACTGGATCGTCTCCTGGGCGCCGTGCCGGATGGCCTCCAGGAGGACGCCGTTTTGGGTGTCAAGGAAAAGGTCCCGGTAGGTGTCCGCACTGACCGTCACGGCTCGCTCGTCCAGGAAGGTCGCCGGCTTCAAAATGACCCACCGCAAAAGCCTCGGACGATCCTTCGCCAGGCGCACCGTGTCGCCCTGGTACCAGTGCCTCCCGATGAAGCCCAAAATCGTCGCGATCAACTCCTCCGAAGTCTGCTGCTTTCGGCGGGCTCGGGATTGGGGAGGACGCTTCATTGAGCGGGGTCCAGTTCGATAGTAATGCAGACCGCGCACCCGCCCGACCCGTAGCACTCCAGCCAGCCCGGCAGGCGGCTGGGAAGGTTGTCGTAACAGCACCCGACGATTCGCCCCGTCAGCCGTTTCGACTTGCCGTATCCCCTGCTCAAAATCACCGCTCTTCCGAGCGCGCAGGTGTCCAAATTCCACCGCTTCCCGCGCAGCCGATACTCCGTCCGCTTTTCACCCCGGGCGAAGGCGTCGAAGAACTCCCCCTTGAGCGGAATGAACAGCGCTTTCATCGCTCCCAAGGTTCCCGATACGGCAGGCCGACCAGGGCAAACGCATCCCGCTCATTCTCGATCCAATGCCGCCGGCCCAGCACGTCGGTGAAGTGCCCGTCGTAGGGGTGCCACTGCCAGCCTTTGGCCTGGGCTTGGGACGCGATCCGCGTGTTGGTTTCGGCGCTCCCGGTGCGGCACACAACGTAGCCCCACCAGGCGCGGCGAGTGGTGGCAAAAAGGTCCACCGGAATGCCACTCGCGACATGCACGGCGAGCTTGTTGGATTCCCCCCAGGAAGTCCGGCCCAGTTTGTTCGGGCGTTTGGCCAAATGACCAGCCGCCAACAGCTGTTCCAAGAGCACGTCCACCCGGTTTTCTTGGCGAAATTTCCCGGTTGACCCGAGAAGGTCTTTTTCCTCCGGAATCAGAGCCACCCGCGGCACGTACACGATCTCCACGTCGCCCACCGATTCCTTCCGACGGCGGAGCGATCCGCAGACCTTTAACAGGTCCGGCTCGCACTCGTAGGCGAGGACCTCGCACAGATCCCGGGCCACCGCCAAAGCGTCCGCGCGTGAGTACCGGATCTTGTCGCTCATCGCGGAGCCTCCGCCTTGTGAAAAACGATCCAATGCGTCTTCGCCGTGGTGCCACAGCGCTGGCCAAAAAGCGGCTTCTCGGGAGTGAGAGCCAGCACCCGCGAAACGGGCACCCGGTGCTCGTTCCACTTGAAAATCAAAGTTCCCAGCGGAGCCAGGACCCGGAAGCACTCGGAGAAGCCTGCCCGAATCTCATTTTCCCAACCCGGCTGGAGGCGTCCGTACTTCTTCGCCGTCCAGCCATTGGGCCCAGCAAACGTGTGGGGAGGATCGAAGACGACCAGCGTGAAAGTCCCGTCCGGAAACGGTAGCTTTTGGAAGTCCGCTAGGAGGTCCGGATCCACGACGATCTCTCGGCGTCCTTCCCGAGTGTCCGCAACACAACGCTCCCTCCGCTTGTCGACGAACAGAGCGCGCCCGTCGTTCCGGTCAAACCAGAACATTCGGGGCCCACAGCAGGCATCCAAAACTGGGGGAATCATCCCTTCCTCCCTTTCAACAAAACCTCCACCGCCCGCATCCGTCGGTTCTCCCGTTCATGCTGTTCCACCGTTGCCCTCAGCTTGTCGACTACCTCCCGGCGGGTCTTGCCCGACTCCTGGAAGCAGTGAGGCTCGGGAATCCATCCCGTCAACGCCCCGCCCGAGGTTAGAAATTCCACCTTCCAGTTCTCCATGAACTCCATCCGCTGGTGATCCTGAATCAGCAGATCCACGGCCTTCCCGGCCGACTTGGGCAGGCGCACTTTCAAAACGGTTCCCCCTCTCCCGCCAGCGCGGGCTCAGCCAGTTTCCCCGAGGCCCAACCAATCGCATCTTCCCGGGACGCACCCGACTCCATCCGCAGCGCCACCAGCTGGTCGAACTCGTCCTGCCGCCGGACCTGCTCTTTGTAGGGAATCTCGACCTTCTTCCCCTTCCGTTTCAGATCCGCCAGCCGCCCCGTCAGCGTCATCCGCAGCTGATCCAATTCGCTCGGCACGCTCTCCACCTCCGTGCCCCGCTGCCGCAGCTGGGGCCGCGCCTCCAGCTCGTCCAAGATCGCCGGGTAGGCCTTCGGTTCCTCCCCCTCCGCCGGCACCGCCAGGCGCCAGGGAAATTTGTCCCGAATGATCCCCAGCATGTACGCCTCCGCATCCGCCACGTAGAGCGCCAATCCCGGCAGCAATTCCTCCCGGATCACCCACAGCAAACGCCGCCGATCCCCGTCCTCCGGATGGTCCATTTCCCGGGCCCCTTTGAGGTTGTCCTGGAGAAACCGCACGTGCGCCAAAAGCCGGTCAAATCCCCCCATCCGATCCACCAAAGTCAGCGAAGTAAATCCGCACCGCGCCAGCATCGCCTTCCGCTCGGTCTCGGCCTCCACCCGACCCCAGCGCTGCCAGGCCACGGCCTTGGCCCATTCCCGCCAAAACATCTGCTTCTGAGGCGCGGTCATCAGCGTGCCCTCCGGGCGACGGTAGCGATGGCTCACGACACCCTCCCCGCTTTGAGCAGCCAGGGCTTCAGGCCCAGGTGCGCGCGCAACGCGTCAAACTTCCGGCGAAAGCCCATTTCCGTGCTCCACTTCGCCTCCACTTGGAAGACCGCATGCAGCACCGTGCCGTGGTCCCGATTGAAGAGCGCCCCGGCGTCCGAGGAACTCAGTCCCCGGTCCAGATACATCACGTACATCGCCGCCTGTCGGGCATCCGACACCGGTTGGAGACGGCCCCGGCCGAGCAGAGCGTCCCGCGTGATTCCCCAGACCTGGCAGACTGCCTCCACCACCACGTCGAGCATCTGCCGCTGCGACGGCCCCGCGCTCGCCGCGGCCAACGTCGCCCGCAGCCGATACAGCCGCTCGATCTCGGCGTCGATCTCCGACACCGTGCGAAATTCGGGGGCTCGCAGTTTCAGGGCGGGCCGATTGGCTTGAGGATCCAGCGCGGAGTAAGTCATGGCAGCAGTTGAGAGTTGAAAGTTGAAAGTTGAGAGACTCAGTTGAAGACGACCGAGGAGATCTCCCCGCTGGGGATTGTCACCGTCTTCACGCCCACCCAGGCGCCAAAGGGAGGGCGCAAGGATTTGCCCACGATCTCCGCCAGCCCGTTGGTCGTGGTGACCGTGCGATTCTGAGTCGTCAGCGTGCCGTCCGATGGAGTCGTCACGATGGTCGCCGCCACCGTGGCCGGCAGGAGATTCGCGGCCACCAGCACCTGGCCCACCGGCGTGATCGTGCCGTTGCTGTTGGTCTTGCCGCGCCACTGGATCTGCACCACGTCCCGCTCCTGGCTGCCGCCCAATCCGCCGGGCGCCGCCGGACGCGTGCCGGTCTGGATCCGCACCTCGTTCGAGTAGTCGCTCTCCAGGCCGTTCGTGTTGTACGCGGTCACGGCAAAGAAGTACGCCGCGCCATCCAGCAGGCCCGTCACCCGGGCGACGTTGGTCCGGCCCACGTTCACCACGTTGGTGTAGCTCCGGCTCGCCGGCCCGTAGTACACCCGGTACCCGCCCAGATCGGCCTCCGTGTTCGGATCCCAGGTGAGTCCCACGTTGGCGGCTTGGCCGAACACCGCGCCGAGGAGGAAGACGAACAACGCCGCCAACTTCGTCACCGTGTCCACGACCGTCCGCGTCTCCACCTGGTCCATCTTCGGCTCGACGTAGAAGGCGTCGCCCTGCTCGATCGCCAGCCCGCAGGCCTTCACCTGCACCGGATCCAGCGTGTCCCGGGCGTCGAGGATGGCCTCGCGGTTGACCTCCTTCTTCACTCGGATGAAGGCTGATCCCAAGCGAGCATCGACGACTCCGACGAGATCATCCCACTTCGCTTTGCACTTCTTCACCAGCTTCGGCATGCCGATCCGCCAGCCCACCGTGCCGTGGGTCAGTTCCAGCGATCGCCGTTTGCCAAATTCCTCCGGGTTCAATTCCGCCCAAGTGCGCAGCGCCTCGCTCTTGGTGTTGATCTCGTCGTCCAGGATGGCCAAGGCCTCCTTGCAGGATTCTTCGATCCGCTGACGTTCCTCCTCGCGGTCGGCCAGCAGCCGGGCCTTGCGAATGGAGAGCTCGCGAATGTCGCCCAGCACGATCTCGGCTTGGGCTTTGGTTTCGATCGTGGCGTAGGGGTCGGGAAGTTTGATTCGGGACATGGGGGAAGAAGTTGAGAGTTGAAAGTTGAGAGTTGAGAGACCGGATCAGCGCCCCTGGGAGTCGCCGATGCCCATGGCTTCGTCGCCGCGTTTGGCAGCCCAGCACACGCCGCCGATGAGCATCAGAGCGGCAAACACCATAAAGGCGATCGCGACGGTCCACAGAACCCACTTGGTCGTATGGGTGACGCCGAGGAAGAACACAGCCACATAGAGCCCAAAGATCATGGCTCGCATACCCGCATGTTCCGCGCGGGCCTTCAGCAGTTCCTCACCGAGGATCTGGTTTTCCATCTCCAGCGCGCAGCGTTCTTTACGCTGCGGCAAGGTATCCGATTGAGTCGCATTCATAGGATTCAGGTCGTAGTCGTGTTCGTGTGGGAAGGGGGAGGGCTCAGGCTTCACGGTTCGGATTCCAGGAGACCTTCCACGTGCCGCCGGCCACCGGATCGGCCTCGATCGCGTCGTCATTCTGGAGAACGCCCGGGATGCTCAGCGTCCGCTTCCGCTTCCCGAGAAAGGCCACGCCCGCCCGCCTCACGGCCGATTCCGCGTCCGGCCCTGACCGCCGCACGCCCTCGGCCTTGGCCACCCATTCGCCGTTCAGCAGTTCCACGTGAACCAGCACCGTCAGGTGATTCGGTGCCGGAGTGCGGCCGACGGGAAGCCGCGACTTCTCCCATCAGTCCGTTGAGTTTGGCCCAGGCGATCAACCGGGGCGCTTCGTCGAGTAGTGTCATGTGAGTTGTAGTTGAAGGTTGAGAGACAGTTGAAGTTCACGCCGGCACGAGCCGGTAAAAGCTGGCGCACCGTCCTGCCACCCGCCGCGATTCCTGCTCGATGCGCAGGCCGCGCTCGCGCAGATCCGAGATCCGCGAGTGGACGATGCAAAACCCCTGCGGGGACCCCGCACCCACCCGCGCCAGCGTCGGCATCCCGATCCAGCGCCCCTCGTATTTGGAGAGATAGCGCTCGATGCGTTCACACTGAGTGCGGCCCAGATTCCGTCGGCGGTAGGTCTTTTGGTTCACAGCGGGTAAGGGGTAAGGGGTAAGAGGTAAGATTACTGCTCCTCCGCTGCGCCCTTGAGGGCGTTTACGCAGATCAGGGCCGCCTGGACGGCAGGGGTGGTGGGTGAATCGGCGTTGACATCCGGATTCCGGATGGTTCCCCCGTGGCAATCCCGGCCTTCGCCGTCGGCGGCCAGGGGAGTGAGGGCGGCGTTGGCCTTGGCCACGAGCCCCTGCAATTCCCGGATCTGGGCAAGTGTGGCAGTCACAGTTCCCCCTCCACCTCGAAAATGATCTGCCCGTTGACCACGGTCGGGTTGGTGTTCTGGGCCGCTTCGAGTTCGTCGCAGATCAGCCGTTGCAGATACACTGCGAAGTCGAGCGCTTCGGCTTGCGCATGGCGCAACCAATCAAGCCTCACCAGATCCGTGCGCTCGGTGGTGACTCCGTACTTTTGGAGCCCGACTTGGGACCGAACCAACAGGAGGTTCCGGACCGCTTCGACATTTCTGTCGGGGCTGGGCGTATTCATCGCGCCCCCTCCACGTCGTCGAAAACGATGTGACCAGTCGGGTTCATGATTTGCTGATGCTGCGGGCCTGGAGAATACTCGTATTGGTCGAGGCTCATCAGAAAACGCAGCGACATAGCGGCGAGTTGGATAGCCTCCTTCCGCACGCTTTCTTTGGTGGATTTGGTGGGCTCGTAGGTTAGTTGCAGCACCTCCCGTTGCAGCTCACCCATTTCTTCGGCCACGACTCCGACAGCGTGAAGCGGGTCAGTTGGCCAGGTTGGAAACTTGGAAGTCGCGCGATCCAGTTCGCCGCAGGCTTCTAAGAGCACCGGCCACACTTTGAATTGAAACGTTTTGTCCATAATCTGTGAAAATCTGCGTTGAATCTGCGGATCACATCTCCATCGCCTGCGCCTGGCAGTACGCCGCCAGCACCCGGCCCCAGCTCATCCCGCTCGACGTTTCCTTGGCCAGATCTCGCGCGTCCTCCAGCAGTCGGATCCAGGATCCCAGGCCTTCCTCCCGCACGATGTCCGTCTGCAACTTCTTCGGGTTCGCTGCAAAGGTCCCGCCCGCGTCAAACGAGATCCGCCGCTCCTTGTCCGGCGCCGGCTCCAGGCCGAAGGCATCGGCAAACACATTCAGGTCCTCGTCCGGCACCATCGCCGGCAACTGCACCGTCAGCCCCGGCGACCGTCGCCGCCACAACTGCGAGAGCACCTTGTTGTGCAGAATCCCCGAGCGCAGCACGTCCGTGCCCATGAAGACCACCCCACACCCCCGGCGATCATGAATCTCCCGGAAGAATTCCAGGACCATCGCCGTGGTGTCGTGGTACCGCCCGTACAGGCATTGGTGCGCCTCATCGACGATGATCAGATTGTTCTCGTCGAACGATTCGATGATCCGCCGCCGCAGATCCGTCACCCGCGCCCGCGACGGAATTCCCAACCGCAACCCCACCTCCATCAGCGTGTCCCCCATCGTCCCCCGCGTGGGCAACCGGAACAGGTGGGTCTGCCCGTGATTGTGCAGCCGCTGAAACTCCGCCGCTGCCGAGGTCTTGCCGATCTGCGCCTCGCCGAAAACGAACGCCAACCGATGCTTCTCCAGCGCGAGTTTGAAAATGCGGAACAACTTTCGCGACTGCGGCGTGCTGATGAACGCCGTGGCACTCTTCGCCGAGACTTCTTCCACCCGCCGGCGAAACCGGGCGATTGCTTCCGCCAGCGGCCGCAGATTCACCCCCTCGCGAATGCGCTTCCCCGTGAGCGTCTGGTACAGCGAATCCTGGGAATAGGCCGTCCCGTCGGGTTGCAAAATCTGCGCTGCCAGTTCCTTCAGCGTTAGGTTCGCCCCCAGCCCGTAGTGCTGGAGCCAGCGCAACTGTTCCCGCTCAAAGTCGGGCAACGTCGCCGTTTCCTGGGTCACCACATTTGTGGCGATCGACCACCGCCTCGGTGCCGACAAGGTCACCGGGCCCACTGCTTCCGTTTCCAATGTTTCCATATTAGTTCTTTCTCTCAGCTCTCAGCTCTCAGCTCTCAGCTGGATTACCTCATCCGGCTCCAAAGTCTCTTCGGCCTGGCGCTCCATCGTGATCCGTTCGTCGATCACCTCCGCGACCTCCACGTCCTCCGCGGGCAACATCGCCCGCCCCACCTCCGCCGCCCGCCGCGCCAGCGCCTCCGCTTCCTTACCCCTTACCCCTTGCCCCTTACCCGCCGCCTCGGCGACGAGTCGATTGTGCTCCGCCAGGTGCGCCCGCTGTTCGGCTTCGTCGAAGTGCCGACCCGCCAGCCGGACTTTGCGATCCGCTTCCCAGGCCGCTTGCTTGCCCATCTGCCGCTTGATCCCGTCGAGATCGTTTCGGCTGGGCGCCTCCCAGGACTCCAGCAGCGCCACCGGCGCGCCCTTGCTGTCCACCAGCTGGAGCCAGCGGGGCGTGAGCGGATTGAAGAACGCCGCAAACTTGTCGCCCGGGTGCAGTTCACGTTGGCGGCTCTGCGCCAGAAACCGGAACGTCCCCGGCCCGAAGCGCGCCGTGTCCTGAAACTCCACCAGCGATTGCCGCGTCACCGTCACCTCGATCGCGTCCTCCGGATCCATCAGGCGACACAGCGCCGAGGGCGCCAGCTGCGTCAGCTGCCCCTTGTGGCTCTCCCACACGTCCCGCCGCGAAAGCCGCACGCACCGCGTCAGCCCCTCCTCCGAGGAGATCCGCGACGCCAGTGCCATCCGCTCCGCGTCCGGCAACTGGGTGAGCGCCTGCTGCGGCAACCACAAGTGCGACCCCGCGTCCGATCGCCATTCCATCCGCACGAAGCCCAAGTCCTCCCAGCCTTCCAGGTCGTGGTCCTGATCCGCCAGCACCGCATCCAGCGCCGCGTAAGTCAGCTTCGAGAAGGTGCCGAACGGCAGCACCGGAAACATCAGTTGCTCCGCCAGCGCCGGCGGCAACGTCCGCGCGAGATCGAGGGTCTTCGCCAGCACCATCTCCCGCCCGTGTAGCTCAGCCGGCCCATTCAACCGTTGATTGGACCCCATCCGGCCCGGCAGCCGATCCAGCACGTTTTCCAGGATGCTCCAAAACCCTTCGATCGCCGCCTTGTGGCGAAAGTTACCCTTGCCCCTGGGCGCGTACTGTCCCGGGTGAGCCGACTCCGAGAACATCGAGCCCGCGCTCACCCGCACCCGTCCGCCCGTGAAGGCCCGCAGCCGAGCCTCAAAGTCCGCCCGGATCACCGCCGTCCCGCGCTCCGTGAAGAGCGTGGTTCCTGCTTCGTCATTGCGGTAGCCGTGCTCCGAGAGCCACCACAGCACGAAGCAGCGAAACTGAAACTCCGTGAGCGTCCGTTTCTGTTCCGCCGCATCATCCCACAACGTCGGGCGAACCGCGAGCGACACGAACGATGACAACCCGTCTACCCCACCGAAACACACCGGTCGCATCGCCCGCGATTGCCCTGCAAAGTGAACCTTCGTATCGAACTGGTGATCGTCGAACTCCACCCGCTCCCCGATCCGCAGTCCCACCCGAGTCGTCCGCACCGGCGGCCGATACCCACTCGCCGCCGCCAGGCCCTGGCGGGCGGCCGCCGTGTCCCACGGATGTTCCGGCACCGAGCGCTGGAGCGAATCGTAGGACCACCCCACCGGCATCCCGGTGGTCGGGCTCGCTTCCGGCCAGCGATCGTAGCCTGGGATCTTGTCGTAATACTTCCCGGAAACGTCGTAGTGCGATCGCCAGATCTCGATCAACTCCGCGTGGGCCATGGTGGCCACTCGCTGATGCTTCTCCCGCAGTCCCCGGTAGAATTCCCGGAACGCCGCCGGCAGCCCGACCGGACGCACCGTGGCGGTCCACAATTTGGAACTGTCCCGCCGGTCCACCAGGTCGAGCGGATCATGCGTCCGCGCGAACCGACGCACCCGATTGTACAAGGCGCGTCCGGTCACGCCGGGGATACCCTGCGCCGCCCGGTTGCACGCGGCCCGCATCGACGGTGCGGCGAGCAGGCGGGGCAACTCCTCCGCGATCAACAGCAGCTGTGTGGCAGCAGTCCGGCTCAGCGATTGGATCACCCGAGGGTCGATCTGCACCGACGAGGTGAGTTGGAGAGGAGCGGTCATGGGTCAGGGTTCCAGGGATCAGCGGCGGGAGTCGCTCAACTGGCGGAGGCGTTCCGCCCACAGCTTTGTCAGGGATTCCACCGGAGCGAACTCGACGGGATCCAACACCATCAGGAGCGGGCTCTTCACGGCCCCTTCCAGCACATCGACCAATCCGGCCAGCAGCACCCGGGCGGCCTCCTGCTTTTCCTTCGCCGTGCGGGGCTTGGCTTTTGCCTCCAGCCACTTCGCAAATTCCCCGATGACGTCCTTGGAGACCTTCCCCGCTTTGCCCCGACTCGGGACCTTGCCGTCGACGATCATCTCCGGGTGCTTCGCGCGAATGAAGGCCTCCCATTCCTTGTCCCCACCCTTGGCCAATTCCAGGCCGGCAAACTTGAAGGTCAGCTGGGCCAGGGTCTTCCCATCCACCGCCGCCACGAACCGGTCCAGCATCGCGGCGGACGATTCCGAGAGGGGCTTCTGGTCACGTCCCAAAACCGCGTTAGCCAGCTCCACCGCTGCCAAATCGGACACGTGTCCGATTTGGGCCAACTGGACCACGTTGCGGCCCGCTTCCATCCATCGACGGGCTCGACGCCAGTGGGGTAGATCGTCCAACCGCTTGCCTTCTGGCACCACCACTTCCGGAAACACATTCCGGTGAAGCCAAGGACCCAGCTCACCGTGACCCAGCTGATCCGACACCGCGTTCAACATGAGCCCTACCACCGCGCACTTGCGCACGTAGGAATCTTCTTCCCGCGCCAACTCCGCCCAGGCCGGCTTCAAGACCGCCAGCACTTGGGATTCCGCCACAGCCCCGGAGGGCGCCTTCATCAGTTCCGTGTTCATTTTCGTGTATTTCCTCTCAACTCTCAGCTCTCAGCTATCAGCTCGCGACGGCCTCACCGCACCAACCGCCGCAGGAGAAACCCCTCCAGCGAAGCCCGCGAAATATACCGCGTGTGACCCGCGATCGGGCCGTCCAGCTCGCCCGCATCGCACAGCGTGCGCACGTGCTGCGGAGACATGGAAAACCGCACCTCCAGCAGGGCGCTCCGTTGCCGCCCTTCCGGCGTGTTGCCGATCACCTGACTAATCACCTTCTGGGGATCAGCCGTCTGCCGTCCTTCCGGCAGCGACCGCAGTTCGGCAGTCCAGAAGCGCAACTCCCGCCGGTGATTCGCTCCCGGCGCCGCTACATCCCAAACCCAGATCAGCTGTCCACAATCCACGCGAGCCGATACCGACTCGCTGTCACACCCCAAGACCGCCCGCGCCACATCGACTGTGACCAGAGTCACCTCGACCGACACTTGCAGTGCCAGCAGCCGTTGCGGTTGATTGAGGGGTAGCGATGCCATGGTGGGTTAGGGTTCCGGGTCCCGCCTATTTAGGCCTCAGCTCGCAGCCCGATGGCCTTGCGCTTCTCGTCCGCCAGCCGCCTCACGATCGCGAGGTGGCTTTGGGCCAGATTGATCTCGCGGAGAATCAGCGCCCACTCGGGGTCGGCCCCGGCGTGCTGCCGCGCCCGATGTCGGATGTCCTCCAGGTGGTGCCAAGCCGACTCGGAGACGTGCCGAATCCGCCAGGCATCCGTGCGCGGACCGTTCAACGGTTGCAACGGCATCTCCGGCCGCTCACTGGGCAAAGTCCGGGGCTCATTCATACCGGCGTGCTCCCCTGTTCGATGAGCTTCGAGTTGCCCTTCACCCGCCGGCCCGGACCCATGTTCGGGCGATCTACCGGACGCTCATTCATCCCGCAGAACCGCGCCATCAGCAGCGCCAGCCCCACCCACACCAGCGCGATGAAGAGACCGCCCGCGATCCAGATCAGCACCGTGATGATCTGGTCCGAGTGCCGCTCGATCAGCGCCCACACAGCCGCCAGGAGATTCATCGGGCACCCCCAGCGCGACGGGTGGCAGAGAGGCGGCGATCGACACTATGCCGCCGCGCGAAATCGAGCGCGGCCCGCCATTGGTCATCGGTGCAATGCCGGCGCAGATCTTGAAAGATCTGGCGCGCCGCCGCGCGGCATCCGACGAGGTACCCCTTCAACCAGGAGGAGCGATCCACCGGCGCGGTCTTGCCCGCCGGCAGCAGGAACACCAGCGCACTCACCACGAGCGCCCGGTGCATGGGATCAAGGACAGTATTCATAGTAGGTATGGGTTCAGCGACGAATGGGGTCAGGCAGTGAAGCTGGCCAGCTCCCGAGCGATGGGCGCGCTCTTCTTCCCGTGGCGAATTCCACGTGCGGCGTTGTAGACCGTATTCGGGTTGTAGCCGTGGGCGATTGCCCAGCTGCGGAGGGTGTGACCTCTCAAGAGCAGCGCCGCCTTAAGCTGGCGGTAATTTTTGCCTGTCAGATTCGCGTGCATCCTGCGATTCATTGGGTGTTGTTTACTCAACTTCACTCAACCTTGCAACAGCAAAACGCAGCGAAAGTGAGAAATCTTGCAATGCGCCTTAAGGCCGATCGGTTAGACCGAGGGCTGAATCAGGTGCAATATGCTGATTTCTTGGAGGTTTCGACGGGCGCGATCGCGAACTGGGAGTCAGGGCGTAATTTTCCACACCCAGGGCCGTTGAAGAAAATCGCAGGAAAGTTGGGTAAAACTGTGGATGAGCTGCTCGCTCCCATCGGTGATCCCGGCGAGTTGAAAGAGAGGGCACCGCCCTATCAGGTCATCGCCAACGCTCCCGAGTGGAGCCAGCAGATCCTTTCCCGCTTGGTAGGTCTAACGCCCGAACGCAGGCAGGCCGTCCTCCTGACCCTTCACAGCGTCATGGACGCGTTGGCTATTGGGCACGGCGACGACACACCCGGCACCACGGCAAGCGGGCCGGTCGATTCCTCCGAGGATGAAGCCGGCGGAGAGCCTCCGAAAAACTAGGTTGATTTCGAAGGGCGACGAGAAGTTGATCAAACTCTTGAGGGGTAAAGCGAAGCTTCGCCATAATCTGAAAACAGGTGGGAACTGCGGGCGAAACTTTAGATCCTACGTCAGACATTGGCGGACCAACCCGTTACCAAAGGGGCGAACCGCTCGACAAATCTACAGATCATGAACTCACGAAAAATTTGGCTGCCGATCGCGCTTGGGATTTTCATGGCGATTGGCGGCGTGGTGGCATTCAGCGTCAACGCGTACCTGACATCTCAAAAGGTGCGATTGGAGATGGAACGGATTGCTGCGGCTCAAGAGAAGTTCGACCAGGAGGTGCGAGCGTGGGAGATCGCCAACCGACTGAACCAGGAATCGCTCCGGAAAGTCTTGGATGAGCGAGCAGAGTTCCGGGTCCTGATTCAGGAAAATCGGCGAAAGCTGATCGACCTAAAGGGGAATGTTTGGGCGATGGATCCAAGCCCATACCGGCGCACCAAGCTGGCGGAGATCGAGGCAGATGAAGAGAGGATGCGAGTAGAGAATCGGACCGCCGAAGAGATGTACGACAGCAAGATCAAGGCGCTCAAAGAAACCGAAGCCAAACTCGCCGAACGCCACCCCGGTTTCCAGACCAGTCAACGGGAATAGCCCCATGAGGCTGGCCCATCCAATTTGGATTCTTGAGGGTGGAATTGAAACAGGCCCCTTCACCTTAGAAGACGTCGAAGGCCGGATCCGTCTCGGAGAGGTCACATGGGGAACCTTGTCGGCTATTGAAGGCATGCCGACGTGGAGGCCCCTGGATGAAACTACCGTGTGGGCTCAATCTTTGCTCCTGCACCCGCATTTGGATTTGTTTGAAGCCTTGGTTCAGCGCGGCAAGGAGGGAAAAAACCGTGCGGAACTCCGATGCGAACTCGGGGAGGCAATTTGGGGACGCTCCAATCTTCCCCCGTTCGAACACCGAACCGGGATTGAGCGACTTCTGGCCGTCAACATCGATCTCCGATGCGGTCAAAGGCAGCTTCGAGACCGCATGGACAAAGATGCTCTTTTGGTGTTTCCCGCAATGGAGTTGATCCGGACCCGGACAGACGAGAGCTTTCGCGACTGGGAGAAGGATTGGGAACGAGCAGGCGGGAGAAGATACGACGGACGCATGATCGCGGCGATCAACGACGAGGTCTGGTACGCACTCAGTGATTTTGGAGTTCCGTTCCCACCATTCGGCGTCGACCTCAGCATGGGCACACGCGGGGTCAACCGCCGAGAATGTGAGAAACTGAGAGTCCCCAAAGGGCCGGCAATCCCGCCGCGTGGATACGGGATCCTGGAGCCCCGCCTGGTGGCCATCGTGTAGCGGTCTCTCAACTCTCAACTTTCAACTCTCAACCCGCTTCCGTTCCCCGCGAACGGGAGTTCCGGTTTTTCCGTGATACGACTGCGGGCGCATGAATCGCGCCCAACTCCTCGGACTACTCTTCGCCTGGTGTCTCTGCCTGGTCCCGGCGGTCGGTCAGGTCCCGCCTGATCTCATCGTCACCCCGTCCGATCCCGTCGACCCGCTCACGGCTCACGTGATCAACCTGGCCGTCCAGTATCCCTGGGTGCTGGCCGCGTTGGCCCTCATGGGCTCGCTTCGGATCGTCTTCAAGCCGGGCATGGCCCTGCTGTGGATGTTTGTCCGGTCCACCCCGTCCCAGACCGACGACCAATTCCTCACCAAGGTCGAGGCGCACCCTCTGTTCTCCGCCTTCGGCTGGCTCCTCGACATGGTCGCGTCCATCAAGATCGACACCGTCCGCGCCGCCGTCCGCGCCCGGCAGACTCGGTCGCTCAGCTCTCAGCTCTCAGCTCTCAGCTTGCTTCTGCTGCTGACCGGCTGCGCCACCTACACGACCACCCAGCGCGACGTCAGCCCTGAGCGCACCATCGAGACCGAGGTGCGGGTGAGAACGTTCTGGGACAGCGACAGTCAGCTGGCGAACTCCAAGGCCATGCAAACGGACAAGTCCCAGTCTGCGAGCCTCGGAGCGCTGTACCAGTCGACCACCTCAACGAACATTACCGAGCAACTCGAAATCCTCCTGAAGCTCGCCGCGCTCCTCGGCACGAAGGGAATCGCCCCGTGAGCCGCAGTCCCCGCCCACCGCGACGCCCGCGTGAGCCGCGCCCGCCGCGCGCTCCCCGTGATCCGCGACCGCCCCGACCCAAACCCACAACCCCACCACGCCCCCGCCCATGACCCTCGTCACGCTGGCTTTCTTCGCCGACCAAGCCGCGCATGTCGCCGACGGATCCAGCGCTGCTGGCGCGATCTGGCTCACGGGAGCCTTCGCTGCCGCCGGCGGCGTGACCGCCGTCATCAACCTGGCCGCATTGTTTGCCACCCGCCGCGAAGTGGAAAGCCTTGAAAAGCGCCTCGGCGAAACCCGCGCCGAACTTGCCGCCACCCGCAAGGAACTCACTGCGGAGCTGGCCCAAGCCCGCCACGAAATGGGCGAAATGGAACGCCGGCTGAATTCGAACTCCGAAGAACGCGCCGTCCAGACCCACGACCGCATCAACGACGTCCTCTCCGCCGTCTCCAATCTTGCCGGACGCTTCGGCGTAGACACCCACAAATGATCGAAACCCTCCTCATCTTCCTCGGCATCCTCGAACCCCAAGGCGGCCGCGACAAAGAGCAACCCATCCTCCGGTGATCGTCGCCGCCACCATCGAAACAGAGGAGAGGACTATCGTGGTCTTCGACTGTCCCGGCTGCCGGTATGGGCACCACGTCAACGTCCGAATTCCCGAAGGAAGTCGCGATCCGTTGTGGCAATGGAACGGCTCACTTGAAAGCCCAACCTTCACACCATCGGTTTTTGTGAACGCGCAGAATCTGGGCGGCTACCCGCGCTGCCATTCCTATGTCACCGACGGCAAGATTCAGTTCCTGCCCGACAGCACGCACCACCTCGCGGGCCAGACCGTGCCGCTCCCGCAGTACGACTGATTTCCTTACCCCTTACCTCTTACCCCTTACCCAAGTGAGCAGTCGCCAACTTCTTCAACGCCGCGTCCTCCTAGTCCTCCGCCAACTGGATGGCCAGCCCATGGAGCAGGACATCCTGGTGGACGCCGTCACCATCCGCTTCACCCCGCGACCCACCCGTGCCGACGTCGAAGAAGCCGTGAAGGATCTCGAAGCCAGCGGCCACGTCCAGGGAACGACCGTCGAGCTGCAGGGCATCGTCTACACCCTCACCGCCAAAGGCACCGCCGCCGCCCAATCCCTCCGATGACCGAAGCCGAGACCACCGTGCTCCTCATCAAAGGAGCGATCTCCGATCTCCCGCCGGACCAGGCGCAGCGCTGCCTCCAGATCGCCGGCCAGATCCGCGCCTTGGTTTTGGCCGAGCAGATCCCCGGAGCCTTGGCCCTAGCCCTCGTCGGTGCCGAACAACAAGCCGCGTTGGATAGCGAGGTCTGAGTCTCTCAACTCTCAACTTTCAACTCTCAACTTGAAATCCCGCCCCTCCAAACTCGACTCCTACGCCGACGATCTCCGCCGCTGGTTCGGCGCGGAGAAGGTCACCTTGGAGGAAGCCCGCAAGCGCCTCGCGGCCGCCGGCGTCAGCGTCAGCCTCGCCCGCCTCAGCGAATGGTGGGAGCAGCAGCAGCAAGCCGACCTCGAAGCAAAACTCTTTGCCGATGTCGCCAACGGCGCCCGCGTCGCCAAGCAGGTTGAGGCCCTCGCCGCCGAAGCACCCACCCAAGTCGGCGTGTTGGTGAAACTCATCGAGCGACTGATCGTCCAGGTCAGCGTCAGGGGTGAGCTCCCCCAGCAGATCGAGCAGCTGCCCGACCTCGTGCGCACCGCGTTGGCTGCGATGAAGGTCCAGCAAGACGAACGCAGCCTCGCGATCGACGAAGCCAAGCTGGCCATCCTCCAGCGCAAAGCCGAGCAGGCTGAGAAAGCCGAGAAGGTCGTCAACGACGACACCCTCACCCCCGAAGACAAGGCCGCGAAGATCCGCGCCGTGTTTGGGATGGCATGACCAATTCCCCCATAAAGCAAACCGGGGCCAGCGGAGTGCCCGGAGGAAAGTCCCAACGGGACGCGCGCACTCGCGGACCGAAGGAGAACCCAACTCCGGCCGCTGGCCCCACTATTGCCTCCATCTCCAGCCCCCTGGATCTCCTCCTGCCGTACCAGCGCCGCTGGGTGAACGACAAGGCCCGGTGGAAGATCGGCCTCATGGCCCGCCAGGTCGGCAAAGACTTCTCCAGCGGTGGAGAGGGCATTGCCGATTGCTTCGCCGCTGAACTCCGCAAAGAGAAAACCACCTGGCTCGTCGGCGCCCCCTCCGAACGTCAGGCCCTGGAGTCCTTCGAGAAATGGAAGGAATGGGCCGAAGCGTTCCAGGTCTCCATTGCCGATTACGTCGAAGACCGCGACAGCTCCGAGGCGCTGCTCAAGTCCGCGACGATGACCTTTCCGCACGGCACCCGCGTCATCGCCGTGCCCGGGCGTCCCGACACCGTCCGGGGATTCTCCGCCAATCTCCTGCTCACCGAGTTCGCCTTCTTCGACGATCCCGACAAAACGTGGCGCGCCGTCCTCCCCTCCATCACCAACCCGCTCCGAGGTGGCGAGAAGAAGGTCCGCCTCATCTCCACCCCCAACGGACGCGGCAACAAGTTCGCCGACCTCTGGGAAAAGAATTTTCAGGTCCCGGGCGCCAAGTGGAGTTGCCACAAGGTCACCATTGAGGATGCCGTCCGCGACGGACTCCCCGTCAACCTGGAGGAACTCCGCGCCGCCATCGACGATCCCGAAGGCTGGGCTCAGGAGTTTCTCTGCGAGTTTCTCGACACCGCCGCCGTCCTTCTCCCCTACGAAGTCCTGGCCGCGATCGAGAATCCCCTCGCCACCCTCGGCGTCCCGCCCGAATTCTGGACCGACACCCGCGACAGTGAGCCCCTCCACCTCGGTATCGACTTCGGCCGGAAAAAGGACCTCACCGTCTGCTGGGCCTTGTCCGTCATCGCCGGCGCCTACCGCATGACCCGCGAGGTCCACGCCGTCCAGGGCATGAGCACCCCCGACCAACTCGACATGCTCCGGCCTCGGATCCGCCGCGCCCGTCGCGTGTGCTTCGACTACACCGGTCCCGGCGTCGGCCTCGGCGATTTCCTCGTGAAAGAATTCGGCGAGTGGGATCCGCAGAAAGACAAGTTCGGAAAGATCGAGCTCTGCACCTTCACCCAGGATCTGAAGCAGGACATCTTCAGCAAGCTCCGGATGATCGCCGACCAAAAGACCCTCGGCATCCCGGCCGATCGCGTCCTGCGGGAAGACCTCCACAGCGTCCACCGCATCACCACCCCGGGTGGTAACATCACCTACCGCGCCCCCCACAGCCCCGACGGCCACGCCGACCGCTGCACCGCGTTAGCCTTGGCCGTGCGTGCCGCCAGCACCGGCGGCGGCCCGTTTAGGTACGAACCCGTCAACACCGGCCGAGCCGCCCGCGGGAGGCGCATCGTATGACCTCCCCTTTCCGGACTCTCAACTCTCAACTCTCAACTCTCAACTGGGGGTTTCTAAACCGCCCCCTAGCGTGCCCCGCAATCGCGCGTAATTGCCCCGCCAGCGTTCTCCCCCGTCTGGGAACCCTCGCCGCGAGTCAGAGGGGCCTATGCAACGCCGTGCAAGGCCTTCCCGGGGCTATTAGACCCCTGTTTTTGATCCCATAACCGTCCCCGCGCCGCCATGACGCCCGAATCCCCCACCGTCGAAGTCACCCAGCGGGTCGATGCCCAGCAGGTCAAGCAGCTCATCCAGCAGCGCCTGCCGTCCAGCAGCGCCCTCGATCCCGAGCGTCTCGCCTCCTCGCTCGACGAGTTCGAACGCGGCCGGTTCACCAACGCCCCGCGCCTCTGGCGAAAGCTCAAGGACCGCAACTACTCCGTCGCCTCCGTCGCCCGCAAACGCGAGAAGGCCCTCGGCCGAATGCCCTGGACCGTCCTGACCCGCTCCGACATCCCCGACGAAAAGAAGGAGGAAGCCAAGGCCCACCAGGAAGCGCTCTCCCAGTTCTACAATCACGTCGAAGCCACCAGCCTCCTGGATCGCGACCAGGGCGGGGGATTCCGTCTGCTCGCCCAGCAGATCCTCGACGCCCAGGGAATGCGGTTCAGCGTTCACGAGATCACCTGGCGCCCGCCCGTGGGCGATCGGCCGTTCTCCGCGTTGTTCACCCTCTGGCCCCTGGAGTGTTTCGAGAATGAGACCGGGCGCCTCCGCTGGCGGCCCAACGCCATCGCCACGACCGGCGACGAAATGCCCCGCAACGAATGGCTGGTCTCGGTGGGCGATGGCCTCATGCGCGCCACCGCCGTGCTCGTCTGCCTCCAGCAGCTGGGCCTGCAAGACTGGGCCATGTTCTCCGAAAAGTTCGGACTGCCCTTCGTCATCGGCAAAACGTCCGCCGCCCAAGGCAGCCCCGAATGGATCGCCCTGACCGAAGTGGTGAAGAACTTGATCTCCGACGGTGGCGCCGTAATGAACACCGACGCCATGGTCGAGCTGGTCCAAGCCGCCGGCGCCGGCGGCGGATCCAGCGGACCCCAGCCCGGCCTGGTGGAATTCTGCGACCGCTGGATTTCCGCCCTCTGG
Organism: Verrucomicrobiota bacterium; assembly: GCA_017309115.1. Classification (GTDB taxonomy): domain Bacteria; phylum Verrucomicrobiota; class Verrucomicrobiia; order Limisphaerales; family UBA9464; genus UBA9464. The sequence continues at coordinate 91,344 of JAFLEF010000021.1, read as the reverse complement.
CGCGGAGCCGATCTCAGCACCATGTCTGCCGGCCAAGGCGACGGATCCGGCGCCAGCCTCCAGGGTGCCGAGTCCAATCTGCTGGAATCCGACGACGCCCAATTCGTCTCCGACATCCTCAACACCCGCATCGACCCGCAGGTGATCGAGTACCTCTTCGGCGAAGGCGTCACCCCGTTGGCCTACGTCCAGATCACTCCGCCCAAGCGCATCGACGCCACCAAGGAACTGCTGGTCGATCAATTCTTCCTCGCCGCTGGCGTGCCCCTCAGCGTGGACGACGCCCGCGAGCGCTACGGACGCCCCGCGCCCGACGACGACGACGAACTCCTGCAACCGCCCAGCAAGCCCGCCGCAGATCCGGCGCAGCAGGATCCCAACGCCGCCCCGGGCGCCGCCGACCTGGCCAACGAATCCGCCCGTCAGTTCACCGCCGCCGCCCTCGACGACGTGGCCGAGCAACTCGCCGGCGTGCTCACCCCCGTCCGCGCCCGCTTGGAGAACATCGCCCAGATCGAAGATCCCGAAGCCCAAGCCCGCGCCCTGGAAATCTTCCGGCGCGAAATCCCCGACTGGCTCCGCCGCACCGCCCGCGCCGACGCAGCCCTAGTCCGCGCCGTCGAAGGCGCCCTCGGCACTGCCATGGCGCAAGGGTTCACGGGGAAACGGTAAGCGGGAAGCGGCAAGCGGTAAGCGAACGGCCAGCAGGCGAGCAGGGGTAGCGCGTTTACCCCTTACCGCTTACCGCTTACCCCTTCGCCTTTCGGTCGCGGCGCACGGGCATTCGCCCCGCCGGATGGTATGACAACGGCGCACAGTGAATCCGCCCGACGTCATCCTCACAGTCAGCAACGATCTTTCCCGCGACCACGAAGGTTGGGTCCTCCTCGCCCCCTACGGCGATGCCCCCAATGCCGCCGTGCTGGAAAACGTGGACGCCTTCAAGGCTGCGTTCCCTCAAGTCGCCGTGGACGATCAGGGCTGCGTGCAGGTGATTCAGCGGATCACCCTGGAAAACTCCCGCCGCCTGGCGGATCAGTTCAACGGAGTGTTGGGGAAGATTAAGCGATTCCAGCGAGGTGCGCCCATTTACCTGGGTCACCCCGACAGCCCGGTCAATGGCTCACGCTATCCCGACAAGGCTGAGAAGGGACTCATGCAGCGCCTCGAAGCCCGCGACGATGGCTTGTATGGGCTGCCGGTGTTCAACGCCGCCGGGGCCGATCTGCTCAACGGCGATTCCAAGTTGTTCTTCAGCGTTCGCCTGTCGGGGCAACCCACGGGCGAAGACGCTGGCCGCTTGGTGTACGAGCCCACCGCCTACATCTCTGCCGGCCTTACGCCGTCGCCCAACCTCTCCAGCGAGCTGCTCAACACCACACCTCAAATGGACAAACTGAAACTCGTGGCCGCCATGGCCGCCCTCGGTGTCACGCTGGACAACAGTGCCAGTGACGACGCCATCCTCACCGCTCTGGCCGGGCTCGCCCCGAAGCTCCAGGGTGCCGCCACGCTGGCCAATGAGAAGACCAGCCTCCTCACCGAACGCGACCAACTGAAGACCCAGTTGGACGCCGCCACCACCGAGAAGACCAAGCTCGCCGGTGACCTGGCCAACGAAGTGAAGGCCCACCACTCCGCGTTGATCGCCGGAGCCGTGGCCGATGGCCGCATCACTGCTGCCGAGTCCGAAGTGTGGAAGCGCCGACTGGCCGCCGACTTCGCCAACGAATCCCCCGTCCTCGCCAAGCTCCCCGCGAAGGTGAAGACCACCGACCGGCCCGCGCCTGCGGCCGATGCCACCGTCGAAAACGAATCGCCCGAAGGATTCGTCGCCACCGTCAATCGCTTGGCCACGGCCGGAAAGCCCAAGGGCACCGCCGTCATGGAAGCCGTGCGCCTCAACCGCGGCGGCTACACCGCTTGGCTCCACGCCGGTCAGAAGCCTGCTCTCAGCTGATCCCGGTCTCTCAACTCTCAACTTCGAACTCTCAACTCCCTAAATGAACACGACCGAAAACAGCATGGGCTTCAAGGGCCTCGTCACGGCGGCGGCCATCTCCCAGGGCCAGCGCATCAAGATCTCTTCGGGCCAGGCCGACATCGCAGCGGCCACCGACGCCGCGATCGGCGTCGCGATCCATGATGCCGCCTCCGGTGGCGTCGTCACCGTCAAGCTCTGGTCCGCGCCCGGTACCTTCATCTGTCGCGCCAGTGCCCCCATCGCGGCGGGCGCCCAGCTGTATCCCACCGCCGCCGGCGAAGTGGACGATACCGGCACCACGGCGATCAACCTGGTCGCCCTCGAAGCGGCCGCGGCCGACAACAATCTCATCGAGTGCGCTCGTATTGAGAAAGGCGCGTAAGCGTCCCCACCTCCAGCAATCCCTAAACTAAGGACTGACACATGTACCCTTCTGGTGGCGCGACGATCCGCGCCGACATCAACGCGGTGGTCGAAGAGGCCAGCGCAGCCGACACGTTCCACATTGGCGCCCTCGTGATGCCCCCGCTCGGGGTGTCCGCCAAATCTGGCACCTACCCCAAGATCGACATCGCCGGTGGCGCGTTGCTCGATGCCGTCGCCACTGAACGCGCTGCCTCCGGCTCGTATGGCGAGGTCTCCCGCAAGTGGGGCACCGACACCTACGATTGCGTCGATCGCGGTCTCGAGGAAGCCGTGGACGATGCCGAGGCTCGCGACTTGGCCCGGTACTTCAACGCCGAACTCACCGCCGCCCGCCTCACGCTGCGCAACATGCGCCTCGCCCACGAGGTCCGGGTCGCGGCGGCGATCATGAACACCTCGAACTTCGGTTCGGGCACCAACTCCGCCGTGGCCTACACTGCGGCCAACCTCGCCACCATCGACTTCGCCCAGGACGTCCTGGCCGCGATTGATCGAGTGGAAGACAACGCCGTTCAGGTCAACACGATTGTACTCAGCAAGGCGGTCCTCACCCGCCTGGCGCTCTCCACCAAGTTGCAGAACTGGGTGCGCGGCCAGCTGAAGGGCAACGGCGACATGCCCATGAACGCGGCCAACATCGCCGCGAGCTTTGCCGACTACGGCATCACCCGCGTGCTCGTCGGTCGCGCCCGGCAGAACACCGCCAAGAAAGGAGCCGCCAAGAGCGTCTCCCAGATCTGGGGCAACACCTACGTCTGGGTGGGCAACGTCAACCCGAACGCCAGCATGGCGCAGGATGGCGGCGCTGGCTTCACCCTCTACTGGAACCAAGAGGGCGGCGTGTTTGTCTCCGAGACCTACCGCAACGAGAACCGCCGCTCCACCATGGTCCGCGTGCGCCAGAACACCGCTGAGAAAGTGGTCGACGGCACCTCTGGCACCCTCATCACCACGCAATACTCGTAAGCGTTTTCTCCCCTCCCGTAATACCGGGCCCCTGACACACGACGGCCGCGGGCTCCCCAGCTCGCGGCCGTTTTCTTCTCCGGTCTCTCAACTCTCAACTTTCAACTCTCAACTTCCCCGTGGCCGCCTGGAAAAACGTAGAACTCAGCGACGTCCTCGCCTTCGCCCGCAACGAACGCCTCGAAACCGCGTGGGCCGCCGATGACTCGCTCGAAAGCGACCGCTGGTTCGGCGTCATCCGCGACACCGTCGTCGCCCAGATCCGCGCCAAGGCCAGCGCCCGCGGGACGAACGCCCTCGACGACGATCCCGCCCGCATCCCGCCCGAGTTCCTAGAACTCGCCGCCCTGCGCATCCTCGTCCAGATCCTCGGACGCCTCGGCCCCACCTCCGGCCTCGGCGGCCAAGGCGGATCCGATTCGCTCGCCCTCACCGAAGACCAGCGCACCCGCCTCACCCAGCTGGAGAAGGACCTCGACATGGTGGCCAAAGGTGAACTCGCCGTGACCGCCCCCGACGATCCCGAGAGCGAGCAAAGCATGACCCCCGCCGGCCCCGGTGTGCAGAACCTCACCACCGAGACCCGCCAATTTACCCGCAGCAATCTGAAAGGCCTTTGATCATGTTCCGTCGCCTTTACCTCTCAGCTCTCAGCTCTCAGCTCTCAGCTTTGCTTGGGCTTTTCCTCTCAGCTCTCAGCTCTCAGCTCTCAGCTGCTACCGTCACCGGCAGCTTGTTGCGTCCCGACGGCCAACCCTTCGTCGGCCAGATCACCTTCGACCCGCTCGATGCGCCCCTCGTCGTCGCTCCCGGCCAGGTCGTGGTGCAGACCAAAGTCATCAGCAGCACCAACCCCAGCGGCCAATTCAGCGCCACCCTGGAGGCCGGCCGCTATCGGCTCACCGCCGCCACCATCAACGGCATCCGCTTCACCGTCCCCGACACCGACGGATCCTACGACATCCTCAGCCTCGTGACCGGCGGATTGAATCAGGCCCCCGACTTCGTCCCCGTCACCGGCGCCGGCGACATGCTCCAGTCCGTCTACGACCCCAACGGCGACGGAAAGGTGAGCAGCGCCGTCACTGCGGACTCCGTGCCCTGGTCCGGCATCACCTCTGCACCGTCGCTGCAACCCCTCGACGCCGACCTCACCGAACTGGCCGCCAACCAAGGCATCATCCGCACCAACGGCGTTTGGGAAGGAACGTTGACCGGCGAAGACATCAGCGCCCAGGGCATCACCGCCGGCCTGTTCACCAGCAGCACCCCGTTCACCGGCGCCGAGCTGCCCGAAACCCTCGCCCAGGTCGGCTTCGTCAAAGAACTCACCCCGGCGATCGCTGCGACCCTGGAAGACCTCCAAGCCGCCACCGTCTACCAGGTGAGCCGCTGGGCCTACGTCCAGACCGGCGACCCCATCGGTCACTGGGTCTATTGCCCCGAGAGCACCACGGCCAGCAATGGCACCAACGTCGTTCGCCCCAATATCATCGTCAGCGACTCGAGTCCGGGACGCTGGGAAAAGATCCCCGCCGCGAGCGGCAGCGGCACCGAGGAAACCGCGAGCAGCATCCTCACCAAACTCCTAACCGTCGACGGCGCCGGCAGCGGCCTGGATGCCGACACCCTCGACGGCCAAAGCTCCGCCGCCTTCCAGCCCGCCGATTCGGATCTGACCTCGATCGCCGCCCTCACCACGACCAGCTACGGCCGAGGTCTCCTTGACGACGCCGATGCCGCCGCCCTTCGCTCAAGCGCTGGCCTCGGCACGCTGGCCACTCAGAACGGCATCTTCAGCGGCACGAGCAGCGGCACCAACACCGGCGACGAAACCGCCTCCGGCATCCTCACCAAGCTCCTGACCGTCGACGGATCTGGCAGCGGATTGGACGCCGACACCCTCGACGGCCAAAGCTCCGCCGCCTTCCAGCCGGTGGATTCGGATCTGACCTCCATCGCCGCCCTCACCACGACCAGCTTCGGCCGAGGCCTACTCGACGACGCCGATGCTGCCGCCGGTCGCACCACGCTTGGAGTCGTGATCGGCACCGACGTCCAAGCCTACGATGCCGATCTGGCGGATCTCGCCGACGGCAGCCTGTCCGGCAGCAAGGTCGGCACCGGGATCGACGCCGGGAACATCACGACCGGCACCGTCGCTTCGGCCCGCCTGCCGAGCCCCGGGCGACCCGTGACCTACGTGGTCGACAATTCCGGGAGCGCAATCACCGCCGGCGATTCAACGATTGCGAGCGTACCTGTGGAAGTGACCGGGACGATCACCAAGGCCGTCCTGCTGGCCGATGTGTCCGGCAGCGCTGTGGTGGACGTCCGCAAGTCCACGTACTCCGGATTTCCCACCACGTCATCCATTGCGGCCAGCGCCAAGCCGACCCTCAGCGCCGCACAGAAAGCATCCGACACCACACTGACCGGATGGACCACATCCGTCACCGCCGGGGACGTCCTGCAATTCCGGGTTGATTCCGCATCGACCGTCACTCGTTTGACTCTCGTTTTGACCATCACCCCTCCATGAGAATCTTCAGCTTTATCCTGAGCCTCTGGCTTGCGGTATCCGGGCTTGCGGCAATCACCGACCGTTACGTGACCGACGCTGGCGCCGGCTCCGGCGACGGCAGCTCAATCGCCAACGCGATGAGCTTTTCGACGTTTACCGACTACATGGTGACGGGTGGGAGCTTTACCGCCGCCGCCGGGGACCGCTTCAACATCATTGGAGCGATCAGCTCGCGAGGGACAACCACAGACACCTGGGTCAATGGCGGAAGCTCGACCTCGCCGGTGGTGGTGCGAGGTTGGACTGCCGGCGGAACGACGGCGTATGCCGGACGCACCAATGGAAACGGCTGGCTGATTACCACAAATTTCCCGTCTATCACTTACACCACCGGTCGCCTCAACGTCACGGGGTCGTTTATTGTGGTGGAGAGTTTAAACCTTCTTGGAGCGCTTTCTGGCGCTGTTTTGACCTTGGCGGCGGACAGTTTCGCGGTTGCTGTCAGGAGTGAGAATACATCTACCGCTGGTGGAGCTACGGCCATCTCAGCGAATAACCTGGGGTCGATGGCGTTCAACTGCGACGCAATTCTGTCAGGGGCAAGTGGTGGATCAACAGCCATCAATGTCTCAAATGCTAGTGCAACAGCGGATTCTTGCAGGGTTTCGGTCACGTCAACAACAGCGCCGGGTATTACCTGTGCAAATTCAGCCGTTGTTACATTCAACACGATCCTCGGAAACGGCGGTGTTGGGATAGCAATGACATCCTCCACTGGGCGCCCTTACATCCGCAACAACACCATCACTGGTTGCAGTGACGGGATAGATGTCATTTCGACCGTTACGCTCTTGCAGCGAATCATCGGGAACTGCATCACCGACAACTCTGGGTACGCGATCGACGGAAACGCCTCGTCGGTCGCAATTTTCTCAGCTTACAATCGGTATCGTGACAACGCAGCCGGCTCCGTAAACGGGGCCACGGACTGGAACTCGGCCACTGGATTTGGGGTTGTTACTACAGACACAGGGGGAGACGAGACAGACTACGTCGATGCCGGCTCCCTTGATTTCTCCCTGATCCGACTGTCGCCCGCGACATCCGCAGGCCTACCCGCGTACTCCTCCATCGGCGCCCTCCAACGCGACCAGACGGCCGCCAGCGGCGGCGGCCAAAAGGCCTTCGCCTACTGACATGCGTTCTCTCAGCTCTCAGCTCTCAGCACTCAGCTTGCTGCTGTTCCCCGCAGCAGCATTGGCCATCTGCCTGACGATCCCGACTGCCCCGGGAGGTCCGGTGGCTCCGCCCTCCACCAACGGCACCGAGGTCGCCGCCTCCATGCTGCCGATCGAGGTCCTGGGCGAGCCTGGGACCATCGCCACCGTCACCGCCTACGTCACCAACGGTTCCACCGCCGACACCCTCTACCTCCAGGCCTACAACTTGTCGTATGAGGGCAAGGCCAGCATCCAGATCAACGGCGGCGACTGGGTTTCCCTCACCGACGACAACGTCACCTATCCCCGCCTGGAGGCTGCCTTCTTCGGCATGGGCAGCGCCTTCGACACCCTCCGCTTCACCGTTGCCGCCACCAACTTCGTCGACGGCACCAACACCCTCAGCTTCCGCTTCAACGACGCCGACCAGAAGACCATCGGCTACCGCATCCTCGACCTCCAGATCCGGCAGGGCACCACCAACCGCCTCCGCGCCCTCCCGGCCGACAATCCCGCTCTCTGGACCCCGCTGACCTCCGATCCCGCCGCGATCAACGCCGGATCCAACGCTTGGTTCTACGGCACCATCATGGAGCGCGGCACCAACCTGTTCGCCAAATGCACCGACTGCCACCACCGCACCGGCCGCGACCTAAAATACTTCAACTTCTCCGACAAGAGCATCATCGAGCGCAGCGTTTTCCACGGCCTCACCCGCGAGACCAGCACCAACCTCGCCGCCTACATCCGCAGCCTCAACATCCCCTACGAGGCCAACGCCCGCCCCTGGAATCCGCCCTACCAGCCTGCGCCGGGTCTCGACGCCTTGCCCGTGCGCAGCTGGGCCGCCGGTGGCACCCTCGCCTGGGTGCTCGACGATGACACCAACGCGCTCAGCTACATCTTCCCCAGCGGCATCACCACCAACGCCCTCGACCTCACCAACGGCATCAACGCCCGCGAGATTCCCCTCGGGATTCAATTCCCGTCGTGGAACAAGTGGTTGCCCAAGATTCATCCGCTCGATCAGGACCCCGCCTTCTACGCCACCAACGCGTTTCACACGATCTACCCCACCATCCGCAGCAATCTCGCCGGAAAATCCGGAGCCATCGCCGCCGCCTACTTCGAAGGCCAATCCTCCCCCTGGGACGCCGCCGGCAAACACGTCCCCCTCGCCAAGCCCGCCACCAGCGACCCCCTCTACGCCACCTGGGCGCAATGGGAACGCGACCGCCGCCACTGGCGCGTGGTGAAGGTCTGGGAGATCATGCAGGACTGGGCCCTGGAAGAGTACGGCGACAACCTGACCATCTTCCCCGCCGTTCCCAACGGAGCCTCCCAAAGCAAGCGCCGCTGGTTCCACGGCGAAGTCTTCCGCCTCGGCCCCCACGTCGTCGGCACTCCCAAGACCGAGGCCTTCGCCCCCGAGTCTGCGCAATGGTACCAGCTGCAGCTGGTCCTCAACGACGGCAACCGTCGCAACGGCTCCATCGTCCCGATCGACTGGGGCTACCAACACGCCCTCAATCAAGACACCTGGCGCAACCCCACCAACTTCGTCACCTACGGCACCTTGGTGTTGAACGTGATCAAAGGTACCGAAGTGGGCGTGAACGGCATCCCCATTGGCACCACCCACAGCTGGCACCCCACCAAAGCCGACCAATGGCGCCTGGCCAATCAATACCTCGGCGCCCGCTACGCCCTGATCCCCGTCGAACTCCGCCGCGCCGTCGCCGAAGCCGTTATGGTCCCCTGGCTCCGCCACGCCGAGACCTTCAGCCGCTCCCAGCTGGACGTCGACTCCGTGAAATTCCAGAGCATGTCGAATCTCCTCGCGTACAACCTGGTTTGGCTCCCGACCCTCGGCGTCGACACCAACATCGTGAACCGAGTGGGCTCCCTAAAGACGAATCTGTTTCATTGAGGAAGCTGAGAGCTGAGAGCTGAGAGCTGAGAGGTAAAACCGGTAGGGCGACGCTCCGCGCAGCCGCATCTCGTGCGTCCCGCACGGGCATTCTGAAAATCGTGTGAAACGATGCCGCCGTGACTGCCCGGCGCCCGTTCTCTCAGCTCTCAGCTCTCAGCTCTCAGCTGCTTTGGATCCTGCTGGCCTCTCAGCTCTCAGCTCTCAGCTCTCAGCTGCTCGGCGCCGAGCTCTACGGCCAGTTCCTGAACGCAAACTCCACCCCGTACACCAACGAGGTGTTGTTCCGAGCGCTCTCCACCCCGCTCAACGCCCACCCGCGCATCATCGCCGGCGGCGACTTTCGGGTGACCCCGAACACCAACGGCGACTTCACGATCAACCTCCAGGCCGGCGACTACCGCGTCTTCTCCCGCCTCGACTCCCGCGGCTTCGTCATCTCCGTCCCCGACGGCACCAACAGCTACCTCATCAACAGCCGGATCACCTCGGCGCTGACCTACACACCGGCCGCGATGGTGTTGGGGAACGCCACCAATGTGCCCAAGGCGGCAGTCGGCACGAGCGGCTTGGTCAAGACCGACAGCAGCACCAACGACCCAGTGGTGTATCTGAAGACCACCGTCGACACCCTTTTGGCCGGTAAGGTCTCGGCCATTGACGTGCGCAACTACGGCGCCAAGGGCGACGGAACAACTGACGAAACAACTTCATTCACGTCCGCCCTCGCGTTTGCCTCAGCCTCGCCATCCAAGGAGCTGCGCGTCCCCGCCGGGGTGTTCAAGGTCAGCCGGTTCACGGTCCCCGCCGGGGTTACGCTGTCCTTGGATCGCGACGCCACAATCTACGCGTCAACCTGGTTGGCCGACCAGCCAAACGAGCGAGACTACACATCGGTGATCGAGCTGGGCGACGGCGCAAAAATCCAAGGGGGCAAATTCGACCTCGGCCTTGGGCGTCTTTCGGCTCCGAGTGGAAACGACAACTACTTCTACGGGATCTCGGCATTTGGGAAGACCAACGTCGTCGTGGACGGCGTTCGGTTTGTGAATTCGTGGCACCACCCCATTTTCATGAGGTACACCACCAATGCGGTGGTGCGTAACTGCTCCACCTTTGGCGGTGGCCAGGGGCCAGGTTTTTTTCACAACAGGAATTTGACCATCAATGACCTGGCTGTTGAGGAAATGGACAGCAATACCGCCGGCATCGGGCAGGTGGCGTTCACGGCGGCCTACAATCACGGCACCAAGGTGAATGGGTTGCGGGTGATCAATCCGAAGTCAGGGACCAACGCCCCAAGTTACGCTGTCTCCGGGGCTTTGATCTGCGGCGAAATGTATAGCTCGTTCAGCCAGCTCATGTTCGACCGGATGACCTCTTCGGTGGATTTCGGAATGGCTCTGCTGATCGACGGCGGCGAGGGTATCGTTGTCGATAATGCTACGGTGTACGGGTGGAACGTCGGATCGGCCATCGCCATCGAGATATCAGGAACTCGCGGGGTAACACTTTCGAATATCAACTGCGACGGCACCCGGTATCCGAACGCCACCGGAAACGGCGGTTCCGGCATTTTGATCCATAGCTGGGGCATCTATTCATCCGACTCGGGCGGTTACGTCTGGAGTGGCCCATGGCAGGAACGGAGCAGATCGACGGCGGCCGAGACGCTGCTGTCCAACGTCCGGGTAACTGGCTACCGAGACGGCATTCGCGTGGGGGCTTCAAAAATCAGGGTGGTGAACTCGGTGTTCAACGGAAACTCCCAGTATGGAATCCGGCTCCAGAATGTCTTGGCCGGTGGTGATATCTTCACCGTCAACCCCGTGATCGATCAGCCGAATGACAATTGGTTCATCGGGTGCGAGGCGAAATTCAACGGTCTCAATGGAGTTGCCTTGTCTGGAGGAGATCGAAACTACTTTGTGGATTGCGACCTGGGAAACAACAACCAGCTGCAGCTCACCTACGGCGCGGTCGGTTCCCACTCTCAAGCGGTTGGCACCGCGTCGGGTTCCACTTCCACCACGGTGACGACGTCCACCACCTTCACGGCAAACCAGTGGAAGAATTTCTTTCTCTACTTCCCGGCGACCGGAGACACGAGGTTGATCACGGCGCACACCACCAACTCGTTCACGGTCACGCCCGCTTGGTCCGTCAATCCAACCTCAGGACAGTTCTTCTCAATCGTGGGCGGGCCCACGGGAGATGTGGTGTTCCGGAATTCCTCAATGCGGGACACCCAAACCGAGGAGTTGACTGGCGAATTTTCGCTAGATCCCACTCAAACGTTCGCCAGCGCATCCGATCAGTTTATCGTCTCCTGCCGCCATGCTCAGTCGTTGTCGGTTAATCAACTGGTGAACCTTCAGGGCGTTCTTTCTGGCGGGTCAAACCTGTTGGTTCGGGTTCAAAAGTTCCATGAAACGGATCCTGACTCGATCTACGTCACGGCGGTCAGCCCCACGAGCGGGGCGTTCAACACCAACTCGCCGGTGGTGACCGCGGGAACCGGCACGGTATCGTGGACCGCAGGCGCCAATCCCTACGACCTCCAAGACCAGCTGATCATCACAGGAACGGGAACGGTGTTCGGAGTCGAGGCGGATGCCCACTGGTGGATCAAAGTCGGGTCGGAGTGGCGGCGAATCCTGCACACCCAGAGCGACACGCGGCTCGCGGTATCCACCCCGTTCAGTGCGAACTTCTCGAACCAACCGTTCTCTATCTACCGATTCACCGGAAACCTGGTTCCGACCCAAGCCTACGCAATGAACTTCCTGCGGTTCGACGGGAAGATCCATTTGCAGGGGGTCACCGAGACGGATGGGAACCTCACCGGAACGTACAGCTCGGCGGACTCTCCTGATGCGCCCATCCCGCGATTGGCCGTCAATTCGACTTACCCGGCCATCGGAATCGGCGAGGTTTACCGGCTTGCGAATACAGCGGCGACGTTGATTACCAACTTCTCGGGAGGATTCGAAGGCCGGTCGGTTCGGCTCATCGCCAACGACACGAACACCACGATAGCCTTCACCGCCAGTTCGATTTACGGTCCCACCACCGAGAACTACCTACTTTCAAACCGAGACATTGTTGACCTGTGCTATACAGGTGGGCGCTGGGTCGCCAACGTCAGGAGCGCCAATCTGGTTAGTCTATTCGCGAAGAAGTCTGGGGACACTTTTACTGGGCCGATGGTCGTAACTCAGGAGTCTGGAGCGGCTGGGTACACTCTTCGGCGGACATCGGGCGGTACTCCCATTGCGGAGTTTTCAATCAACCTTGGGAACACGCGGCCCAATATTTTGGGTACCCAGGGCCGGCTTACGTTCACCGACTCAGGGACCGATGCCGTGAACAAGCCTTTTGGGATCGGGCCGTTGAGCTACAACATTGCCAATGCCCCGTTCTACGGCTACGGAGCGCAAACGACCAGCACTGCAAACGCCCTTTGGTTAGGGGGTGGAACGTCTGCTTCTGTTGCCGCCACACAGATTTCTTTTTTCGGAGCGACGAACAACACCACCCTCAACGGCTCAGAGGTTGGCCGCATAGTGATGCCGACCATCGCAGGCAGGACCTCCCTTTTCCTGTACGACGTCGACAACGCCACGCTGGAGCCGGTGACGGTGGGCGCGGCCGACTCCGGCGGAACGGGCTTCAAAGTACTCCGAATCCCCAATTGAATGAAACGAAGTATCATCAAACCAGTGATAGTGGCCCTGATGGGGTTGGCCACGTTCTTATCGGGGGTAACTATCGGCGCCAAAGTCTCCCGACGTTCCGGATCTGCCGTTTCAGGTGGCAGGCTGGCCGCTTACGACCAGGGGGCGCTCGATGCGGTTAGGGCAGTCAATGCGATGTTGAAGGGTGGTCATCCGCCAGAGACTTCAATGGAGTATTTCCGCTCCAACTTCGTGAACGGAGCCAATTTGATCATAATGGAGAAGTGAAACCCTTCTCCGAAGCACTCTCCGCCCTCCGGGGCCGCGCCCGGCTGCCCACCGAGATGGGTCATGCCGAGCTGGAGCAGCGCCTCCCCGCCATCCTCCGGCGCCGCGCCTTGGTCCTCGCCCGCGTCTCCCAGGCCGAGATCCTCGATCGTATCGATCGCGACGTGCAACGCCTGGTCTCCGGCGTCTCCTCCGGGCCCGGCGATTACGCCAACCCCGCCAGTGTCCGCACCGGTTGGAAGGAACTGCTCGACTCGATCAACTACCTCCCCGAGGCCGGACGGGAAGGGACCATCTCGGATCTGCGCACCGACGCGCGGCTCAACCTAGTCATCGACACCGAGACCAAACTCGCCCGCGGCTACGGCCAATACGTCCAGCAGAACGATCCCGACGCCATTCTGGTCTACCCCTGCCTGGAGCTCATCCGCACCGAACCCCGCCGCACCCCGCGCGGCTTCATCCGTCGGAAGGACCAGCTGATCGAGATCGAGCGCAACTACTGGCAACGCCGCTGGCGCGAAGCCGGCGGCCAGCTGTACGACGACCGCATGATCGCCCCCGTCAGCGATCCCGTGTGGGAAAAGCTCTCGCGCTTCGGCGTCCCCCACCCTCCGTTCGATTTCAACAGCGGCATGGGCACCCGCCGCATCGGCCGCCGCGAAGCCGAGCGCCTCGGCGTCATTGAACCCGGCGAACGCGTCCCGCCGCAGACCCCCGAAGAATTCCCCGCCCAAGTCCCCGCGCCCGAACTCAGCCCGTTCCTCGCCCAAGCCCTGCAATCCCTCGGACTCCAGCTCGCTGACGGCCTGCTGAGGGCCAGCTAAGCGGCAAGCGGCAAGCGGTAAGAAAACAGCAGCGCTCGAAGCAGTCGAGCAGGCGGGATGCGTTTACCCCTTACCGCTTGCCCCTTACCCCTTACCCTTCCGTTCCCCCCGCACGAGCATCCCGGAAAACCTGTGGTAAAACCGGACCGATGCGCTTGAACGTAACGATCGCCGACACCGCCACCCCGGCACTGACGGCTGCCCGCGAGCGCTTCGGCGGACGCACCGCCAACGCTGCCATGGCGGAATTCGTGGCCGAACGCATCCGCGAGCACCTCCGGGTGAAGAACCAAGAGCCCAACAAGCTCAACGCGCCCAAGACCAACTTCTACGCCCAAGCCCGCGACGCCACCTTCACCGAAGTCAGCGACAGCGATGCCGTCATCTTCATCGCCAAGGACGGCATGCGACAGCGCTACTACGGCGGCACCATCAATCCGGTCAAAGCGAAAGCCCTGACCATTCCGGTTCACCCGGCGGCGCACGGCAAGACCGCCCGCGAATTCGGTGGCGAACTCCGTTTTGTCGCCCTCAACCGAGGCAACCTCGTCGGCCTGCTCAAAGCCGGCGAAGACGCCGCGGCCCCCGTCCTCTTTGTGCTGGTGAAGCAAGTGAAGCAGGACCCGGATCCGACGGTGCTGCCCACCGACGACGAACTCCGCGCCGCCGCCGTCGAAGGCCTGGCCAACCTCCCGGTATGAGCAACCCACTCAACGCCAGCACGGGCCTGCTCGCCACCCTCCGCCGCGAGGTTGTGGAGTATCTCCAAGCCGATCCCGCCTTCATTGACCCCGTCTCCATTCCCATCATCGACGGTGGCCAGACCGACCTGGCCAAAGCCGTCTCCGACGCCCTGACGATTCGCGCCGGCGGGCTGTGCCTGGTCGTCACCACGCCCCGCGTTCGCCCCTCCAGCGAAGTCCGCAGCCTGGAGGTCACCATCTCTGTCCAGATCTACGAGCATCCGCTCCAGAACTGGTCCGCTAAAGGCCCCCAACGCAGCCCCGAAGACGTTGGGGAAAACCTCATGGCCCGTCTGATGTTCACCCAATTTGGGAGCGAATTCAGCGAGGGCTGGAGCCCATCTGCCGTCTGGACCAACCTCCAATTTGGCGGCCTCCGTCCAGTCTTCAGCAGCCCCGATCAAGTCGTCTTCGAGACCACCTTTACCACTCGCACCACCCTCACCCTCCGTTAAACTATGAACCTCACCGGCCTCGCTGTGGTCTTCACCCATGACAACGCCACCGTCGCGTTTTCCGGCATCGCCACCACCGACAACGAACTCAGTGGCGGCGTGAGCCTCTCGGACAGTTTCGATAAGGCGGACCTCAAGGGAGCCGGCGGACGTACCGTCGCTCGCGGGGCCGCAAACCGCCGCCACAACCTGACCGTGGAGGTCTTCTTCAAAGACACCAGCGGCTCTCCCACCCAGGCCGGCGCCAAGGGCAAGGCTGCACTGCCCACGATGTTCGGCATCGTCACCCTGGCCAACTTCGGCAATGCCCTCTACGACGGCACCTGGAACTACGAAGGCGGCTCGATCGCCAGCAGCACCGACGGCTACCAGAAGGCCACCCTCCAGCTGAGCCGCTCCGAAGCCAGCAACGGCACGCCCGCCGCCATGACCGCCGTCCCGGCCTCCTAAGGTCCGACCTCTCAGCTCTCAGCTCTCAGCTCTCAACTTTGAAAGCGAGCTTTCAATCAGCCGTGATGCCCGACGCCTACCGCGTCGCCCGCTTCCGCCTGCAAACCCTCCGCCTAGGCCACGCACTCCTCCTGCAACGCCTCGGCAGCCCCTTCGGCGAACGTCCGACCTCTCAGCTCTCAGCTCTCAGCTCTCAGCTAGGCGATGTCGCCTTGGCCGTCTGGATCTGCGGGCGCTCTCCCGATTCCGCGCTCTCCCGACTTCAGCGCACCCGTTCCCCCCGGGATCTTGGCTGGGTCGCCTGGCGAGTGAACCGCTACGGCTTGGAAAAGGCCGAAGGCGAACTGATCGCCTACCTGCAAGCCCACTGGCCCGAGATGAGCTGGTGGAAGCAGCAACAAGTCCCCACCCGCCAACTGGGCGCCGACTTCATGCACCGGCTCGTGCTGACCCAGCGACGCATGGGCCTCACGCTGGAGGACGCCATGAACGTGCCCCTGGGAGTCGCCTTGTGGGACCTTGCCGCCGTGGCTGAGGAGAACGGCGCCGTCAGCCTGGTCAGTGACCGCGACCGAGCGCTTCAGGCTCACTACGAGGCCATGCTCGCCGCCGGCGAACTCCCCGCTCCTGGAACCGTTATCCGCCGCAACTGATGGCCGACTTCGACGCAGGACGGAAGGCAGCGATCGCCGGGGCCGACAAGGCCCTGAAGGTCTCGATCCAAGCCGACGCGACGCAGCTGGGGGCCGCGACCAAGCAAGCGGTGGGGCAGCTGAACGAGGTCAAACAGGCCGCGCTGGCGCTGATCTCCGGATTCACCGGCGGGCTCATTGGCGGCGGCGTGGCCGGCGCCGTGCAGGCCGTGGTGAACATTGTGTCCACCAAGATTCGCGAGGCCCGCGAACTCCTGGAGGACGCCGATCGGCTCAACGTGGATCCGGGGACCGCCCAGGGCATCCGCAACCTGGGATCCGCCTCCGGGGTAGACGTGGCGGCCGCCATTCAGGCCGCGCGGTCGGCACGTTCCGAGGCCCTGGCCGGCGATCCCAACTTCGTCAAAGCCTTCGAACGGCTGGGCATTTCGCTCCAAAGCATCAAGGACGTAGATCCCGCGACCTTGTTCTACCGCCTGGTGGATGCCATGGAGCAATTCGACCCGGCCGCCGAAAACGCCAAGGAGAACTTCGCTGCCCTGGCCGCTGTGCTGGGCGGACGTGCGACTGCCGGAGATCTGACCGCCTTTGCCCGCGGAGGTCTTTTCCGCGAACGACGCCTGTTCGGCGATAGTGGCGAACTGATGGCGTCATTGCTCGCCGACAACCCCCGGATCCGCGCCGGCTTCAAGCAAGATTTCGAGCTCCCCGGATCCTACGGCGTCGGCGACGAAGTCCGCGCCGCCCGGCTGCGCCAAGAGAACGACCAACGGGAGCTGGCCAACAAGCGAGCCGTTCTTTCGGTGGAGGAGCAGATCCGCGCGGTGGCGGAGGAGCGGGCCCGGATCCAGCAACAGATGGACGCGACCAGCGACGTGGTCCGCCGCGAGCGCTTGCGCTCGGATCTGATCAGTCTGGACGCCGAGGGACTCCGCCTCAGCCAGGAAGCAGCCCGGGTGCCCAACGTCTCCGCGTTGAGCAACTCCCCCCGCGACGTCGACCAATTTGCTCGCATGGGCCTGTTCATCGGAGGTGGGCGCGGTGTGACCCTCCAGGAGCAACAGGTCAATTTGCTTCGCGAGGTCAAACACGTCCTGGAGCAATCACGCTCCGAAAACGAGAGGAACTGGGGATGAGCAGCTTTGTCGCCCACGACGGCACGGCGCTGGTGGAGCTGCCCGCCTTGCCCACCTACGACAACCTTCGAGGGGAGCAGGCCCAGCGCCGGTTTCGCGGCCCGCCCGCGTTGATCTTGGCCAAGTTTGCCGAGCTCAAAGGCCAGGGCGTGCAGTCGATGCGCATCACCGAGCTGGCCGATGGCATCGCCTTCGAACTCACCGGGGATTACCCCGGCACGGTGGGCAGCAACGGCACCATCGACCCCACGATCACGCCGGTCCTGACCGACTGGACCCTGGAGCCCGTGGAGTTCGCGAAAAGCATCTGGGATTTCCCTGCCGTCGTCACCGAACTGAACAAGCTGGGCACCGACGACACCGCCCTTCAAACCCGACAACGAATCCGCAACTACGCCGATGCCTTGGTGCGAGGAGACAGCACCGTCCCGGACACCACCGACCCCAAGAAAACGCTCCCACTCACCCCCAAGATCTTCCTGGATCTGGTGGCCGGGGTGGGCCTCGACCGGGCCGTAATGGCCGCCTTCCTGTCGGATCTGCTGGCCGGGGTCACCAGTTTCACGCCCAACTCCTGGAACCTCCGCCGCACGCGCCGGATCCCCTTCGCCAACACCTTCCAGGAGTCAGTGACCAACGTAGGCCGGATGCTCACCCCGGCCAGCCTCGGCAACGAGGGATTCAGCTCGAACCTCCTGCGCAGCGCCCTGCCGAGCGGCGGCTACTGGCTGAAGAAAGCCCCCTTCGATCGCCCCGTCGGCGACGGCAACCGCGAAGTCACCACCGACTACGTCTGGACCGAAAGCTACTCCCTGTTCCTCTTCGGCAGTCCGGTCTGAGTCTTTCAACTCTCAACTCTCAACTCCGATGGTCCCCAATTTCACTGCTGTGACCGGTAACGGAAAATACCCCCGCGCCATCCGCGAGCTGCAGACGGTTGTGAGCCGCTCAATCACCGGTCGCGTTCCCGGCGCCCTCGTCTCCCAGACCGCCCGCGGCACTCTCATCCAGCCCGACGGGGCCTCCGTCAACATCACCACCAAGCCCACGCAGGAAACGACGATCCCCCGCTGGGGCTGAGCCTCTCAACTCATAACCTTCAACTCTCAACTAATCCCTCACCATGGCAGGCGAACTCACTGGAACGGTCCGATTGGCCCTCAACAAAGTCGGCTTCACCCCCACCTCTGGCGACATCACGTTCACGCTGGACAGCTCCGACGGCGACGGCCTCAGCCAGACCCAGGACCTCACGGCCGACACGAGCGAGGCCCTGGTCCTGGGCGACGTGGAATTGCCCTGCGGCAAGATCCTCCTGAAGTTGATCACCCCGACCAGCGGCACCAACGTGGAAGTCTCGCTGAAGAACAGCCCCGACTTCGACACCTACCGCTTTGCCGTGCTGACCAAGCAGAACGACGTGGCCCTTTGGACTCCCAAACTCGGCACCACCATCTACGTCAAAGCCATCGGCGCCGGCGCCCGCATCGCCGTCCTCGCCGGCTGATCAGTTGCAGAGTCTCTCAACTCTCAACTTTCAACTTTCAACTAGCGGGTGCTCACCTACCGCCAGGCGCTGCTCGTCGCTGTCGACGAGCCGGTCAAGTCCCGGCACCTCGCATCCCTCGCGGCCGCGGCCAATGACCGTCTGGCGGGTGGCGCTGGCGATGGGTGCAGGCGGGTGATCTATTACTGGTTTGGCGGCCTGTTCCGCCAGATCCGGAACCCCGACGCCTCGTTTCTGCTGTACCCGGCCCAGGCGGAGTTCCATCAGTTCTACCAAATGCTGGAGCCCACGGACGCTCAGTGGCCCGTGTCCGGCCCGGGGGATCCCGAGGGAACTAACGTCGCCAACCCGATCGTGGCCTACCTCCAGGGCGCCGAGGCCATTGACCTGGAAAGCGAGCGCGTTCGCCTCGCCTCCGTGCCGGTCGGATTCGATGACGACCAGCCCCTGACGCCGTGGCGGCAATGGCTCTTGGGATCGGCCCAGCGGGGGGCCTTCGACCCCTACAGCGGCGTGGTGGGCAGCCCGGCCTTTACCGTCGCCCGCGCCTACACCTGGGTGCGGTCCGCGCTCACCTCGCCCCACGGCAATGCCGCCGGCGGATACCTGCCCGGACCGGATGTCACAGGCCCGTGTTCCACCGAGCCATTCATCGACTACGTCATCAAGTTCACGAACCGCAAAACTGGGGAGGTCCGGACCTACGGAACGTGCCCCGAAAACCCCGGCGATCTGGCCGGAATCGGTTATGGGCCCGTGTTCTACTTCCTGGTCTTTTACTCGGGCGCCACGGTGCTCCTCCCGGTCAACCAATGGTTTGAAGGCAAATACACCGGCAACCCGCGCCTTTCCAAGACGCAGTCGGGCGCCTTGGGGCGGGTCCTGAACGCCTTTGCCGCCGACTTCCGGGGCACCGAGGAACAACGGGCCGCCGGCTGGATGGACGATGCGTTTGCGTTGCAGGAATTCTGCACCCGCCAGTACGCCCTCGCGCCCCAGCTGGGCCAGCAGATCGGGGAAGGGGCGGTCCTAGCCATTTACCCCAGCTGGGAGACCTCTGCCGACTACCTCGCCCCGGCCACGGTCCTGAGCCCAGTGAACGGGGATCCGACGGTCCGCCCCGGCACAAAATGCCACGGCTGGGCCGCTACCGCCGACGGCCTGCAACGCGCCTGCCGGGTGCAACTCCTGCTCGATGGGGACGTGAAGGGCGAATTCACCCTAGAACCTACCGACGGACACGCCGAAGCGATCCAGATCTTTGAAGCCGCTCTGGGCCCGGGCGTGCTCGCCGTCCGCCTGCCCGACGGACTCGAGTCCGACCCCGCCGGCAACCTCGTCGTGGAGGCCAGCACCCTCCTGGATTACCAGCCCAACATCCACGACTGGGCCTTCGTCACGCGCCTGGCCAGTTACAACGCCGCCTTTGACCGTCCCGATGGCCTCGGCACCCAGGTCACCGCCGCCCGCCAGATCTCCGACGGCCTGTTTGATTCGGGGTGTGTGATTCCCATCGTGGAAGCCAGCGCTTTTGGAGCCGCCGGCCTCGACGTGCCCATCAACCAGAACGCCGTTTTTGACGCCGCCCGTCGCTTCAGCCAACACGCTCGGATTGTCTCCCGCTGGCAGCTCGCCGGCTACGAGGTGGCCGGGGGGAAATCCATCCTCTACTTCGACCGCTTCGCCCTCGGATCTGGACGCGACACGCCCATCGATCTGTTCAAGAACATTGGCCCGAATCCAAACCCCATCGAATCCGGCCAGATCGTCTGGGGGCGGCGCTACCGGGTGAAGAGCGGACGCGCCACCTACAATGCCGTGGACTACCTCACCGGGCAGGAATTCATAGGCCTGGAAGGCATCACCGAATACCAGGGCGGCGGGGACGTCCGCGAGGTCAACGGCATCCGTCAAACTGCCGAGCCCCAAGGCTTCTCCAACCGCTGGCTCCTGGACCTAACCCTGAAGCCGTTTCACCCGTCGAGCAGCTCGGTCTGGAAGCCTGAAGCCTACGCCGACCAGGTCACCCCGTTCGTTGACCGCTGCCACGTGTACGGCCCCGAGATCGTCGTCGACGGACCGTTGAAGGCACACATCACCTTTGGCGAAAACGTGGCCCAGATTCCCGAGGCGTCTTTAACCGCCCTGCGCTACGCTAAAATTGGCCCCAACGTCTACGGCTACACCCACGCCAACCGCCGCAACTGCGCTGAAGACGACGACGCCTGTCTGGCCGAAAAAGCAGCGTTTTACCGCAGCTGCCGGATCGGCGAACCCCCGGTCGAAATCGAGAAAGCCGAGGAGGTCGAATTCGGCGGCCGAACCGTGGTGAAACTCACCCTCACCGGACGCCTCCACCATGACGAAGTCAACGCCCCCGCCACCATCAGCGCCGACCCTGGCGACTGGGACCTGACCGCCCTGAAAGAGGACGAAACCTACCGCACCGCCGAGAACGGAATCCGGGAGTATCTGGTGTACCAAAACGGCCTCGGCGCCCCGTCGTTCAAGGTTGGCGATTGGGCGCTCAATTCTGGCTTGGAATTTGAGACCGACGCACCCTTGGCCTCGGTCATGCCGACCGTGTTCTTGGTCCAGCTCATCCCCGAGCCCTACCGGGACGACAACGACGACCAAGACGCCAGCGATAGCCCGATTTACCACGACCAACTTCGCCACTTCGAACTCGTCCTTCGGGCGATGTGCGAAGGCTACGTGGACGGCGTCACCAGCGCCGAGCAAGCCTGCGAATACGGCATCGCCGACGCCTACGATTTCAACGAGGCCAACCTCCACTATGCCGCCTCCGGAAACCGGTGGATCCCCTGGCAGCCTGAGAGCCTCCGACCGGACAACCCGCAAGGCTTCGGCCCCGTCCCCAACACCGACCTCAACGCCGCCCTCTACAACCACCTTGCCCGCGCCGTGAATCTGCTCACGGACGTGAGGATTATGCTGCCCGCCCAGTTCGAGGGCAGGAGCCACCAAGGCGTGGCGACCGGGGCCATTTCTGCCGTCGACGAATGCGGCACCCCGGTCACCTGTCCCGGCCACGTGTCCGGCAGCTACTTCGCTGCTGGTCGGACCGGACTTTCCGCCTCCCCGACCACCACCGGATCCTGGACGCCGCTGGACGATTCCGGCGGCGCCAACGCCGGCTATTTCCTGGACGGCGGCAGCACTTCCGGAGCCGCCTGCACCGGCGACCTCTGGAAGGTCACCGCCGAATACAACGAGCAAGAATTCCGCTGGGTCCTGACCGACCCAGAAAGCCAATACGCCATTCCCCCTTCGTTCCGGTCCTACCTGGAGACCGACGGCGTCGCCGCCATGTCCGTGGACTACTCCGTGGACTCTGCCGAAGTCGTCTACCTAGCCGCCCCCGCCAGTGGTGATCCCGTAGCCAGCGTGGGCCTCTGCAATTCCGTGTACGCCTGGTACGAGATCACCACCCGCACCTGGTCGGAATGCACCCTTGCCCGGCGCTGGATTCGCCCCCCCGCCGTCCCTGCCGGAGCCGTAGTCACCGCCCGCGTGACTGGGGGAGGCCCTGGCACCGAAACCGGCGCCGGCGGCAGCAGTGGTGCCAGCGCCCAAATCTACCAGAACGGCACCGCCCTCATCCGCATCCCCACCGTCCCCTACGAGGAGTGAGCCGGATCCCCCCAACCCGCCATTCCGCCCGGGCCTTCAGCATCACCTCCCGGATCCGCCCCCTAGGCCGCTCCGCCCCCCAGGGCACCCAGACCATCCGCATCCCGATCGGCCCCCGACCCACCCAAGCCGACTGCCAGGCCTGCCCCTGGTACCACCCCATGCCCGGGACCCCCTGGGAGGGGCGATGCGCCTACCCCTCTGCCCGGGTCGTCTGCACCTCCAGTGCAACCCGCCTGCACCCCTGGAGCAGGATCTGCGTCTGCCCCTCCCGCGCAGACCACCCGAAGGGGAGGGGTGGGGCCTAGGTTTACCCGACCTCTGCGTCCCCGTACCCAACCTCGCGCGGTTTTACACCTTTCCCAGGCCTCGCGACACCGAGCCGCGTCCGGCCCATCCCTACCCACCCGACCGGGAAGCGCGAATTGCAGTTTATTCGCCGACCGAATCTTTCCATGCTGCCGGCATGCTCAACGTCGGCATCATCGGCACTGGCTTCATGACGGTGCAACACTTGAAGGCCTATCGACAGGTTCCCGGGGCGCGCATCGCCGCTCTCTGTAATCCCAGCGGAAAAAACCTGGACGGCGACTTCTCCCAGGTTGCGGGCAACGTGGGTGACGCCAATCCGCTGCGGCTCGACATGACCCAGGTGAAGGCCTACCGCGATCCCGCCGCACTCTTCGCTGATCCCGACATCCAGATCGTCGACATTTGCACGCCGACCAAAACCCATCTCGATCTCACGCTCGCCGCCTTGGCCGCCGGGAAGCATGTGCTTGTGGAGAAACCCCTGGCCCGATCCAGTGCCGACGCCCTGCGCATCGCCGCCGCCGCCGAAACCGCCGCCGCCCGGGGCATTTTCCTCATGCCGGCCATGTGCATTCGCTTCTGGCCGGAATACGCGTGGGTCAAACAACGGATCGTTTCTGGTGAGTTTGGTCGGGTTCTCGATGCCCGATTCCGCCGGGTGGCCTCGGCTCCGGCGTGGGGTCACAGCCACTTCCTTCAGGGGCGTGATTCCGGGGGAGCCCTGTTGGATCTGCACGTGCATGACGTCGATTTCGTGCAGTACTGCTTCGGCCGTCCGCATGCGATCTTCGCCGCCGGCTACTCCAAGGTCAGCGGCGCCATCGATCACGTAATGGCGTTGTTCCAGTACGCCGGCGGCCCGGTCGTCAGCGCCGAGGGCAGCTGGGCTATGGCCGAAGGCTACGGATTCAACATGGCCTTCACCGTCAACTTCGAGCAGGCCACGGTGGATTTCGATTTGTCCCGGGGCGAACAGGCGTTCCGGATCAGTCAGGGAGGAAAGACGGAAGTCCTCCGCCTCACGGAGCCCGATGGCTATGTCGGAGAACTGCGCCACTTCGTGGAACGAGTCAGTTCCGGCCTGCCCCCAACCGTCGTCACCGCCCGCGACGCCGCCGAGGCGCTCAACCTGTGTGAGGCCGAAGAACATTCCATCCGCACGGGTCAGGGTGTGGGATTGCCCTGAGCCCCCGAGCCGCCCTTCGCCAGATTCCAACTGATGCCGTCGCCCACTTGCGGTAGCGTTTCGGCGCTTCATTTTTTTCATGCACGCACATCCTCGTTTCGCCGGACGCGTTGATTACGCCGCCGGTTTACAACCTCGTCCGGGCCTCAGTCACGTTCTGTTCGACTTTGACGGCACGCTGTCGCTGATCCGTCAGGGCTGGCCTGACGTCATGGTGCCGATGTTCGCCGAAATCATTCCCGCCATTCCCGGAGAAACCGAGGAACAGCGTCGCCAACTGGCCTTTGAAGACATCATGCGTCTGAACGGCAAGCAGACGATCTATCAGATGATCCAACTCGCCGAACGGGTGAAGGAACGCGGCGGCACTCCGGGAGAACCACTCGAGTACAAGCACGAGTATCTGCGGCGCCTCGAGGCCCGAATTCAGCACCGCGTGGCTGGCATCCGGAACGGTTCGATCCCCCGCGACGAACTCACCGTGTTCGGCACCCGAGCCCTGCTGGAAGCCCTCACGGCCCGCGGATTGGCGCTTTATCTGGCGAGTGGCACGGACGAACAATTCGTAAAGGCCGAAGCCGAGGCCCTCGGTTTGACCGGCTACTTCAAGGGCCACATCTACGGCGCGCAGGACGATTACCGGAAGTTCAGCAAGAAAATGGTGATCGACCGGATCCTGGCGGAGAACCGGATTCCCGGGCAGTCCCTCCTGGCGTTCGGTGACGGCTACGTCGAGATCGAGAACACCAAACAGGTCGGCGGCTTCGCGGTCGCCGTGGCCAGCGATGAGGCCCACAACGGCTCCGGGAATTTCGACGAATGGAAGCATCAACGGCTCATGGGCGTAGGGGCCGACCTGTGCATTCCCGACTACCGCGAACTGGATCCGCTGCTGCAAACCCTCTTCCCGTAAGCGGATCATGCCCTTTGCTCCCCTCGATCTCAGCCAACTCCGGGTCCGGCCGCTGGCGGAGCGCAAGAGCTTGACCCGGGCGGACGACATCGCCGTGCCCGTAAATGCCGCCCGCCGTCCGCTCGCCCCGGAACTTCAGCCCGTGGTGGCGGAGACGGCGGAGCGAATCCGTCGCGCTCGGGCTAAGGGTGCCTCGGTCATCCTGATGTACGGGGCACATCTGCTGCGCAACGGCGCCGCGCCCCTAGTCACCGCCCTGATGGAACAAGGCTGGATCACTCACCTGGCCACCAACGGCGCCGGCACGATTCACGATTGGGAGTACGCCTGGCTGGGCCGCTCCACGGAAAGTGTGGAAGAGAATGTGGCCACCGGCTCGTTCGGCACCTGGGACGAAACCGGCCGCAATCTGCACCTGGCCCTGCTCGCCGGCGCTCTGGAACGACTGGGCTATGGCCGGGCTCTCGGGAAGTTCATCGCCGAGGACGGCTGCCTGCTGCCTTCGGATGACCAACTCGAAGCCGCCGTCACGCAGTTCCCCGGGGATCCGCTAGCGGTGGCTGCCGCCGAACTCCTGACCATGATGCGCCGGTTTGAATTGGCCGAAGGTCGGCACGAGGTCCGGCACGACTGGAAGTCCGCCAGCATTCTGGCCCAGGCGTGGCGACTCCAGGTTCCCGTCACCATTCATCCAGGCATTGGTTACGACATCATTTCGTGTCATCCGATGTTCAATGGCGCAGTGATCGGACGAGCCGCTGGCGAAGACTTCCGCTGGTTTGCCGGCGCCGTCGAAGGTCTCGACCAAGGTGTCGTGCTTTCCGTCGGTTCCGCCATCATGGCGCCTCAAGTCTTCGAGAAAAGCCTCAGCTGCGTGCACAACCTGCGCTTCCAAAAGGGCCGGCCCGCAGTCAGTGGACATAGCATTTACGTCGTCGATCTGCAGGACGGGGGCGGCTGGGATTGGACCCAGGGCGAACCTCCCAAAACCAATCCGGCGTATTACCTGCGGTTTTGCAAGAGCTTCTCCCGAATGGGTGGCCAGATGCGCTATCTCCAGTGCGACAATCTGACGTTTATCCAGCACGTGTATCACCAACTCCAGTCCGCTGCCTGAAATCTTCGACCGCGCTGTGTCATGATGACTCCTGACCGCTTCGACACCCTGACCTCCCGCTATCCGTCGCTCCGCTTGGCCGTTGTGGGAGACTTCTGTCTCGACCGCTACTTCGACATTGATCCCACCCGGGCCGAGACATCGCTGGAGACCGGACTTCCCGTCCACAACGTGACCCGGGTCCGATGCCAGCCCGGGGCAGCCGGAACGATTCTCAACAATCTGGTCGCACTGGGAATCGGTCAACTGGTGCCCGTAGGCCTCAGCGGCGACGACGGCGAAGGCTGGGAACTTCGACGCGCGCTGGCCGCCTTGCCTGGGGTCAGCTTGAAGTCGTTCCTCACCTCTTCTGAGCGCCACACCTTCACCTACTCCAAGCCGCTGGTGCATCATCAGGATCGCCCGCCGGAGGAGCTCAGCCGACTGGATCTGAAGAACTGGACTCCCACGCCTCCTGTCCTGCGCGAACGCCTGGCAGCCTCCGCCCGCGATGCGGTGAACGCTTGCGACGGGGCAATCGTGCTCGATCAAGTGGATCTCGAGGGAACGGGTGTGGTAACCGGTCCCATGTTGGAGACGTTCCGGGACTTGGTTCGCGAGAAACCGGGGCGCTGGATCGTGGCCGACAGCCGCCGCGGACTGCGCGGTTGGCCGCCCCTGATCTTCAAAATGAATGCCCGCGAACTGGGCGCCTGGTCGGGTCGGCCGGTGGATTCCTTGGCGGAGATTCAGTCGGCGTGTTTGGAGATGGCCCGGGCCAATCAGCAGCCCGCCTTTGTCACCCTCGCCGAGCGCGGCATGGTGGGCGCCACCCCCAACGGGGATGTGTCCCACGTCCCTTCCCTGCCCCTGCGAGGCCCGATCGACATCGTCGGAGCAGGCGACTCCGTGACCGCCAATCTGACGGCCGCTCTCGCCGCCGGCGCCACCCTGGCCGAAGCCATGGAACTGGCCATGGCCGCAGCGAGTCTGGTGATTCATCAATTGGGAACCACCGGGACCGCCAGTGTCGCCCAGATCCGGAACCTGTTGTGGCGATGACGCCCCGAGCCGTTCACCTCAATGCCGGCCCCGTGACCGCCTGGGCGATTGGGCTGCTCTTCGGGTTGCTGGCCGGTTGCACGACACCGCAGAAAACGCCGGCCTCCCCTTCCCTCACCCGCTTTGAGTTCGAGCGACCCCAGATGGGTCTGCCCTTCCGGCTGGTTTTCTACGCTGCCGAAGCGAACACCGCCACCAACGTGGCCGAGGCCGTCTGGGCGCGAATTGCCGAACTGAACGCCAGTCTGAGCGACTACGAAGCGGAGTCGGAATTGAGCCACCTATCGCGCTCCAGCGGTTCCGGACGCTGGGTGCCATTGGGCCCGGATCTGGCCGCTGTCTTGGTCACTGCCCAGGACGTTTCCCGGCGTAGCCAGGGCTCCTTTGATGTCACCGTGGGACCCGAAGTACTCCTTTGGCGTCGCGCCCGGCGCCAACGGGAACTTCCTGCTCCTGAAGCCCTCGCCGCCGCCCGACAGGCCACCGGCTGGACTCATTTGGAACTACGCCGTTCGAGCTCCGGCTGGGAGGCCCGCCTGTTCCAACCTCTCATGCGGCTCGATCTGGGCGGCATCGCCAAAGGCTATGCGCTCGACGAAGCGGCGGAGGTGTTTCGCCAACATCAGATCTCCCGTTTCCTAGTGAGCGGTGGCGGTGATCTCGTCGTGGGCGATCCGCCTCCCGGCCAGGACGGTTGGCGAATTCAGGCCGGGGTCTTCGATGCTCCCAACGCTCCGGCGCCCCGCTTCCTCTCGCTGCGCAATGTGGGCCTGGCCACTTCCGGCGACACCTTCCAAAGGGCTGAAATCGGCGGCGTTCGCTACTCCCACATTGTGAATCCTCAAACCGGACTGGGGCTCACCGACCACAGCCTCGTCACGGTAGTCGCTCCTACCGGGATGATAGCCGATGCCTTGTCGAAGGTGATTAGCGTGCTCGGACCCGACGCCGGAATCGACCTCGCCCGCCACTATGACGCGGATGTCTTCGTCCTGCGTCAGCCCGGATCAGTGGTCGAAGAAACCCTCTCTCCCGGGTTTCGACGATGGCTAGCACCCCGCTGAGCTTCCCCGACCTATTCGCGACTTGCCGACATCCCTTTACGGGGATTCAGGCGAAGTAGATCGAGCAAGATGCGCTCGGCTTCGCGCAGATGCGGGTCACGCGGCGGCCGGGCGGGACCTTCGTCGCCAAACTCGTCATCGGCATCCAGCCCATGCGGATCCGCAACCGGGTCGGTCCCTGCGGTGGAATTGACCGGAGGGGCCGCGTTCACGTTGACCGAAACTCCATTGGTCGGGACCGAAGCGGAAATCAGCGGAACCTGAACCGAGTTCGCCCACAGATTCGTCATGGCAGGAGGAAGGCCAGGTTGATCCACCAATTTCAGGGTGATCTCCCACGTGGTGGGCTGGGTATCCTTACGGGCCAGTTGCTCCTTCTTGCGGGCCTCCATGCGCGCCTTGTTTTCTGCAATCTCCGTCCGTCGAGCCGTTTCGTTAAGGGACACGGTCTTGTCGGCCTTGGCCTTGCGGTACCGCTCGACGTCCTCCCGGACATAATCAAAATCCGGGTCTTTCGCGATCCGGTCGCTTGAGCGCCGGTTTAGATCGGCCACCAGGCGGCTGATCTCGCCATCCTTGCTGTACTTTGAGGAATCAATCGTGTCCCACGGCAGGGCGTTCTCGAGGGAGGACTCACCGACATCCATGTAGTTCTCAACACTGGGCAAAATGATGTCGGGAACCACCCCTTTGAGTTGGGTGCTCGACCCGCTTGGCCGGTAGAACTTGCGAATCGTTACCTTGGCCGCGCCGACATCCCGCTGATCGGCCAGGAATGACCCCAACTCTTGAACGGTCTGTACGGTGCCTTTGCCGTGCGTGGAATTGTCGCCCACGATCACCGCGCGGTCATGGTCCTGCAAGGCGCCCGCCAAGATCTCACTGGCACTAGCACTGAACCGCGAGGTGAGGACCACCAACGGCCCCTCGTAGGCGGGGTTCTCCTCCGGGGAAGTATCCACATTCACCCGACCATCCGGATTCCGCACCTGCACCACCGGACCCGACTTGATGAAGAGTCCGGTCAGGTTGATGGCCTCCTCAAGCGAGCCGCCCCCGTTTCGACGCAGGTCGAGCACGATGCCTTCGGCTCCTTCCTCCAGCAGTTTCTTGAGCAGCTTCGAAACGTCACCCGTGGTGGTCTTGCCAGAACCACGGCGGCCGGCTACCGGGAAATTGGCGTAGAACGACGGCAAATCGATGACCCCAATCCGATTCGTCCGGCCATCCTGGGAAAACTCGATCAACTTCGCCTTGGCTTCAGAGTCCTCCAGCTTCACTTCATCCCGAACGAGCGAGACAATCTTTCGCACCGACAGATCGGCTCCCGCCGGAATGATCTCCAAGCGAACCTTTGAGCCCTTGGGGCCGCGAATCTGGTCCACGACTTTGGACAGCTTTTCATCCTGAACGTCCACAAATTCACCATCGCCCTGGGCCACCGCAATGATCCGGTCGCCCACCTTAACCTGCTTACTCACTTCGGCCGGAGCCCCGGCCACCAGGGAACGAATCACCGTATAGCCGTCATCACTTTGCAGGGTCGCTCCGATGCCGAAGAGCGACAGGTTCATGTTGATCGAGAAGGAATCCAACTCGCGCTTGCCGAAGTAATCGGTGTGCGGGTCGTAGGCATGCCCCAACGCACTTAGCCAAAACTGCAGGACTTCGTCGGACTCAAACTGCTTGAGGTTCCGCATGGTCCGGTTGTAACGCCGGGTCAACTTCTTCACGATTTCCCCGTGGGTATCGGTAGCCAACCGGGCGTCCACCTTGGCCACAACGCCGTCCACCAACGCGTCCACCTTGGTATCACTGTTCTTGGCTTGGGCGCCTTCCAGTTCCGTCCGGGCAAACTGGGTCAATTCTGCCGCCTTCTCCGCGCTGAACTTGTTGGTCAGGAACCGGGTCAATTGATCCCAGTTATCCGCCGGCTGATTGGTCTGGAACTGGAATTTCCCGATGGTCCGGAATTTTCCGAGCAACTCTTCGCGGTCACCCACCGTGAGCTTCTCCGCCAGGTACTCCGATCGCACCCGATCCCGCCAGAGCTTGCGGGCTTCCTCCAAATCCTTGGGCCGATTCGCTTCCTTGCGATCCAACTGGAACTTCTCGTCCGTCTCGAAAACGAACTGATTGGTCTGAAGGAACTCGGTGACGTAGGCGTACTGCTGGTCGAAGCGCTTCAGAAAGCGATTGAAGATATCATAGGCCGGCTGGGTATTTCCGTGGCGCATGGTCAACTCATCCAACTCCAGACGCAGAGGGGCGAACTCGTCGTAATCCGACTGCAGGAAAAAGACCTTCTGGGGATCCAACACCTCCAAGTAACGGTCAAAAAACTTGCCTGAGATCTCGTCGTTAAACTTGCTGCGGGAATAGTGGCTGCGCTGCAGTGCCCAACCAAAGGTCTTGGCGACCTGACCGTATTCCTCTTTGGGCTCCAGCGTGAGGGCATTGGTGTACTTGGCGGACAACACCAGCGAGTTCTCCGAGCGCGCCTCGGTTCGGGCCGGAGGAGGCGTGTTTGGCGCCGGGTCCGCCGCACGCAGCCAAAGGGGAATTAGGGCGATCAGGGTAAGAAGGCGCAGCTTCATTGGCGGAAATATGGACGGCTTGGGCTAGGACGCCAGCGGGGAAGTAAGGATCGCAGCATCGATTTTATTCGGCCGGAACGTCCCAAACTGGGGTCTAAAGGCTCGCGTCGGACCGGCGCCCAGTAGGACCGAACCCGATCCCACCCGTTCAAGTCTTCGAATCGACCGGGCTGATTGATCCCGTTTTCCACACATAATGGGCCATCAAAACCTTCAAGGCAGCGGTCAGAGGAATCGCTAGGATGCCTCCCAAAATGCCCCCCAGCAGGGTCGTTCCCACCATCAGGGCGATGATCACCATCAACGGATGCAACCCCACCCGATCACCCACAATCTTGGGCTGGAGCACGAATCCCTCAATGAACTGCACCACGCCAAACACGACCAGCACGAGGAGCGGATGTTGCCAGTCGCCAAACTGGACAATGGCAATGATCAGCGCCAGACCGCAGGTCACCGCCGCTCCCAGGAACGGGATAATGGTCACGAAACAGGCCAGCAGACCGATCAGCAGCGCGTACGGAAGTCCGATCAGCAAAAACCCCACCGCATACATGACCCCGTCGCACATCGCGACCAACACCTGCCCACGAAAGAAGACAATCAGGGCGTCATTGATGCTCCGGAGCACAAACACCGCCTCTTTCTTGATCTGCTCATCCGCCACCGGCAGATAGTCCGTCCAGGTGCGGGCAATACTCTTCTCCTCGAGCAGCAGGAAGAAGGCGTAGACCGGAATCAGGAACAGTCCTGCCAGCAAGCCGAACCAGGATGCCACCCGCCCCACCTGCCCCAGCGCCCAGCGAAGCACATCCGGGGTCACGGCGGCGAACCAGGTTCCCACGGACCGGAGCGAGTTGGGATTGACCGCCTTGACCCACCAAGGCGCCGCCGGATCCGCAGCGTTGGTGCCGCCGAAGAGGTTGGTGAGCACAGGCTCCGCATTGGTCAGCACCAACGGTTGGGAAATCAGCACCGCGTTGGTGAGGTCCACCTGGGCATTGGTGCGCCCTGGCCCCCGCCGATCCTGAAAATCGTCCAGCCGTTTCTGAAAATCACTCGGCAAAAGGCTCCGGAGAGGAGCCGGCGGATGATCCAGCCACGATTGGACCTTGGTCTGAAGCTTCGAAACAAAGGTCGGGACCTGACTCGCCAAATCGCGCGCCTGGAAAATGGCCTGGGGAACGATACTCCCCAGCGCTCCGAGCAAGATTAATCCGGCGCCGACAAACACCATCGACAACGCCCGGACCCGAGAAATTCCCCGGGTCTCCAACCAATTCACGACCGGGGACAACAAGTACGCCAGCACGACGGCCACTGCCAAAGGCCACAGCACCGGCGAGAGCAGTTGGATCAGAAGACCGAGTCCCCAGAAGACCACTCCAATCAAGGCCAGTCCAAGCACCAGCGACAGGCTGGTCAGGGACGTCCAGATAATCCGGGCCTGACGTTCAGAGGGCGGGGGAAAGTCCATACGCAGTCTCAGGATTGACCCAACCGTCGGGATTTATCCGCCGAAGCTCGCACCGCCGAGATCAGGGCGGCCCGCACTCCGCCCTTTTCGAGTTCGTGCATGGCTTCGATGGTCGTTCCTCCCGGACTGCACACAGCATCCTTCAACGCGCCTGGATGTTGCCCCGTTTCCAGAACCATTCGGGCTGCTCCCAGAAGGGTCTGAGCCGCCAGCTTCTGGGCGATATCCCGGGGCAAGCCCGCCGCCACCCCGCCATCCGCCAGCGCTTCAATCATCAGAAACACGTACGCCGGTCCACTCCCGCTCAGTCCCGTCACCGCATCCAGCAACCGTTCCTTCACTTCCAGCGCCAATCCCACACTGCCCAAGAGTCGATAAGCCAGGGAGGCATCCGCCGGCCGGGCGGCGGATCCCAGGGCGAAGGCCGAAGCCGACGCCCCCACCAAGGCGGGTGTATTGGGCATAACGCGGATGAAGCGCTGACCCGGGGCGGCCGCTTCCAACGCGGCTAACGGTACCCCCGCGGCAATGGAAATCAGAACATGTCGCTGCGGTTCCAGAAACGACTGGCAGCCCTTGAGCACGCCCGCTACCTGATCGGGCTTAACCGCGAGAAACAGGATGTCCGCCGCCGCCGCCACCTCAGTATTGCCAGCCAGGACCCGTCCTCCCGTCGCGCGGGCAAAGGCTTCCGCCGCCGCCGGCACCACATCGCTGGCGTACAAATGGTCCACCTGGACCAGATTGGCCCGAAGAAACCCCTGCGCCAGGGCCGTCGCCATCTTGCCTGCTCCCAGGAAACCGATGCTCGGATTCGACATCGCCCGGTTTGTTAGCAATGCCACCCCGTACCACCAAGCAAAACCGGCCAAAACCCCCGGCAAACAGCTCACGCAACCTCAGCAAACTCCGCCACCACGGCCCGCAACCGGTACAGTTCCCCCCGCCGATGCCGTCGGGAAATCGCAAATCGGAAGAACTGATCGGCTGGTCCCTGCGCATAACGAATGCGGGACGGATAGATGCCGACCTCCAGGAACCGACGGGTCAGACGGGCCACCTCGCGCGGCTGTTTCGGTGACAGGGTGAAGGCTGGTCCTACCGCCACTCGCCGAGGATCGGTCGGCTTAAACGCTTCGCGGACGTAGCGAATGCTCTTGTCCAGTTGCGCCCGCCAGGCGGCTCCGTGGACTTCCAGCAATTCCAGCGACCGGACCGCCGCCAACGCCCACGGCGGCGGCAACGGAGTGTTGCCCTGAAACACCCGACTCCCATCGACGATCGCGTTCCGCAGCGCCCGTGAACCCAGCACGAATCCCCCATACGCCCCCAGCGCCTTGCTCAGCGTCCCAGTCAGAATCACCCGAGGATCGCGCACCCCGGCGAGTTCCAAGACTCCTCCGCCCCGTCCCCCCAACGTCCCTACCCCGTGGGCATCATCCACCAGCAACCAGCCGGATTCCGGCAATTCCGCCAGCAATTCCTTCACCGGCGACAAGGTGCCATCCAGGGGCGAAAGACCGTTCACCATCACGAGTGGACGCGCGCCCGGTGGAAGGCTCCCCAGTTCCAACCGCAGGGTGGCTCCGGAACGACCGCCAAACTCCCGAATCGGAACCGACAGGAGGCGCGCCGCATCGCGCAAACAGCCGTGAGCCGTGTCGGCCAGAAACACCTGGGTTACCTGACCCGCCAATCCTTGAGCCGCCACCAGCGGAGCGAGGTATCCGGCCGAAGTCAGAACCGCCGCCGGAAAACGGAAGGCTTGGGCAAGGATTCGTTCCAGTTCACCGTAAACCGGATGATTCCCGGTGGTGGTCCGGCCCGCGGCCACATTCAGTCCCCAGCGACGCAATCCCCGCTGCACCGCCCGGCGGACTTCCGGATGCCAGCCCAGCCGCAGATAATCACTGCCGCCGAAGTAGACCAGCCGACGGCCCTGAAACTCGACGGTCGTGGGATCGACCTGAACGAGTTCAACGAGGTTGGGGTCCGTGGGCATGATCCGCCACCAGCGAACCATTCTCCGATCGAGACCGCCAAAGGAAACTCACCCCTGGGAGCGAATTAACTCGGCCCTGGGTTACTGATTCAATTCCGCTAACCGCCGCTCCACGTCATCGGTCATCAGCGGTTGCACCAGCGGATCCAAGTCGCCCTCCAACACCGCAGCCAGATTGTAGAGTGTCAGATTGATCCGGTGATCGGTCACCCGGTTCTGCGGAAAATTGTACGTTCGACTCTTCTCACTACGCTCCCCAGTTCCCACCTGCTCCTTGCGCGCCGCGGCATATTTGGCGTTCTCCTCCGCCACCTTTCGTTCCAGTAACCGGGAACGCAGAACGGTCATGGCCTGGGCCTTGTTTTTCTGCTGGGAACGACCGTCCTGACACCGCACTTCCAGTCCTGAAGGCTTGTGAAAGATTCGAACGGCGGAGTCCGTGGTGTTGACGCCCTGACCGCCGTGCCCGCCCGCCCGGCAAACATTGATCTCCAGATCCTCCGGCTTGATCACTACGTCCACTTCCTCTGCTTCCGGCATGACGGCGACCGTGATGGTGCTGGTGTGAATCCGCCCCTGTGCCTCGGTGGCCGGCACGCGCTGAACCCGGTGCACTCCGGATTCGTACTTCAAACGCTTGAAGACATCGGGTCCGGTCACACTGACAATGGCTTCCTTGTACCCACCCAGATCCGACGGACTCGCATCCATCACTTCAAACTTCCACCCCTGGGTTTCCGCGTACCGCTGGTACATCCGCAGCAGATCGGCAGCGAACAGGGCGCTCTCGGCTCCGCCCGCCGCCGCGCGCAGTTCCAGAATGGAGTTGCGGGAATCCGTCGGGTTAGGGGGCAGGATTCCCGCGCGCAGCTGATCCGTCAGGCGGCTCAATTCCCCGTTCAACCGCTGGATCTCTTCGCTGGCCATCACCGCCATTTCCGATCCCGCTGGCTCGGCCTTCAGCAGTTCCTGATTCTCGGCCAGTTCTGATTCGGCCTTCAGATAGCGTTCCCCCGCGGCCACCAACTCGCGCAACCGGGAGTGTTCCCGGGTCAGCTCCTGTCCGCGCTGAGGCTGAGCAAAGGCATCTGGCGAACTGAGCAACGACTCCACCTCGCCAAAGCGCTGGCGAAAACGTTGGATGAACGGATGGAGATTCATGGCGGACGGGGGGCGAAGCTGCAGGGGGGACCAGACCAAAAACAAACCGCCCGCCGACCGGGAAATCCGGGTGGCGGGCGGTTTTGGGAAATCGAACTAGGCCTTCTTCTTCTTGCTGGTGGCCGCCTTGGCCGCCTGCATTTCGGCGGTGCGGGCCTGGCGTTGCTGGAACTTGTCGACGCGACCGGCAGTATCGACGAACTTTTGTTGACCGGTGTAGAACGGATGGGTGAACCCGCTAATGCCCATCAGGTACAGGGGATATTCCTTACCGTCTTCCCAAGTGGCCGTCAGCGGGGTGCTGGCGCAGGACTTGGTCAAGAACGACTGGCCGGATGCCGAGTCACGGAAAATCATCGGTCGATAGCTCTTCGGATGCGTGTCTGCCTTCATAAAATGAGCGGGGACGCTAGCAACGGGAGGATTCAAGACAAGGGGATTTTGGTTTGCGATTGTCGGCATTCGAGCCTATGCACCCGCGCTTCATGGCGTCGGAATACAAAATCATCGGCGGAGATGGACGGGAATACGGACCCGTAACTTTGGAGGAAATCAGGCAATGGTGTGAAGATGGCCGCGTCGCCGCCGGCACCCCAGTCTGGCGCAGCGATGAACAGCGCTGGCAGCCCGCGGGCGGCTGGGACGAACTCAAGTGGGATTTGCCGACCTTCACGCCGGCCCCGCCTGCCCCACCGCCACTGCGCTCTGATACCGTCCCCGCTTCGAACCCAGCCCCCAACGCTGACACGGCCCCCGCGGGCTTCTGGATCCGGTTGGGGGCCTACATTCTCGATTGGGTGATTCTTCAGGCCCTCTTGACCCTGCTGACCCTTCCGTGGACCGAACCCCTGGGAAAGCTGCAGGAAGCGGCCCGGACGGAACTTCAGTCGCCCTCGCCGGACTACGATCTGCTCGCGCGGTTCTTCCTCATCTCCCTTGCTATCAGTCTTCCTCTAGCTTTGGCGTATAACACTTTTTTTCTCGGACGCCGCGGAGCGACCCCGGGCAAACAGCTGTTGGGTCTGAGGGTTGTCCGGGAAGATGGAACAAAGCTTGGATACGGTCAGGCGGCTGCCCGCTATCTGGCGGAACTGGTCACGCTACTCACTTTTGGAGCTGGCTACGTGATGATCGCCTTTCACCCTGAAAAGCGAGCCCTACACGATCTCATTGCCGGCACCCGGGTGCTCCAACGGCGAATGTTCTGACCGAATCGTCGGCGGGATCGCCGTCCGTTATTTCACCGCGGGAATATTGAGTTCCTGCCCCACCCGGATGCGCTTGGGATCCTTCAGGGTGGGATTGGCGGCCAGGACATCGGACACTTTGACCTTCAGGCCGTACTCCTTGTTGTAGGCGGCTATGATGGCGCCCAAGGTCTCGCCCGATCCCACTTTGTGGACGTATTGCTTGTCCGGGAGGTTGGCAACGGCCTCTGGAGGAACCGTGGGAGTACGGGGTGCCGGCTTGGCCTTCTCCGGCGGCGGGGCCGCCAAGGTTTTGTTGATGTCCCGGGCGATATCCTCGAGCTGACGTCGCACAAAGTCGGCATCGGCGGCTCGCTTTTCGTCGACCAACTGGATCGACTTCACCAGTTCCTTGAGTTGGTCCCGGGTGACAAATTCCCCGCTATTCAGAAGCTGCTGCTTTAGTTGGGTGTTTTCCTGGCGCAATTGGACAACTGCCTCCCGCAACTCCTGAAGTTGACGGCGCATGCTTTCCTGCCCTTCGGTCAAGGCCTCCACTGTGCCGTTTAACCGCCGGACATCCTCGACATCCACCTGCCCCTGGAGCGGCCACCACAGCGCCAGACACAGACCCGAGACCACCGCAACACGTCGCTTCATCGCGAGCGCAAACTAGAAATCGCGGCCGAGAGCGGCAAGCGTTTGTCGGAGAATCGGAGCGTTTGGGTGACTCTCCCCAAAATTCACCCCACTCCGGCCTACCCACAAACCAGTTGAGAGTTGAAAGTTGAGGGTTGAGAGAAAAACCAAGGAATCCAACTCGGTAGAAGTGCAGACAGGTTTGAGGACGCAATGCGTACCTGTCCCCCGGCTTGGTTTGCTTTCAGCAATCCAACGCCAAGCTGTCCGCCGCCGCGGCCGCTTCCAAACGCCGGGCCGCCTCCAACTCCGCATCAAAGTCCGTTTCTTCCCCGGGACCGCTGACTGCCAATCGGAGCAACCCAGCCAAGGATACCTGCAGCCGCGCCCACTCCCGCTGCCGAAATCGCCGCAAGGTTGCTGTATCCGGAAACTCCGCCGTCGACAAATATCGGAAGTCCAAATCAGTCCGGCACCGTTCCTGAATCTCCTCCGAACCCGCCGCTCCCCGCGCATAGGCATACGTCAGCAGGGTCAGGAGCATCCGAAATCCGTGCCCGGGCCGATCCGGCGCCAATCGGAACTCCGTCAAAGGAGCATCGACCCCCTGCACCGCTTCGAGCGCGAAATGGGTCAGTCGAACCGCTCCGAGCCACTCCGCCAAATCCGCCGGAATGGCCGCGTTCTTTGCCGCTTGGTTGAAGGATCCCGTTCCCATGGGATCATCCAACGCTTGGCACGTTACAGACTCATGACGCTCGAGTGACTTCTCGCGGCCATTTCCCGGAAAGGAAGATTTGAAATCAAAACATCCCGATGCGTTGATTTGAAACTTGAGCCGTTTGGTGTGTTCGTTAGCCTCGCGGCATGTCGAACACGGTTGAAGCCACCTCGGCGCCAACGCGGGGCAGCGAACTGATCCGTCTGCTGGACCGGCGCATTGTCATCATTGATGGCGCCATGGGCACGACGATTCGCTCGTATGGCAAGACGGAGGCGGACATTCGGGGCCAACGGTTTGCTAACTCCCGGAAGGATCTGCTCAACAACGGTGACCTCTTCTCCCTCACCCAACCGGAGATGATCTGCGACATCCACCGGCGGTTCCTCGAGGCGGGCGCTGACCTCATCGAGACCAATACGTTCTCCGCCACCAGCATCGGTCAGAGCGAGTTCTTTGTGGACGATCCCCGGGAACACGGCGGCCGGAAGGATCCAGAGTTCTACCAGAAAATCATCGAGGATCCGTACCTGAATGACTTGGCCTGGGAGATCAACGAGCAGTCCGCCCGCCAGTGCCGGGAATGGGCCGATCGCATCGCCAACAAGACCGGTCAACCCCGGTTCGTTGCCGGAGCCATCGGGCCGCTGACCGTCTCCTTGTCCAACTCACCCGATGCTGATGACGCCGGCTTTCGGGTGGTGACCTTTGATCAGGTAAAAAAGGCCTATTTGGGTCAAATCCGGGCCCTGATTCGCGGCGGGTCCGACGTGCTGTTGGTCGAGACTATTTTCGACTCGCTCAATGCCAAAGCCGCCCTGGTGGCCATCCAGGAAGTCTTCGCCGAAGACAACGTTCGCCTGCCGATCATGATTTCCGCCGCCGTGGGTCGCGGTGGGGAAACCATGATTTCCGCGCAGACCGTCGAAGCCTTCTGGAACGCCGTGAAACACGTGAAGCCGATCTCGGTGGGGCTCAACTGTTCCCTCGGCCCGGACCTAATGCGTCCCTTCCTGGAGG
Organism: Verrucomicrobiota bacterium; assembly: GCA_017309115.1. Taxonomy (GTDB): domain Bacteria; phylum Verrucomicrobiota; class Verrucomicrobiia; order Limisphaerales; family UBA9464; genus UBA9464. The sequence continues at coordinate 52,467 of JAFLEF010000021.1, read as the reverse complement.
AACTTTCCCAGCGCTCGACCGCCGCCATTTCCTGCTATCCCAATGCCGGCCTGCCGAATCCGCTTTCGCCGACTGGATTCGATCTCCAGCCCGAAGATATGGGCCGATTCCTCGGGGAATTTGCCCAAGGCGGACTGATCAATATTGCCGGCGGCTGCTGCGGCAACACACCGGATCACATCGCCGCCATCGCGCGTTCGCTGGCCCACCGCCATCCTCGGGAACTGGCCCCGGCGGAACGCGGTACCGAACGCCTCGGGGGCCTGCCCGGAACCAGCACCCCGGCCGCCGAACCCATCAAACCGCTGCGGCTTTCCGGTTCCCAGCCGTTCACCCAGCAAATTGGTCAGTTCATGATGATTGGCGAGCGAACCAACGTCGCGGGATCGCCCAAATTCGCCAAGCTGATCAAGGAAGGGAAATACGAAGAGGCCGTCGCCATCGCCCGGCAGCAGGTCGAGAACGGCGCCAACGTCATCGACGTCTGCATGGACGAAGGCATGATCGACGGGGTCGCCGCCATGAGCCGGTTCCTGCAGTTACTGGCCAGCGAACCCGAGGTGGCCAAGGTCCCGCTCATGGTCGATTCCTCCAAGTGGGAGGTCATCGAAGCCGGACTGAAATGCCTTCAGGGAAAAGGGATCGTCAACTCGATCTCCCTCAAGGAAGGGGAAGCCAAATTCCGGGAACACGCCGGTAAGGTCCTCAAGTACGGCGCCGCCGTAGTCGTCATGGCCTTCGACGAACAGGGCCAGGCTGCCACCTTCGCCGACAAGGTCCGCATCTGCGAACGTGCCTACCGCATCCTGGTGGACGAGGTCGGTTTCCCGCCGGAGGACATCATCTTCGATCCCAACATTCTCACCGTCGGCACCGGTATCGAAGAACACAACAACTACGCGGTGGACTTCATCGAGGCCACTCGCTGGATCAAGTCCCACCTGCCCCACGCCAAGGTCAGCGGCGGCGTCTCCAACGTCTCCTTTGGCTTCCGCGGCAATAACCCCGTCCGCGAGGCCATGCACAGCGCGTTTCTCTTTCACGCGATCCGCGCCGGCATGGACATGGGCATCGTCAACGCCGGCATGCTCGAGGTGTACGAACAAATCGAGCCCGAACTGAAAGAGCGGGTCGAAGATGTCCTGCTGAATCGGCGTCCCGATGCCACCGAACGACTCGTGACCCTGGGCGAGGAACTCAAAGCAGCCAGCGGTGGCAAATCTGAGGCGACCGCCAAGAAGGAAGAAGAATGGCGCAAGGGCCCGGTCGAGGACCGCCTCGCCCACGCCCTGGTCAAGGGCATCGACACCTACATCGACACCGATACCGAGGAAGCCCGAGCGAAACTCGGCAAACCGCTGCTGGTGATCGAAGGCCCCTTGATGGCAGGTATGAGCATCGTCGGCGACCTCTTCGGCGCCGGCAAAATGTTCCTTCCCCAGGTGGTCAAATCCGCCCGGGTCATGAAGAAGGCGGTGGCGTATCTCACGCCCTTCATGGAAGCCGAGAAAGCTGCCCTCGCCGCCGCCGGTCACGCGGTCAAAGCGCAGGGCAAGATCGTGCTCGCCACGGTCAAGGGCGACGTCCACGACATCGGTAAGAACATCGTCGGCGTGGTGCTGGCCTGTAACAACTATGAGGTCATCGACATGGGCGTCATGGTGCCCTGCGAAAAGATTCTCGAACGCGCTCGAGCCGAGAACGCAGATATCATTGGTCTGAGCGGACTGATCACCCCGTCCCTGGACGAGATGGTGCACGTTGCCCGGGAGATGGAACGGACGGGCTTCAAGGTTCCGTTGCTGATCGGTGGGGCCACGACCAGCAAGGCCCACACCGCGGTGAAAATTGCCCAGCATTACTCGGAGCCGGTGATTCACGTGCTCGACGCGAGCCGGGCCGTGCCGGTGGCGAGCAGTCTGCTGAGCACCGAACAGAAACCCGAATTCGTTCAGCAGCTGCGCGACGAATACGAGCGGGTCCGGATCCAGCACTCTGGTCAGGCGGTGCGCCTGCTGAGTCTGGAGGCGGCTCGGGCCAACGGGCCCCGGCTCTCCTACGGTGAGTTGCCGCAACCCAAATTCTCCGGTCTCTGCCAGGTGATTCCGCCCGGCAGCGCGCCGCCCAGCGGCCAGCGTTATCTCACCGTATCCCTAGAGGACTTGGTGCCGCTCATTGATTGGTCGCCCTTCTTCCACACCTGGGAACTGCGCGGACGCTACCCGGCCATCCTGCAGCACGAGAAACACGGCGAAGAGGCACGCAAACTCTTCGCCGATGCCCAAGCCCTGCTCACCCGGTTCGTGCGCGAGAAGGTACTCCAACCCCGTGGCGTGTACGGATTCTTCCCGGCCGCCCGTGACGGCGATGACGTCCGACTCTTCACCGGTCCCGACCGCCGCGAAGTGCTCACCACCTTCCATTTCCTGCGTCAGCAAATCGAGAAGGGTGACAACTCCCCGAACTGGTGTCTCGCCGATTACGTGGCGGACGCTTCCTCGCCGACCTGCGATTACCTGGGAGCCTTTGCGGTCACCACCGGATTCGGCCTGGAGACCGTGGTCAAAAACTACAAGGCGCAGCACGACGACTACAACGCCATCATGGCCGAGGCGCTGGCCGACCGTCTCGCCGAAGCCTTCGCCGAGTTTCTGCATCGGCAGGCCCGGATCGATTGGGGCTTCGGCCAGACTGAGAACCTGACCCCGGAAGATCTGGTGGAGGAACGCTACCGCGGCATTCGACCAGCGGCCGGTTACCCAGCCAGCCCCGATCACACGGAAAAGGAAACGCTCTGGAAACTGCTGGATGTGGATCGCCGCGCCGGCATCAAGCTCACCGAGAACTTCGCCATGTGGCCAGGCAGTAGCGTGAGCGGACTCTACTTCGCGCATCCCGACGCCAAGTACTTTGCGGTCGGCAAACTCGGCGTCGACCAAGTCTCCGACCTCGCGCGTCGCAAGTCCCGGCCTGTCGCCGAAATGGAGCGCTGGCTGGGTCCGTGGCTCAACTACGACCCCAAGCCCTGACGCAACCAGAAACACCTCGGCTTTTGGGCTGAGCGTTGTTGAGTGCTGGGCTTGGTCCGCTTTTTCGGCTCTGCAAACGAAACCAGAATCTGCGCTTAATCCGCTTAATCTGCGGTTCCCAACTGCCGTCGGGCCGGGGAGGGGTTAACCGCAGATTAAGCACCGATGAACGCCGATTTTTTTTCGGGGCAAACTCCAGTCTCGATTCGCGTTCATTCGCGTTCATTCGCGGTTCGTCTGCTTCGCAAAGTCTCCGACGGGGGGCTCCTTTGATAATCAACCTTGCCTCGGGGCCGTCTCTTGCCCTCGTCTAACCACTGGCACGACCCTGCCTCGAACGAACTTCCCAAGCTCCCGACACGATCATGCTGACCGCCCAAGACCTCCAAGACCTCAACCTCCGCGGGATCACCCCATCCGAAGCCGAGCGCCAACTCGGATTGTTCCGAGAGCCCCCCGCTCCGGCCCGGTTGGATCGACCGGCCCTCGTGGGCGATGGCATCCTGCGCCTCAGCGACGCCGACCAGTCCAAGTACGAACAACTCGGTCGGTCCCTGCTGGATCAGGGCAAGGTCACCAAAATGGTCCCGGCTTCCGGTGCCGCGACGCGCATGTTCAAGGATCTGCTGGCGGCCCAGTCGGGCTCCAGCGGCCGGCCGGAAGGTGCGGTGGCAGAGACCCTGACCCGAGCCGAGCACTTCGCCTTCTACGAGGCCTGGAAAAAGGCCGCCGGCGTCGCTTCCAACGAAGCCTTTGCCGCGCTGCTGAATTCGGATCAGTGGCGGAACGCGCTCACCGCCCTGCTCCACGCCCCTGGACTCAACTACGCCAGTCTGCCCAAAGCCCTGCTGGCGTTTCACCGCATCGACGGTCAGGTGCGCACCTCGCTCGAGGAACAGCTGCGCGAAGGCCTCGAACTGGGCACCCGCCACGCGCACTTCACGGTTTCCACGGAACATCGCTCCGGCTTTGAAACCCAGTTGGCGGCGCTTGGCCTGCCTTTGCCGACGAGCCTGAGCGAACAGTCCCCGAGCACGGACACGCTGGCCGCTGAAGCCGATGGTTCGCCCTTCCGCGACACCCACGGTCGACTGGTGTTCCGTCCCGGCGGACACGGCGCGCTACTGCACAATTTGCAAGCGCTGGTCCAGGGCGGACACGGACACGTCATCCTCAAGAACATCGACAACATCGCCCATCCCCGAATGTGGCCCGTCGCCCTGCGGTGGAAGCGCATCCTGCTCGGTCTGCTACACGAACTCGGCCCGCAGGATTGTCCCGTCCGCGTCGCTGGCGTGGTCCCCAACACCGGCGAACCGGGCGGCGGCCCCTTCTGGGTGGATGGCCGGTTACAGATTGTCGAAAGCGCGCAGGTGAACCTGAAGGACCCGAGCCAAAAAGCCCTCTTCAACGCCAGCACCCACTTCAATCCGGTGGACCTCGCCTGTCGTCTCACCGACGCCCAAGACCGACCGTTTGACCTCGCCGAGTTCCGCGATCCCAAGGCGGTCTTCCTGTCACAAAAGAGCTTTAACGGCCGACCCTTGCAAGCGCTGGAACTGCCCGGCCTCTGGAACGGCGCCATGGCCCACTGGAAGACCGTCTTCGTCGAGGTGCCCTTGGAGACCTTCAACCCGGTCAAGACAGTGGTCGACCTGCTGAAGGCGGCGCATCAGCCGTAGTTCACTCGTTCTGGATCCGCTCGGAATCTCCGTTCGACACCCTTCGAACGACCCGCTCAAACTGACTCGGATGTCTTCGCCGCCTTCGCCAGTCGCCCCGCGCGAATGGGCGCTGATGTTCGCTGTATCGGTGCTACTGCTGGGGGCGTCGCTGACCCGCGTTTGGTCCATCTCACTCACCGAATCCCTGGGGTTTGTCTCGGGCGGAGTCTGTGTCTGGCTGGTGGTCCGCGAACATCTCGCCAACTGGCCGGTCGGCCTCGCCAACAACGTCGTGTTCGGGGTGTTGTTCTGGCAAAGCCGGCTTTACGCCGACATGGGACTCCAGGTGATTTACTTCGGCTTGGGCGTCTGGGGTTGGTGGCGCTGGCTCCGGGGCGGCCCGGAGCAATCCCGACTCACGATCAGCCGAACGACACCGTCCGAATGGCTGGCGCTGCTGATCCTGATTCCCTCCGTGACCTGGCTGCTGCGCACCGTGCTCCTCGCGGTGAATGGAGCCGCGCCGTGGGGTGACGCCATCACCACCGCGCTGAGCCTCGGTGCCCAGTATTTGCTCTGCCAGAAACGCCTGGAGAATTGGTTCTTCTGGATCCTGGCCGACCTGATCTACATACCGCTATATCTAAGTCGCCAACTTCCCCTCACCGCTCTGCTCTACGGCGTGTTTCTCCTGATGTGCGTGATCGGCTACCGCTCGTGGCGAACTCAATGGAACCGCTCCCTCAACTCTCCCTCGGCCTCGTAATCGGGAAGTTTTACCCACCCCACCGCGGCCACGAGTCGGTCATTCAGACCGCGCTTCGCCACTGCTCTCAGGTGGTGGTCATCGTCTGCGGTCGCGCGGGTGAAGCTCCCGATGGCCAACTCCGGCGCGCGTGGCTCCAGGAACTTTTCCCCACCGTCGAGGTGCGGCTGATTGACGACATCTACCCCTCGGACGACTCGCAGCTCTGGGCCGACCTCACGCGTCAGTGGCTGGGTCGGGCGCCGGATGCCGTGTTCACGTCCGAAGACTACGGAGACCGGTACGCCACCTGTCTGGGCTGCCGCCACATCCGCGTCGATCCCGCCCGACAGGCTGTCCCGTGCTCAGGGACCGCCATCCGCGCGAGTCCCTGGCGAAACTGGGAATTCCTGTCCCCACCCGTACGGGCCTGGTACGCGCTCCGGATCGTGGTTGTGGGCGCGGAATCCACTGGCACCACCACGCTTTCCGAAGCCCTGGCCCGACACTACCAAACCGTCTGGGTCCCCGAATACGGTCGGGCATACTCAGCACGAAAACAGGCTCAAGGCGACACCCACTGGACCACGGAAGAGTTTGTCCACATCGCCGAGGAACAACAGCGGCGAGAGAACTTCGCTGCCCGCGCGGCTAGCCGACTGGTCATCGGCGATACCAATGCGTTTGCGACGACGCTATGGCATCGGCGTTACCTGGGATTCGACTCCCCGGCGGTGGCCGGCGTGGCGCACCGCGGACGGACTGATCTGTACCTGCTCACCGGCGATGAAATCCCGTTCGTCCAGGACGGTCTTCGCGATGGCGAACACCTCCGTCATCGCATGCATGGCTGGTTCGAGGATGCGCTGAAATCAGGAACGGTCCCCTGGAAACTGCTCCGCGGTTCCCCGCAAGCCCGCTTGAACGCGGCCATCGCCGAAATTGAATCCCGCTGGCCCATCGCCTTGCTTAAACCAGCGCATCAGCCGTAGTTCGTCGGCGGATTTCAGGGGAGAAGGGAGATCGGTCAGCCGATGGAGTTTCTTAGCGTGTTTTTCCAGGTGTCCTTGTCGTAATCCGCGTGGGTCAGGAACTGCAGCGTGAAGACTTCCTGGCGATTGTAGTGAATGGCGGTGATGCAAACCATCACGCCTCCGGCACGGTGAACTTCCGCACGAACACACCGTCCGCCATCGTGCCCAGCAAGAACAGGTCACCATCATGAAAGCCCCAGGCCATCATGAGGGGCTTCGGCCGGACCACCATCGCGGCAGCTTCCGAGAGAACCAGTCCAGAGTAGGCCAACGGTACCAGATAGTCGGCGTGTTCGGTCACCTCTTCCCATCGCCGAGCGGCATAAACTCTGCGAAGAGCCGCGAGGCCCTTGATCAAATGAGGCTTCCCGCGCTTGGTGCAGGAGTACGCCCAACCCAGATCGTCCTCGGATAACTCCGCCTTCGTTCCGCCACTGATCCCCACGTTGAAGGCTCCCCGGCCCACCATGTTGAGCGTGTCCAATCCCAGGCAAATCGCGTTGGCCCGGGGCATCCGGCCCAGTTCCGCCACCAACTATTGGTGGGCGGCCCGGATGTCCGTCTCGAGCTTCGCCTCCGGAAGACTCTCCCAGAGTTCACTCTTTTTGCTCGTGCGGCAGACCTTCAGAAGAGCCTGCCACTTGACCGTTGGGGCCTTCTTGGACTTCAGCACCGCCAGCGTCCGATCAATGTAATCACCCATAACCGCGAAATCATGAGAACATCCCAGTCGTTGGCTCAAGCACCTGTTTAGGCTCCAGCGCGGGCATAGAGTCCCGGAGACGGTCAACCAAGGGGGCCGAAGCTCCCCGGAGGAGTCGAGTCTGCCTCAGCGTCCACTCACGTTCATCGCCGTCGGGAGAGCGATGGACGCGAGATCAGCAGCCGTGGCCGCGCGATAATCGGCCAATGCACGGAAATACTCGGTGTAAGCGTCCACCTCCATAATCTGGGCGTCGAACAAGGCCTGCTCCCGCAATTGCAGGGCCAACAGATCCGAGGCCCCGCGGCGGAATCGTTCCTCTTCACCGGCTTGAAGTTCCCGGGCGAGTTCGACGTTCAGCTTCGCTTGTTGGGTCTGTTCGTGCGCGGCCGTCAAAGCAGAATAGGCATCGCGCGTCTCGTTGCGAATTCGGTCCTGGGCCATTCGCTGTTCGTTGGACAACTGTTCGATCTGCCCTTCGATTTCGGCCAATCGCCCCTTCGCCTCGTTTCGCTGGAGGGGCATGCGAAACTCCAGGCCGGCCTGAAGTTCAAACGGTTCTTTGTCGGGATAAATGTTCTCCCCGAAGTCCTGACTTGCCACAGCACCGGCATCCAGGTTGGGACGCAATTGGTTCTTAGCCAGACGACGGTCCACGGCGAGCTTCTTGGACGCGAGTTCGAGACGAACGATCTCGGGACGATTCTGAACCGCCAGTTCCAGGGCAATATCGATTTTCGGCTCAACCGAGCCACTGACCTCGGGGAACTCCGGGGGTAACTGATCGCGCTGAGCCACAACCGGCTCGTCATCGGGCGTCCGGTAGAACAGCGAAAGGGCCAGGGAAGCTGCTTCAAAGCGCCGCCGAGCCTGCACCACCCCCAGTTGTCGGGCGACGACGAGACGTTGGTTGTCGGTCAGCACGATGCGCGGCAACAAGCCGGAGCTCACCTGATTGGTGAGGGCGCTGGTGCGTTCATTGGCGATGCGGAACAAGCCTTCGATCACCCGCAGACGTTCCCCCGCCGCTTGCCAGTTGTAATAAGCCACCGTACCCGCGCGAATGAAGTCGAGTTGCTGGCGTTGAATAAAGGGATCCGCCAGTTCCTTGTCCAACCGCGCCTTGAGCACTGCCGCGCGGCGGCGGTCGATGGCCCCGTCCCGGAGCAAGGGGACGCGCAACCCAAAGCGAATCTCACCACCGCCTTCGGTCCGATTGTTGTAGTAATCTGGCAACACGTCGCCGCGCGTGAGCCGGTAACCGCCAAAAACCGTGCTGCCCCAGATGCCCGTGAATTGCTCAAAGCCGGTGTCTACGGTTCCGCTCTGATAATAGCCTGCCGGTGTGCCAAACAGGCGGGCAAACACATTGAAGTCAAAGGTACCTTCGGCGCTCCGTAACCGACCCGCCGCAATGTCCCGCTCAATCAGCGCGGCCAGAAGCGGTGGATACTGATTCGTGATCGACGACAACACCTGACCCAGCTGGAGCGTCGAGCGAGGAAACTCGTTGGTTTCGGCGCGGAGGGACCCGATCAACAGGTACGTCAGGAACAATCCGCGAGCATGCCGCCCGAATGACCTAAGGAGAGGACAGATCATAGCCACCTCACTTTTTGGCTCCCGTTTCGCCGAGCGCTTCGTCGGTCAGAGCAGGCGGGAAGCCGTTCAACTGACGCCAAACTTCATACCACAACGGCACCCGCTGGAGCAGCACCCAGCCATTGGCTCGCACGCCCTGGCGCAACCAGCGCGAGCTGGGCCAGTTGATCACGCGCGGTTCACCCGTGCCCCTTCCAATCACATCCGGCTTCTCCGCCACGAGAACCCGAAATTTGCCTTTGCCGTTATCGGTCGGATCGACCAACACCACTTCGCCCCCAAACGTGCCGATCGCCGCGCTCGGCCATCCGATGAACTGAATGGCAGGCCATCCCTCAAACTGTAAACGGACCGGGCTGCCCGGCTGGGTCACCTTCCCCTGCTCATCCATTTCCCTCGCCTGCACCAAAGGCATGTCGTTGCCATCGAGCAGAAGTTCCACCATACGATTGTCCGTCTCGGGTATCACCGTGCAAAGAGGCGAACCAGCACGCAGATAGGTTCCTTCAGTTGCCTGAACTCGGAAAACGATTCCATCTCGCGGAGCTGTCACGCGCTGCATCTGATTCTGGCTGATCTGAATATCCATCGTGGTCAAAGACTGCTCAGCAGCGGCCACGTCGGCTTTGGCCGAATCGCGCTGCGCGAGCACGCCATTGAGCATGGTTCGCATATCAACCGACGCCCGCTTCAACTCGGCTTCAGCTCGAACCAACTCGGCGGAGGCGCGATCCCGCTCCAGCGTCGCCAGTTCGAAATCACGCTGCGACGCCAATCCGCGCTCGTTTTCGAACAACGATTTGATTCGCTCGTAGTGCAATTGGGCGGTAGTCGAAGCAAATTTGGCCGCGTCCAGTCGCGTTTGTGCCGCCTCAACGGCAAGTGGAAGTGCTCGTTCCAATTCGGTCAACTGGGCCGCCAAGGAACCAACCCGCTGGTTGGCCGCATCCCGCCGCGAATTGGCGGCCTCGCGCTGGATCTGCAGATTGGCCAGCAAATTTGGATCGTTATCGGCCAGCTCAAAAAGCACTTCGCCTTTCTTCACTGCTTGCCCTTCCACGACGTACGCCCGCCGGACCCGACCGGGAAGCGGTGCTTCGACGGTGATGCTGCGGTCCAAAGGATCGTATGCGACGACACTGCCGGCGCCCTGCACGAACTGCTGCCAAGGCAGGAAGACCAGACCCAGTATCAGACCCAGGAAAGCCCCAAACAACAGGCGACTGAACCAGCGCAAGCGGTTCGGGCATTTGGTCATCTCCAGCACCGGCAAATGGGCACGCTGATCAAGCATCGGCATTGCCGAGGCCACCGTGTGTCCCGAGTGGTGCGAGGTAGTCGTGGCAGGATTCATAACTCGGCGGAGGAGTTGTTGCCCGGGGTTTGACTGGATTGGAGAGCGGTCAACGTGACGACTTCGTCGCAGTGTTTGACCAGTTCAGGGTCGCGGGTGACCAACACCAGGGTCCATGGATTCGAAGGTTCGAATAGGTAGTGCTCCAATTCCAAAACCGTCTGCGGATCGAGCCCCTCCAAAAGCTCGTCCAACAACAACAGCCGAGGCTTCCCAATGATCGCCCGCGCCAACACCAACCGGATTCGCTGAGTGCTGGAAAGAGGCCTGCCGCCAGGCCGAAGCCGGGTGTCCAAACCGTCCGGAAACTTGGACACCGCCTCGATCAGTCCAACACACTCCAAAGCGCGACGAACATCGTCGAAACTGACGTCCTCCCGCCCCAATCGAACATTCTCCGCGATCGTCCCATCGACGATGTCGACCCCGCGTACCAGGGAAACCTGCTGACGGAGGGCGTTCAGATCCCAGTGGCGGACATCAAGTCCATCGATCAACACCATGCCCTGCTGTGGCAACCGCAAGCCGTATAGGATGTCCAGCAAGGTGCTGGCCCCCGACCCCGCGGCAGCGACAACCGCGACGCGCCCCCCCGGACGAAACTTCAGCGAAAGACCCTGGATCAACGGACGGTTGGGATAGTAGCCAAAGGATAAATCTCGGAGTTCCACCTCAACCGGACCGGACTTATTGGTGGGCAGCTCACCGTGTTCCCGTTCGATGGGTAAATCAGCCAGATAGCCCAGTTTGTCGACCGCCGCCATGGCATCGTACCAACTCTCCAAATGCTTCCCGAACTTCGCGACCGACGCCAAAGTCGCCCCGACAATCAGTTCGCTGGCGACCAATTGCCCGAGGGTTAGCTCCCCCCTCAATACCAATGCGCCGCCAATGGTCAGCAAGGAGGCACTCGCTAGTGCTTGCAGCGTCAGCAAGCCGCAAATTTGCGGCAGCAACACCCGGAAATGCGCACGGCGCGCGTCAAGATACTCGCGACCGAGGAGGTCGGCGCGACGGAGTGCCAATTCCGCCGCCCCCTGGTTTTTGAACAGGAGGGGAAAAAGGACGATTTGCTCCAACCAACCCGCCACAGCGTGCTTGGCGTACGATTCCCGAATGCTGGTCCGGACTGCGCCCCGTCCCATCACAAAGATCACAAACGCCAAGGCGACGATCAGAACCAAATCAAACGCCAACAGGAACGGATGGTAAAACCCGAGAACCAGAAGACCGATAAACGCCGCCAAAATAACGTTAATGCCCTCCAGCAAAAGGTGCGAACTCCCCTTCTGCACGGTAATCACTTCAAAAAAACGATTCACCAACTCCGGTCCCAACGTCCGTTCCAAAGCGACCGTTTCCGTCCGGGGAAGCCGATAGGCCAAATCCGCAGTAAATCGGAGGAAGATTCGGCGCTGGATAATCTCCATCACGTAGTGTTGGGCAGCGCGGAGAGCCGCCAACAGGGCCAGAAACGCAAACAACGCGATCGAGAGTACCACCAACGCCTGTACGTAGACTCGTTCCTGCCCTCCGAAGGCGATGTTATTCACCACCGCGTCTACCGCCAACGGCGTGGCCAGCAGCAAGACGCCGCTAATGATCGAAAAAAGAATAATCACCACGACATCCGCTCGCTCGGGTCGGAGCAGCTCGAAAAAGCGGTGATGTGGTTCCGGATGTCCTCCGCCCCCGGAATGGCCTGAAGAGCCCGTGTCAGCAGTCATGCGCAATATGCCGTCATCGCCCCAAAGGGTGATCGAACCTGGATTGGATGGTGACTCGTTGACATAACCGCTTTTCGTTAGCCCGGATCGCCCAAAATGCAAATCAAAGCCAGCTCCCAAAATCACCCGCCCAGGATAATTCTCCTCATTAGGGTCCTTTGACCAGCACTCCAAGGCTTCCAAGGCTTCCGCCAGCGACTTGATATCGGTCGACCGGACCCTGCCCGCCCTTCGCACAAGCCAATCCAGACGACGCCTTTACTGAGAAAAGATTAAGGCCCGGAGCCGAGGGCTCCGGGCCTTTGCATTTCCACGCCCAAAGTAAGAAAGACTCACTCGGCGTCAGGAGCCGGACGAGGCCCACGTTTACCACCCTTTCCAGGTCCACCGTGACCACCCGCCGGGCGTAGCTCGTCCTGGGTCAATTGTACGTCGCCATTCTGATCCAGCGTCAGGAGCGCATTGGCGGCATTGGCGATCTCAGTGCCATCCACCACGCCGTCCTGATTGGCGTCCAGAGCGGCCATGATCGGAGGAGCCGGACGACCCGGCGGCCGTCCCGTGGACGAATCCTGGGCGGTGAGCGTCACCGGAATCAAGCTGAGCAGGGCGACGCAAAGAGAGGTTCGAAGAGTTTTCATAACTGGGATTCTTTTGATGTTTTGTTTCGTTTCGGTGGCGCCGGTGAACGTCACCGTCGCGCTTCACCATCAAGAGACGCCCGCTCTGTTAAGCCTTCGTGCGCCGCCGTGAGTTTTCTGTAAAGCAGCGGTAAAACTTCAGAATCTCCGTGCCGATCAAAATTGTGGCCGCCGCAACAACCCCCAAGTTGACGCCTGTAATTTTTGCGTCAGCTTGGTTCCGAAGCCCGAAGAGAAACGCACCGAGTACGGCCGCTCCCTCGACTTCACGCACATTGATTTCGCACCAGCACTGAGTCCCCCGAAACGTCCCCGTCATTCCATCACGAACCGCTTCGTTTCATCCTCGACCATTGAACTCATGAAATTCCTAAACCTTTTGTCCCGCCTGGAGTTTCGTTTGGCCCGGTACGGATTTCCATCCGGGCCTTTTCATCCCCGGCCCCGGCCCGCGCCTTCCCCGGTGCCGCCCGCCGTCCGTCATTGGCTCAACGCCCTGGGTTGGGTCGGCTTGGTGGAGCCGGTCCTTGTCCCAGTGAAGATTTCTGAGTCGCCCCAATCCCATCGCTTGGTGAGCCGCCCTCGTTGCGCCCAATGTCAGTAACCAGGGTGGGGGCGTAACGCCGGCGGTGAATCATCCGACCGGCCGGGCACCGCAACGAAACCGGTGCCTCTCGGGAACCTTTGTAGAATCGCGAGGGCGCCCGCCCTCGAGGGTTCCCCAAAAACGCAGAAAGCCCGGAGCCGTTCGCTCCGGGCTTTCGTTTTCACTCCGTTATCTCAGCCACTCACTTACTCCGTCGGGGGCGCCGGACGTCCACCGCGTTTGCCGCCAGGTCCGCCGGGGCCGCCCTGACCTTCCGGCCGAGCCGGCATCAGTTCGTCCGAGGTCAATTGGCCGTCGCCGTTCTTGTCGAGCGTCAACAAAGCGGCCGACGCATTGGCAATTTCGGTGGCATCCAAAGTGCCGTCCTTGTTGGAATCCAGAGCGCTGACGACCGGCGGTCCGCCCCGACGTCCGGCCGGACGTTGGGAGTCTTGGGCGACGAGGTTAAGGCTGCTGACGGTCAGGACCGTAACGACCAGGGAAGCAATGATGCGTTTCATGGGAGAATTGTGTTTTTTGTTTTTTGTTTTCGTTGGCGGCGACCGAAGTCGTCGCGCTTCACCCACAAGAGACGCCCGTCCCATTAAGCCCGTGTGCGGATTTCCCCCGAATTTGTAAATCCCAGGTAAATGTCCCGCCAAGCCCTTTGGAGTGCGGTAGCGAAGCCTGCGTAGCTACCGCTTTTCGTCCCGGCTGCTGACGCATTGAGTGTCTCCATCCCCCACCCGTCCTCCGGTGGGGCGACGCTCCGCGGAGCCGTTCCGGCGTGGACTCCTGACGCGTCATTCGCCGAGACACGAACGGCTCGGTGTAACCTCGCCCTACCCCCACCCGCCCCCGGTGGGGCGACGCTCCGCGGAGCCGTTCCAGCGTGGACTCCTGACACGTTTTTCGCCGAGACACGAACGGCTCGGTGTAACCTCGCCCTACCCCCACCCGCCCTCCGGTGGGGCGACGCTCCGCGGAGCCGTTCCGGCGTGGACTCCTGACGCGTCTTTCGCCGAGACACGAACGGCTCGGTGTAACCTCGCCCTACCCTCTCAGCTTTCAGCTGTCCCCTTTCCCCACTTTGCCGCTTGCCTCCCAAGTCCAGGCAGCGGAAAGGAGTGCCACCTTCATGCTGCTCCCGTTTCCCCTCATGCTCCGCTGGATCGGACTCTGGCTGATCTGCGTCGTTCCCGCCGCCGCCCCACTACTCGCTCAGACCTCCGGACTTCGCGCTGGGGTCCACGTCGTGGACATCACGCCGACCCAGTATCCGGTCCTGGTAAACGCCATGTTCACCGAGCGAACCGCCACCAACACGGTGGATCCGCTGACCGTTCGCGCCTTGGCGCTCGAGAATGGGAATCAGCGAATTGTCCTGGCCGTGGTGGACACCTGCATGATCGCCCGAGACCTCATCGATCGCGCCAAGGAACAGGCCAGTCGCGCCACCGGAATTCCGACCGAGCATCTGCTTGTCTCCGCGACCCACACGCACTCCGCCCCGTCCGCCATGGGTTGCTTGGGATCGCGAATGGACACCAATTACGCGGCGTTCCTCGAACCCTGGATTGCGGAAGCCATCATCGGCGCCGCTCAACGAACCGTTCCCGCCCGCGTCGGCTGGGGCTCCGTGGACGATTGGACCCACACCTTCAACCGCCGCTGGATTCGCCGGCCCGACAAACTCATCACCGACCCTTTTGGCGAACCCACGGTGAAGGCCCACATGCATCCCGGGCACGAAAGCCCGGACGCCGTCGGCCCCTCCGGTCCCGTAGATCCCGGGCTGTCCGTTCTGGGCGTGCAGACGCTCGACGGACAACCCCTCGCCATCCTCGCCAACTACTCGCAGCACTACTACGGCTCCCCGCTGCTGTCCTCAGACTACTACGGTCGCTTCGCCAAGTACCTGGCGACTCAACTCGCCCCCAACGCCTCCGCGCAGAGTCCCTTTGTCGCCATCATGTCGCAGGGCACCAGTGGCGACCTGATGTGGATGGACTACAGCGCCCCGGCCCGGGACATCGGCTACGACACCTACGCCCGAGAGATGGCCGAATCCGTCGCGAAGGTCTGGCAGCGTTTGCAGTTCCGCTCCGACGTCCCGCTCGGCATCGCGGAACGCAAACTGGAACTCAACTACCGCACGCCCGATCCATCGCGCCTGGCTTGGGCGCGCAAGGTGGCATCGACCGTCGCCGGACGCCTCCCCGCCACGCTTCCGGAAATCTACGCCCTGGAAGCGATCTACCTGCACGAACGACCCCGAACCGAACTGAAACTCCAGGCGCTGCGCATCGGCGATCTGGGCATCACCGCCCTGCCGAATGAAGTGTACGCACTGACCGGACTGAAGCTCAAAGCCCAGAGTCCGTTTCCCACCACCTTCAACATCGAACTCGCCAACGGCGCCGAAGGCTACATCCCGCCGCCCGAACAACACGTGCTCGGCGGCTACACCACCTGGCCCGCTCGCACCGCCGGACTCGAAGTCGGGGCAGAGCCCAAGATCGTCGACACGTTGCTCAGCCTTCTGGAGGAAATTTCCGGACAACCTCGCCGCCCCTTCCCCACGCCGGTGGGAGCGTATCCCGAAGCCGTGCTGACGTCGCGTCCTTTGGCCTATTGGCGCCTTGAGGATCCCGTCTTCCCGCAGGTCCAAGATGCCTCTGGGAATCAGCGGGACGCCCAGCACGAACCCGGCGTGGCGCTGTTCCTGCCGGGCGCCAGCCGGACCGTCGGATTCCAGCCGCCCGCTCCCGACGTCCCCAACGCCTTCACCCGCGACGTCATCAATCGTTCCGCGCACTACGCCGGTGGCCGCACCGTTTCCGCTCTGCCTGCCCTGGGCCGGACCTACTCGGTTGAGTTCTGGTTCTGGAACGGATTGAACCCGCAGCTCAGACCGGTGACCGGATATCTGTTCTCCCGGGGCGCCGACGGCGATCCCCAAGCGGCCGGCGATCATCTGGGCTTGGGCGGCACGTATCGGGCCGATCTCCCCGGTCGCCTGTTCTTTTTCAACGGCAACGAACGAAACACCCTGCTCGTTGGTCGGACCGAAATTCCCTGGCTCACTTGGAATCATGTCGTGCTGATTCGCGACGAGCGCCGGGTCACGGTTTATCTCAACGGACAGCCCACGCCCGAGATCAGTGGGGAAGCCGATCTCACTTGGCCCGCCGGAACCCAAACCGTGTTCTTCGGCGGCCGCAATGATCGCTTCGCGCCGTTCGAAGGTCGGCTGGATGAACTCGCCGTTTACGATCGCGTGCTGACCGCCACCGAAGTGGCCGACCACGTTCGCCGCAGCGAATTGCCGAATCGGGCTCAAGCCGCCGCGCCCCGCCCACCCGCCACAACGCCGCTCTCGCCGGAGGACTCGCTGCGCCGCATTCATGTGCCCGCTGGATTCACCGTGGATCTCGCCGTCGCCGAACCGATCGTGCAGTCGCCCGTCGCGCTGGATTGGGATGCCCAGGGAAGGCTCTGGGTGGTGGAGATGATCGACTATCCGTTGGGACTCGACGGACGCGGCCAACCCGGCGGACGCATCCGACTCTTGGAAGACTCCGACGGCGATGGTCGCTACGATCGTTCCACCGTCTTTGCCGAGGGACTGCGGTATCCCACCGGCATTCTGAGTTGGCGGGACGGCGTGCTGGTAACCGCCGCGCCCGAGATTTTGTTCCTTCGCGACACCACCGGCGATGGTCGCGCCGATGTCCGGGAAGTCCTGTTCTCGGGGTTCCTCGAAGGCAATCAGCAACTCCGCGTGAATGGTCTGCGCTGGGGCCTGGACAACTGGGTGTATTGCGCCAGCGGCTCCCACCACGGGGGCTACGGCGCGGCCACCAAAATCAAATCCCATCGCGCCGGGAAGGAGTACGCCATCGGCAGCCGCGACTTCCGCTTTCGACCCGACACCGGCGAACTGGATCCGCAAAGCGGCCCGTCCCAGTTCGGCCGGAATCCGGACAACTGGGGACACTGGTTCGGCGTCCAGAACTCCTGGCCGCTGTGGCACTACGTGCTGGCCGATCCGTATCTGCGCCGCAATCCGTATGTCGCCGCGCCTGATCCGGTGCGTCAGCTGATGGGCGGTCGCAATCCGCCGGTGTATGCCGTGAGCGCCCCGGAGAAGCGCTTCCACAGCTTCAACGAAGCCGGTCACTTCACGTCCGCCTGCGCCGCGATGATCTACCGCGATGACCTGCTCTTCGGCGCCACGCCCGAAACCCACGCCTTCACCTGCGAACCGTTTCACAATCTCGTTCAACACTTCCAGATGACCGACGACGGCGTGAGCTTCGCCGCCCGCCGCGCCGAACCCGGGAACGCGCCCGACTTCTTCGCGAGCGAGGATCGCTGGTGCCGCCCAGTGATGACCCGCGCCGGACCCGATGGCGCGCTCTGGGTGGTGGACATGTACCGGTACATGATCGAACACCCGGAATGGCTGCCCCCGGAAGGTCAGGCGGATTTGCTACCCCATTACCGACTCGGCGAGGAACGGGGCCGGATCTATCGGGTGTCTGCCCAGGATCGCCCGCCGCGCCGCTGGACGCCGCCCGCCCGTTTGCCGCTCGCCGACCTGGTCGCCACCCTGGGTTCGCCCAACGGCTGGCTGCGCGATCAGGCCCAGATGATCCTGCTCTGGCGTCAGGACTCAGCCGCCGTGCCGCTCCTCCGCAATCTGGTCGCCCAACCGCCGACACCCCTAGCCCGCCTGCACGCCCTCGCTGTCCTCGACGGACTCGACGCCCTCACCGACCGGGAACTGCTCCTGGGGTTGGCCGATGCCCATCCCGGAGTTCGCGCTTGGTCCGTGCGCCTGGCTGAACGACAGGAACGTCCGGAGGTGGTCCGAGCCACCGTCGCCTTGGTGACTGATCCGGATTTGAAAGTTCGGCTGCAACTGGCCTGCACCCTGGGCGAATGGAAAAGCCCGGAAGCGGGCATCGCTCTCGGGCGTCTGGCGCTGGCCCAACCCGCAGATCCCTATTTGACCGCCGCCCTCCTGAGCTCAGCAGTTCCCCACGCCCCAGCCTTGGTGGACGCCGTGGTTCAGGCGGGCGAACCGGCCCTTACCACCTGGTCCGCGCCTCTGCTCGAACTCACCCTCGGCCAACCCCAACGCGCCGCCGCCGCCCGTCTCCTGCAACCCGTTCTGACCGATTCCGACGGCCGCTTCTCCGCCGCGCAACTGCACGCCTTCAGCCGTCTGCTGGATTTGCTGTCCCGCCGTCAGCAAACCCTCGCCCAATGGACCGCTGAGGACGACGCCCTGAGTCAGGTGCTGGGCCGCTCCAAGACCCTGGAAGCCTTCGCCCAAAAGACGGTGGCCAACGAAGCCGACCCGTTGCCGGACCGACTCGCCGCCGCCGGAGTGCTCGCCCGCCTGCCCGAACGTTCCGCCGAGGTGGTTCCTCAGTTGGTCGGGTGGCTGAACCCGCGAAACGCGTCCGACGTCCAGCAAACCGCCCTGCGCTTGCTGGGCCAAACCGGGGACGCCCGTGTTCCCGCGCTCTTGGAACAAGCCTGGCCGTACCTGAGTCCCTCCCTGCGCCAACTGGCCTTGGACCAGTGCCTCAGCCGCGAGCCTTGGGCCTGGGAACTCGCCCAACGCCTGAAGACCGGTCCGATCACGCCCAACACGCTCGACGCTGCGCACCGCAATCGTCTCCTGCGCCACAGCTCCGCCCGGGTTCGCGAAGCCGCCGCGATCCTAAATGCCGACGTTCCGGGAACGCGCACCGAGGTCGTGGCCGCCTTCCGCCCGGCGCTGACTCTTCCCGGCGATTCCACCAAGGGCGCCGCGCTGTTTGGGAGGCTCTGCGCTTCGTGTCATCGGCTGGGCGACGTGGGCACCGACCTGGGGCCGAATCTGCAATCCGTCGTCGACCACGCGCCGGAACGCCTGTTGGTTTCCATCCTGGACCCGAACGCCACGATTGAGCCGGGCTTCACCGCGTACACGGGAACCCTGGCCAACGGCGAGGAACTCTACGGACTCATCACGGCCGAGACGGGCAACAGTCTGGTGTTCCGCCAAGCCGACGGACGCAGCCGCACCCTGCTCCGTCCCGAGCTCACCACCCTCACCAGCGCCAACACCTCCCTCATGCCCGAAGGCCTCGAAGCCGGCCTCCAACCCTCCGACCTCGCCGACCTCATCCGCTACCTGAAGTCCCCGGCCCGTTGAATCGGTAAGGCGGCGCTCCGCGAAGCGCTTTGGAGTGCGGTAGCGCAGTCTGCGGAACTACCGCTTTCCGTCCCGGCTGCTGACGCGTCGAATCACCCACACCCCCCACCCGCCCCGGGCTAAGGGCGAAGGAAGAGCGAGGCTCGGTTGACTGGGAGCGCTGGCGTCTCGCCGGCGTTTCCCTCTGCCTCCCCCGATCTTCGGACACTGGCCGGCGAGACGCCGGCGCTCCCAGGTGGGGCGACGCTCCGCCGAGCCTTTTGGAGTGCGGTAGCGAAGCCTGCGTAGCTACCGCTTTCCGTCCCGGCTGATGACGCGTCGAATCACTCACAACCTCCAACCGCGCTGGAATCACGGTAAGGAAAGCACGAATGGGGCAGTGAAGAATTTCCTCCGCCCTTACCCCTTACCCGCCTTTTCCCCTCCGCGTCCTCCGCGGGAAACCATTGCCCCGTGCGGAGACGGAGTCGCACCCGGTTCAGCCAACGCTGACCAGCAAATGCCAGTCGGCCAGGCTTCGCCGGCCAACCGGGGACGGCCCATCGGTCCATCCCTACCCAGGTGGCGCGACGTCTGGTGGAATCAGCGTGACTCAGTGGATCGCGGAATCCTTGGGTGGCGAAACCGGTCCTGAATCTGAAAAACGGCCGTTAGACCCGAACCAATTCCCCCGAGGAAGAGAAAACCTCCGATGACCCAACTCGCCATGCCGTTCGGTGCCCCCTGCTTGAATTCCCAAGGCAGCAGGAACAAGGACGCGAGCCACAGAAACAAACCCATTCCGACGAACTGGGCGACATGATCCCCCCAGCTCTCCAACTCGATTTTAAGGGGACACAGCGGACACTCATAAACCGCCATTCCGCCGACGCTCCAAACGAGGAGATACTTGCGACGCACTTGGCACGGAATCAAGACCCCTCCACACGAGCACCGGCGCCACGGCAATCGTGCCCGGTATTTCTCCAAGTCTTCCTGAATCGAGTCCATTTTGGGGATTGTTAGGAGTGGGCGCCTCGGTCCGTTCCGAAACGTGGCTCTGAGTTCCCAGTGGTGGAGCGATCTCCGGTCGACAGGAAAACGAGGGTTTTGGAGCGGGCGAGTAGTTTCGACGATTTGGGTTGTTCGAAGTGCACCAAGTAACGACTACCGGCCACTAGACTTGAACCCAATCATTCAACCATGCCCGTCTAGTCCCCAAATCGACACCTCCAACGAATCACTGGAGGTTCGTTTCCTCGCCGGCGTGACCCACGCGAAGCGTCTTGGACTGCGGTCGCGCAGCGCAGCGGAGCTACCGCTTTTCGTCACGGCTGCTGACGCCTCAGAGCATCCACAAACCCTCACCTGCCTTCCACGCGCCCCAAAGCGCCAGAGGGCTAGAGGGCTGGCGCACTCCAACCACTTCGCGCATTCCTTACCGCTTAACGCTTCCCGCTTACCTCTCAGCTTTCCCGCGTCAGAAATTTTTCCTGCGTCCTTTTGCGAACGCTGTCGTCATCCCAGGTGATGAACGAATCCATCACGATTTCCTCCGCGGACCTGATCCGCAACACCGTCCGCAGCCGCTACGGTAAGATCGCCTTGGAACGCGACCGGAGCACCAGTTCCGCCGGCGGCTGCTGTACCCCGACCGAGGCCGCCAAACTGGGCTACGCCGACACCGACGACACCAGTGTTCCCACCGGCGCCAACCTCGGTCTCGGCTGCGGCAATCCGCTGGCCATCGCCTCCCTGAAGCCGGGACAAACCGTCCTGGATCTAGGCAGCGGAGCCGGATTCGACTGCTTCCTGGCCGCTCGGGCGGTGGGTCCCACCGGGCGGGTGATTGGCGTCGACATGACCCACGAGATGCTGCAACGCGCCCGCGATAACGCCCGGCGCGGCGGTTACACCCAGGTAGAATTCCGCCTGGGAGAAATCGAAGCCCTGCCGGTCGCCGACAACTCAGTCGATGTCGTAATCTCCAACTGCGTGCTGAATCTTTCCCCCGAAAAGCTCCGGGTGTTGACCGAAGCCTTCCGTGTCCTCCGTCCCGGCGGGCGCGTCGCCGTGTCCGATCCGGTGCGCACCGCAGATCTTCCCCCGGAAATCGCCAACGACCCCTCGCTCTATTGCGCCTGCGCTTCGGGAGCCGCTTCGATCGCCGAATGGGAAGCCTGGTTTCACGCCGCGGGATTTGTGGACGTCCGCATCCGGCCCAAAGACGAGAGTCGGGAATTCATCCGGGAATGGGCCCCGGGATCCCGCGTTGAAGAATTCGTCGTGTCCGCCACGCTGGAAGCGGTCAAACCGATTCCATGAAGGAGATCGCCCTCATTCCTGCCGACCGGCCGTCAGTAGCAGTTTCCGAATCTACGGCGGCGGGAACGCCACCTTCCCTGGAAGCTCTCTTCGACCAATTTGGCTCCGCCCTGCTGGGATTCGTGCGCCAGCGAATTTCGAATCCCAGTCTGGCTGAGGATCTCACCCAGGAGATCTGGCTCAAGGTCCACGAACGCCTGCCCACCCTGCGCGACAGCGGCAAATTGGAATCCTGGCTCTATCGCATCGCCCGGAACACGCTGATCGATCACGCCCGCCGTTCCCGACCATCCGAGGAACTTCCCGACAACCTCGCAACGGACACCCCCGAGCCCGATTTGCCGGATCTGCGGCCGGCCATTCTGCGATTCCTCGATCAATTGCCAGCCGAGGATCGTGAGGCCCTTCGCCTGACCGAGTACGAAGGTCTCACGCAAAAGCAACTCGCCGAACACCTGGGAGTGTCGCTTTCCGGAGCCAAATCGCGGGTTCAACGCGCCCGGGCTCGCCTGGGACGACTTCTGGACCAATGCTGCCGCTTTGAATTCGACCGGCGGGGACGGGTGATTGAAGCCGTTCCGCATCCGGCCTCGACCTCGTGCACGTCATGCCGCTAAACCGACTGCTCGCCGAAGCGCTCGGCACGTTCACCCTGCTGTTCGCCGGCACCGGAGCAATCGTGATCAACGGCGTTAGCGGGGGCACCTTGGGTCATGTTGGAATCGCCCTGACGTTTGGTCTGGTGGTGCTGGCGTTGATCTACACCTGGGGCGATGTCTCCGGAGCTCATTTCAATCCGGCCGTCACCATCGCCTTCGCGACCGGCGGTCGTTTCCCCTGGCGGGAGGTTCCGGGCTATCTGGCAGCCCAAGCCGTGGGCGCGTTCCTGGCTAGCATTGTCCTGAGGCTGCTGTTCCCCACCGATGCCAGGCTCGGCGCCACCCTCCCAGCGGGAACGGCCGGACAGAGCTTCGTGCTGGAAGTGATCCTGACCGCCATCCTCATGCTCACCATTCTCAACGTTTCCACCGGCGCGAAGGAGAAGGGCATTACCGCGGGAATCGCGGTAGGCTCGGTCATTGGTCTGGAAGCGATGTTTGCCGGACCGATCTGCGGCGCCTCGATGAATCCCATTCGTTCGCTGGCCCCGGCCGTGGTCAGCGGTCATCTGGAACATCTGTGGATCTATCTGACCGCCCCGATTCTGGGTGCCGTGTTGGCCCTGCCCCTCTACCGCTGGACCCGACCGCAACCCCAGTAGGGCGACGCTCTGGAGCGTGTTCTGATAGGGCGCCGCTCTGCGGAACCGTCCGCGCGTGGAGGAACACCAGTTCGTCTCGCGCCTCGCCCCAGTGCTCCCTCAGCCACACAACCCCGGGAATGGAACCACGAATAGGCGCGCAAGAAGCACGAATGAAGACCTGGAGAACACCCTCCGCCCTTACCCCTTACCGCTTCGCTGCTTTACCTCTCAGCTCTCAGCTTCCCGCTTCGCCCTTGTCGCGAAGGGCCAGTGCTTCCTATGGTGTCCCACCGGTTCGCCGGGAAGTCACTCTTCCGCCGGTGCTTGGAAACTGACCCATTCCGCCCCGCTCCATCATCGGCTGATCGCTGCGCATGAATTCCGCCCTGCCCAAAATCACTGCCCTGGTCCACACCCGCAACGAGTCGGCGTGGCTGGCCGGCTGCCTGGAAACGCTGAATTGGGCCGACGAATTGATCGTGGCCGACATGACCAGCACCGACGACACCCGGGAAATCGCCACCCGCTTCGGAGCGCGCATTATCGACATGCCCCTGCATCCAGTCGTCGAACCCGTCCGCAATCTCGCCCTCTCCCAATGCACCCACGACTGGGTGCTGATTGTGGACGCCGACGAACGGGTCCCCGCCTCCCTGGCCGAACACCTGCGCACCCTGGCGAAGACCTCCCCGGCCAGCGCCATCGGGCTGCCTCGCAAGAATTTCTTCCTCGGCGAATGGCTGGAACACGGGTTCTGGCCCGACCACCAGGTACGGTTCGTTCGTCGCAAACAGATTAACTGGCCCACCCTGGTCCACGAACCCCCCAAGGTGGACGGTCAGCAGATCAATCTGGAGGCGAATCCGGCCTGGGCTCTGGAACATCCCGGCTACGGCGCTTCCCTCAGCCGGTTCATCCAAAAGTTTGTCCACTACAGCCGCCTCGATGCCGAGCGGCAGGCCGCCACGGTCAAGCCCGCCCTCTGGCCCTACCTGATTCGCCGGCCGGCCTCGGAGTTCCTGGGCCGGTATCTCGGTCAGCAAGCCTGGCGTCATGGCATGCACGGCCTCGTCTGGAGTCTGTTGCAGGCCACCTACCAGTTGCTCGTCGCCTGCCATTACTGGGATTTGCAACGCGGCAGCCAGTCGGTTCCCTCGGCTGAAACCTTGCGTCGGGAAACCCGCAACGAGTTGGGGCGAACCCTGCTGAAGTGGTTTCGCACTTAGCCATAACCATGCAGTTGGAACCGCGAATGGACGCGAATTCACGCGAATGAGTGGGGCCAGAATCGAATTCAGGGAGGCCGTACTACACACACCAAAGGGTGTTCCTTCAAAGCCACTCGTTTCGACCGCTTCTCCCTATTCCCGATTGGCGTTCATTCGCGTTCATTCGCGGTTGGTCTGCGTGGTTTCGCACGTAAGTGGCCGGTGCCGCTGATTCAGCCCGCCTCCGGCATTGCGGAATGCTTCGCGCCTGAAGTACGTTTCTCCGCATGACGCCCCGCACCTTTTGGAACCGCGCTTTGGCGTGGAGTCTGGGCTGCGCGGTACTGCCGGTGTTCGGGCTGGGCGAGGCCACCTTCGAGGAGAAGATTCGACCCGTTCTGGCCGAGAACTGCTTTCGGTGCCACAGCCATTCGGCCGAGAAACTGAAGGGTGGTCTGGTCCTGGATTCCGCTTCCGGACTTCGCCACGGCGGGGAATCCGGTGAAGCGCTCGTTGTTCCGGGTGAACCGGGTCAAAGCGCCCTGCTCCGGCGGATCAATTCCACCGATCCCCAGGAACGGATGCCGCCCAAAGGCCCCCGTCTTTCGGCCGAAGAACAGAAGCTCCTGACGGATTGGGTCGCTCAGGGCGCTCCGGGACTGGACGCCGAGAAACTGAAAGCCCGTCCCCGCGGTCAGATCACCGAGGACGATCGAACTTGGTGGGCTTTTCAACCGGCTCGCACCGTCCCGGTTCCCCGAGTCCGCGACGGCAACTGGGTCCGCACCGACGTCGACCGGTTCATCCTGGATGGACTCAACCAGGCTTCACTCACGCCTTCGCCGGAAGCCAACCGCACCGTGCTGATCCGTCGGCTCTACTTCGACTTGTGGGGCCTGCCTCCGTCGGCGGCGGACATCGACGCGTTTGTCGCGGACCGCCGTTCCGATGCGTACGAACGGCTGGTGGATCGCTTGCTCGCCAGTCCCCGCTACGGCGAACGGTGGGCGCGCCATTGGCTGGATCTGGTTCGCTACGCCGATTCCGATGGGTACAAGTCCGACGACCTCCGCCCCACCGCCTGGCGCTACCGGGATTACGTGATCCGCTCGCTCAACGCCGACAAGCCCTACGACCAGTTCGTCCGGGAGCAGTTGGCCGGCGACGAACTGTATCCCGACGAACCCGACGCCCAGATGGCCACCGGTTACCTGCGCCTCGGCATCTACGAGTACAACAACCGGGACGCCGCCGGCCAATGGAACACCGTACTGACCGACATCACGGACACCACCGGGGATGTCTTCCTCGGCTTGGGATTCCAGTGCGCGCGGTGTCACGACCACAAGTTCGATCCCTTGCTGCAGAAAGATTACTTCCGCCTGCAGGCCTTCTTCGCCGGCATCCAGTGGCACGATCAACTGCCCGCCGCCACCGCCGCCGAGCGGACGGAATACGCCCGGCAGCTGGCCGTCTGGGAAGAAAAGACCGCCAGCCTGCGCGCCCAGATTGACGCCCTCGAAACGCCGTACCGAACCAAGTTGGCGGAAAGTGCCATCAGCAAATTTCCCCCGGAGATTCAAACCATCCTGCGCAAACCCGAGGCGGATCGGTCGCCCTGGGAACGTCAGGTCGGATCCCTGGCCTATCGGCAGATCACTTACGAACACGACCGCATGTCCTCGGGATTGAAGCCCGAGGACAAGGAAGCCCTGGCCAAGTTGCGCAAGGAACTCGCCGCCTTTGACGGCGACCGACCGGCGCCGCTTCCCGTGACGCTTACCGTTCGGGACGTCGGCCCAGTCGCTCCGCCCACCCGAATTCCCAAGCGCTCCGGCGAACCCATTGAGCCTGGATTCCCCACCGTGCTGCAGGACGCGCCAGCCCTCATTGCGGCCCGACCTCAGGCTCCGGAGTCGACCGGACGCCGAGCGGCCCTCGCGGATTGGCTCACCCAGCCGGATCATCCGCTGACCGCCCGCGTGATGGTGAACCGGGTTTGGCAGTACCACTTTGGCCGGGGCTTGGTCGGCACCAGCAGCGACTTCGGGCATTTGGGAGATGCCCCGACGCATCCCGAGTTGCTCGATTGGCTGACCCGACGCTTTGTCGCCGAAGGCTGGAGCTTGAAGAAGCTGCACCGCCTGCTCGTCACCAGCGCGGTCTATCGTCAGGCCTCCTCACCGGGAACCGTCGCCGAGACGTCGTCCCGCAGCCGCGCCCGCCGCGAACGCACCCTGGCCCAACACTGGGAACGAAATCAGACGCTCGATCCGGAGAATCGGAAGTGGTGGCGGGGCCAGACTCGGCGGTTGGATGCGGAACAGATTCGGGACGCCCTGCTCACCGCCACTCGGGAACTGAAAACCGAACCCACCGGGCCGGCGGCCGATCCCTCGCAGTTTCGCCGGTCCATTTACACGAAGGTCCTGCGCAACACTCGTGACCCCTTGCTGGAGGTCTTCGACGTGCCCCAGCAGTTCTCCAGCACGCCGTCCCGCGACACCACCACCACGCCGGTTCAATCCCTGTTGCTGATCAACAGCCCGCAATTGCTCCAACGCTCCCGGTCGATGGCGCAGGCGTTGCAAACCGAATCCGGCGGCCAGATGAACAAAGCCGTGGAACTCGCGTATCTCTCGACCTTCGGCCGGCGCCCCGCTCCCGCCGAAGCCAAAGCCGCTGCTGAATTTCTCGCCGCTCAACTCTGCGTCGTCGACCCCGAACTCGCGCTCTCGGCGTCCGCGGGATTCCAGTCGGACCGAATTCCCTTCCGCGACGGCCGCGCCGCCCTGATGGCCCCGCGGTCACCGCAGGAAGTCCTGACCGCTCAGTGGCCCGGTGCCCTTCTGAACGACGACTTCACCGTGGAGTCATTCGTGTACCTGCGCACGCTGCCGGAAGACGCGTCGCTTCGCGCCATCGTCGCGCTCCGGGGCGGAACTGATGTCGAAGCGGGCTGGATGCTGGGTGTTTCCGGGCGCAAATCTCCGCACCCTCAGACACTCGCTTTGCAATTGAGTGGTCGGTCCAGCAGCGGCGCGGCGGTCTCGGACGAGTTGAGCTCCGATCTGGTCCTGCAAATGGACAAACCGTATTTCGTCGCGGCGGCGGTGCGGTTCCAGGGCGAGAGCGGTCCGCAGGTGACCTTCTACGTGAAGGATCTTTCCAACGACGAGGAACCGCTGCTCGTGACCCGGTCCCGCACCGGAGTCCTCCAAGCGAGTCCGCAACAGCCCACCCTCACCCTGGGCGGACGGCCCGGCGGCAAGAATCTTTGGGACGGTTTGATCGACGACGTCCGCCTCAGCGCCGGCGCTCTGGGTCCGGCCGACCTCCAATTGAATCGCCCGGGTGCCCTGGACTCGACGGTGGGCCTTTGGGAATTCGAAGCCAAACCGAGCTACTTCCGGGACGCCTCGGGTCAGGGTCGCGATCTCCGGCCCACCAAACCCACCGACGCCCCGAATCTGGACGCCCGCATCCTGGCGCTGGCCGATTTGTGCCAGGTCCTTCTCAACGCGAATGAGTTTCTCTATGTGGAGTAACTTCGAATCGGGAACTCCGGAGCGCGGCACCGAAAACCCCGGCGGCTTCCCGGCGACCCACCTTCCATGAACTCCGACCACCTTCGGCCCGCGCGGTCCCGCCGCGAGTTCCTCTGCCAGTCCGGCGGCGGATTTGGCGCCTTGGCGCTGACGCATCTTTTGGCGTCGGAAAACCCGGTTCGCGCCGAAGCCACCGGACCCCTCGCCGCCCGCCGACCGCATCTGCGCCCGCGAGCCAAGAGCGTCATCTTCCTGTTCATGGAGGGCGGCCCGAGTCATCTGGACACCTTCGATCCGAAGCCCGCGCTCGAGAAGCTCGCCGGTCAGCCGATTCCCGACAGCTTCGGTCAGGTCATTACGGCCATGGGCGAATTCAAGTCGCCCATCCTCGCCTCGCAACGCAGCTGGAAACAGCACGGCCAGTCCGGCCTCTGGATTTCCGACTGGCTGCCCCACGTGGCGGGCTGCGCCGATGACCTCGCGGTGATCCGTTCGTGTTGGGCCGATGGCATCAACCATTCCACCGGCGTCTGCCAGATGAACACCGGTTCCATTCTCGCCGGCCGACCATCTCTGGGCAGTTGGGTGACCTACGGTCTCGGCACGGAGAACGAGAATCTTCCGGCGTTCGTCGTGCTTCAGGACACGCCCGCCCAGGTCATCAATGGCCCGCGCAACTGGGGCTCCGGTTTCCTTCCTGCGGTCTATCAGGGGGTGCGCATGCAGGGCGGTTCCGAACCCATTCCGCATCTCAACACGCCCGAGGGCATCACCGAACGGCAGCAGGACGGCAAAGTCTCTTTCTTAAACCAGCTCAATCGGAAGTTTGCCGGTGCGCATCCGGAGCAATCCGAACTGGAAGCCCGCATCGCCAGCTACGAACTCGCCTTTCGCATGCAAGCGGAGGCGCCTGATGCGGTCGATCTGTCCCGGGAAACGGCGGCCACGCGGCGACTCTACGGATTGGATAACGCCGAAACCTCCACGTTTGGCCGGATGTGCCTGCAAGCCCGCCGACTGGTCGAACGCGGAGTACGCTTCGTCCAGTTGTACAGCGGCGCCGGCAGCCGTTGGGATGCCCACGAGAATCTCGAAAAGAACCACGGTTCGCTCTTTCGCCAGACCGACCAGCCGATTGCCGGACTGCTGCGGGATCTGAAATCCCGCGGTCTGCTGGAAGACACCCTGGTGGTCTGGGGCGGCGAGTTTGGCCGCACCCCGATGTCGGAAAAGGGTACCGGCCGGGATCACAATCCCACCGGGTTCACGATGTGGATGGCCGGCGGCGGAGTTCAGGGCGGACAGGTCATCGGCACGACCGACGAGGTCGGATTGCACGCCGTCGAAGACCGACTGCACGTGCATGACTTGCACGCGACCATCCTGTGGCTGCTGGGCCTGGACAACATGGACCTCGTGTACAAACACAAGGGCCGACCCGAGCGCCCCACACTGAACGAAGGCGACGCCTACCAAAAGATCACCGGCACGCACGCCTAGCGTCCCGGTGGGGCGACGCTCCGCGGAGCCTTTTGGAGTGCGGTAGCGAAGCCTGCGTAGCTACCACTTTTCATCCCGGCTGCTGACGCGTCGAGGCACCCACAACCCCCACTTGCCCCGACGCGCCCCAAAGCGCCAGAGGGCTGGCGCAGTCCAAACGCTTCGCGCCTCCCTACCCGCTTACCGCTTACCGCTTACCGCTTTGCCTCTCAGCTCTCAGCTTCCCCACTTCCCTCCGCCCCCAGTTTCAGTAGTTTTCCCACGTCATGTTGATTCCCCGCTGGTGCCTCTGGGCGCTAACCCTTTCCCTCGCGGAATGGGTGTCGGCGGTGGACTACTTGGCGGACATCAAGCCGATCCTCATCGAGCATTGCGTGAGCTGCCATGGCGCCGATCACCCCAAGTCGGATCTGCGTCTCGATACCGCCGCCGGGGCCCGAACCGGCGGCCGACACGGACCGGCGATCACAGCGGGACCCGCCGAAGCCAGCCTGCTCTGGCAAGTGATCACCGGCACCCACGCCGAATTGCCGGCGATGCCCTACAAAAAACCCGCGCTGTCCCCCTCGGAACGCGAGCAGATCCGCCTCTGGCTCGCCGCCGGGGCCCCCGCGCCCGAGAACGAACTCCCAAGCCGGAAGATCCACTGGTCCTTCGTGCCTCCCAAGCGCCCAGCCGTTCCGGTTCGCGACGATTCCAGCCATCCCATCGACGCCTTCATCCGCCAACACCTCGACAAAGAAGGTCTCACGGCGTCGCCGGAAGCCGATCGCGTCACCCTGCTCCGACGGGTGAGCCTGGACCTGACCGGTCTGCCTCCGAGTCCCGCAGACGTGGATCAATTCACCGCCGACTCCCGTCCGGACGCCTACGAGCGGGCCGTGGATCGGTTGCTGGCGTCACCTCATTATGGCGAACGCTGGGGCCGGGTCTGGCTGGATCTCGCCCGTTACGCCGATTCCAATGGCTACAGCATTGATGCCCCGCGTTCGATCTGGCCCTGGCGCGACTGGGTCATTCAGGCGCTGAATTCCGATCAACCCTTCGATCGCTTTGTCATCGAGCAGTTGGCCGGTGATCTCCTCGCTCCCGCCGACAGCCCAGACGACACGCACCTGCGCCAGCGCCTCGCGACCGGATTCCATCGCAACACCCAGATCAATGAGGAAGGCGGCATCGACCCGGAGCAATTCCGCATCGAGGCCGTCTTGGACCGGGTGAACACCACCGGCACTGCTCTGCTGGGACTGACCATCGGTTGCGCCCAGTGTCACGACCACAAGTTCGATCCCATTTCGCAGCGCGAGTACTTCCAGCTCTACGCCTTCTTCAACACTCAGGATGACGTCACCCTCGAAGCCGCCAGTGCTGCCGATCGTGCCGCCCGGACCGCCGTGGAACGGGCCACGCAGCCGGTGCAGCAGGAACTCGACGCTCGAGGAAAAGCTCTCGAACCCCGGTTCGCGGAGTGGGAAGCCGCGCTGACTCCCGCACAACGGGACGCCTTGCCCCTGGAAGTTCGGAACGTTCTCGGACTTCGCCCCGAGCAGCGCAATGACGCCCAGCGCAAAGTGGCCTTGCGCGGCTATTTCCAAACCGATGCCGAATACCGGGCCATCGAACAACGCCTCCAAAAGGTTCGCTCCGGTGCTCCGAAGATTCCCACCACGCTGGCACTCAAGGAACGAACGGAACCCCGGGCGTCCGTGGTGTTCATCAAGGGCGACTTCACCCGGCCGGGTGATCCGGTGCAACCCGGCACGCCCGCAGTGCTGCCTCCGCTCCCCGTTGCGGATCGTCCGGCCAACCGCCTCGACCTCGCCCAGTGGCTGATGGACCCGCAAAACCCGCTGACCGCGCGGGTGCTGGTGAACCGCGTTTGGCAGCAGTATTTCGGCAAAGGCCTGGTGGAGACGGAGAATGATTTCGGCACCCAGGGCAGCCCGCCTTCGCATCCCGCGCTGCTCGACTGGTTGGCCTGTGAATTCATGGAACCCACGGTCTCTGCCGGCCCGGCTTGGTCTCTAAAATCCCTGCACCGGCTGATCGTCACCTCCGCGACCTACCGGCAATCGTCCCGGGTACGGCCGGAAACGCAGGAGAAGGATGCGAACAACCGGTGGCTCTCCCGACAAAACCGACTGCGACTCGATGCCGAGCTCGTGCGGGACGTCGCGCTGGTGGCGAGCGGGACGTTCAATCCGCGCATCGGCGGCCCCGGAGTCTTCCCCCCGCAACCCGACGGCGTTATGAACCTCGGACAAAGCCGCCGTTCCTGGACGGTCAGCACCGGCGGCGACCAGTATCGACGCGGGATGTACACTTTCTTCTGGCGCGCCACCCCGCATCCCGCCTTGGCGGTGTTCGACGCGCCGGACGGCTTCAGCACCTGCACCCGACGCCTTCGATCCAACACACCCTTGCAGGCCCTCACCCTCCTGAACGACGCGGCGTTTGTGGAACTCGCCCGCCAACTCGCCGAGCGCATCCAACGCGAGGCTCCGGAAGCCGACCGACTCGATTACGCCGTTCGCCTATGTCTGGCCCGCCGGCCCACCGCACAGGAACGCGAGCGCTTGCGCACGTTGTGGCAGGAAGAAAGCCGGGAAGTCGGCGACGCGGCCGCCTGGATGACCGTTGCCCGCGTCCTACTGAACCTCGACGAAACCATTACCCGCGAATGAATCCCTCCGAACCCTTGCGGGATCTGACCCGTCGACACTTCTTCAGCCGATGCTCGCTCGGACTGGGTTCCGTCGCCCTCGCCTCGTTGCTGGGGCCGTCCCAAGCGGCTTCCGGTCCGGCGCCTGCCAGTCATCCCCTCGCCCCGAAGCCCGCTCCGTTTCCAGCCCGCGCGCGCAACGTCATCTACCTCTTCATGGCGGGCGGTCCGTCCCAACTGGAGCTGTTCGACTACAAACCGCGCCTGGGCCAACTCAACGGTCAGCCCATTCCCGACTCCTATCTCGAAGGCAAACGATTCGCCTTCATGGACAGTTCCTTCAAGAACCGGTCCACCCTGCTCGGCACGCGCCGTCAGTTCCGTCAGCACGGCCAATCCGGCATGTGGGTGAGTGAACTCTTCCCGCATACCGCCGGCATTGTGGATGACGTCACGTTCGTTCGCTCCTGCGCCACCAACGTGTTCAATCACGCGCCGGCCAAGCTGTTCATGAACACGGGTTCCTCCCAGTTCGGCCGACCCAGTCTCGGCTCCTGGGTGACCTACGGGTTGGGCAGCGAAGCGGATAATCTTCCCGGATTCGTGGTGTTGCAGAGCGGACCACGCGGACCCCGGGGCGGCGCCGTGAACTGGGGCAGCGGGTTCCTGCCCACGTCATATCAGGGCGTGCCCCTGCGCAGTCAGGGCGAACCGATCCTCAATCTCACCACACCGACCGAACTCGGCGACACCCGCCAACGCCGCGCAGTCGAAGCGATTCGGGACCTCAATCTGCAACATCTCGTGGCGACCGGGGATCCCGAGATCACCACCCGAATTGCCGCCTACGAAATGGCCTATCGGATGCAAACCAGCGCCCCCGAAGCCATGGACCTCACCGGCGAATCCGCCGCCACGCTGCGCCTGTACGGAGTGGAACCCGACCGACCGTCCTTCGCGCGAAACTGTCTGCTGGCCCGCCGACTCGTCGAACGAGGCGTGCGCTTCATTCAGCTCTATCACACCAATTGGGACAGCCACGGAGGCCCGGGCGAGAATCTGGAAGACGACTTCGAGAAGGTGTGTCGGCAGGTGGATCAGGGCAGCGCCGCGTTGGTGAAGGACCTACGTTCCCGGGGATTGCTCGACGACACGCTCGTGATCTGGGGCGGCGAATTCGGTCGGACCCCGATGGGTGAGAATCGGGAGAAGACCGGCCGCAATCATCACATCGACGCGTTCACCATGTGGCTCGCCGGCGGCGGCGTTCCGGCCGGACACATCGTGGGCGAAACCGACGAACTCGGGTTCAACGCGGTTCAGGATCGCGTTCATGTGCACGACCTGCACGCCACCATCCTGCATCTGCTCGGCATCAACCACGAACAACTCACCTTCCGCTTCCAGGGCCGCGACTTCCGTCTCACCGACGTCCACGGCCAAGTGGTGAAATCCCTCCTCGCCTGAGGGGTAAACATGGTAGGGATGGACCGCCGGGCCGTCCCCGGTTGGCCAGCGCAGCCTGGCTACTTGATAGCCCGTAGCCGCCGAGGGAACGAGGCGCTGACCTTCCGGAAACACCTTACGCATGAGATCGCCGTCACGCCGGGGGAGAGGAATCGAGATGGCGCCTCCTCCCGTCAGCGACTACCGCGTGAGGTTAGGTACCCAATCCGGAAATGATCAGTCTTTATTGAT
The DNA here is from genome assembly GCA_017309115.1 of Verrucomicrobiota bacterium. GTDB lineage: Bacteria > Verrucomicrobiota > Verrucomicrobiia > Limisphaerales > UBA9464 > UBA9464. The sequence continues at coordinate 19,005 of JAFLEF010000021.1, read as the reverse complement.
CTCCCAGCCCACTGGCGACTGATGCTCCAGCGGCACGCATCCCCTCTTCAGTCTTGAAGGAATCACCGTCTTTGGCGCACCGCAGGAGGCGCTTCCGGCAACGACATGGCCAGCGTCGGCGAAGCCACGAAATTCACAGTGGCGTAGGTCCTCCTCATGGAATCGGAAGGCACAGTTGTCTTGTCCATCCTCCGCGACAGTAACGATGCCGAGGTATAGATGAAGACCGCCACCGCAGCGAAGACACCAAGTCGAATCGTGGTTTTCATAAAGATCGGATCCTTCGCGTGCCTAGATGGCACGGAAAAAGGCAGGTTACAACCGCAGATTGACACCGATTCTCGCAGATTATGGGGAGAATCAGCACCTCCTCGAACCTCACGCTCGAACTCCCGACTCGTTTCGCTCAGAGCTCCGTCTTCACCGCCTCAACCCACCCATCCTGATTCCTGAAATCTGTGCAAATCGGCGTCAATCTGCGGATCCTCCTTACTGGATCGGCGCAGCCGATGGTAATTTTTTCATCTGGTCGGGCCTTTCATTTCAATCGAACTTTACTCCGGGATTCATCTCGCCGGGAGAATACCAAACAACCCCATGCTCCTCTTTCAGGATGATTTTCATGCGCTTCCAGATGCCATGGCAACGGCCCATCCTCACCTTCGAATCCATCTCGGCGTCTGCTTTTGCTTGGGCGGCTTTAATGATCTGCGCTGTGGCCTCACCATCTTCGATCGGGTCGTGCAACAGTGCGAACGAGGCGCTTGGTTGGCGCTGACTCTTCGTAGCGAGCTCGATCCTACGCTTCAATTCTGGATCACGCGAAAAGAGCATGCTTCTTCGCCCAACAGTTGATTCACCGACAAGGGATCTTTCGGACGATTATTCGTACCAATGCGGCCAAACGGTGTAAACGGGAACGTCGCCAGAGTCGTTCGGCCGTTCGGCCTCACTCTGAGACCCAGGAAAGAATCTGCGTTAATCTGCGCCAAATCTGCGGTTAAAACCTCCCTATTCTTCAACGGAAATGACCGAGTCCATCGTTCCGAAATCACCTCGCGAGGATGGCTTGGCGTCAGTCTGCCTTTCCCAACGCCCGCAACTGGGCCAATAGGTCCTCCGGAAAGTCGCGATTGACCCATCTCTCTTGGTAACCTGATGCCCCATACTGCTGCATCAACGACTCCAACTGACTCGTCACTTCACCCACAAAACGCTGGACCGTGGTCACTCCGGAGAAAACGACTTCGAATCGGTCCGGCGCGCCCATCCCCCAACTATTCCAGTCATCGAACCTTCTCGCCTCATAACTCAGCCCGTTGTCGGTCCGGTTCAGGAGCAATTGAATTTCACCGGGCTCATCCATGAAGACCACGCGCGCAAACTCTGCTCCCGCCGCCAAGGCCCGGGCTGCTTCCGCCAACTCCCGCAGCGAGTCGCGAAGATAGGACACAGCGACGTCAAGGTGCTCGTCCTTGTCGCGGATTCGTGCCAACGCCCAACCGGCGCCCTGAAGTTCGTAAGTCAATTTGAAGCCCATGATTCTCCGACCGGGACGTATCAGCCCGACGACGCTGGTGTATCAAGCTTCGTCTTCAGCCCATGCCAGAGCTTATCGACCGCCCCCGGCCCCAGACGCCGGAGGTGAATTTCGCGTCCAAAAGACTGATGCCTCCAAACTCGAGACGACAAGAAGCATGGTCATGGCGTCTTCAAGGTGTTTGTCAGATTCACAGTGTTGGTGGCAGGACTTATCCGAAGCTGCTGGCAGATCTGAGTGAAAACCGCGCCCGCGTAATGCCCTCCGTACTTTTCTTCCACGGCGATAGCACCAATTAGAACGAGCAGATCACCCGTGCGACCGGTCTTGTCGCGATAGAATGCCTCCATCTTGTCCAGCGCTACGCGCTCACCAGCGGTGATGCCTTCCGTGAGCTTGAGTCGCTCAAGGGCTGACCTCGCGGCCGCGACCCCTTCCTTCTCTTCAACCGCCAGAATCTGCACGGTCCAAGAAAGCACTCGGGTCTTCAAAAAGGGCTCAACCTTCCCCGCGAACTCTTTTGCTTGCGCGAAGTCGTTGGTCTTTATCGCCGCTGCGATCTGGCCGAGCTTCCCGGCTACCTCTTCCAATTCCCGATAGCCGTCCTTTGACTCCTTCACAAACGTCTTGGCGTCGTCACATCCGGCCAGTCCCACCACCGTCACAACGCATAGAAGTACTGGGAGGAATCGCGTCATCGTAAGCGTCCGATCCATTGCACAAGCTAGGGGAGGGTGGTCTCCGGGGTCCAAAACTCAACCGTTTGTGAACCCACCGCACGGCGAGGTCAGGGTTGAGGCGGGATTTCTAATCCGAGTGAGGCCAGCGCTTGCGAAAACTCAATCCACCGAGCGCGACCAGGCCAGCGAATCCCAGGAGAGTCTTGGTAGAAGGTTCCGGAATCTGCGTCAGCGTGACGTTATCAAGATAACCCACGTAGGTTACTCCACTGAACGCGTCACTCTTGGAGAAGAGTATCTGCAACGAAATTTCCCCACTGCCACTCCAGCTTTCGGGTAGCTGATACCCCACCTGATACGTCCTCCATTCGGAACTTGAGAGAGCTGGAAATACCAGCGGCACTTCGCTCGCACTCGTAATGACGCCCTCACTGCTTCTTGAAAAGAAGTCTACCGACAGTGAATCGAAGCCGATCCCGGCTACCCTGGCATCAAACGTAGCCAGGAAGCTGCGACCTTCAGTGGGACTAGCCGTCAGAAACTGGAATGCGATCGCGCGAGCTGAGCCCGGCGGTGAACTCTGGAGCGTTCCGTACCAACTTCCCTGGCTGGCAAAGGAGGAATCTTGAGTCGCCACGACGTCTCCTAACCACGGCGCCGAGACTCCGGACTCAAAACTGCCGTTCCGGAGGGTGGCATCGATCAGGGGTAGTTCGGCCAACGTCGTAATTGAAGAAAACAAGCCAAGGAGGAGAGCGGACTGAGTATTCATAATGCGTGTGCCTGAATCTCCGACTGGGCAACTATCGGATGGTTTTTGGTACCGCTTTTGATTAATGTTGTAAACAGTCATCTATGGCGAGTTGGAGAAACAGCCTTTCGAACGATTGCCGATCGCTTGTCCCGGGCGGTTTTGGGACCACGGATTTTAACCGAAAGCACGAATGGGAACGATGCCACGAATCACTCAAAAACCACGAATGAAGCCGACACTTCTCCGAGACGTTCCAGCGGGACGCCGCTTGGATTGCTCCTGTTCCATTCGTGCTTCTTTGCGCCCATTCGTGGTCATCTTTCCCGCGGTTCCCCGGCAGGCCGCATGGTTTCGCTAGGCTGGAAGCGTCACGGCGAAATCTCACGCCACGACTCCACGAGCGAACGGCTCCGCAGAGCGTCGCCCTACCTCTCAGCTCTCAGCTCTCAGCTCCTCCGAGGTCACCTTCCCGGGGGACGGAAGTCCGGCATGAGCTTGTTCAAGCCGGCCGCGAGATCCTCCTGCTTCAGGGAATTCTGACCTTCCTTCAGCCAGGCCTGATACCACTTCTGCGCCAGCTGCTGGAATTCGGCCGACTGCACTTTTCCGTCCCGATTGGCATCAGACTCTTTGACCACAATGGCCGTCCAGAATTCCCCAGGTCCCGGGAATCCCCCGCCCGGCCCGCCCGGTCCACCGGGTCCCCCAGGACCGCGCATCCCTCGACCTCCGCCCATTCCACCGCCACGGCCGCCCGGACCACCAAAGCCCGCAAGCTCGGTTCCCTCTGACTTGCCCGCCAATTGGTCGGCGACCGACTGATGGCGCGCCTTCACAAAGCTCTTGATCGTCTGGCCCGTCTGGAAGCCGAAGCCGCGCTGCGTCGGGGCCTGACCCGCCACGACCTGATCAAACCGAGCCAACTTCTCCGGATCCTTCTCCGCTTCGACCGCCGGACGCAGCAGAGTCGCCAATTGATCCACTTGAGCCGACAACCGTTCCGGCCGGAACAAGGTGTCCTGGAACTCCTTCATTCGCGCCAAATACGCCTCATTCACCGCCGGCACCTTCATCACCCGTTGCAGGAACCGATTGTCCGGCGCCCAGGCCGCCTTGATGCTCATTTCGGTGGGAGACGGCGTGAAGAAGTTACCGAACGCCCGGTCGAGATCCCACGGCAGGAACAGGAATTTGTCCGTCTTGGGATGCAGATAGACCACATAGTTCTGGCCCACCATCAGGATCGAGTCGGTAGCGCTCAACCACACGGTCACCGCCATGAACCGGGCGAATTCATCCACATCGAGAAACTCCGGCAGGCGCTTCGCAAGCTCGGCGTCATCGGCCTCGGTGACCAACCGGGCGAATGCATAGAACCGCTGCATCTGGGACACGGTCGGGTCGGTCTTGGGATCATACGCCTGTTGGTACTTGCTCCAATCTTCCCCCTGAAACTTGAATGGCTCGCGGGTGACGGGCTTGAGAATCAGCCCTTTCTTGGAGCCGAAATGATCTTCCGCCCAGTTGTTGTCCGGATTCTCCACGATCGAGTAGAGACCCAGATAGCGATTGGTGTGGATTCCCGCGGCATCGACGGACAGACGGGCGTAGGTGGATCGGGGTGCCGGCACACCGGCTTCGCGATACAGCGCGTAGGCCAGCGGCTCGTTCATCAAGCCCGCATCGGTGATGTTGTTGTGAAAATTCAGCTTGGAGACGCCGGCGACCTTCTGGCCTTTGACGTACTCGTTCAGATCCACCTTGAAGGACTTTTTGTCGGATTGGCGGGCCTCCATGAAGGTGCCGTTACCCTTGTAGCGAACGGCAACCTTGGGAAACGCGACCGAAGAAAACTCCAGATCCGCCGGCACGTAATCAAAGACAATTCCCTGAGCTGCGCTGAGCCCGTTGCGACTGCCCTGCGCCCCTTGCAGGCTGAACCCACCGCCGCCGGGACGTCCTCCCGGGCCAGCCCCAGGTCCCGCTCCCGGAGCGCCTCCCCCTGGCCCCGCCGGCGGTCCGCCCGGTCCGCCTCCCGGCGGCCCGAACGGCATCGTCAGGTCCTTGTTGAGACCGCTGCGAATCTCGGCCTCAGTGAGGAAGCCCTGCTTGGACGCATCCCAATTCTGAAAAAAGGTCCCGAATCCCTGCACGAACTCCGTCTGGCTCACCTGGCCGTCCTTATCGGCATCCACCTTGATCATGAGCGGCATGGCCAGAAAGGTGCCCGGTCCGAATCCGCCGCGTCCGCCTCCGGGAGGTCCGAACGGAAAACCGCCACCGGTTTCCTCCGGCTGAAGTTCTTTCCAATTTTCGGCGGTAAAGGTGAGCCGGGCCGACCAGATGTTCGTTAAACGGAACAGGTCAGCCGCGGTTTTGGGGAGTTCGGCTGCCCCAACGGATCCCGCTAGGCACAACAAGGCCGCTCCGGCCAGACATCGCTTCATGGCGGGAGTGACCGTTGTGTGACAAACCGGTTACAGGCTGAGAATTCCGCGGGGCGGAATTGGCTGAGAGCTGAGAGCTGAGAGAAAAAGGCGGGTAAGGGGTAAGAGGTAAGGGCGCAGGAAAACCTCCACGTCTCGATTCGTGCGTCTTTGCGCCCATTCGTGGGTTCCATACCTACGGTGGGCCGAGGTTTCCACCGAGCCGTTCGCGTCTCGGCGGGTGATGCGTGGGGAGGCCACGAACGCACGGCTCCGCGGAGCGTCGCCCCACCGCTTACCGCTTACCGCTTACCGCCTTCCCTTCCGACCTCTCAGCTCTCAGCTCTCATCTTTCCCCCTCACCGCCCCTGACTTCGCCGCCACTGAGCCACGGCTTCCCGACGTTCGGCTTCGGGCGCCCAGGGATCGAATTCGAAGCGGGCTCCCGGCACTTCCCGCAGGGCATTGGCCACGGCCAAGCGAACCGCCAGGAGCTCATGCTCCAGGCCAATTATGAGCTCCCGGGGTGCCGCGGTCGCGAGCGCCTCCAGTTGCTTGCGGGCGAACTCCTGACGCCCCACATCCCGTTCGGCGCACAGCTTCAGTAGCACGGGTACCGCCCGCTTGATCTCCTCCACCCGACCGCTCTTGAGCGCCGATCCAATCTGCTCCCGCTGACGGACGAATTCCTCCTGACGATCCTTCGCCACATCCGACGCCACCAACGCACCGGTCAGAAACCGCAGAAAACGGTCGGCATCGAGATACCCCGTCACCCGGGAGACTTCCGTCCCGTCGGCCAGCAACACCAAAAATGTCGGGATCGCGCTGACCTGTCGTTGCCCGGCCAATTCACTGTGAGCATCCAAATCCAGCGCCACCGGAACGAACTCCTCCAACTGCGTCTGCACCGACGGATCCTTCAACGTCGTTCCCGCCAGCTGCCGACACGGTCCGCACCAATCCGCCGTGAAGTACAAAAGAACGGGCCGATTGGTGACCTCCGCCACCCGTCGCGCCTCAGTCAGATTCGTCTGCCATCCAGAAGGAATCGCCGCGCCCAGTCCCCACCAACCGAGGGCCTGGAGCAAAAGGAACACCCCGCACCACCAGGAGCCGCGAAACGTTCCGAATGAAGGCCAAAGTCGATTCATAGTGGGTCAGGGTTGAGCGGGTGGAACAGCCTTGGTGCCGTGAGCCACCTTCGGCCAGAAAGTCGCCCAGTCGAAGGGCCGACTGAACTCGCCGTAATGGCACTTGCGGCAGTCGCCTTCGCCAAGGGGACGAACCTTGAAGGAGACCGAAGTGTCTCCCTGATACTGCCGAACGTGAAGACTTCCCGGTCCATGGCAGCTCTCACACCCGACCTGCGTCAGCCGCGCCGCACCCAACTCCCGGCGGTAACCGCTCGGAGTTCCGAATCCCACCGTGTGGCAGGACAGACAGCGCGGGTCGGCATCCGCATCGACGCGGGCCAATGTCTCAAACGCATGCGCATGTCCGGAGTCTTTCCATTTCGCGGCCGCTTCGGGATGGCAGGTCAGGCAGGATTCGCTGCCGACGTAACTGGCAGCGGTGCGCACACCGGGAACCTGATCGGCCTGCAGCCGCTCCGGATCGTCCAGAGCCAGCCGGGCGGTGCGCACCTCCGCCCGATAGGCTTTGGCCAACGCCACCACCGCCGCGGCTTCCGGGATGCGATCGTGCAGCAGACGGATTTCATTCCCCTGAACGCTGAAGTCCGACGGACCCTTCAGCAGCAGTCCGAGAAAACCCAGAGCCCGGGATTCATTGGTCGTGAAATAAATCACGCTGCGGTTTTCGCGCTTCAATTCTTGGGCCGGCTGACGCACTCGTCCGCCCAGAATGACATTCAACTCGTAGAACTGCTGGGCGAGTCGGGCCATGCCTGGTTCATCGGTGAAGGCCAGCAACACGATCAGATCCACCTGCGGCCGAACCTTGGGCAACAACACTCCCAGCGCGGATTCCATCGGTTCCACCACCAACCCCGACCCCAGCCGATCCTCCAAGCCGACGGCATCGAGGACGCCGATCACGGCAATCTTGAACCCGCCCCGCTCCACGATCCGATACGGCGCCACCACCGGCTGGCGGGTGGCGGCATCGAGCAGATTGGCTGACACCAACGGCACCGGGGATTTTCCGGCCAGCTCCCGAAGTTGAGCCGCGGACAAACCGGCCTCACGATGACCGAGGTTCAACGCGTCGTAGTGAAGGTCACCGAAGGCCTGCAGCTGGTAGCGATACTGGATCACTTCGAAGTCGGCCGTTCCCGACAACGCATCTCCCACATCGACGCGCAACCCGGCGGCATTCGCTTCCGCCTCCAACACCGTCCGCAGTCGGGTCATGCCGCCGTGCTGACCCGAGAAACAACCGCAGGGAACCAACCGTCCATTGATGTCGGCCGTGAAGTATACCGGCAGATCCAGTGCGGCCGGAGTCTTGGGCGGTGCGTCACAGCCCACCCCGAACAGCAGTATCAGCAGGACCCAGCCCCACCCCATCCAACGGCGTCGCGCTCCCTCAATACAGCACCGCATAGGTGAAGATGTTCACATTGACCTTTGCGGGATCGGCAATCTCGTTCCCGCCGCAGCAACAGCAGCCCTTGGCATTGGCCACGTCGTTCAACCCCTCCTTGGAATACACCAACACCAACCGACCATTGAGTTCGAGTCCCTCGAGGTAGACCGCCTTGCCATGCTTTTCAGTCAGACGCGGAATGGAATGAACCGTGGAAAAGATGGCGTGATTGGAGGGAATCTTCGCCAGGGTCAGATCCGGGAAACACAGCTTCAGTTCCTTCCGAAAGGCCTTGTCCCAGACCTCATCGGAACAACCCGGGCTCGCGAGAATGAAACCGCCGTGCTGCAGATACCGCTTCAGATTCTCCCGTTCCGCCGCGGTGAGGGCGAACGTCTCGTTGCCGCTCATCACGCAAAACGGATAGTCGAACACCGCCTCCGAATTCAGCTTCACCAGGCAGAAGGTCCGGGCGACCTTGAGCTGGGTTTCCTGGGCGGTTCGTCCGAGAAAACTATCGGCAAAGCAAACCGAACTCTGGTTGTCGGCGTAGATGAGATTGCCGCACTGCAGGAGGGTCAGATCCACTGGACCGCTGGTGACCTTGGGCGGCGGCGACTTCTTCTTCACCTCCTTGAAATTGTCGGCGGCGACCGAACCCGCCCAACAGACCCCCAGCAGCAGGAGCCACCCCAGAATTCCGAATCGGCCTTGGATCAACCGGCGGTATTGATTTCGTTTCATGGTGAATTCCCTCGGTTCACTTGGTGAGCGCCTTGAAATAGCGCTCTACGACTTCGCTGTATTCTTCGATCAATGACTCCGATTGCACGGCGCCACTCTGACGGTTTACCGGCTTGAGATTCTTGAGCACATCCGACTTGTCGAACTGCACCCCCTCGGCCGCTGCGGCGCCGGATCCCGCCCCACCGGAGCGAGCCGATTGCGTGCCCTGCTGACCGCGCTGGACGAAGGATTCGTTGCCGAGAACGTCGAGGGATTGCTGGCTCTGAATGGCGTAGCCGGATTCTCCCGATTCACCCTGACCAGACTGCCCGGAACCCTGGCCGGATTTTTTACCAGGCTTCCGGAAGTTGCGGCTCTTCATCATCTGCGAAAACGAATTGCCCGCCTGCATGCCCGACTTTCCCGGACGTCCGCCCCGGGTAAGCTTCAAATACTGATCCAACTCTTGTCGGCCGGGTTGGCCCCCTTCCGACTGACACTCCCCGAACAGCTTGGCCATTTCCTCGCGCAGCCGGTCGGTCGATTGAAACGACTCCTCGCCCTGGCCGGCCAGCAGACTGCGGGTGGCGTTCCAAGCCAACTGCTGGAGCCGACGCTCCCCGATCTTGTCGGCCAGCTCCTCGCCGCTGCGAGCCGCCTTGGGAAACTCTTCCCGGGCCGCCGCGGAATCCTCCCGGAGCTTCTTTTCCAACGACTCCAGCAACTCGCCAACCTGCCGTTGGGTGCTCGCCAGATCCCGCAGCGCCAACTGATCCTCCCGACTCAACTGCCCCTTTCGGTTGTAGGCGCGCGCCTGCTCCGCGAGCGACTGCTGGGTGTTGAACAAGGTCTCGAACTGATTGAAGTCCTTCATGAGTTCCTGCAGACGGGTCAGATCCTTCAGCGGCTCGGACACCTCCTCTTCGGCCTGCTCCTCGACCTGACCCAGCCGCTTGGCTTGTTCGGAAGCGGCGGACTGAAGCTTCTGCAACATCTCGGGCGTCACTTTGCGCGAGCCGTCTGGCGGCGAACTGGCCTGGGCCACCTCCCGAGTTTGCTGCGCGGTAGCCTCAGTGGACTGGCGAATGTCCTTTGCTAGTTCCTTCAAGGCGGCACCGAACTCCGTTTCCAGATCGTACATCGGGTTGTCCCGAACAAACGTCTCCATCCGCTCGGCCTGCTGATTCAACCGGGCGTTGAGTTCGTGCTGGCGCGCCAGCAGGGAATCCAGCCGACGCTGAAGTTCCTCGCGGGCCGCAGCGTCGCCCGATTTCTCGGCCGCCGCCAGTTCCTGCTGGGCCTTGGCCGCCGCTTCGGCCAGGTCCTTCTGTTGCTCGAGCAACTCGTGGAGTTGATCGAACAGTTCGGCGTATTTGCCCTGCAACGCGCTGAGATCGGAACGTTCCCGCAGGAACTCGTTGTAGTCCTCCACGCTAATAACCGAGAGATTCACCACTTGGCTCCGCGCCATCTGGGCTGCCGGCGAGGTGTCCACAACTTCGGCGAAGAAGGAAATCACGTCTCCGGGTCGGACCCCGAGTCCGCGGAAGTCAAAGGTGAGCCCTTCGCGCGAAGAACGGATCACCGTGTCATAGGTGACCACCTTGGGGGCCGAGTAGACTCCGTTGAGCGCGCGGTGGAGGCGGAGGTTCCGCAAGCCGTAGTCATCGTTGGCTTCCACCTGGGCGTTGACCTTGAAGTCCAGCGACACGAAGGAATCCCGGGCCGGTTCCACGATGCGAATCTCCGGGGGCAGGTCATGCTGCACGATCAGCGGCCCCTCCCAGGCGCTCTGGGACGCGATGCCGTCCACATCCTCCACTTGGAACCGCAGTCGTCCCGAGGCCTCGGCGGGCAGCGTGCCCATCACTTCGTTGGTACGAGTCACCGCCAACGTCACGCGGTTGGTGGCGCCTTCCGTGAACACCAGGAGAGAACCACCCTGCAGCGGGCGATTCGATTGCAGGCGGAACTTGATCTGACTGCCGACCAGGGCCTCCACGCTCCGGAAGGTGTACGGCTTTTCCTCTGGCTTCAGTCCAGTGTAAGCCGGAGGAGTGACCTCGACCCAGGCTCGCTCCAGTTGCGGCACCAGAATCACGCCCAAGCGCGCCCGCTTGCTCACGCTGTGCCGGTCCTTGGTGTGAACGTACACCTCCAACTCGGTTTGCACGGCGTCCACGCGCTGATGGAATCCCACCGAACCCTTATCGAGCATCGGCACGGTCACCGCCCGCTCCGGCATTCCCGGCGGATGATAAGTCAGGTACAGATCCTTCGGCCGATGTCCGCTCGAACGGGCCTGCACCAGGAATTCCCGTCCATACACGATGTTGGTGCCGTCGGGTCCGGGATCCACGATGACCAGTTGAGTGAAGGAATATGGGGGATGATCGCCGAAGGGATCGGCCAACCGGGCCAGTTCCACACGCGTGATCGGATGAAACAGGGCGAGCACCGCCACGAACGCCAGCACGATCCAACCCGCCCGCCAGGTTTCCCGACGCAACAGGTCGGTTCGCGCCAACTCCTCCAACGGGACCGTAGCCAGCCGCTGGTCATATCCGGCGATGGCTTGCTGCGCCAGTTCCCGAGTGCGTGGAGGCAGTTTGGGATCGGTGGTCTGGGCGCGCAGTTGCAGCAGGTTGATCAGTTTGGAGCCCAGGGTCGGATCGCGCTCCTCCAGGCGGCGGGCGATGGCTTCGACCGAGTTTCTCCGGTAGTAGGCCAGCCAGGCTGACCAGGCGAAGAGTCCCAGAGCGGCCAGAATCAACAGCGCCATTCCCGCCAGACGAACACCCGCGCCCAAGTGCAGGAAGACATCCGCCGCTCCCAGCAGCAGCAGGCCCAGCCACAGACCGGTCAGTCCCCGCAGAGCGCGGCGGCCGCCCACTTCGTGCTGATGCCGACGGTCGGCCTCCGCGAGTCGTTCCAGAATGGGTCGAGGTGTGTTCATGATAGTCCCCAGCGCCGGCGCAAAAACCATTCCGAGCCCAACAAGGCTCCAATGACGTAGAAGACCCAAGCACGATCCCAGACGCTCGTCAGCTTTGTCTTGGGGGCGGCTTCCGGAAGATTCTCCCGGAGTTGCTTCAGCAAGTTCGGAAGTTCCGCCGGGGTCAGCAAGCGCCCGCCGCTCGCCTCACACAACCGCCGCAACAGACCGGTGTCGGTCGCGACCTCGGTTTCCTCCAGGTTCTCACTGAACACCATGAAGCGAATCTCCTGGCTGGTGCCGTCGGGCAACTGGGCCACCGCCCGATGGCGTCCGGTGCGGGTGGGCAGAAACTCGGCGGAAAGTCGACCCGCCGTCCCGGTGGACGTCAGCGTCACCCGGCCCACTTCCGTGGCGTCCTGATACACCCGCATGGGAATCTGGGTCACCGCCGGATCGGGCTGACGCATGCCGAATCGGAAATAGACCTTCTCGCCCTTGGGCACATTGGCGGCACTGGGACGGAGGGAATACTGCTTGGTGGGCAGGAAATCACGTCCGGCCAGCAGCCAGAGCAGCAGCTGATCCCAGAAGCGGTCGAAGGCGGTGTTGGGGCCCTCCACCTTGGCGTTGAAGCCCCAGCGCCACAGACCTTCGACGCCCACGCTCACCACCTGGCCCGCCCCGAACCGCCGATGAACCATTCCGGGCACCGGCGAGTCTTGTCCCTCCAGGGAGGCCGTTGCCAGGGTGGCGGTCAGAGGTTTGGCCTCACCCGGGGTCCGACCGGCGATGAGTTCCGGCAGGGATTCCACGCCCCCGGATTCGCCCGTGAGCGCCCGGAACGGTCCGGTCGCTGCGGCGGCTCCCGCAATCTGCAGCCGCACCTTCTCCCGCTTTTCGGAACTCCACAGCACCGGTTCCAGTTCGTTGGTCGACAACGGACCCGCAAAGGCCGGACCGCGCGCAAAGATCACCGCCGCACCCCGATCCCGAACCGCCGACTCCAGCGCCTGAAGGGACTCGGCATCGAGCATCGTCTCCAAGCCCCGTCCCAGCACGATCACGTCGTATTGGGCAAACTCTGCACTCGTCTTGGGCAGCTGAAGTTCCGGCAGGCCGTTGGTCTCAACGCGCTTGCGAATGGGTCGAACCTTCCGGTTGGCGTACTTGGCCAGGGAATCCACTTCGAACTTGTCATTCCGCATCAGGGAACGTTGCAGGAACGTGGTGTCCCAATACGGCGAACCCTCCAGCACGAGTACCTGCAATTGTTGGTCAATGACGTTCAAGTAGGTGAGCGCCGCGTTATTGGCCGAATCCACTTCACCCTCCAGCGGGGTCACTCGAACCTCGTATTCGAACTGACCCGTCTCCGGTTCGGTCACCTCAAACTCCACCGTCAGCTCCGGGGATTCGTCGGCATTGACCACCCGGCTCTGCACCGGAACGCCCTGTCGCAACAACTGCACCTGTAAGTCCTCGAAGTCACATCCCACCACCCGCAGGGACGCGTTGATGCGCGCCCGCTGCTTAACGTAGGTGTACGGCTGAAAACTCAGGATGCGCACGGCCACATCCCGAACCCGACCCTGGCGTCCCAGCGGAAGCGCATAGATCGGTGTCTGCCGGGTACGGGCCGCGGCGGCGGTTCGAACCGGACTGACCAATTCGAAGTCGTGCCCGTCGGTCAGCAAAATCAGCGCTGACGCCGTCTCCGTGGCCCCCACCGAGGCCAACATTTCGGTGACCGTCTGATGGATCCGGGTGGTGGGTCCCTGAGGCGTCAGGTCGAAAACGGAACCCGTCACATTGGTGGTGGCTTCACTGAACTGGAACAGGCGCGTCCGGGCATCCGCCACCCGCCCTTCCCCGTTCACCACTCCCGAATCGGCCAGGATCCGCTTGGCCGCATCCAACCGACTGGCCCGGTCGGCATCCGTCTGCTTCATGCTGCGGGACGTATCCACGCCCAACAGCACCAGACGATCCACCGCCGGCGGATGAATCACTTCGCGGCGCGACGGCTGCAACAAGAGGATCAGCACTCCCGCCACCCCGGCCACACGAAGCGCGGCGAGGGTCAGCCGCTGAGTTCGACTCAAAGCGTCACCCTGACGCCGCAGCAGCAGCACAGTCAGCCCCAGAAGGCCCAGGCCCAGGAACAGCACCAACAGCGGCGGAATCACCGGATCCAAGACCAGACCGCTTTCGGACACCCAGAAGTTCATGCCTTCCTCCCGGGTAGCAGCCATTGCACTCCGCCTTCGATGACGAGCATCCCAATCGCGGCGAGCACGAACCAGTGGAAGATCGGACGTCCCGCGACGAGTTCGTCAAATTCGGTTCGGCCCTCCACGAACTGGCCCACGGTATCTCCGCCGGTGGTGGTCGGCAGCAGCTCGCGATCCACGGACCGCAGATCTGATTCCTCGGCACTGGCATTCACGGCAAAGGCCAGCCGCGGGCGTGGTTGGCCGAGGGAATAGAAACCGAATTGATCCGGCACGAAACTCACGCCAACCCGATCTCCCTTGGCGTCGCGACGCACGCTGACCGGTCGTCCCGCCGGATCGACCAAACCCGCCTGATCCAGATCCTGCTTCCAGACCTCAGTGTTAACGGCGTCGCCCCACGTCACGCTGTTCGGCTGGGGTTCGTCGGAACTCACGGACTTGACCAATTCCTGCACCCAGGCGGGGAAGAGTCGTTGCCGGGCGAGGTTGCTCGACAATTCGCCGGCGGAGAAATTCAGCAGGAGCAAGGTACCTAGGCCATGTCCCGCAACCGCCAAGGCCGGCGATTCGTCGCCATACACCAGCAACACGCCCTCCTGCCCGGTCGCACTGGCCTGCCAGTAATCATAAAACTCCAGCAACCCCAGATCGGCCCGCGACGCGCCGCGAAATAGATTCAGGTACGGCGACTTGAAATCGCCCCGGGCAATCTGTTGCAGGCCCGAAGTGAGATTGGTGGCGGAATGCCGCTGAGCCAGTTTCAACGGCAGCGACCCGGACGCCATGGCCTTCTCCAGTTCAACCAAATTGCCCGCATCGGCCGCGCCATCGAGAAAGTAAATGACTCCGGCTCCCTGAAACAGCGCGCCGGCCAGCACCTTGGCTTGTTCCGACGTCAGCTGAGGGAGCTGGGTGAGAATCAACTTCCGCACTCCAGCCAGTCGGCTGGCCGTCAGGTCCGCCGAAGGCACCACGCGTGGCAGCAAAGAGCCCCGCAGATCTTCATAGGGATTCAGAGCCGTCCGGAGGAAATGGACCGCACTTCGCGGGTCGGACGGACCGTCGGTCACAATCAACACTTCCTCCTTCTCCAGGACCGGGACCGTCAGGCGAAACGTGTTGTCCGCCTCCAGCGCATCCACCGGCAGCCGAGCCTCCACCAAATGCACTCCCGGACCGCCCACCGGCAGGGGCACGATCAACTTGCCCTCAGACCAGGGACTCACTTCGGCCTCGCCTTCCAAGGTCAGCTGCCGATCCACCGTCACCATCACCCGACCAGAAAACGGTTCGTCGCCGAAATTGCCGATGGTGACTTCGAGCGGAACCGTATCGCCCGCCAGCACGGTGTTCACCAGCGGACGGGCCGCCAGAATGGCACGATTGGATCGCTGGCGGGCGGCCACATCGACAAAGAACACCCGGGTACCCGCCGGCAGTGAGGTGAAATCCGCTGCCGACCAGTTCTTCCGCTGGAAATCCGAAATGAAGTACACCTCCGGACGCGACGGAGCGGCCTCCAACAGTCGCCCCACCAGAGCGGTGGTCGGCACCAGATCGGCCCGAGCGCGACCGGGAGGCAATCGTTCCAGCCACTGTTTGGCTTCGCCATGTTGACGGGTGAATTCGGGAAAAGCCGAACTCGGAGTCTGCTCCAAAAGCACCACGTTGACGCCATCCTCCGCCGCCAAGGAATCCACCAGACGTCCCGCCTCCTGCACCGCCCGTTCCCGCGCCGTCCCGCCTTCGCCGCGATGTTCCAGGCTCAGGGAGTGATCGATCACAATGACCACGTGACGCGCTCCCGTGGCTGTCGGATCGGAACCGAACTGCGGCCGCATGGGCTTGAGAAACGCGAGCAACAACGCCAACAACAGCAGGGTGCGAAGCGCCAGGAGGATGAGATGACGCCAGCGTTGCAAGCGGGACCGACGCGCCAGGGTCAACTTCAGATACTCCACCGAGGAGAAGCGAAAGAGGCGGGGGAACTGCCGGTTGAGCAGATGCAGCACCAGCGGCAACGCCACCAGTGGGGCCAAGGCTAGCCAGAGTCCGGGTTGCAGGAAGTTCATCCGGACCAGGGGTTGCCCTGACGGAAGCCCAGATACGCCTCGATGGCTTCCAGGTAGGGTCGTTCCGTCGAGATCAGGGCGTGTTGAATGCGCCGGGCATTAGCCTCCCGGGCGAGTTCCCGCTGTTCCCGCTCCACCGTTTCCCGGTAGGCGGCACGAATCTCCTCCGGCTCCACCTGCACGGTGGCGTCCGTCTCCATGTCCACAAACTTGGCCACGCTCACCGCCGGCAGGTTGACCTCATCCGGGTCCACCACCTGCAGCAGGAGAATCTCGAACTTCCGGTGCAGAAACGGTCCCAAGGCATCCAGCAGGGCCGCGCGATCCATGAGGAAGTCGGACAGGATCACCAGACGTCCACGCTTCTTGAAGAGCGGCACGCAGTCCGCCAGAGCCGAGGCCAATCCGGTCGTGGACGCGGGTTGAATCGACTCCAATTCCGACACCATTCGATGCAGATGCCGTCGGGTGCCACCGGGCGGAAGGAAGGTGTCCAAGCGGTTGGCGAAGGTCGCCAGGGCCGCCTTGTCCCCTTGCCCCAGCATCAGATAGGCGAGCGCCGCGGCGATTTTGGCGGCCACCAGGAACTTGGTGCTCCGTCGGTCCCGGCCGTAGTCCATCGAGGCGCTCCGATCCACCACGAGGTAGACCACCATGTCGGTCTCTTCCTCGAACCGACGGACGAACAACCGGCGCGAACGCCCGTACACTCGCCAGTCCAAATGTCCCAAGTCATCCCCGGGCGAATACTCCTGGTAATCGGCAAACTCCGCCGAGGAACCCCGGTACGGCGACTTGTGCTTGCCCACGAAGTAGCCCTCAACCGTGGCCTGGGCGAACACCAACAAATTGCGGAACCGTTCGAGCTCGGCCGGATTGAGCACCGAGACGCCCCGGGACCGCGTCGGCAGCGGCGGCGGACGAACGGCCGGAATCCGGGGCGGAGCAAGGGGCTGGGACATGGGCGTGGGGCCCGGAGGCCTTAGTAGCTGGGTTCCGGCACCGACTTCACAATCGCGTCCACGATGTCGCGCGACTTTTTGCCGGCGCCAGTAGCCCGGTAGTTGGCGATCACGCGATGTTGCAGGACCGGCAGGGCGACCGCGCGGATGTCGTCGGTTTCCGGGCTGACCCGACCGTGGAGCAACGCCCGCGCCTTGGCACCCAGCACGAGATACTGAGAAGCGCGCGGTCCGGCTCCCCACTCGACATAGTCCTTGGTCGCGACCGGCGCTCCCGGGGCGTTGGGGCGGGTGGCGGTGGCTAGATCCACGGCGTAGCGGATCACATGATCCGAGACGGGCGCGGCCATGACCAGCCGTTGCACGAGGAGAATGTCTTCGGCCGTGACCGTCGCCAGAACCGCCACTGCTTCCCGGAGCGTGGTCCGCCTCACAATCTCCACTTCCTCGTCCTTGGACGGGTAGTCGAGGTAAAGGGAAAACATGAACCGATCCAACTGCGCTTCCGGCAGCGGATACGTGCCTTCCTGTTCGATCGGATTCTGCGTGGCCACCACCAGGAAGGGATCGGGCAAGGTCCGCGAGACGCCGGCCACGGTCACTCGCCGCTCCTGCATCGCTTCCAACAGCGCGGCCTGGGTCTTGGGCGGCGTCCGGTTGATTTCGTCAGCGAGAAGCAGATTCGTGAACACCGGTCCGGGCTGATACTCGAATTCCAGACGACGGCCTTCCCGTTCCTGAAGCACCTCGGATCCGATGATGTCGCTGGGCATCAGATCGGGTGTGAACTGCACCCGCTTGAAGCCCAGATGCAGGGAATCAGCGAGGGTTTTGACGAGGAGGGTCTTGGCCAATCCGGGCACGCCGACCAGCAGGCAATGCCCGCGGGCGAACAGGGAAACCAGGAGGAGTTGGACGATGTCATCCTGACCCACGATGACCTTGCGCAGTTCGGCCAGGATGCGTTGGTGGAGCACGCCCACCTCGGCGGGAGAGATTTCGCTCATGAAGGGGAAGAACCTGATGGCGCCGGCAGGAAGGCCTGACGGACGACGAGCCAAGTGTCGGGAGGTCTGAGCCCGGATCAAGTTTCGTTGTTCAAATTCGCGAACATTCCCGCCGTAGCCGCCGACGGCAGGAGGCGCCACCTACCTCTTGGCTGCTTGACCTCTCAGCTCTCAGCTCTCAGCTAAACATGGTAACTCTGAGCTTCGTCTACCTCCACACGCCCAAAGCGGCAGAGGCCAATCTGG
Organism: Verrucomicrobiota bacterium; assembly: GCA_017309115.1. Lineage (GTDB taxonomy): Bacteria > Verrucomicrobiota > Verrucomicrobiia > Limisphaerales > UBA9464 > UBA9464. The sequence continues at coordinate 870 of JAFLEF010000021.1, read as the reverse complement.
AAAACACGAAAACAGGAAAAGGACGGGGATACCTTCTGGTCTCTCGGTTCTTAGGTTCGCGGCGAAGCTTACCCTGCTGAAGTCTTTCCTTACCCCTTACCGCTTGCCCCTTACCCGCCTTTCCTCTCCGCGCCCTCCGAGGGCGACCCTTCCCCTCCGCGTACTCCGCGTACTCCGCGGGAAACCCCACTTCCGGCCTGCCACCAACGAAAACGCCGCGATCCGGAATGATCCGAACCGCGGCGTCCAAAGTGGTGGTGGGAACTGGATTCGAACCAGTGAAGGCATAGCCAGCAGATTTACAGTCTGCCCCCGTTGGCCACTTGGGTATCCCACCACAGCCAACTAAACCCGACTCAATGAGCGGGCCGGGAATAAATGCGAAGCGCCGGCCCGCGCTCAAGAGGTTTTTTCCGAAAACAACAGCCCAAGTTCCTCCGATCGCGGCTTTCACCGACCCTGATCCGACTCTGAAAACTCGATTTCGACCCAAAAACCCCACGTCCCGAACCCGATCGGTCGTCGGAATACCCCTATCCCGACGATCCGAAATTTCGCGCCCCCCGGTGGGGCGACGCTCCGCGGAGCCGTTCGCGTCCCGGCGAATGACGCGTCAGGAGTCCACCCACGCACGGCTCCGCAGAGCGTCGCCCTACCTATGGAGTGCGGTAGCGAAGCCTGCGTAGCTACCGCTTTTCGTCCCGGCTGCTGAGGCGTCGCGTTACTCCCATTCCCGCCCGCCCTCCACGCGCCCCAAAGCGCCAGAGGGCTGGCGCAGTCCGTGCGTTTGTGAAACTGATGAGACTAACCAGTGAAAGACTGAGTACGATGCCGACAGGGCGTCGTGTAGCTGAAGGCAACTGCGTCGCC
>JAFLEF010000020.1 GCA_017309115.1 Verrucomicrobiota bacterium | reverse complement strand
GCGTCCAGGGCAGACCTGGAGTCCCCAAGGTTTCGATCGCCTCGCCGCGCTCCGCGCCGCTCGCAGCAATGGCGTCTGGGAGACCGTACTCACTGCCTAGGCCGCAACACCGTCAAGATGCACCCGTCCCTATATCAAGGCTGTAAAAGTGGTTGCTTTCCAATTACGGAAAACACACCCCCGGAACATTTGCGTTGAACGTTTCTTCCGTGAGTTAATGCGTCGACAATCCGCGCGGGAAATTCCTAATCTGGGGTGCAGTGTAGAAGTAGACTACAAACGGACGTCAAATCGCTGCGCTGCTATTGTTATCAAGACGGTGAAAATAAAGGCCACAAAATTGAATGACTGAAGAAAACGCCAAGAATAGAGAGTCTAAAGATAGAGGAACAATTAGGATACTGCTGGTATTTAATTATGGTTTGACATTGCTTGCAATCCTGTTGACGGAGACGAGTGTAAGCCTTACGAGGGTGTGCTTGTTGTTGCAGGCCTCGTTGGGAGTGTTTGTCGTTGTCCTGTGGTCTAGATTGAAGCGACAAGGTTAACGTTGGTGGAGGGGTAGTCTCAAAAGACTTTGGATGGACTTAGGCATGAAAAATACCTGGTTGACGTTAACTGTGCGATGGTTGTTGAAGTGAACTCGACACGCCAACCATAACACTCGTGGTCGGTGACAGATGACGGCGTACCCTTGGAGGCCCAGTTGGAGAATCCCGGCGGCGGAGTCTACCACGGCTATCCGCTCGAAATGAACGACGACTTCAGGGAGCAGGTGATCGCCCATTGGAATCAGCCGCATGAATGAGTCCCTCAAAATCGAATGTGAATGGTGGGGCTCCTCGAATGGAGAGATGGACTTTTCCCAAGTGTGCCGCGGGGCGATCGGGATGAGTGTGGGCGAAGAGTGGCTGACTCGTCTGGAGGATTCCTGGGGGAATACGGTCAGGAACCGCCTGAACGCCTCGGCCTACACCTTGGCGGCCTGGTTCGCCAGGAACTGGTGGCGGCTGCGCTGGGAGCCAGAAACTCCAAGCTCGAGAACCGACGTGGACTGGCGCATGTCGCACTCGATGGCCTCCGCTGGCGACGGATATTGCTGGCCAAGCATCCTCTTTGCGAGTGACGGGGGAGACGATTGCCATCGCCTCGGGTTCCGTGGATCAATGCCGAAGCTGGCCGTGAATCAGAAGTTCGAGCAGGGAGAAAAGCCGTGGCAGAGAGCAACCAAACTGTCGCGCCTAGCGCGACGGGATTGGGGACTGGGCTCAGGACCGATCACAAACAGCCGTTTGGCCGACCTGCTGGGAGCCAGTCCGTCGATCTTCGAGGTGGGGGCCAGGGGAACCGCGCCCATGCCGCTCGTCCTTCGCGATGCGGACACGGACAAGGCCGACATCTATTTGAACCGGGCGCACCCCACCAGCCGCCGGTTTGCCGCCAGCCGACTGATTGGGGACAGTCTGCTGGAATCCATCGGTGGACGTCTTCTTCCGGCGACCACGGCCAAGACGGCGCGGCAGCAGTTTCAACGAGCGTTCGCCCAGGAGTTTCTGTGCCCGTTCGACGCGTTGAAGGACAGGGTGCTGGCCACCGGCCCGGATGAGGACGACATCGCGGAAGCCGCAGCCTATTTCGACGTTTCCACGCGGGTCATCGAGACGACTTTGGTAAACAAAGGCGAACTCGACCGCGAATCCCTCGCCTGGGGCGTCTGAGCTCGGTGCCATGCGGCATCGGTCATCCGTACCTCGGTTCGGCCGAACTGAAAATTGGAAAACCCGCAGCACCCACGGCCGGCGCCGTGAACCGTTCAGAAGACGAAGAGTGCGCTAGCGGAGGAGGTCTTGGGGGAGGAGCGGTTTGCGTCGGCCCTAACGCTGGACGACCTGCGCTTTCTGTTGGGAGAGGGCGAGAGTTGAGGGAAAGGGGAGGAATCTGGAAAACATGAAAACGGGAAGGGGAACGAGAAGGGGAGAAAGTGGGAGGGGGAGACTTGGAGAGACGGTGAACCGGTGCGCGTTTCCGTACTGGTTGGCGCTTATACCGTAACGGCTTGCTCAGGGTTGGATTGGATCTTGGCCGTTGACTTTCGGGTCAGGAAGTTCTTGCTCGCTCATATGTCAGACAAGCTTGCCGCCCGGTGTGGTGTCGTCGTGGCCTTACTACTCTCGGGGACGGCCCTGGCGCAGGGAGTGGTTTCGTTTAACAACATCCAAGGAGTTGATCCCGCGCTTCGACCGTTGCTAATGCGCTACAACGGTGACCCGTTGTCCAAGACCACCGGCCGGATCCAGATTTTGAATCGGGATGGAGCTTTGATCGTAAACCCGAACACTGGGATGACGACTTTCGGGTTGGCGCTCGATGGCCTCTTCGGACTGGGTCACCTCACCTTCCCGCTGACCGAACCCGGCGGCTCAACCCAGGCAACGCTGCAAGTCTGGGATTCCAGTTCGGGCGAGACCTACGAGTTGGCGTCGGAAAAAGTCGACGTCCCGCTCTCTTTGGTCGGCCTGGGCGGGGGCGCGCTTCCGGTGCCCAATCTCTTGGAGATTTCCATACCGAAGACCTATCCGAAACTTCCTCCGGGAGTGAGTGGGCTCACCCTCGATCGGCTTCAATCGCCAGACCAGAACTACCTCAAGTTCTCGGCCCGCGTTCGTCCGCACGCCCGGTATCGTCTGGAGGCATCGGGCAATCTCGACTTATGGACCTGGCAGCAGGACGTGTTGACCGGTTCCCTGAGCACTCCGCCTGCTCCGGCCCCGGAATGGGGAACCGTAGAAATCCTCTCCACTCTGCCCAGCCATTCCGGGACGTACTTCCGTCTTGTCGGGGTTGGGGGGGAGTAGGCGTGGAGGAAGCTGAGAGCTGAGAGCTGAGAGTTGAGAGTTGAGAGGTAAAGCCGTTAAGCGCGAAGCGGTAAGCGGCAAGCGGGAAGGGCGAAGGAGAGACAGGGGAAGGGGAGGAATCTGGAAAACATGAAAACAGGAACGGGGACGAGAGAGGGGGAGAAAGTGGGAGGGGGAGACTTGGAGAGGCGGTGAAGGGATCGCGGAGCATTTGGACTGCGCCAGCCCTCTGGCGCTTTTGGGGCGCGCGCTTACCGCTTACCGCTTACCTCTCAGCTTTCCCCGTCACCGCGGTTCTTCCACGACGGTGAGTTGGTCCAGGGGGACGGTGTCTAAGGTCTGGCGGGCGCCGCTGGGCCAGTGGACTTCCAGGGAGTCGATCTTGGTGTTCGAGCCGAGACCAAAGGTGAGCACGGATTCACTGGAACTGAGATAACTCTTGGTGGGCATGACCTGGGCCCACTGCGGTTTGCCGCCGGCCGTGAGTTTCACCCAGGCGCCTTGGCCGTCTCGAGGCGATTTCGTCCCGACGAGTTTGAGTCGGACGAAGTGATGGTTCAGTTGTTGATCGTTCCGCAGGAGCCTGGGGGCGCCGCCCACTTGGGTGAGGACCACGTCGAGATCACCGTCGCGGTCGACATCGGCGAAGGCACTTCCTCGGCCCACGATGGGCCCGAAGAGGTCGGCACCGGCGCGGTTGGTGGAGACGTTCAGGAATCCGGCGTCGCCTGCGTTCCAGAACAGTTGGGCCGGCTGCCGATAACTCTGGCTGGCCTGAACCTTGGAGATTTCTTCCTCGAGATGGCCGTTGCTGGTGAGCAGATCGGGCCGTCCATCGAGGTCGTAGTCGAAAAAGAAGAGTCCGAATTTGAGCGGCAGCCGGCTGGCCGGACCGATGCCCCAGGAGATCGCTTCGTCGGTGAAGTTCACTCCGTTCTCAACGTAGAGCGCGGTCATCTCGTTGGCGAAGTTGCCAATGCCTACGCCGAGCTTGCCGTCGGCGGTGAAGCGGGAGGTGTCCACGCCCATGGCACCGCGGGTGTTGCCGTAACTGTCGAAGGCCAGTCCGCTCAAGGCGCCCACTTCCTGAAACGTGCCGTTCTTCTGATTCTCGAAGAGCAGGTTTTGGGTGGTGTCGTTGGCCACCACGAGATCCATCCAGCCATCGCGGTTGTAGTCCACCGGTGCCACGCCAAGAGTTTTGGCGAGGGGCACGCCAGTAGCTGGATTCTTCACCTGGACTCCAGAGGCGGCAGAGACGTCGGTGAACTTGCCTTGACCATCGTTGCGGTAGAGGCGGGGGAAGGAGCCTTCGAAGTTCATCGGCGGACCGTAGGCCCGGCCCACACCAACGAGTGTGTAATTGACCTCGCGATCAATCTCCGGCGACCAGCGGACGTAGTTGCCGACGTAGAGGTCGAGATCGCCGTCGTTGTCGTAATCAAAGAACGAACTTGCCGTGCTCCAGTCCCGGGGATCCCCGGCAACACCGGCGGTTGCGGTGACCTCGCGGAACTTCAGTCCGCCTTCGTTGTGAAACAATCGGCCGCCGCCCACGGTGGAGAGAAACACGTCGGTCTTGCCGTCGTTGTCGTAGTCACCCAAGGCGACGCCCATGCCGTAGAGCGGGACGTCCAATCCGGAGCCCGTGGTGGCGTCGGTGAACTGACCCTTCCCATTGTTGCGATACAGCGCCGGAGTCGCGGGTTTGGCGCCGGCTGGTAGTTTGCCCGGCCATTGGGTGGAGTTGACGAAGAGCAGTTCGGGAGCGTCGTCGCCGTCCAAATCCGCAAAGGCCACGCCACCGCCCATCGTCTCCGGCAGCAGCTTGTCACCATAGGCTCCGGTCTCGTGGCGGAAGGTGATTCCCGAGGCGGCGGTGATATCGATGAACGGAGTGTTCGGAATGTCTTCCAGGGCCTTCAGACTGGCGGCGGCGGGTGCGCTCAGGGCCGTGACCTTGATCGGGCCAGCGACTTTTTGCGGACGGAGAACCAGGTAGGCGACTCCGCCCAGAGCCACGAGCGCGGTCAGGGCCAGCAGGGAGAAGCGGATACCTTTGCCGACGGCCTGATCATCGGCGGCGGCGTACTCTTCGAGTTCAGGTTCCGGCTTCCGGGGAGCGTCTTTCATGAGGGGGAATTCACCAGCAGGGTCGGGTCGGGAATCAGCGGTTGTAAATGAAATCACTTCCGGGCATCGGAGAAGCGTTCGCCGGATTCGCGCTGCAAGTCGTAGATGACGATAGCCTGTGAAGCGTGATCGGCAGCGCGGTCCCGACGGCGGGCATTGGCCACGGCGCGGTCCCGGGCATTGTCGTCGGGACGATAGCGTTCGTGTAGTCGGCGATGTTCCTCGGCCTGGGCGGTGTCTCCGAGCGATGCGTAGATCAATCCGAGATTGTAGTGCGCGGTGACGTTCTCGATGTCGATGGCCAGGGTGTCTTCAAAACGGCGCGCGGCCTGACGCAGGAGTTCCTCCCGCCGGGTTGGGTTGGCGCGTTCCATTTTGGCGCGTTCGAAAAGCGTCTGCCCCAGTTCGTTAATCACCTCGTAGTCCCGGCTGAAGTTGAAGCCGCGGGCCTCCAGTTCGGGATACCGATCCTCGAGAATGCTGGTGAATTCGCGAATGGCATCGTCGAGGTGGCCATTCTGTTTGTTCACCAAACCGTTCAGCCAGGCGATGGTCCAGCGATTGCCCGGCGGATTGAACCGGTTGGTGTCGTTGGCGCGTTGCAAGGTCTGCACGGCTTCGTCGAGTCGGCCTTCCTTGAAATACACCCGGGCGAGGTTGAGCGGGCCGTCGGCGCGACCGAGTTTTTCCACTTCGGCGAAGGCCGCGGCAGCTTGCACGAGTTCCCCCTTTTCCGATCCCTTGTCGCCTTTCAGGAACAGTCCGATGCCATAGTCGTTCCAGCGCTGCCACAGGGGAATGGGGGACGTCTGGGATTCAATCGCGGCCAGGTTGCTCGTGTCGCCTCCCACGATCGGGAAGGTAACCCGGTCGCTGGCCAGCACCGTAATGGGGAGGTCGTTGGTGAGTTGAAAGGGCAGTCCATTGGTGTACCCCGGAGCCATGACGTAGTTGTAGAAGATGGTGTCGAATTTCCGGTAGTTCACCTTCACCTCCACCGTCAGCGGCTCCTTTTGATCCGGCGGAACGGTCAGCTTGTAGTGCAACACATGGGCGGCACCGGGCGGAATCTGGTTGTTGTAGAGCGGAACGAAGATGTCCTGGGGATTGCGTCGGTCGATTCGGTTCCCGTCCTTATCCAGCATGTAGACATTGAGGAAGTGCGCCCAGGGATCGACTTCCTTGAACTGACCCAGTCCGCCGCTGCGCCCCAGCACTGTGCCGTCGGGATCGGTGACGCGCACATCGGCCCACAACTCATTGGAATCGACCGTGCCCTGGGTCAGTGGGTGGCCCAGCCTCACGGTGCGCACGACGGTTTCGATTAGATACGTCCTTCCCGGCTTGAGGGCGGGCACCTTGGGTCGGATCGGGGCGAACAGCGGAGAATCGATGGTCCCGCCTTCCTTTAGTCCGAACACGTCCACCCGGATGCAGTCCTTGAGATAGTCTTGGTGGATTTTGACGAGGTCCGGTTCGTTGCGGATATGCGGCAGGGCGGTGTTGGCGGCCGGGAAGAGGTGATCATGAACGGCTCGAAAATCGTTGGTGCCATACAACTTCGCGGCGAAGTCATCGGATTTCTGGAGCGGCATGTGGCATTCGTTGCAGTTCAGTTTGGCCTTCTCGGGATAATAGAAGGCGCGGGCGTTGACTCCGGACACTCCGCTGAGCAAGTAGGTGTCGTAGTGGTTCTGGCCGCGAAGGAACTCCTTGTAGTGGTTCAGTTCGTAGGGGAGTCCGACCTTGTGACAGGTGGAACAGAATTCGGCCGATTTGTGCAGCGGCTTAAGGAACGTCTTCTTGTGGAAATCAGGCTTGGCCTTCACCAGCTGGAGATTGAGGTAATACGCCAGGGAGTTGGTGGGTTCGAAGGCGAACGGATAGTGAACCGGTTCCTCAATGGTGTAGTTGCCATTGCCGATGAGTCCGCGGTGCCCACCCTCCAGCGACGTGATCGAATGGCACGCTGTGCAGCTGATCCCGGCCTGGGAGGTCGGGTGATTCTTCATGTCGAAGTTCGGATCATCGAAGGCTCCGGAGAAGAAGGGCACCGGATCATGGCAGCCGGCGCACCAACGGGATGCTTGGACGCTGCCGTCGCGTTTTAGGCCGACCTCCCGGGTCTCCTTTACGGCGAACAGATAGAACGGATTGTTGAACGAGCTGAACCGGTGGGCCGAGTGGAACCAGGATTTGTACACGTCGGGATGGCATTCCAGGCAGTACTCATTGTTCATGAGGGCGGCGGCCGGGATGAAGTTACCGTTGGCGGTCCGCGCGGAAGACGGGTGGAAGTATTTCTCCCCTTCCTTGGGCGCCTTGGCGGTCCACAGCCGGGGGTCATGCCGGTGCAGGGCAATCATCGCGATCACGACCACGGCCACGGCGCCCGCCCAGCTCAGGCCGATCTTCCATTTAATCTTTGGTCCGGACAGCCGGTGCAGGACATACAGCCATACGCAGGCCAGGGGGGTTGCAAAGTGAGCCCAGTAGAGGATTCGACGAATGGTGGGGTCGTTAATCTCAAAGCCCTCCACCCGCATCAGCAGCAAGCCGGTCAACAGAGCGACCAGGGAAGTGGCAAACAGGGTGTAACCCACCGCCACCGCACGCCGGTTGGGTCGGTTCCAGGCGTTCTTCATGTGGAACGCGCCAAACAACACGACCGGAACAATCAACAAGAGTCCCAAGATCAAGTGACCCAGGAACATGAGCTGATAAAAATAGTTCTCGTACGAGACGTTGTTATCCCGGGCCAGCCAGTTGAGGAACGTGATGGACGTTAGGTACACCGAGTTGGCTCCGAGCAGGGCAAAGAGTCCGAAGACGGTGTAAAGCAGGAGGCGGAGACGCGGACCTACCGCGCGGACATAGCGGCGTCGCTCGGGAGCGGGTGCGGAGGAGGGGGAAACGGCAGCCATGGATCAGTGGGGTCGCGGCAGTCCCCAGAGAGTGCCAAGCGGATTCCAAAGAATCCAGTTCGAGCCGGGTAACGCGGAAGGGCCACCCAGGGCAGCCCTCCCGCCCCACCTAAATCCCTCCGGGAATGCTCGGACTCTGCGGAGCATCTCCGCGATGGTAAATCCGCAGGGGCGAACGGCTGGGATTTCGGGGTGAACAGGTTGTTCCCAGGGATGGAATCGGACGGTTCAAGGCCGGACTTGGCCAAGTTGGGGAACCTCAGTACCGTCTGGCATGTCTCCTCGCTGGCTCTGGGTACTGGCTGCCGTTTGCCCGGGATGGGTCCAGGCCCAGGTTAGTCTGGCGCCGCCCACCGGACTGAACCCCGGCCAGGCGTACGGTCCCGTTAACAAGTCCATTGTGAGCGCGACGGGGTCGGGGTTTTCCCAAGCCGTGCGACTGCAAACCACCCGGCAGCCGGCGCAGTTCTATGATGCTGGCTACACCTTGGCGACCGTGGCCGCGGTGGCGCAGAATGACGTGATTGCCGGCCAAATCTGGCTGCGGCGTTTGCAGCCGGCCGCCGGGGAAGCCTTTGTCGCGTTCAACTTCGAGAAGGCTAGCCCGAATTACGACAAGTCCCATCAGGTGACGTGGACCACAGCCTCCACTAACTGGACGCGGTTCCGTTTTGCTTTTCCGGCCCTGGCGGCCTATCCCGCAGGCGCGGCCCAGTTGGCCCTGCACCTCGGGTTCCCGCCCCAGACGGTAGAGATCGGCGGGTTGCAGCTGACCAACTACGCCAAGCTTTATCCGCTCAGCGCCTTCACCAATGACCTGACCTACGTCGGGCGGGAACCGGATGCGTCCTGGCGGGCGGAAGCGGCCGCTCGCATTGAGCAACATCGCAAGGCCGACCTGACACTGACGGTGCGCGATCTTTCCGGTAAGCCGGTGGCGGGAGCGCCGGTGGTGGTTCGACAGGTTCGGCATGCGTTTGGGTTTGGATCTGCCGTGGATGGCGCCCGTCTGATCGGCCGAGTGGGTTCAACATCGGACCTGCTCCGCTACCAGGGGATCGTGACGAATTGGTTCAACGAGGTGGTCTTGGAGAACGACCTCAAGTGGCCGCAGTGGGAAAGTGGATCCAACACCACCCTGTCCGCCTTGGGCTGGCTGAAGACCCGGAACATTGGCGTTCGCGGACATAATTTGATCTGGCCGGGCGACCGATTTTTACCAGCGGATGTTCCTGGGTTGTATGGCGACCCGGCGGCGCTGCGGCGAAGGATTGAAAATCATTTTCGGGACATTCTGGCCAAGTCTCAGGGGCTTTGTTTCGAGTGGGATGTGCTCAATGAACCGCTACACGAGACATCGGTGGAGGCCGTCCTAGGTCGGGCGGAACTGGCCGAGTGGTTCAAGCTGGCGCGCAATTTGGACCGGGTCCCGCGGTTGTATCTGAACGAGTACAACAATCTCGAGTCGCCGGACCGTTTGGGAACACTGGCGCTGCGGACCTTGCTCGCGGATTTGAAGGCTCGGGGAGCGACCATCGACGGCGTGGGCTTGCAGGGGCACTATGGCGGCTTTCTGACCAGTCCGCCGGAGATCTATCAGCGAATCCAACTGCTCACGCCGGAAGGGGGCGGCAGCATGACGTCCGTCGCCGTGACTGAGTTCGATGTCAACGTGGCTGACGAGTTGGTTCAGGCGGATTACCTGCGGGATTTCTTCACCATTGTCTTCAGTCATCCCCGGGTGGAGCGGTTGCTGATGTGGGGGTTCTGGGCCAACCAACATTGGCTGCCTCGGGCGGCCCTTATCCGGAGCAACTGGGAACTCAAACCGAATGGAATTCAGTACAGCAATCTGGTGTTCCGGGAATGGTGGACGACCACCAACGGCGTCACGGACGCGTCGGGCCGGCTGACGGTCCGGGGATTCAAGGGCGACTACGTGGTGCAGGTGGGAACCGGGGCGGAACAACAGACCGCCCCGGCTTCGCTCAGGGAGAATGCCGCGTTGGAGGTGACGTTGCCGGTGACTGTGCCGGTGTTGCGGTTGGAAACGGTCGGCGGACGCACCGTCCTACGCTGGCCGCGCAGTGCTGCGGGCTATCGATTGCAGCACTGTCCCGACCTGGACCCGGCCCAATGGCAGCCCATAGGCACCTCGCCAGTGGCAGTGGGGGATGACTGGCAGGTGGAGCTGGGTCCGGATTCGCTGGAAGGGTTTTATCGGCTGGGGCTTTGAAGAAGCTGAGAGCTGAGAGGTAAGCGGTAAGCGGTAAGAGGTGAGGAAAGACAGTCGGGAGCTGAGGGGAAGGGCAGGAATCTGGAAAACATGAAAACAGGAAGAAGACGGGGAACTTTGGTAAGCGCGAAGCGGTAAAGGCGGAGGAAAGGGACAGAGTGTCGGCAGACGTTCTGCCGATTTTTCATCCCCATGGGCGTAGTGATTGTTTGACTCGTGAGGCGCTGCCAGCCCTTGCCCGCGGGATAGCGGCAGTAGGGCGAGTAGAAAAGTGCCTTTTCCCCGTCTTTTTCCGGTTTTCTAGATTCCTCCCCGCTGGCGGTTGAGGCGCGGAGGCGGCGGGTGGGGCGTTTCCGCTCAGCTCCATCGCAACCGTTCGCGGACGGTCCGGATGGATTCGTGTGGGTCGAGATGATGAACGGTCTGCCAGCCGCGCTGGAGAGCTCCGGCAATGTTCTCGTCGCGGTCGTCCAGATACAGCAGTTCCGCGCCCCGTCGGCCGGTTTGCCGTTCGACGGCTTCGTAGCTGGCAGGCAGAGGCTTCATGGCGCCGATCTGATGACTCATCACGTAGCCGTCAAAACCGTGAAAGAACGGAAACCGTTCCCGGATGTGGCCGACAGCGAGGTCGTTGGTGTTGGAGAAGATCCAGGTCGGAATGCCGCGTTCCTTCAGTTCCGCTTGCAGCCGGATCATCTGGTCGATTTCACAGAAGATGTCACCAAAGGAGGCGGCGAACGCCGCGTATGTGCCGCGATACCCGGTCAGTTGGCGGATCTCCTCGAAGAACTGCTCGTTGGTCAAACCGCCTGATTCAAAACGATGGAGCAGGGGCGACTGATCCACCACGCGCTTGAAGTCCACCGCGTCGAAATTGCTGTGCGGGCTCAGGGCGCGAGCGGCGATGGTGTAGTCGAAATCCAGCAGGACCTTGCCCAGGTCGAAGATGACGGCTTGAGGAACAGGAGGTTTGGACACAGCCCGGGAAGTCAGACGGTCTCCCGACAAAAATCAATCCCGCGCAACCGACCGAACCGGGCGAACCGTGAAGGCCGTTTCAAGCTGTCGCGCCGCACCTGGGCGGCGACTCGCCTACTGGAGGATCACCGCAGTGCGAGCGGGTAAGTTCATTTGAACGCGCCCGCCGGTTACGGTGATGGTCAGTCCCGAACCCAGTTGGTCCTTCAGGGTTTGTCCGTCCGACCAACCGGCGGAACGAACAGGGATCGTCAGCATTTGGGGCTGGAGGCTGGAGTTGAAGGCGATCAGCAGACGCTCGGACCCATGAATTCGGGCGAAGGCGTAAGTGTATTCCTGAACATCCAGATGAACCAAGCGGCCCCGCTTCAACGCTTCGCTGCGTTGCCGCAGTTGGGCGACGTCGCGAATGCGATTCCAGACGGCAGCTTCGGCGGGCGACCGACCGGAATCGGTGAAGGCGTCCCGTGGGTCACCCGGAAAGCCGCCTGGAAAATCCCGTCGATTGTCCGGGTCGCCACCGCCGGGCAAGGCGAGTTCGTCGCCGTAGTAGATCAGCGGAATGCCCCGGCTCGTGAGAATGAATGTCAGCGCGAGTTGCAAGCCAGTGGTGTCGGCGCCCTTCACGTTCATGAAGCGATCCACGTCATGGAGTCCGACAAAGGTGACGAGCAGACTGGGGTTTTCATACACATGATCCCTCGCCAGTTGTTCGGCCACGGGCTTGATGGGTTTGCCTTCGCCGAAGGTCTCCCGGAGCCGATAGAACAACGGGAAGTCGAACAAGCTATCGATCCCAGAGTCGACGCCGTCGAAGCGGGTCTGGCCAGTTTGATAGAACGATACCTTGGTCGTGTCGGCGTCGAAAACCTCGCCCAGTAGGGTCAGGTTCGGATGCTGTCGTTTCAGGGCCGCTGACCAGTCCCGCCAGAAGGTGCGGGGCACGTAGGGCAGGGTGTCCTGGCGCACGCCGTCGATACCGGTGATGCCGACCCACCAGAGCGCGTTTTGGATCAGGTAGCGGCGGCCTTCTGGATCATCCTGATTTAGGTCGGGCAGCAGATTGATAAACCAGCCGTCGAGAGTGTTCGCGCGCAGTTCCTGCGTGGCGTAGGGATCGGGAACGGTCCAGGTCTGCCACGTGTTTTCCGGATGCTTCTCGGTGGTGCCGTGAAACCAGGTGGGTGTGGGTGGATCGGTGGTCCAGGGATGAAACGGGCCCACGTGATTCGCCACCTGATCCTGGACGACTTTGAGTCCGAGGGCGTGGGCCGTGTCGACCAGTTCGCGCAGCGTGGCCAGATCGCCCAGGCGTTCCTCTACTCCATAAAAGTCGATGGCGCCGTAGCCGTGGTAATCCGTGATGGGGCTTCCGCCAACCGGATCGAGTTTGTTCTCGAGCGTATACTTCTCCCGGTCGTTCAACCGATCGTTGTTATCGTACCAGGGATTCAACCAAAGGGTGGTGACGCCGAGTTCTTTCAAGTACGGCAGGCGTTGAATCACGCCGCGTAGATCGCCACCGTGATAATGGCGAGACTTGCTGCGATCGAGCAGACCTGGGGATTTGGCCGGATTGTCATTGGCGGGGTCCCCATTGGCAAAGCGGTCCGGCATGATCAGATAGAGGACGTCCTCGGGACCGAAGCCTTGGAACCTTCCGGTGGTTGGGAGGGGCTTGAGGAGTTCGAAGGGAACCGGGGTGGAGCCCTGAGCCGTGGTCAGTGTGAGTTCGCGGAGTCCAGGACGGGCGTTGCGGGAGATTTTGACGTCAGCAAAGAGGTAGGTTCCGGCGGCGTTGACGCTCACTCGGCTGACGTCGAGACCGCGGGCGCCGCTCAGGCGGGCCCCGGAGAGGTTGGTTCCGCGGACCAGCAGTCGCACGGGATTCAGCGTGTGTCCCGGCCACCATGACGGGGGTTCCACCTTGGTCACGACCGGAGCGGCTCCGGCGCTCCGAACCAGGCAGACCAGGATCAGCAGAGACAACAGGAAACGCATGGCGGGGAGGTGGGTTAGGAGGGAATGTGGGTGTAGTCGACGCGTCGGACCAACAGTGCGGCCAGAGCCATGAGTCCACCGCCCAGCGCCAGGGCATAGACGGATTGGCCCTGGAACAGATGTTGCACCAACCAACCGGAACCGAGTGCGACAACGACTTGGGGAATCACGATGAAGAAGTTGAACACACCCATATAGGTTCCCATTTTTTCCTCCGGCAACGCGCCCGCAAGCATGGCGTAGGGCAGCGCCAGAATGCAGGCCCAGGCAATGCCCACGCCAGTCATGGAGGCGAACAAGGCATACTTGTTCTTGATCACCAATACCGAGAGCAGACCCACGGCCCCGCAGATCAAACCAACACTGTGGAGGGTCTTAGGGGAAATCTTGCGAACCAGGCCAATCAGCAAAAAGGCCATGGCCAGAGCGACCCCGTTGTAGACCGAGAAGCACACTCCGCCCCAGTCCGTGCCCGCAGTGTAGAGTTCGCTCTTGGGATCCGTGGCGCCGAAGACGTGTCGGGCGACTGCGGGACTGAAGTAGGTCCACATGCAGAACAGACCGCCCCAGGTGAACATCTGCACCCACGCCAGCTGTTTCATGCGCTGCGGCATGGCGGCGATCGCGCCGGTGATTTCCCGGAGATTGCCGGCGAGGCCAGCGGTGGATTCCTTCATTCGTTCGAAGTCACCCTGATCCTCTGGGGGGTATTCTTGGGTGGTGAGGATGGTCACCAAAACGCAGGCGAAAAGCACCGCCGCGCCGATGTAGAAGGCGAGTCGGACGGAATCCGGGATTTGGCCGGTGCCTGCTTGGGAGCTGACGCCGAAGACGTTGGTGAGAAAGAACGGGAGGGAGGATGAGACAACGGCGCCAATGCCGATGAGAACGGTCTGCACGGAGAATCCCAAGGCGCGTTGTTTCTCGGGAAGCATGTCCGCGACGAAGGCCCGGAACGGTTCCATGGTGACGTTGATGGACGCGTCGAGAATCCAGAGCAGTCCGACGGCCATCCAGAGTGCCCCAGAGTTGGGCATGGCGATCAAGGCCAGGGTGGAGAGCAAGGCGCCGACGAGGAAGTAGGGTTTACGTCGGCCGAGGGAGTTCCAGGTACGATCACTGAAATGTCCGACAATGGGTTGCACCAGCAGACCGGTGAGGGGCGCGGCGATCCACAGTAGGCCTAGTTCGCTTTCCTTCGCACCGAGCCGTTCGTAGATCGGGCTCATATTGGCCATCTGCAGGCCCCAGCCGAATTGGATTCCCAAAAAGCCGAAGCTGAGCTTCCAAATCTGGGCGAAGGAGAGTTGCGGTTTTTCCATGGGGGAGGCGGCGCGAGTATCCGGGGAACGTGGAGATATTGCCGGGGGGAGGGGGAAGGGGGCAAGCTGAGAGCTGAGAGGTAAGCGGTAAGCGGTAAGCGGGAAGCGGGAAGCGGCAGGGATGGTCCGCTGGGCCGTCCCCGCGATTCCGAGCGGAGCGAAGGAACGCGGCGTTTGGTGGTCAGCGTCGAACGGACACCGGCCCAGGGAAGGCAGGTAAGGGGTAAGGAAAGACAGTCGGGAGGTGAGGGGAAGGGGGAGGAATCTGGAAAACATGAAAACAGGAGGGGGAGAAGGGGAGACGGTAAGCGATGGTAGGGCGAGTCTCCGCCGAGCCGTTCGCGTCCCGGCGGGAGACGCTTGGGATATCGGCCGAAGGTCTCCAACTGCTCCCTTTCGCACCAACGTTTGTCTTTCCGGCCGATTCCCCTGACTGTCCTTCGCTCCTGGCATGAAGCATCCAGCCCTCGTTGAGACCCATCAGGTCGGCCCGCATACCCGGGAACGGATCGTGCGCGCTCAGGACTGCCCGGCCCTCGCCACTCACGGGATCGCCCATGTCGGACTGGCTGACGCTGTGGCTCCGTACACCATGGTCCGGACCGACCTTCCTGGCGCCTACTTCCTGGCCTGTTTTTCGGGTGAAGGACGCATCTTGCTCGACGGTCGTTGGCAGCGTTGCACACGGGGCATGGCCTGTTTGGCACCACCTCATGCCCTGCACGCGTTCCATGCCGTCCCTCAGCATCACTGGGGATTCGCCTGGGTGCGGTACGCCGCCCACAGCGGACAAGGACCGCTGATCAATGCTTCCGCCCCCGTCCTGGCCAAGTTTCCGGCCGAAGCCATCCGCGCCGCCATTGAAGGTCTGTCGCACGAACAGGAGAGCGGGCGGCATCCGGCCATGCTGTATCACTGGGTGGAACTCATTCATTCGAACGGAGTTTCTATGCCATTGGGGTGCGGACAACGGATACCCAGCTGTTGGAGCGCCTCAATGTCGCGATCGCGTCACTGGAAGCGGATGGAACGCTTCAGCGGATCTATACGAAGTACGGACTGTGGGGTCCGGAACAGACCGCGCTGGCGAGCTGGCAGGATGAAGGCGGTCCGGTGCGGGAAAAGATTTCGGTATGGCGCGACTGGCGGACGTATCTGCCGCTGCTGCTGCGGGCGTCGGTGACCACGATCTGGGTCACGTGTTGCGGCATGGTCTTGGCGGTGGTTCTAGGACTGTTGCTGGCATTGGGTCGGCTGTACGGACCGGCACCGGTGCGTTGGTTGTCGGTGGCGTACATTGAAGTGTTCCGGGGAACCCCGTTGTTGTTGCAGATCTATTTCATCTACTTCGGCTTAGCCCAACAGTTGGGACTCCAACTCACCGCGGGCATGGCGGCCGTGTTGTCGCTCGGACTGAACTACGCGGCGAACGAAGCGGAGAACTATCGGGGCGGCATCCAAGGCGTGCCGCGTGGACAGATGGATGCGGCCTTGGCGTTGGGAATGTCCCAGTCGCTCGCGCTGCGACGCGTGATCCTGCCCCAGGCGTTGCGGATCAGTCTGCCCAGCATCACCAATGACTTCATCGCGATGTTCAAGGACTCGTCGATCGTGTCGGTGATCGCGTTGGTGGAACTCACCAAGGAGTATCAGATCCGGGCCATCGACACTGGGGACTACATCGGTCTGGGCCTGATGACCGCGGGCATTTATTTCGGAATCAGTTACACGGCGTCACTGGGAGCACGTCGGCTCGAACGGAGGTTGCATCGTGATTCGCGTTGAACAGTTGAACAAAAGCTATGCGGGACGGGCGGTATTGAGCGGGGTGGATCTGCATCAGGCCGCCGGTGAAAGCGTGGTGCTGATTGGTGCCAGTGGCTGCGGCAAGACCACGTTCCTGAGGTGTCTGAACCATCTGGAATCCGCCGACGCCGGCCGCATCACCGTGGGCGATGTGACGATTGAAGGAGGTCGGGCGCCGGATGCAGAACGTCAGCGGCAGTTGCGGCTGCGGGCGGGAATGGTGTTCCAGCAGTTTCACCTGTTCCAGCATCGCACGGCCCTGGAGAACATCATGGAAGGACCACGCTTCGTACTCGGTCGGCCGGTGACGGAGGTCGAGGAACTGGCACGCGGACTTCTGGCCAAGGTCGGACTGGAGCGTCAGGCGGACCAGTACCCGGGCCAGCTGTCGGGCGGACAGCAGCAGCGGGTAGCGATCGCTCGGGCGCTGGCGATGCGGCCGCAGGTCTTGCTGCTCGATGAGCCGACCAGTGCGCTGGATCCGCAGCTGCGGGAGGAAGTTCGGGTGGTGTTGCGTCAGTTGGCGGACGAAGGCCTGACCATGCTGTTGGTGACCCACGATTTGCGACTGGCCCGGCAGGTGGCGGATCGGATGGTGTTTTTCGACGCCGGACGGGTGGCGGAAGAAGGTCCAACCGAACAGTTCTTCCAACAGCCGACGCAGGCCCGCACCCGGGAGTTTCTGAGTCGGGTCGAAGGCTGACCAGGAATTCGGACGGGTGGCTTGCCTCCGGCGAGGTGTGCGCGGAGATTGCGCCAATGCGCGGAGGTCCTGAAGGGTCATTCAAGTTGTTCCGGTTCGCCGGAATTGATGTGTATCTGCACTGGCTGTGGTTTCTCCTGGCGTTCTATCAGATCTCAGAACGGAAAGGTGCCTACTTCTCGCTGGTCTGGAACGTGGCGGAGTACGTTGCGTTGTTCGGGATCGTGCTGCTGCATGAATTCGGGCACGCCTTTGCGACTCGTCAGGTCGGGGGCACGGCGGACACCATTCTGCTCTGGCCCTTGGGTGGCGTCGCTTATGTCGCCCCGCCTCCGCGCCCGGGAGCCGAACTGTGGAGCATCGCAGCGGGACCGCTGGTCAATGTGGTATTGTTGATTCCGCTGACTTTTGGGGCGGTGGCGCTGGGGATTCCGCTGTCTGGAAATCCGGCAACTGACTGGCAAGAGCTCTGGCGGACCATTTGGTGGATCAACCTGGGGTTGCTGATCTTCAATCTTCTGCCGATTTACCCGCTCGATGGCGGCCAGATCCTACGGTCGCTGCTGTGGTTTGTGATTGGGCCTATTCGCAGTTTGTACGTCGCCAGTGTGGTGGGGTTTGTCGGGGTGGCTGGGTTGGCGATGTACGCGCTGTATCGGAAATCCATCTGGCTGGGAATTCTGGCGTTCTTCACCTTCACCAGTTGCCGGCAGGGTTGGCAGCGGGCACAGGCCTTGGCGGAGATGGCGCGGGCGCGGGGGTTGCGGGTGTGACCTGGCGGACCTGGTGCGTTGGGGATAGCTCGACGGGGCTCTGGGGCATTGCCCCCAACGGCTGACCCGGGCTAAATCAGGGGCGTTCCGTTAACCACGTACTGACTTTTCTCCCACATGCCCAATCCCTGGACTGGCAAAGGTAATCCCTACACCCGCAAAGAAGTTCGCGACCGGCTGATGGCCACTCTCAAGAAGGGCGACGCCATCATCGCCGCCGGCGCCGGCACCGGGATCAGCGCCAAATTCATCGAGAAGGGCGGGGCGGATCTAATCATCATCTACAATTCCGGCCGCTTTCGCATGATGGGCCACGGCTCCACGTGCGGCATGATGGCCTATGGCGATGCCAATGCGATTGCCATGGAGATTGGCGAATACGAAGTGCTGCCGGTGGTTGAGGAATGCCCGGTGATCTGTGGCGTTCATGCGACCGATCCGCGCCGACGGATGTGGCACTGGCTGGGCCAGGTGAAGGAGATGGGCTTCTCCGGAGTGAACAACTTCCCGACGCACACCATCGTCGACGGACACTTCCGCGGCGTGCTGGAGGAGACCGGCATGAGCGTGAAGAAGGAGTACGAAATGGTCGCGCTCGCCCGCAAAATGGACCTCTTCTCAGTGGTGTATGTGGGCAGTCCGGAGGAAGCCGTGGAAATGGCCAAGTCCGGCGCCGACGCCATCATTGCTCATGTCGGCACCACGGTGGGCGGCTCGATCGGCGTGACCAAGGCCGTCGTCAGCTGGGAGTTTACTTTGAAACGCACCCAGGAAATCATCCACGCCGCCTCCCGCGTGCGGAAGGACATCTTCTTCCTCTGCCACGGCGGACCGATCAATACCCCGGCCGATGCCGAGAAGGTGCTGCAGAACACCGATGCCGTGGGCTTTGTCGGCGCCAGTTCACTGGAACGTATGGGTGTCGAGGCGTCGCTGACCAATCTGACCCGCGAGTTTAAGAGCCTGAAAGCTCCTGCCGCCAAACGTTCGACCCGAAAGAAGTGAACCGGCAGGTTGGACAGGTCGTCGCGTTTTTGGACTCACTGTAGAGTCAGTTCACCGGTTTTGGCTCCGTTCAACTCGTTCATGGACCTCGACCCCACCCAGCGCGCGTCTCAGGAACAGTTTGCCCGGCAGAGCCAGCACTACGGCAAGGGACACATCCTGCAGAAGGTGGAGGATGTCGCCGCCGTCTTGCCTGAACTCTCCTTGCCCCACCACGCGACGGTTCTGGATGTTGCCACGGGCGGCGGCCATACCGGGATGTTCTTCGCCCGGTTGGGACATCAGGTGACGCTCAGTGATCTGACCCCACAGATGCTGGAGAATGCCGCCCGGGGGGCTGCTGAGGAGGGCCTGAAGGTTGAGACCCGGTTGCATCCCGCGGAGTCCATGCCGTATGCGGACGGCACCTTCGATTTGGTCACCTGCCGGATTGCCCCGCATCACTTCACTTCTCCGATCGACTTTGTCCGCGAGACGGCCCGAGTGCTGAAGCCGGGCGGGCGGTTTCTGCTGATTGACGGCACGGTGGAGGATGGTCAACCGGAGGCGGAGGCCTGGGCGCATCAGGTGGAAAAGCTCCGCGATCCCAGCCATCATCGGCTGCTGTCGCCAAACACGTGGCGGGACTTCTGTGTGCACGCGGGTTTGACGGTGGAGTTGTCGAAGGTGACTTCGTTTTTGCAGCCCGATCTGGAGTGGTACTTCGAGGTGGCCGCGACTCCCGACTACAACCGGCGACAGGTTCGGGAGTTGGTTCAGACTGCACCGGAGTCGGCCCGGCAGCTGTTTCAGATCTCGACCGAGGGCGGCAAGATCACCTGGTGGTGGCAGCGCCTGACCTTGATTGCCCACAAGCCCCGGCATTTCTTTGGATCATGATTCGTTGCCGGCGATTCCGGCGAAGCAAACTTGAATGGCTCCCATGAAGAATCGGTTTGTCACCACGGCGGAAGCGTTGAAGGAAGACTACAAGGGTCGGACCAACTACTGGATGTGCCGACCGGAGGTCTGCGAGGCGAAGGATCTGCAGGTCTGTCGGGCGGTGTTGCCGGCGGGTGAAGGTCACAACTTCCACACGCATCCCGAACTCGAGGAAGTGATCTACGTGCTCGAAGGCGAAGTGGAGCAGTGGGTGGAGCAGGAGAAGCGGATTCTGAAGCCCGGCGAGGTGGCGCACATCCCGGCGGGAATGGTGCACGCGACGTTCAATCCGACCCAGCAGGACGCGGTGATTCTGGCGATCCTGTCCCCGGCCGTGTATGCCGGCCCCTTCGCGGTGGATGTCAGCGGCGAAACGCCGTGGAACGCGCTGCGCGCGGGCGCGTCGGCGAGCTGAGAGCTGAGAGGTAAGCGGTAAGCGGTAAGCGGTAAGCGATGGTAGGGCGAGGCTCCGCCGAACCGCCCGTGTCCCGGCAAGTGACGCGTTTGGACTCCACACACGCACAGCTCCGCAGAGCGTCGCCCCACCGGGTAGGGATGGTCAGCGTTGAACGCGCACCCGTATCGAGAACGCCGCTGGGGAAGGGACGAATCTGGAAAACATGAAAACAGGAAGAAGACGGGAGAGAAGCAGGTAAGGGGTAAGCGGTAAGGGCGCAGGAAAGGGGACGGAGTGTGGTCAGACTTTTTGCCGATTTTTCATCCCTTGGGGTGTGGGGATTGGTTGAAGCGAGAGGTGCTGCCAGCCCTCGCCCATGGGACAGCGGTAGAAGGTGTAGAAGGTGTAGAAGGTGTAGAAGGTGTAGAAGGTGTAGAAGGTCGACCGCACTTCATGAACCTGGTCTCTTTCCTGTTTTCTTGTTTTCCAGATTCCTCCCCTCTGGCGCTTTGGGGCGCGTTGATGGTGGATGGAGGTGGGAGTTACTTCACGCTTCAGCAGCCGGGACGAAAAGCGGTACGTACGAAGGCTTCGCTACCGCACTCCAAAGGCTCCTCAGAGCGTCGCCCCACTAGGCTAGCCGCCTTCCTTCTCCTTGTTCTTCCTTTCCCCTTACCGCTTACCCCTGACCTTTCCCGTCTCTCAACTGCCCTTTGACCCCGAGCGGCATCGCCTCGTAGGCTTTCGCTCCGAATCACCGGCCGTACAGGGGAGCGTTTTGGAGCGGAAATCCACTCCTGCGTTCCCTGGATGCCGGTGCCCGTTGGTCGCCCCAAGTTATGTCTGATCCTGCTCCGGATGCGTTGGCGCTCCGCCGGTTTGTCACCCTGGCGGAACGTTTGGTGGAACCCACCGAGTTCACGGTCAATGAGTGGATGAGCCGACCGGACGTCGTGCCGTGTCGGGAACTCCTGCTGGTCCGGGCAACCATGGATCCGGGCCGAAGTCACCCGTTCCATCATCACCCGACCCGCGAGGAAATCATCTATGTCCTGTCGGGAAAGGCGGAGCAATGGTGCGGGGGAACCTACCGGATTCTGGGTCCGGGCGAGATGGTCCTGATCCCCCAGGGTGAGGTCCACGGAACCTACAATCCGTTCTCTGAACCACTGGTTTTTCTGGCGATCCTCAGTCCTGCCGAGGCCGCTGATCCACCGGTGGTCGATGTTTCGCAGGAAGCGCCCTGGCTCGGAATGCGGGATCGTAACCATCTGCCAGTGTGTGGTTAATGACCTTGGGGGTGGCGTGTACTTGGCGCTTGTTGGGTGCGTTTCCTGGGGATCAACGAAGGCGTCAACCGTCAGTTCCCTAATTCTCGTTACAATTCCGTAGAGACATCCTTCCCCTCCTCCGATAACCTCCTGACGATTCATCTCCGCGGGTAAACCCCAGCGTGATTGTCTCTTCCCGAAACGCATGAAAGCTCCCGCCGTCTCCAAGCGCTCCGGCATTCTCGCCGGTGGCAACTGGATTGTGGACCAGGTTAAGATCATTGACACCTATCCCCAGCTCGAACAGTTGGCCAACATCAAGTCCCAACACCAGGGCACCGGCGGTTCGCCGTACAATGTGCTGTTGGATCTGGCCAAACTGGGGGTGGAGTTTCCGCTGTCCGGGGCCGGCTTGGTCGGCAAGGACACCTACGGCGAATCGATTCTGGCGGACTGTGCGAAGTACAAGATCGACACCAAGTTCCTGAAGTCTACGGCGGACGCTCCCACGAGTTACACCGACGTGATGACGGTTCAGGGTGCGGGCAAGCGGACGTTCTTCCATCATCGCGGCGCGAATGCCCTGTGGGACGCCAAGGATCTGGATTTCACCAAGACCAAGGCCCGGATCTTTCATCTCGGTTACCTCCTGCTGTTGGACAAGCTGGATGCCTTGAACAAGGAAGGCATCACCCCGGCGTCCAAGCTGCTCCAAGCCGCCCAGACCGCCGGTCTCAAGACCTGCGTTGATTTGGTCAGCGAGGCCAGCGACCGGTTCAAGGCCGTCGCCGTGCCGGCTCTGAAGTTCTGCGACTACGCCATCATGAACGAGTACGAGGCGGGTCAGGTGGCGGGTTTCAAGATTCGCAAGGAAGGCCAACTGGACACCGTGTCGTTGCGGCATGCGGCGGGCGCGATTCTCCAATTTGGGGTGAAGGAATTGATCGTGATTCATTTCCCGGAGGGTTGTTTTGCCCGGACCCGGGACGGCAAGGATCACTGGCAGCCGTCGCTCAAGGTGCCCGACAAGCACATTGCCGGGACGACCGGCGCGGGCGATGCGTTCTGCGCCGGCGTGCTGTTGGGTCTGCACGAAGGCTGGGAACTTCAGCGAAGCCTCCTGACCGGCGTTTGTGCCGCCGCGGCGTCCCTCAGTGACCCCACTTGCACCGGCGGAATGAAGCCGCTGGCTCAGGTGGAAGCGTTGAAGAAGAAGTACGGCGTCCGTCCTCCGCTCGAGCCGGAGGAGGAGTATTGAAGAAAAGCTGAGGGCTGAGAGCTGAGAGGTCGGAAGGGTCGAGCTGGTAGTGCGTGGCTCCGCCGAGCCGCTCGCGTCTCGGCGGGTGACGCGGGTGGACTCCACAACTGTACGGCTCGAGCGCCAACCCACCGGTAGGGATGGACCGCTGGGCCGTCCCCACGCTTTCGAGTGCAGCGAAGGAACGTGGCCTTTGCTGGTCAGCGTTGAACGAACACCCGTATCGAGAACGCCCCAGGGGAAGGGACGAATCTGGAAAACATGAAAACAGGAAAGAGACGAGTTCATGAGGTGCGGTGGACCTTCTGAACCTTCTAGCGCTTTCCCACGGAGTGAGGGCTGGCAGCACCTCACGCTTCAACCAATCCCGACACCCCGAGGGATGAAAAATCGTCAGAAAGTCTGACCACACTCCGTCCCCTTTCCTGCGCCCTTACCGCTTACCCCTTACCTTACCTGCTTCTCTCCGGTCTTCTTCCTGTTTTCCTGTTTTCCAGATTCCTCCCCTCTGGCGCTTTGGGGCGGGTGGCGGTGGGACTGACTCCGACCTCTCAGCTCTCAGCTACCTCGGGGCATCTTCACCCGGCCGTTTGTGGCAGAGAGACGGTACGTGGTCGTGCCGGGGCGGAGTTCGCGCTGAAACTTCCCGCCAGCGCATTCCACAATCAGGCCGCCGGCGGCGATGTCCCAGAGATTGATCCCGTGCTCGAAATAGGCGTCGAAACGGCCATCCGCCACATACACGAGCGCCAGCGCTGCGGACCCCATGAGACGCAGTTTGCGGACGCGGGCGGAGAGATTGCGAACGTCTTCGACCATCGCCTCCACACTGCCCGCGCGGCCGGAGAAGCCGATGCTGATGATCGCTTCGTCCAGCTTGCGCTGACTGACGGAAATGGGACGTCCATTGAGGCGGGCTGGTTGGCCACGTCGGGCGGACCAGAGTTCGTCGACAAACGGATCCAGCACCACGCCGACCACGGACGAAAACCCATCGGCATACCCGGCCAGACGGGGTGTCTCCCGAACCTGAAGAGCAATACTGACCGCCGCGTGGGGAATGCGGTGGGCAAAATTGACGGTGCCATCAATGGGATCCACCACCCAGCGCGCGCCGGCCTGTTCCACGGCCTGATCCACTCCTTCTTCACCCAGCACCGGGATCTCCGGGAACGCTTCAGCCAGAATCCGGGTGATCACCCGCTGGCAGCGGACATCGAGGTCCAGCTTGATGTCATGCCGCGTGGCTTGATTGACCTTCTTGGGGCGCAGTCGGTGGGTGGCCATCAGTTGGCCGGCGGCCCGGGCGGCGGCGGTGGCGGCTTCGACAGCGCGGTTTAGATCGCGGGGGGAGAGGACGGAGGTATTCACTTCAGAAAAGGGGCGAACGGAGACGGTCAGGCCAGCTCAGGGAAGCACTTCCCGTCGCTCCTGAAGCAGCGTCTCGAGGCGGGATTGTTTTTCCTCCAGCAGATGGCTGTCCGCGGCCCGGACGGCTTCGCAGAGATCGGCGGCTTCCTGGAGTCGCGGCATGCTGACGTAATCCGCTCCGGCGGCCCGGAGCAGGGGAACATCAGACAGCGTTTCGGCGGGGGCGATGATCTTGGCGGTGGGGTTCATTTCCCGAAGTGACCGGACCAAGCGGACATTGGTGGTGCCTTTCAGCAGGGAGTCGGGAACGGTGCAGACGAGCACGCTGGCCTTGCCGATGCCGGCGTGAAGCAGGGTGTCCCGCTGCCCGAGGTCGCCATAGAGCACCTTGATATTGCGGCGCTTCAATTCGGCATGGACCAGCGGATTGAAGTCCACGACCGCCAACTCCTTGAGAAGATCGGGCGCGGACCGTTCCATTTCGGACAATAGCGAACTTGCGGTTCGGAAGAAGCCGAGCAGCAGGATGCGGGAACCGCCGTGGTGACTAGCCGATTCCAGATCCGCCTGCGTCTGAATCTGGGTTTGGCCGTCATCGAGATCCCGGAGCCCAATCCGTTTCAGCCACGGTTCTGTCCAGCGGACCAAGCCGTCGGACCGGGCCATGGTGAAGGTGGACAGCACTGCCAGCAGTACAAAGGCCAGCGAGAGGGCGTCGCCGGTGCCGGTCTTTAAGTGACCGGATTTGATTCCCAGATCGAACAGGACGAGGGAAAACTCGCTGAGTTGGCACAGGTTGATGGCCGGTAGCAGCGAGTGCCGCAGTCCCGAGCGGAGCCAGTAGAGCGGCGGGAAGATCGTGACCACGCGGCTGATTACGACGAACGCGACGATGCCCAAGGCCAGGTAAGACGTATTGAGGGTCGGGACGTTGGTTTTGAGACCGAGACCGACGAAGAAGAGCGTCACGAAGAAATCCCGCAGGCTGGTGACCTTGGCCGCGACGTCCAGAGCGTAGGGGAAGGTCGAGATGGCCACGCCGGCGATCAGGGCGCCCATTTCGCGGGATAACCCGAGTTGTTGCGCCAGTTCCCCCAGTAGAAAGCACCAGGCCAGGGCGCCGACCAGGACCAGTTCGGGCAGACGCGCGATGTGCCGGAAGAGCGGCGGCAGGGCGAAGCGGGAAAGCAGAAGGGCCGAGAGCACTAGTCCGGCGACCTTGAGCACAGACATCACGATGGCGCTGATCTTGAGGGAGTCGAGACTGGGCTGGACGGCGAGGAAGAGGATGACCGCCAAGTCTTGGAGCACCAGGACACCCAAGGTGACCCGACCGGCAGTCGTATCGAGCTCCCGCTTGTCGTACAGCACCTTGACCACGATGACCGTGCTGCTGAGTGCTCCGGCCACGCCGAAGTACAAGGCATCCCAGCCCTGTCCCACCCCCAGGGGTAGACCCGCCAATTTACCCACCAGAATTCCCAGGAGGGTGCCCCCCAGTATCTGGAACGCGGCCGTGACCGTGATGGAACGGCCCGCGGACGCGATCTTCTTCAGGTCGATTTCCAGACCGATCATGAAGAGCAGGAAAATCAGCCCCAACTCGGAGATGACCGCGATGGACTCGTCACTCTTGATCCATTGCAGGCAGTGGGGGCCGATCAGGAACCCGCCCACCAGATAGGCGAGGAGGACCGACTGCCGGAGCCATTGGGCCACGACGCCCAAGAGCCAGGCCGTGCCAATACTGATGGAGATGTCGCGCAGGAAGTCGTGCACCGCGCCGGGAGGCTACGGATTTCGGGCCCGGCGGCCAAGCGGTGCCTGACGAGCCGGCAGGTTTTTCTTTTCCCCCAACCCGGCTTGCGGCACAACGGACGTTCCGATTTGTCATGGCCTTGATTGTCCAGAAGTACGGCGGCACCTCGGTCGGTAACCCCGACCGAATCAAAAACGTCGCCCGGAGGGTTGCTCAATACCGCGCGGCGGGAGACCAGATTGTCGTGGTCGTCTCCGCCATGAGCGGCGTCACCGACGGTCTGATCCGCCTTTCCAAGGAGATCACCGCGCTGCCCAGCGAGCGCGAAATGGACATGCTCCTGGCGACCGGCGAGCAGCAGACCATTGCGCTGACTGCCATCGCCTTGCATTCGTTGAACGTGGATGCCGTCTCGCTGACGGGAGCCCAGGCGGGCATTGTCACCGACGGGGTGCACACCAAGGCCAAGATCCAGAACATCACCCCCCGCGAGGTCCATAAGCTCCTGGATGCCGGCAATGTCGTCATTGTAGCCGGATTCCAGGGTCAGACAGCGGAGGGCGCCATCACCACCCTGGGTCGGGGCGGCAGCGACCTGACCGCGATTGCCTTGGCGGCGGCGCTGAAGGCGGACCTGTGCCAGATTTACACCGACGTGGACGGGATCTATACGGCCGATCCGCGCATTGTCCCGGGCGCCCAGAAGCTGCCCGAGATCGCCTACGACGAGTTGCTCGAACTCGCCGGGGCCGGAGCCAAGGTCATGCAGCTCCGCTCGGTTGAGTTTGCCAAGAAGTTCAACGTCATTTTCGAAGTTCGCTCCAGTCTGAACGAGAATCCCGGCACCATTGTGAAAGAGGAAACCACCAGCATGGAGGACGTCGTCGTCCGCGGCGTCTCCCTCGACAAGAACCAGGCCAAGATCACGCTCTTCGGCGTGCCGGATCAACCGGGCCGCGCGGCGGGCATCTTTCGCGCCTTGGCGGACGCGGCCATCAACGTGGACATGATCGTCCAGAACGCCAGCCACGACGGCGGCGTGCGGGTGACCGACCTGAGCTTCACCGTGGACAAGCCGGATCTGCTGAAAGCGTCGAAGGTGATTGAAAGCCTCCGGCCGACGATTGGGTTCAAGGAAGCCGAGTCCAACGAGAACATTGGCAAGGTTTCGGTGGTCGGCGTCGGCATGCGCAGTCATTCCGGCGTGGCGGCGAAGATGTTCGATGTCCTCGCGCACGAGCAGGTCAATATCGACATGATCTCCACCAGTGAGATCAAAGTCTCGGTCGTCATTGATCTGGCCAAGGGCGAGACTGCCCTGCGCGCTTTGCACAAGGCGTTTTTGGAATAGCTGAGGGCTGAGGGCTGAGAGGCAAAACGGTAAGCGGTAAGCTGGTAGGGCGACGCTCCGCGGAGCCGTTAGCGTCGTTGCAGGTGAAACGTGTGGAGTCCACTCGTGAACGGCTCCGCGGAGCGTCGCCCCACCGGTTATCGCCTCAGAAGAGGCTTCCTTCGGGGGCGGTCCTTGGGCATGGGTTCGGCATGTCACATCTCGCGCGGGCACGAAAGGTCTTCCAGATCGAGATGGCCGCGCTCCGAGCCGTGGCCGCCTCGCTCGATGAACGCTTCGATCAGGGGGTCGAACGACTGGTCGAGGCGCTGGCCCGACGCAACAAGGTCGTGGTCGTGGGCGTCGGCAAGTCGGGCAACATCGGGCGCAAGATCGCGGCGACGCTCTCGAGCACGGGATCCCCGGCGGTGGTGCTGAACTCGGTGGACGCGTTGCATGGCGACCTCGGCATCATTCACGAAGGTGATGTGGTACTGGCGCTGAGTTATTCCGGGGAGTCGGAGGAGCTCACGCACTTGTTGCCCGCGCTGAAACGGTTCGGAGTCACGCTCGTTGCCCTGACGGGTTTCCCGAAGTCCACGCTGGGTCGGCATGCCGACGTGGTCCTGTGCTGCCGCGTGCCGAAGGAAGCCTGTCCCTTCAATCTCGCGCCGACGTCGAGCACGACGGCGACGCTGGTTCTGGGCGATGCCCTGGCGTTGGCGGTGGCGGATGCGCGCGGCTTGAAGTTGGAAGATTTTGCCCAGCGGCATCCGGCGGGGGCGATTGGTCGGGCTCTCCTGGTGAAGGTCGGAGACATTATGCGGCGGGAGGGGAGGAATGCAGTGGCGCCGCTAACCTTGACCGTGAAGGAGGCGCTGCTGGTCATGACTCGGGCGAAGTCGGGTTCTGTGGCGGTGGTGGATGGTAGAGGTCGGCTGGTCGGGGTGTTCACCGATGGAGATTTGCGCCGACGTATGGCGGACGATGATGATGTTCTGGCTCGCACTTTGCGGGAAGTGATGACGCCGGATCCGATCTGTATCCGGGAGGAACTGCTGGCCGCCGAGGCCCTGCGCATTTTTAACGAACGGGCGATTGATGATCTGATTGTGGTGAACGCCAAGCATCAGCCGGTGGGTTTGGTGGACTCCCAGGATTTGCCCAAGTTGAAGCTGATGTAGGGGAGATGAGAGGTAAGCGGGAAGTGGGAAGCGGTAGGGCGAGGTTACACCGAGCCGTTCGCGTCTCGGCGAAGGGGGCGTTTCGACTGCTTCCAAGCTTGGCGGAGCGGACCCAACTGGTTCAGGCTCACCTCATGAAATTCCATTTGCTCGGGGTGCTGGCGATGCTGGGCACAGGTTGTTTCGGGATATTGGCCCAGACGCCGGCACCGGGGACGCAGGTCGCGCAGGAGTATCGGGAAGTTGTCACCAAGACCAACCGGCTCGAGTACCTGCTGTATCTGCCAAAGGGCTACGAGGCCAGTGGCAGTCAGAAGTGGCCGTTGGTGCTGTTCCTTCATGGCGCCGGGGAACGGGGCACGGAGTTGCAGAAGGTCGCGGTTCACGGTCCGCCGAAGCTGGCTCAGGCCGGGGAATCGTTTCCGTTCATTCTGGCGTCACCGCAGTGCCCGGAAGGTCAGGTGTGGGATGACTCGGCGCTGATCGGTCTGCTGGATCGGTTGCAGAGTCAGTATCGGGTCGATCCCAAGCGGGTGTATGTGACCGGGCTGAGCATGGGCGGCTACGGAACCTGGCAATTGGCGGTGAAGTATCCGCAACGCTTTGCGGCGGTAGCTCCGGTGTGTGGTGGCGGCGACCGAATTCGCGCTCTGTTGCCGGCGCAACAGGAGGCATTGAAGACTTTGGGGGTTTGGGCGTTCCACGGCGCCAAGGACAATGTGGTGCCGTTGTCGGAAAGCGAACGCATGGTCGACGCCTTTAAGCGGGCGGGTGTGAAGGACATTCAACTGACGGTGTATCCCGAGGCCAATCACGACTCATGGACGGAGACGTATGCGAATCCAAAGCTGTACGAGTGGCTGTTGCAGCATAGTCGGTGAGGGGAAGCTGAGAGCTGAGAGCTGAGAGGTAATGCAGGAAGCGGTAAGCGGTAGGTAGGGCGAGGCTTCGTCCGAGCCGTTCGCGTCTCGGCGGGTGACGCGTGGGGAGTCCACGGACGGACGGCTCCGCGGAGCGTCGCCCCACCGGTAGGGATGGACCGCTGGCCGTCCCGCGCTTGCGAGCGGAGCGAAGGAACGCGGCCTGTGCTGGTCAGCGTCGAACGGACATCGGCTTAAAGGACAACCCAGGGGAAGGGGAGAAATCTGGAAAACATGAAAACAGGAAGAAGACGGGAATGGGCAGGTAAGGGGTAAGCGGTAAGGGCGCAGGAAGCGTTCGGAGTGCGGGTAGACTTACTGCCGATTTCTCATCCGCCGGTGTGTGTGGAGTGGTTGACACTTGAGGCGCTGCCAGCCCTCACCCCGTGGGAAAGCGGTAGAAGGTTCAGAAGGTTCACCGCACTCCATAACTCCCCATCTTTTTCCTGTTTTCCTGTGTTCCAGATTAGCCTCTTTCCAGTTTGTGGCGCATCTCGGCGAATGACGTGCGAGGAATTCACAAACGCACGTCTCCGCGGAGCGTCGACCCACCGCCTCGCGCCATCGGAGGTTGGGCCGGATTTTTTTAGACGAGACTCGGTGATTCGGTGCATAACGAGGTCTGTTGACCCCATTGGCCGTTGTCTCATCCAACCCTGAGCAAGACCAAGTCCGGTGTCGTGATTTCCCCTGCCCAGATTCCGTGCAGGGGACGTCCCGACCTCGGCCGCTTTGGATTGGTTTGGCCGGTTGGATCCTGGGGTGCTGGCTGGGTTGGTTCGCCGCTTGGGCGGGCGTCGCGGAGACTTTGGATGCCGCGTGGGCCCGCCTTCCAGAACCGGTTCAGCATGGACCCGCGCTCGCACCCGATACCGAGGCGGACCGGTTCGCAGCGCTGATTCGCGAGAAGTTGACCGATCGCTGGTTTGCCGCGCTGGTTTCGGTCGAACCCGAGTCCCGCAACGCCATTCTCGGACGATTCACCACGCGCCGCGGCTTCTTCGAGTTTCTCGAGTCGCAGAACCCTTTGGTGGAACTCTGGGCGTATGTCGCGGGCGGGCCGGGTGAGGATGGTTTGCCTGGTCGGCGTCTAACCGCCGAGGAAGTCGCTCGTGTGACCGAGACGTCGCCGGGCACACCCACGTTTGTGACTGTCACCTGGGCGGACGCGGAAAACTCCGGGAAGGTTCGCCGAGCCCGAGTGGAGTTTGGCTTTGCCGCGGCCGACCAGGCGCTGGTGCGCGGACTGGCGTATCAGCGGTCCCGACTGTTGCAGCAGACGGCGCGGCAGATTCTATCGGCGCGGGACAAGTCCGGTCGGCTGAGTGCCGAGGCGCAGTGGCGAGAACTCGAACGGGAGAAGGCGGACGGCGGCTTTGTGCTGGTCACTCCTGAACCGCTGCCGGCCAGCGCCACGAACCTCTATGTCGCCTTTGAGTTCACCGTGGATGACGACAGCAACCTGCTTCGACCGGTGATGGTCTATCGGCAAAATGACATTGAGCGTGAGGTGCTCGACGGACAGATTCGGCTGCGGTTGCGTCAACCGGGCGGGGGGATTGTCACGGCGCGGGCCTTTCGGCGAACGCCGCTGGGAGACGGTTTGGAACCGGCGTTGAGTCCGATCAGCGGCCGGGATTTCGTGGAGCTTCGGCTGGAGGACCCGCTGGAGCCGGATCCGCGCCGATGGAATGTGCTCGAGTTCGGGGAGCCGGATGTCCTGCAACAGGCGGCGCTGGCGCGGTTCGGACTGATCAACGCCTTTCTCGAGCGCCGGCGGAAAGAGTTGGGTCTGCAACGCGCGAATCTCGACATGATCTTCTTCCCGATCTTCACGGCGCTGAACATTGGTGGCGGGTTGTCGGGAGTCGGCTTTCCACTCGGGACCGGGGCTCAGCTGGGCTACAACGTCATTACCGGCCCGCACTACATTCCCAAGGTGCCGACAGCGCAGGAGATGCGGGAACTCTTCCTCTTGCTGGCGGCCCGGCAGCGACATCCCATTCTGCGCTTCACGCCGGATGAAGTTCTGACCAAGGCCGATCTGGAGACACTTCGGGCGGAGTTGTCCCAGCTGACGGATGCCGAGGTCGAGGAAACCCTGGAAAGTCTGAACGACGCGGATTTGCGGGCGATGCTGGCGTTGGCCCGACTCGCTGGTAATGACGCCAAGTACTCGCTTCTCGTGAACATACTGAGCGGGGCGGCGGTGGTGAGCGGACAGGCGGATTCCGGGGTGCTCCGGGATATCTTCAACAATCCCTACTTCGCCCTGAACGGCGATGTGTACGTGAATTACATCATTGCCGCGGCGGTGGGGCAGAAAGTGCTCACGCCGGCTGGTGGCTACAGCTTGTATGACCTCGCCCGGGGCGACGGACCGGCCAAGGCCTGGGCGCAGTATCTGGGTATCTCGTTTGATATTCGGGCGCTGATGAACAGCGTGTCGCGAATGCGGTTCCGCTCATTGGCGGACAAGGAACTGCGCATGCCGTTTCCCTACGCGCCGCGAATGAACGATCTGGCGGCTTACGAATTTCGCATCTTCGGCTATCCGATTCTGTTGTTCTACAAGCGCGGTCTGATTCGCGACGACCTTAATGCCTACAACGAGGACTACGCGTACGGGTTGCTCGGGCGGACGATCGTGACGCACTTCCCTACCCGGGAATCGATGGAGGCGGAGATTCGCGCGGGGCGGATGGTTCCGCTGGGCTACGTGAAGGTGTCAGACGGCAAGGGTGGCTTGCGGGACTCCAATCTGGCGGTGTTCGCATATCAGATTCCGGACGGACGGCATCGGGGCCAGACGGCGATGATTCTCTATGGTCTGAAAGCGTTTGCGGAATACTCAGCGACGGTGGATCGGGAAGTGACGCGCTTTCGAGAGTACGAACGCGGGTTGGCCGAAGGATTGGTGCTGGATCAGTTGGTGGAGGCGGAGGACGCCGCAGACCTTCCGGCGACGGCCTTCGAACCCCGGGTGTTCACCGGTGAAGGGGCGATCGCTGAACACTTCGTGCCGGTGTTGGCGCCGTTGGTTGAGTGGCGTCGGCTATTGCGCCGGCAGCAATTGGGGCTGCCTCCGGAACCCGGCGAAGCCGAGCATCGGGACCACCTCCGGCGCGTTTTGGCAGCGGTGGATATCGTGGTGGACGACTCTGGGGAGGATCCGTTGTTGGGGATTCAGGCGGAGGGCAGCAGCTTTCGGTATGTCACCCGGGTGAACGGACAGCGGCGTGTGCGGCAGTTGACTGCGGTGGCCGGTTTGGCGGCGGTGGAACGCGCGGGCCGGCAGCAAGAGGAGAACCGACAAATTGCGGAGTGGCATCGAGCGGCGATTGCGGAGGGCGGCAGTGGGATGGCGTTCCTGAATCAGGTGGAGTGGCGAAACGGACGTTGGGAAGTGGGGCCGTTGGTGCGGTCGGCTAACGGGTTCGTGGACGGCGCGGGAATACGAAGGACAGCTGAACAACTTGCGCCCGTGTGGTCGGCGGTGGAGGCCTTGCCCCTGCGGGAACGGGTGGCGGCGCGGGAACGGAACTTCGCCGGCCTGATTCTGGAGTTGGATGCCGATGGTGACGGTACGTCCGAGCGGGTGGCGGTGAGCTTCGAGTTTCCGGTCGGTCAAGTGCGCCGGACGCGGACGAATCCGGAGACGGGACTGGTCGAGGTTGAGGTCTATGCCAACGGACGATTGCAACACGTGGTGACGGCGACGTCATGGCTGGAGATTTCCCGCGACGACCAAGGTCGGGAGACGGAGAGCCACCTGTGGTTCAACACCGGGACGCTCTCGGAGCCGATGCGGGGCGAACTCTTGGAGCAGACCCGCACTCTGGAGCGGTGGACGCCGGGAGCGGGCTGGGACCCGTATGCCGCGCGGGAGGGTAAACTCCGACTCAACTGCGTGACCGGACAGTGGACCTGGGAGATTTATGGGTTGTTTAACCGGCCCGTCGAATCCGCCGACGAGCGGGCCATCACCCGCTCTCAGTTTGATGAGACGGGTCGTTGGGTCTCGGCGGTGGGCTGGATCAATACCGCTCCGGAGGAATTCGGGGTGCTTCCGCCGCCGGCGGTGTTGCGGCCCACTCCTGGCGAACGTCGGTTCCGCGAGACCGCGTTGGGCGGGGTAAACGGTCAGCGCCGGGTGGAACGGGTGGACGACGTTACCGGAGTCCGTCGCGTACTTACCTTCAACGCGGCGCGTTGGGGTCGGCTGGAAACAGAGGAATTCCTTGATCCGGGTGGAGCGGGAGTGCCGATTCGAAAACGAACTGAGTCGGAGTATGACGAGGCGTTTCATTTCGGTTGGATTCCCCGGGTGTCCCGGACGCGCGCGGAGTCGGGTCGGCTGTGGTTGGAAGCGACCACCCGGTCGGTCGATCCGATCGCACGTCGGGTCACAGCCGAAGTGCGAGATGAAACCGGGGCGCGGCGAATTCAGACCTGGTCGGCGCGCTGGGATGTACCGCTGCGCAGCGAGACCCAATCGAGGATCACGGAACAGCAGTTGGCAGCGGACGGATTGTCCCTGACCGGATCGATTCGGGCTCGTGATACCGGCGAAGAAGTGGCCCGTCTGGTGGGACGGTTTGATCGGTCGTTGCGGCAGTGGGTGATGGAATGGGAGTGGTGGTATCGCCCTGGGATTCGGCAGCGTCAGGAGACTCGTTATCTGAGTCCGGGCGGACAGGAATTGCGGACGGTTAGTGGAGGCGTGTTGGAAACCCGGGTGTTCCGCGATGCCGAGGGATTTGGGCGGAGCAATCAGGTGTGGTTCGCCGAGGCGCCGGGCGGTGACTTCAACCGGTTGGTTCGCGCGGAGGATGACTGGAACTGGCGCGATGGGAGTTTGGAGACGCGGGTGCGGACCTGGGTGGAGGGCCAGGCGCACGATGAATTTCGGGTCACGCGGGATCCGGAGGGTCGGCTCGTGCGGGACGGAATTCGCCGCTGGCCGTTACTCCAACTGGAAACACGAGTGGACTACGATGGCGACAGCGAGCGCGTTCGGCGAGCGGAGGGGATTCAGAATGGACAGGTGCGAAGGATGGGCCGGCCGCTGGCGGATCAACCAGGCGACGGAACCGAGCGTCGGTTGCCCCTTCAATTCACGCCGCACTGGGGCTTGGGGACAACGCAGTGGATGGTCCTGGGGGATCCTCTGGGGCGTCCGCGAGAGACGGTGACCGAAGACGGTCGGCGGTCGGTTGCGGTGGAGTGGTATTCGGGCACGGCTTTGGCGCGGCGGACTGAAACGCGGGATCGGCGGGGTCGGTTGCAGGAATGGAGTCGATGGGAACCTTCGACGCGGGTGCTGCGAGGAATTCCCGTGGATCGGGTGCGGCGATCGGTGCCGGGAGCGACGGAAACGGTCGAGGTGCCTTTGGGGGATCGTTGGTTGGCGCGGGGAACGGATATTGTCGTAGCGGAGGAATCGGCGGAGGGGCAGGTGTTCACTCGCTTGGAAGAACCGGGCGAGTTTCCGGAATGGACCCGGGATGAGTCGGGTCGGTCGGGAGTTGCGGTTCGCTTGGGTGAGGGTTGGGAACGAAATGTGGTGTTGGTGTCGCGAGCCCGAATGCTTTCCGCGGAAGCACCGGGGGAACCGTTGCTGGAACTGCAGACCGTGGACTTGCGGCCACTTTTCCAGCCGATGCGGACGGTGCAGCGGTTGGATCGGAGCGGGAAGGTGCTCGAAGCCCGCGTGTCGCGGATCGCGGCTCCGGCGTCCGGCGAGTTTGTGGCGGAGGCGTTGTGGAACGCGCCGTCCAGTCCCGGAGACCAATGCCTGCACCGCTACGAGTATGCACCGGCGTGGCAGGTGGCGCGGTCACAATCACAGGGACGCCTGGCCGGAGCCTACGAGACCTGGACCTTGCAGCCGCCGCAGACCGATGAAGCCGCCGTTCCGGTCAATGTTCCCCCCTGGCGCGAGGTGGCGACATCGGTGGAATCCTTCCTGGTGTTGCCGGAGGTTTCGGCCCGGCCGGATGGAGCGCTACGGCGAGTGAGCCGATCGGAAGGACGCCAACTTTGGCGGAGCAATCCCTATCTGCGGGAAGAGACCAGTTTGTGGACCTCGTGGTCCACGCGCGTCCTGACCCCCGCCGGGAAGGAGCTGTTTACGACCGAGGAAATCTACGACGTTCAAGGTCAGCTTTCGGTCCGCCGCATTCGCAAAGAGACCCTGAACGGTGAGCCGGCCGTGAAGTGGGTGTACCAGTTGCCGGCGCCCCGGGCGGAAGAACTTGCAGAGCTGACCTCGAGCAACGGACTCTGGCGGGCGGTGCTGGTTTGGGATTCCGGCTGGATTCCTCCCAAGGCCAACTTCCTGTACTTCTTCACCGAGGCCACGAACGCGGTGGAACCCGTGATTCACCTGCGCGGGTTCCGGGGCGAGCAAGTGACCGTCGGGGGTATTTCGGGTCAGTCGATCGCCTTCTGGCCGATCAGCGCAGCGTTCACCCAATGGCTGCCGAACGAAGCCGATCCATCGCAGGCCGCGACGGTGACTGAGCCACCTACTCTGCCGGCAGGACTGCGGGCGTATGTCATCAACTTGGCGGAAGTGGCGCAGGCGGGATTGGACCCCATGACGATCAACCAGGTGGTGTTGGAAGCCCCCGGACCGCTGCGGGTGACGCCACTGAAAACGCTGGAGCGGGACGGAACACACGAGGTCCCGCAGAAGTCCCGGCGCCTGATTCGGCAACGTGAGGATTCGCCCCACGACTTTCATCGCATCACCCAGGTGCCGTTGCAGCGGTCGGCGGCGGCCCGATACGCCGGGGAAGATCAACAGACCGTGGTCGAGCGAAATGGACGCCCCCTTGCGGTAACCCGCCCGCCGCTCCGTCGTTCGCCCTACCCCGACGTGGTGGTGTTGGCGACGGGCGATTCCGGAGAACCACGTCCGCTTTACCAAGTGTCCTCGGAGAGTGGGCACTTTCTTCAGTTCTTTGAAGTCGTGCGTCAACCCGAGTCGGTACAGGTGTATTCCGTGGTGGAGGGCTTCGAGTTGCCCCGCTTTGAAGTGCATCGGTCGCGGGTGCTCGGCGATGAAGCCTCGCCGTCGCTGGTGGCCTATGGCTACGACTATCACGCCCGGGTTCAGTTGGCGAAGGGCGCGGGCTGGTGGGGACGTCCCTGGGCCGCGTTGCGCAATCGGGTGGCGGCAAATCCGTTCAGCTATGCCGGCGAACGGATGTTGGATCGCTGGCGGGGCACCAACGGTCCGCTCGTGAGTCGCTTCAACTATGGGACTTTGCATCACGCGCGCGTGCAGTCGGCGGCGATCCAGCAACTGCCGAGTTTAGCGGAGGGACTCCTGCCGACGCGCACGGTTCCCTGGGCCGGTCTGTCCGCGGAGCAGGTGGCCCCCGCGCCGGCCATTCCGATCAACTGGTCGGACGTGGGCTTCGCGTTGCGCGAACTGCACGTGTCGAGTTTCGGCACCAACCTCACCCGGTCGCTGCCGGGGACCTACCTGATTCCCACCGCTCCGGACACCGTGGCCGAGCGCTATGTCGAAACCGTGGCGGAAGCGGAGCTCATTGCGCTGGCGTTGAAGGTGGGGGAAGTCGGAATCGCCCGGACGCTGCTGGAGTTCTACTGGGACAAGACGGATGGGGGCCTGGAGCCGGTGCAGGAAAGTTATGACGCGTTGACGGGCACGGCCCGGGCAAAGGAATTGGCGTTCTCGCGGCCAGTTCAAGCGCGACCTACCTCGTTGGCCCAAGTGACCCTGGCTTCGGCGGCGTTGGACTTGGCGGATCAAACCGGGGAGACCCGTTGGGAGACACTGGCTCATCAGCTCGTGGAGGGAATGCTGGAACGGTTTCGCCCACCGATAAATGGGGAGATTCCCCGGGCAGTGAGCGATCGGGAGTACCGTTCGGTGAAGCGGGTTTTGGGATTCGCTTTCTGGCCGGACGCGGCGCGGTTCCCGGTGGAGGTTAATGTCCGGACGTGGCAGTTGCTCGAACGG
The DNA here is from genome assembly GCA_017309115.1 of Verrucomicrobiota bacterium. Lineage (GTDB taxonomy): Bacteria > Verrucomicrobiota > Verrucomicrobiia > Limisphaerales > UBA9464 > UBA9464. The sequence continues at coordinate 73,890 of JAFLEF010000020.1, read as the reverse complement.
ATGAATCGGCGTCAGGTGCTGATGCCCGATGCCGAGCGGGCGGGACGTCTGCGCACAGCTGCGGCGGAACAGCGTCAGTGGCTGACCGCCGTGGTGGAACCGGAGGTGCGCCGCACCGGAGTGGTGCCGACGGGTTGGTTTGAAGTGCAGGACATCTACGGCGAGACCCTGTCCCTGGCGCCCGAGCGGTGGACGTCGCCGATGGCTTGGTTGGCCTGGTTGGAGGTGGCGGTGCCGCTGGGAGTGGAACCGGCGGTCGCTCGCCAGTGGTTGGATCAGCTGATCCGGGTGCACGGCGCCACGGTCGAGGGAATCTGGGGCTTGGACTGGAGCCTGCCCCTGCTGCGGTCCGAGGCGATTTCGCCGGAGTTGACGGCCCGGATGGCGCGGGTGGCGGGTGGTTTGGAACACGAAGCGGCCGCCGCCCTGGCTCGGCGAAGTCTGGCGCAGTGGGCGGAAGCCGGCCGATTCCCGGCGGTGCACACCCGGGCGACACCGGTTCGACCAGTGAAGACGGAACAAGGTCCGGTGGTGTATCCGCGAGTGGATGGATCCGGTTGGCCGCGAAGTTTTGGAGTGGAACGGGAACTGTCGGCGACGAACTCACCTTTGTCGGCCAATTCCTCGCCTGCCCGGTTGCGTCCGGATCGCGATGCCGAGGAGCGTCCGTCGCGGGCGGATCTTGCCGTGTTCCTGATTCTGGCGGGTTCGTTTTACGTGGGGATTTTGGTGGTCACGCTGGTGTGGTGGCGTTTTCGCCAGTTGCGATGCGCGCGGTTGGCCGGGGAAGAGCTGGTCTCCCTGGTGCCCGACACGGTGCAACAGCGGGCCGAGGAACGGTGGTCGGCCCGGGTGCTTGGCGTGCAGTCCCCGGCTCAGGCGAGTTGCACCCGCTTCTCCAATGCCACGGTCGAACAGAACTTTCTGATGCAGTTGCGGGCGATCTATAAACTCGTGCTCGAATGGCGGCGACGGGAGAACCGTTGGAGCGAGGACGATGCCCGGTTGGTGGAGGGAGACTCCGATGCCTGGCTCAACGGACTGGACGAATTTGCCAGCGTCCTCGGCCTCTACATGCGGCACGTCATTAAGGCCGGCGCCAAGGACGGTTTCGACTCGGAGTTGCCGCTGGCAGGCAATGAGGACAGCAATCACATCTGGTCGCGCTTGGTGATGTATCTGTCGGAGGAGTACTGGGTGTTGCTGACTCTGTTGCAGAAATACCGCGAGCTGCCCGGCGATCAGGAATGCGCGTTGTTCGAATGGGAATTTGCCAAGGCGTTGGGAGCCCTCGGGATTCGTCAGCGTCGGGAGCCTTTCGACGCCCGCGTGCGGTTCAACTTCCCGCAGAATCCGGAGGCGTTTGATCTGCTGATTATTCAAAAACCGGGAGTGACGTTGGAGCAGGTTTTCCAGCACGCCGCCGACCGGTTGCAGATTCCGCTGACGCACCTGCTGCGAATTGTGGAGGGCTACCAATCTTGGAAGCGCCGCGAGTGCCCATATCCCATTCATCCGTACCTCATCGAGTTCGCGAAGATCTTCCCCAACTTCGTTCTGACCGGTCTCGGTGCGATGATCTGGTATAACCAGTCGGTCGGGGACAGTCCGATCATCCCGTATCTTTGGCCGCAGGCAGTGTCGTTTGTTTTGAGCCCGGCGGCGCTGTGGTGGGAGGTGCCGCTCTTCCTGGGACTCGTGTTGGCGGGCGTGACGGCGTGGGTGCGGACCTACCGGTTTGCGGGTGGACTGCTGAAGCGTGAACGGCCGTCGCTGATTCTCGACGCTACGATGACGTCCTTCTTCCGGCGGGACGACGGAGGCGAACACGGCATTCGCGAAGGGTGGCGCTGGAATCCGACGGGTTATCAGCAAGCCAGTTGGGTGTTGCGCAGCGTGGGTTGGACGATTTTGGCGTGGCAGATGTTTGAATTGGAGACGCCCAGCTTCGCGAATTTCCTGATCGTGAAGGGCGTGCTCGCGATGCTGGTCGTGACGGAGGTGGCAGGTTTGGTGGTGCCTTGGGTGGTGACGTTGTTCAGCAAGGCGGTGCAGGACTATGTGAGTTCGCATCCGCACTGCGGCACGGGATGGCGCCTGGTGAACCGGCTCAATCTGACCGCCACACGGCCGGCCTCACCGATCTGGCTTTCCGTTCGGTATTACTTGCGACCCTCGGTTCCGACCGGTGATGTCGCGAGCCGGATCCAATCGATCCTGTTTTATCTGGTCATCAACGTCGTGTTCTTCGGAGTCGGTGCCTATTTGTGTCAGCAAATCCTCCCGCTGTGGTTCACCGAGGCTTACCTGACCGGTTCGTCGTTCAAGTTGTTCGTCGGTGGACTGGTCTTCTGGAACACGCTGTATCTGCTCCGGTACGGACTGTTTTTGCTGGCGACGGCGGTGGCGGCGGGTGGGGCGACATTCCCGGCGCGCACGGCGGCGGCTTTGGTGGCGGTGGGCGGACTCGCTGCGACGGTCGGAGTGGCCGGTGGACGGTGGCTCGAATGGGTGGGCTGGCTGGTGGTGTTCCTCCTAATTCCTTTCGTCCTCTGGGAGGAGGCTTGGCGGGCGGCTTGGGCCCGCTGGCGGCGATCGGACCGTTCCGTTCCTCAACCAACGACGCCTTCGCCAGAAGGCAATCTGGGAATCGTCTACATGAGCGGCGACGACCTGTCGGCTCTCAAGCTGACGCCGGCGCTGCTGCTGACCCGCTGGCGTTTGCTGCGGGATCAGTTGGGTTCGTCCGGTTTGCAGTTGCTGAGCGAATTGATCGGAGATTGGTCGGAGGCCGATCTGGAACGGTACTTCGGGGAGTTGGCGGACTTGGAGCGGCGCCACGCGGTCAGCTTGTGGCATCCGGACCAACTGGTGCTGGCCGGGACGGAGCCGCGTTTCGCTCCGTCCCTGGAGCTCAATCTCCCGGTGGACTCGGCGGAGCAACGGCGCTCCTTGCTGCTGGCCTGGGATGTTCGCCGCTGGCTGGTGAGCATGATGTCCACGGCGGGTCATTCGCAGGACACTGCGATCAATCTGGTGGACATCGCGCTGCGATTGGATCGGGAGGGGTTGGCGGCTCGCAGCGTGTTTTATCTGATTCAGAACAAGTATGACGCGCAGGACACCAACCGGCCGTGTCAGTTGAAGTATGGCGAAGGGGAATTGGGTCAACGCGACAAACTTGCCCGACTGTTGCGCGCGGTGGCGCCGGGTTGCCGCGCTTGGAGTTTGCAGAACTGGACCCCCTTCGGATTCAAGTCGGCGGGTCTGACCGGAATGGATCTGGTGCCGGAAGAGGCGATGCGGCTGGCGACCATGGTGGTGTTGGACCGTAACGCCACGGTTCACGATCTCGATGCCTTCGTCGTGGATTTGCGGAGTGCGTTGGCGGATCCGGATCTGGTGATTGTGATTCCGGGTCGGGGCACGACCAACACGCTGACCGATCTGGGCCAGGGATCACAACTGATCGAGGAAGGTCACCGATCCTTCCTCCGGGGCGTCATGGCTTTTCTCGGTGGTCGGGCGAGCGAAGGTGTGGGCACGGGTTGGGGCAACATTGTGACCGTGACCTACGGTCGGGTGCAGCGCGCGATGATGTGTCCGTCGACCCCGAAGCTTCCGCTGACCTCGCGCATGTTGCGGGGGTCGTCCTTTGCGGTGCGCACGGAAGGCTTGATTGGATTCACGCCCCACGCGGTGGGCATCTCCGAGGACACTTGGGCGGTCTCGCAGGCGGCCCACAACGTGGCGGCGCTCGGAGGCCGGGTCCGCTTCGCAGTTTCCACCGCGATGTGGCACAAGGTCCGGGAGACCTGGAGTCATGCAGAATGGTTGGCGGCGTTTCCCCGCTGGTCGGGTGGATACCTGCAAATGATGCACGACCCGATCATGCAGCGGATCAATGAATTTGGACCGTCGTCGATCTTTTCGAAGGAACTGCGCAGCAACAGCGGTCGGAACTTCCTGGCGGCGCCGTTTGCCCTGATCAACGCGCTCCTACTCCCCCTGGCCATCATACTCGACGTTACGCCGTTCATTCAGATTCTGATGCTCCTGTGGAATTTCGGGTTCGTGATGAATCAGGTTCTCACCCTGCATGGCCTGAACACCTATCTTGAAGGCGCCGGATTCCATCGGTTGCCGGCGGCGTTGGGAACATTGGTGTTCGGGTTGGGCGCGGCGGCGTTTCCCGAGTCGCGGCCGTATGCCCCATGGTTGGCGCTTCTGGGGGCGCTCTATGGCGGGTTCGTGGTGGGACTGAATCGATGGCTCGTCACGCGGGTGCGCGACGTCATTCTGTTTGGACCGCAGTTGATCCTGCATGCCTTGGGTCAGCTCATGCGTCAGAGCATTGAATTCGTCGCGTCCGGCGCGGCCGCCTCGGATGCCCAGGGAGTGAACATGGCGTTCCGCAGTGCGGCGGGACCGCGCGAGGATCGGCCATTGGACCGCTTCCCGCACTTCCTGAATCTGCGGACGGTGATCTGGATTATTGGCGTGCCGTCGCTCCTGCTGAACCTGGTGGCGCTGGCGAATCTGGACATGTTCAACGTTCTGTTGCTGCTGCCGTCCCTGTTGTTCTCCGTAAGTGCGGTGGCGGGACCGTTCCTGATGGCGCCGCGTCCGGGCCATAATTTGGGCCCGGCGGTCATCGCGCCGAAGCTGCTGGGGTGGATGACGGCTCTGATTTTTTTCGGAGTGGTCTCGTTGTTGGTGGGACGCGGCGGGTGGGGACAGACCTTAGGTTTCGGGCTGTTTGCGGGAGTCTTCGGATTCCTGGCCTGGCGGGCGGGGCGGTATCTGGCGTTCCGCTGGCTCTGGAAGCGGCGGCAACTTCAGTTGCGGCGACGTCTACTCCAGGCTGGCGTTCCTGAGGCAGCGGTGGATCGGTTGCGGGACGAGTTGCTTTCGGCTGCGGGTGATGACTCCCAGGCGGCGACGATTCTGGTTCGGGCGGTTACCGAACCGGCGCATCGCGAGTTGGTGGCGGTTTGGTTGCGTCGGGCAGTGGGAGAGTGGCTGCGGGAACCGGGGCGACGGCCCAAGGATCGAAGTCGGAGCGTGATTGAGTATCAGCGTTCGGTCGTACTGGCGTTGCTGGTGTTCCTCTGGTTCTTCGTAGTGCCGGTACCGGGGCTGTTTGTGTTCACAGCGGGTGCCTACAAGACCTCAATGTCCCTGGCCGCGATTCTGACGGGCTTGAGTATGGTTGTGATCGCGGTGCTCGCGGGCCATGGGGTGGGTCGATGGGTTCAGATTCTGGAGCGGTCGAGTCGCGGGAATGCCCGACTCCGGCCGCGCGCCCGAGCCGTCTATGCGGAGTTGCAGCGACGACAGGGTGACGGTGAGTTGAGCGCCGAGGAAATCTCCCGGGCACTGGCCTTATTCACCGACTTCAAAACCTATCTGGATCAGCGCAGTGACGCCTACGCGGAACGGACGTTGAAGCAGGTGGAGGAGACAGTCAGAGGCGGGCCAGCCAGGGCAGGTGAGCCGGGATGACAGAGCCACACTATGGATGGTCCCGAAGCCACTCCGAGAAGGAAGGAGTTCCGGGAATTCGAGGGTGCACTTGGGCGGGCCAACCCGGATCACTGAATCAGTTCACTTGAAAGTTGTTCTCTTTCCACCATTCCTCCAACTCGTCCGCCCCGAAGTCGGCCAGGATCTGGCCGTCCACTTCGATCGAGGGCGCTTTTGTCTGCCCGGTTAACTCGTGCATTTCCCGACGCGCGGTCGCGTTGCGAATGACGTCCAGCGTCTCATAACGAATTCCCCGGGCGTCGAGCCACTCCAGGGCTTCGTCACACCACGGACAGCCTGGCTTGATGAACAGTCGAATGGACTTGGGTTGCATGGGGAAAGCGAGAGGTGAATTGGGCAAAGAGACGAAACTTGGGAGCAAACGATCGTCCAAGGGGTTGGCCGGCTACTCAGTCATGATGGTATCGCCATGTTCGTACGCTGGTGCACAGCAGCAGAGCAAACGAAGCGGTTCGTTGCCCGTGTTCCACAACTTGTGTTTCCGGCCCGGAGGAATCGCCACCGCATCGCCCACCCGGACCTCCCGTTCCTCGGAATCGATCCGCATGCGGCCAGTGCCGTGAGTGATGTAGTAAATTTCTTCCGTCTTCAGGTGGTAATGCTCCGTAGTGGCCTGCCCCACGGCCAGACGCGCCTCCGCCAAGCTCTGCTGGCGAATGGCTGAGTTTCGGTGGGCGAGCAGCTCGCGGATCTCCGAGCCATCCTTGGTTTCGAAGGCGGGCACTTGATCGAGATTGACCACATCCATGAGTGCCGAAACTGGCGCGGACCCGGTCTGACGGCAAGCCGGGCGTCGCAGAAGAGCCGTTGAAGCCGAAAAATCAATGTCGCCCGATCCCGTCCCCGTCAGAAAAGACTCCCCAAAACGGACCTCGAACCGTTTGCTCATCGCATGAGCGAGACTTCGGAACCCACTCCTTCCAGCGCCGTCCCCACCCCTGCGGATGCTGCCGCGGCCCTGGGTAAAATGCATTTTCGCAAGATGGACGACATGAGTCGCGAGGACTTCGCGATCCTGCGGAAGGTTCACGAACAAAACCTGGCTCAACTACCTGATCTTTTGTTGGGGCTGTTGAAGAGTCTGGGCGGCGATGAAGCGTATCCGGTGGATCGATTGACCCATTCCCTGCAAGCGGCAACGCGAGCCCATCGGGACGGTCGGGACGAAGAGTACGTGGTGGTGGCCTTGCTTCATGATGTAGGTGAAGCGCTGGGGCCTTTGAACCATGGCGAGGTCATCGCCTCCGTCCTCCATCCGTTCATCAGCGAGGCCAATTACTGGCTGCTGCTGCATCATCCTGTGTTCCAGACCTACTTCTACGGTGGGGCCGTGGGTATCAACCCCAACGGCCGCGAAGTCTACCGGTCCAGCCCGTATTTCGAACACACGGCCGAGTTCTGCGCCAAGTACGACGAAGTGTCCTTCGATCGGGATTATCGGCACGAACCTCTGGAGACCTTCATTCCGATGGTCCGCCGGGTCCTTTCGAAGAAATGGACCCCGCCGGGCCAGGGGCAGGGCTAGCTGAGAGCTGAGAGGTGGTAGGAATGGACCGCCGGGCCGTCCCCGCGTTTCCAAGCGGAGCGAAGGAACGCGGCCCTTGCTGGTCAGCGTCGATGGGACAGCCGTTTCGACAGCGCCCCTGGGAAGGGGAGAGGGGGAGGCGGCATGCGGGTAGGGCGAGGCTCCGCCGAGCCGTTCGCGTCGCGGCGAATGACGCGTGGGGAGTCCACAAACGCACGGCTCCGCGGAGCGTCGCCCCACCTGGGAAGGTCTACTCCTCCCACTTTCTCGCTCTCCCGTCCTCTGGCCACTTGGCAGGACGGGTGGGTTGCGGCAGGGTGACCACATGAAGCATGCTCCTGGATTCCTGCGACTCGTTGATGATGCCAAGTCGCGGGTTCGCGAAGTGACCGTGGATCAGGCGCGAGCCCGCTTGGCCGCCAATCCGAAGGCGGTCTTGATCGATGTGCGGGAAGATTTGGAATGGACCGCCGGTCACGCCGAGGGTGCCCAACATTTGGGCAAAGGCATTCTGGAACGGGATCTCGAAGCGAAGTTCCCAGATCCGGCGACCGAATTGATCCTCTACTGCGGCGGCGGTTTCCGTAGTGCACTGTCGGCCGATGCAGCGCAGAAGATGGGTTACACCAATGTGACGTCTCTGGCGGGAGGGTTTCGCGCGTTGAACGAAGCCGGTTGGCCCATCGTACGCTGATGTGGAGCCAGCTGAGAGCTGAGAGCTGAGAGAAGTCAAAGCCAGTGACCGGATCCGCCATGGGGCCCAAGCCCGTCTCCGCTCCTAACGAACTGAATTCTGCGATTCTTCTCTCAGCTACCCACAAACCAGTTGAGAGTTGAAAGTTGAGAGAAGCCAAAACCGGTAAACCGGATCCGCATTGCGTCCACAAACCCGTCGCCACTCTTAACGTGCTGGATTTCAGGATTTTTCTCTCAACTCTCAACTTTCAACTCTCAACTGGTTTGTAGTGAGGTCCCATGTGCTTTCGAAGTTTCGTTCTGAGTCTGCTCGCGTTGGTCATCCGGTTGGGAGCGGCTGAACCAGCGCGACCGACTCCGCCGCCGGGGTGGCAGCTGGACTTGGTCGCCCAAGCCCCGGCCATCCAACATCCGGGGGCCATCGCCACGGCGCCGGATGGTCGGGTGTTCGTCGCCGAGGATCCGATGGACATCACCACGGAACGGCCGGATGTCACCGAAGGCCGCATCGTCTGCTTTCATCCCGACGGACGAAGAACGGTCTTCGTCGATCGGATTGGCGCGGCCTTTGGTCTCCAGTATCTCGAGGGCAAGTTGTACGTGTTGCACAATCCCTACCTCAGCACGTGGGAGGATCGGGGCGACCACGGCACCAATCGGGTGGATCTCGTTCGCAACACCAATCCCAACTGGCACGCCCTGGGTTGGAACGATCACATTCCCGCCAACTTCCGCCTGGGTTTGGACGGACGCTTCTATGTGGCCACCGGGGACAAGGGGCTGTTCGGGGCCGTGGGATCCGATGGCAAGCGATTCGATTTCTTCGGCGGCGGAATTTTTCGCGTGCGGCCGGACGGCTCGGAACTGGAGTCGTTCAGCACCGGGGTCCGCAACATTCTGGACGTTGTCTTGGATGCCGATGACCAGGCGTTCACCTTCGACAATACCGACGAGCATGAGTGGATGGGCCGGATTACCCACATGGTGGACGGAGGCTACTATGGGTATCCGCACGAGTTCATCCCGCGCCGACCGCACACGCTGTGGTGCTTCGCGGACATCGGCGCCGGAGCTGCCACCGGAATGGCCTGTGCCCTCGATGATGCGTTGCCCAAGGCGTGGCGCGGCCATCTGTTCCTCGCTGATTTCGGTAAACGCAATGTGTTCCGAGTTCCCCTCGCTCGGGTGGGCGCCACGTTCGCAGTGGCGGGCACCAACGGACCGGTGGTGGGCGTCGCGGGGTTGGGCAACGTCGTTCCGCTGTTTACGGATCCGCCGGAAGATTTCCGTCCGGTGGGACTCGCCTTCAGCGCCGATGGACGTTCCTTGTGGATTGGAGATTGGCAGCACCGGGACGTGAAGAATGCGCAGGCAGTCGCGGGTCGGCTGTGGCGACTCACTTGGAACGGCTCCGAACGTCCCACGCCGTTCCCGGAGTGGTACGTTCCGGCGGCCCTGGGCCGACCGTATCAGGCGACCGACCAACAATTGATGGCTGGCTTGGGCCATCCATCGAAGGACGTTCGGCTGTGTGCCCAGCGTCGGTTGGAGGAGCGGTTGGGAGCTTCCGGCACCGTGGCGGCCGCTCTGCGCCAGGTGGCGATGGAACCGGGGTCAACCGACGCCCGAATGCATGCGCTCTGGGCACTGGCGAAGAATCCGGAATCCACGGCGAATCTGGTCCGACTCATCGCCGATGCCGACCCGCGGGTGGCGGCACAAGCGATGCGCTGGGCGGGGGAATCCCGGGTGGAATCGGCGCTGCCCGCCTTGCAGGGGCAGTTGAAGTCGGATTCGGCCGAGCGGCGGTTTCGGGCCGCGACGGCCTTGGGGCGCTTGAGCCGGCCGGAGACGGTGGTCGACTTACAGAGTGTCCTGGCCGATCCGGATTCGTGGGTTCGGTATGCGGCCTTTACCGCCCTCAACCGCGTCGGCCGCACGTCTCCTGCGGCGTGGAACTCCGTCGTGCGCGGGCTCGCCAGTCCGAATCCCCAGGTTGCCGAGGCCAGCGCGTTCGCCCTGCGAGCGACGTATGATCCGGCGCTGGTGCCGGCGTTGCAGGCGTTCTTGGATGATTCGTCGCTGAGTCCGGCGGCCCGGGCGTCGTCGGCCCAGTTGCTGGCGCAGATGTGCCGTCAGCCGCCGGCGTGGGATGGCGGTTGGTGGGCGTACCATCCCTTTCGCCTGCCGCCTCCGCGGCACACGGTGGAATGGTCGGCGACTCCCGAGATTCGGACCACCCTGATTCAGTTGCTGCGCGATCCGGTGCCCGCCGTGCGTCGCGCGGCGGTAAATGGATTACAGGAAGAGACCCAGCCGGAGACGCTGGCGGCGCTGCGCGAGGCGGCCCAACGCGAAACCGATTCGGCGACCTTGGCGGAACTGGTTCGGGACCTCGGACGGCGTCGGGACAGGGCCTCGGCTCCCTTCCTGGTGTCGTTGTTGGCGAAGCCTTCCGACCCCGAGGTCTTGGCGGCGACCCTGGAAGCGGGCGGTCAGGTCGGCGGCCCCGAGGTCTCGGCGGCGTTGGTCGCCTGGTTGACCCGGAATCCCGCCTCGAAGGAGTGGAATCGGGGAGTGCAGGCCGCGGCGCAGTTGCGACTGGAGGCGGCGGTGCCGGTGCTGCTGGCGGCGGCACGGCAGGGGAATCGTGAAGTGGTGCCCGCGTTGGGTCAGATCGGCGGGGATGCGGCGCGCCAGGGGTTGTTGGAGTTGTTGCGGTCGGGTGATTTGCCGATGCGTCGCGCGGTGTTGCCGGCGTTGGCGACGCTGACGGGAACGCCGGCGGTGACCGAGTTGCTCGCCGCGTGGCAGGATCCCGAGTTGCGCGCGGAAGCTCTACTGGCGCTGAGCCGTTCCCCCCGGTCGGAAGCCCTGGAGGCGTATCTGACTGGCCTGGCGTCCAAGAATCTGGAGCAACGCACGGCCGCCCGGAAAGCGCTCGAGACGCTGCGCGGCGAGGTGCGACCCGGGCTGGAAGCGCGGGCGGGAGAACTGACCCCGGAGGTGATCACGGAACTGCAGGGGATCTATCAGAACGACGCGGCGGCGCTGGCGGGACCGCTCTTCCGGGTGCGCAATGCCGCGCTGACCCCGGAGGCCTTCCTGGAGTTCGCCTTGGCGCATCCCGGAGATCCGACGCGAGGCGAGACGCTGTTCCGCGACGCCAACGGGCTGAATTGTCTGGCGTGCCATCGGTTGCGCGGAGAGGGCGCCGATGTGGGACCGGACTTGAGCAACATGGGAGCGCAGTTCAGTGCGCGGGAATTGGCGGAGAGCATCCTGTGGCCAAGTCGGGTGGTTCGCGAGGGGTATCAGCCGGTCATTGTGGAACTGACCGACGACGAGGAAGTGGCGGGTCTGATCAAAGGAGAATCGACGGAAGTGCTGACCTTGCGGGACTCCGCCGGAAAGCTGCGTCAGGTCCCCAAGAGTCAGATTCGCGGCCGCCGTCAGTCGGAGCAGTCGTTGATGCCGGAGGGACTTCAGGCGGGTTTGTCCCTGGCGGACTTCGCCGATCTGATCGCCTTCGCGAGCCGTTGTCGTCAGGCCCCGTGAGGCAGAATGTCTCCCGCGGAGGACGCGGAGATCGCGGAGGGGGAAGGCGAATCTGGAACACAGGAAAACAGGAGGGGGAACGGGAGAAGGGCAGAAAGCGGGAGGGGGAGACTTGGAGAGGCGGTGAAGGGAGCGCGGGATCACCTCCGAGCTGTCTTTATAAGCTCTATAAGGGAAGCTGTTTACAGCCTTTTTGGATTGAGGTAGGAAAGATCATCCAACCGAGGCCTGCTGGGTGGAGGATTCCACTGGTCGGCGACCGACTGCTTTACATTCTTATGATGACCAAACCGCCTTCCGACACTGATCCAGAACCAGGTCAGACGACCATGTCGTTGATGTTACCGTTCGCAGGCGTGCTTTCAATTGCGGCTGCGCTTATGGCCCTGATCGCAGGGGAATGGCGGGGTGGACTGTGCTATCTGGCCGTCGCCGTGCTTTTCTTTTCGTTGGGGGTCATCATTGATCTGTTGCGAGAGATCCTGAGAAGTCTGAGGCGACTGGAATTGAGGGGTGACAAACCGTCTGGGAAGTCATAGATCGCTTCTCGCTGACGACTGTTTTGTCTCTTCTCTCCTTAGGCCCGGAGCGCCTGGATGGTCGGCGGATGGTTCCCGACTCTTGCTGGAGGGGCGCGACCCTCTCGTAGACGAGGTGGGCCGTATGTCGGATGGTCGTTCGGCATCAACAAGACCATGTGGGAAGAGGATCCAAGGTGGCAGGAGGCTAGTTTCCGGAGCGCAGTTTTGTTCGTGGCACTCGCCTCCGTCGGTGTCGCCGCTTGGTCTGCTTGGACTCGAGATTGGTCGCTGCTGGGGAGTTGGGCGCTGATTTGGAGTGGGATTGGTTGTGTCTTGGTTTTGTACGCGGCGATCATCTGGTCCGTTGGCCACTCCATCGCCTTTGTGGCGCGGAAGGTTCGAAGTCGCCTGCTGCAAAAGAGGGGCGATGATGCACCGGTAGGAGAGGTAGAAAGCCGATCTTGATGCGATCCGAACCGCCAAAACGGAACTGGTTCAAGACGTGGGTTCACGCGTTCTGCGGAGCTCTGTTGGGAGCGTTCCTCGGTCTTCGCGCTTGGAGTCGCTCGGCGGATGCACTTTCGACGTCGGGATGGACGGGCGTTGCCTACATTGGAGGTGGAGCCTTGCTGGTGGGATTTTTCGCCGGACTCGCAGCGGAGTCGGGATGGGACGAGCGATGAAGGGTAGGTTGTGGATACTGAGACCCCACCAGAGCGAACGGGAGGCAACCCATCAGGTGGTTGTTCGGTCGGTTGCGCCTCCTTCTTTGTTCTTCTCGCGGTAGTTTGGCCTTTGCTTCATGTGCTCGGGGGCTCGTACGAGCCGGATATCCTCATGTTTCCCTTCGTGTTCGGGGTGCCGGCGTTTTTTGTAACGCATTTTCTGGCGATTACTGCGTTGTTTTCACGGTCGGCAGAGACGCGTCTTCGGGGTGCCCGGGCCCTGTGGATTGTCTGGGGTGGGATCGGAGTCTTTCTGCTGTTCGGTCTGCTCGCCTTTTTGGCGGAGTTGATGAGTGGTAGGGATGGGTAAGCGGTAAGCGGGAAGTGGCTTTTTCCTGTTTTCATGGGTTCCAGATTCGTTTCCCTCCGCGATCTCCGCGTCCTCCGCGGGAGTCCTTTTCCTGTCACGCGAGGTTGGGCGGCACGAGTTCTGGCGCTGACCAGGGAGGGCCGCATACCGGCGCTGTGCTGGGAATCGCGGGAACGGCCCGGCGATCCATCCCTACCGGTAACTGGTCTCGGCGCCGAGGTTGTGCTTTTCTGAACCGGTGCTGCGGGTGGATCAGGCGTTGGTCGATCGGGGGCTGTGCGAGAGTCGCGCACGCGCCCAGCGGGCCGTCATGGCCGGACAAGTCCGGATCAATGGCCATCCGGCCCGAAAATCCAGCGATACCGTGCGCGAGGGAGATCAGGTCGAGTTGCTGATTCCGGACCGCTACGTGTCGCGCGGCGGACACAAGTTGGAGCATGCGCTGACTCACTTCGGATTGCAGGTCCCCGGGGTGGTGGCGTTGGACCTCGGTGCCAGCACCGGTGGTTTCACGGACTGTTTGCTGCAACACGGCGCAGCGCGGGTCTTTGCGGTGGATGTGGGACAGGGCCAACTGGCCTGGAAGCTTCGTCAGGATCCGCGAGTGGCGGTCCATGAGCGAACCAATGCGCGGCACCTGACTCCCGCGACCTTTGGCCCGGACTATCGGCCTTTCGATCTGATGGTTGCCGACTGTTCCTTCATTTCCCTGCGATTGATCCTGCCACCAGTGGCACCCTTGTTGCGTCCGGATGGATTTCTGGTGGCTCTGGTGAAGCCGCAGTTTGAGGCCGGCAAACAGGAGGTGGATCGCGGGGAAGGGGTGATTACGGATCCCACCATTCACGCCCGGGTGCTGGAGGAGCTGGAAGCATTTGTACGGTCGGGACCATTCGGCTTAGTCTGGAGGGGCACCACTCCCTCTCCGTTGCTCGGTCCGGCCGGCAACCGGGAGTTTCTGGCCCTAATTCAACGAATTCCATGAAACGAATCGCCGCTCAGATCCGTCGTGTGGGCCTGATTGCCAACGCCGAGAAGGCCGGGGCGCCCGAGCTGGCGCGGCGGGTGGCTGCCCTGCTGCGACGGGCGGGTCGGGAGGTGAGTGTGGATCCGGGAACGGTGACCATGTTTCCCAAACCGCCGGCCCGGGCCGCCTCTATCGAGGAACTGGCGCGGACCACCGACCTGCTGCTCGTGCTGGGCGGCGATGGCACCATGTTGCGGGTGGCTCGGGAGGTGGCGGGATCGCCCACTCCGCTGCTGGGTGTGAATGCCGGCAACTTGGGTTTTCTTACAGCCATTTCCCCAGATGAGATTGCGCCTGCCCTGCGGCGTCTGTGGGCGGGCGAGTTCAGTCTCGAGACCCGTTCGCTGCTGAAAGGTCAGGTGTTTCGATCAGAAGAGACGACCCGGCTGTTGGCGCTGAATGATTTCGTGGTTGGCCGTGGCTTGACGTCCCGGTTGATCGAATTGGAAGTGCTGGTGAATGGCGAATTGCTGACCCGCTATCGCTGCGACGGTCTGATTGCGAGTTCGCCGACGGGATCCACGGCGTATTCCTTGGCGGCGGGAGGCGCGATTGTGAGTCCGGATGCCGAGGTGCTGACCCTGACCCCGATTTGTCCCCACACGCTGAGCATTCGACCGGTGGTGGTCTCGTTGAACGCGCTGGTGGATGTGCGGTTGGTGAGTTCGCGGCAGGTGGCGACTTTGGCGGCGGACGGCCAGCAGCATCTGGATCTGTCCGCGGGAGATCATGTCTCGATTCAGCGCAGCGAGCGGCAGGTGCAGTTGGTTCGTCTGACTGGAACTAATTTCTTCAGTACCCTGCGACAGAAGTTCGGCTGGAGTGGGTCGAATGTCTGAGAGAAACGCGTGGGAGGGTCTGGTGGTTCGGTGACGTGATCGCGGACGAGACTTGTTTCGAACCGGGAATTTCGGCCTTCTTTGGGGCAGACCATGGTTCGTTTGAAGGAAATCGCAGAAGCCGCCGGTGTCTCGACGATGACCGTCAGCAAAGCCCTCCGGGACAAACCGGATGTGGCGCCCGCCACCAAGGAGCGTTTGCGCGTGCTGGCCCGGCAGATGGGATATCTGCCGAACGTGAGCGCGCAGCAGTTGCGCAGCGGTGAGACCCGCCTGCTCGGGCTGGTCATTTCGACCTCCACCAATCCGGTGAATGCGCGACTGACGCTGGCCATTGAAGAGAAGACCCATGAATTGGGTTATGACTTGGTGCTGGGGCAGACGTTGAATCGGCCGGATCGGGAAGAGGCGACCCTGCGGCGGCTGATTCAGCGGCGGGTGGATGGTATCTTCCTGTCCCCGGTGTATCGGATGGATCGGACGGCGGCGATTTATGAGGAACTGACGCGTCGGCGGATTCCGGTGGTGTTGTTGGGGGCGTCGGCGCCGTTCTGTGAACGGTTTCCGGTGATGGAGGCCGACGAAGTTTCGGCGAGTGAGGAGACCACCCGGTATCTGCTGCAGTTGGGCCATCGTCGGATTGCCTTCTTTGCTGGTCCGCTGGTGTCGCCCACGGCGCAGGCGCGGCTATCGGGATATCGGCGGGCCTTACGGGAGGCGGAACTGCCGGTGGACGATTCGCTGGTTTTCAATGCCGGCTCGACCATTGAGGAGGGGGCCTCGGCGGCGATTCAGTTTCTTTCGGAGAACACCGGCGCCACGGCACTTCAATGCAGCCACGACCTGGTGGCGATTGGTGCGGCCAATATGCTGTTGAACCAGGGTTTCAAGATTCCCCAGGACTTCAGTGTAACCGGCTTCGGCAACATTTTGGCAGCGGAACATTTTCGGGTTCCCCTGACGACCGTGCGTCAGCCCAAGTACCGGCTGGGATCGGTGGCGGTGGAGGCCATGTCGCGCTTGCTGCGGGGCGAGGCGGTCACGTCGCAGCGTCTGCCGGCGCCCTTGGAGATTCGCGCCAGCACGGCACCTCCGAAACCGACGGTCACTCCCTGAGGCATGAAACGGGTGCGGATCGTGCGGCATCGCCGGGGAACACCCGCCCGGCCAGCACTGGATCAGGTTGCGGGCGAAGAGCCGTTGGAAATTCGCGTGGATTCCCGGCCGATTGCGGTGGTGATGCGAACGCCGGGGCACGATGAGGAACTTGCCCTGGGATTTCTCGTGAGCGAGGGCTTGATTCGGAATCGGGAGGACGTTCGGACGGTACGGCCCAACGTGCGGAATCGTTCGGGCAACAGTATCGATGTTCTGTTGGCGCCGGAGGTTCAGGTAGATTTTCAGCGGCTCACGCGGCATGTGTTCGCCTCGTCGAGCTGTGGCTTGTGTGGGTCGGCCAGCATTGCGGCGGTGCGGCGGCAGTATCCGGCCTTAACGCGGCCGCTTCCGACGCCGGATCCGGAGCGCCTCCTGGGGTTGCCCGAGGCGATGCGTTTGGCGCAGACCGAGTTTTCGCGCACGGGTGGACTACATGCAGCGTCCTGGTTTCGGATGGACGGTAGCCTCCAGGCGGTGCGGGAGGACGTGGGGCGCCACAATGCGGTGGACAAACTGTTGGGCTGGGCGTTGCGGGAAGGTTCTTTGCCGTTGCGGGAACTGGGCTTGTTGGTGAGCGGACGGGTTTCCTTCGAGATTGTGCAGAAGGCTTTGGCGGGAGGCGTGGGAGTGATCGCGGCGGTATCGGCACCAACGAGTTTGGCAGTGGAGTTTGCGCGTCGGAATGGTCAGACGCTGGTGGGATTTCTCCGGGACGGGCGTTTCAATGTGTACTCAGGGAAGGTGAGGGCGGGGAAGCTGAGAGCTGAGAGCTGAGAGGTCGGAAATGATAGGGCGACGCTCTGCGGAGCCGTTCGTGTGTGGAGTTCACCTGCGTCATTCGCCGAGACACGAACGGCTCGGTGGAACCTCGCCCCACCGGGGGAAAGCTGAGAGGCTGGAACGGGTAAGGGGTAAGAGGTAAGGGCGGAGGAGGAAGCAAAGCGAGTGGCGTGGGATTATTACCGCCTACCGCCTACCGCCTACCGCCTACCGCCTACCGCTTACCGCCTACCGCTTACCGCTTACCGCTTACCGCTTACCGCTTACCGCTTACCGCTTACCGCTTACCGCTTGGCCGACTTGGGGCAGCGGGGTGTCGAGCCAGTCGAGGACTGGTTGGGCGAGTTGATCGATCCGGAAGGGGGCCATTTCGTGGGTGGTTTCCTCCAAGTTGATGATTCGGCTGGAAGGGGAGCAGGCAGCGAGTCGTTGGATCGCTTCGGGAGGGGCGACGGGATCGGAACCGGCGGCGATGAAGAGGGCGGTGACGGGGTGTTGTCCGAGCCAATTCAAGGGGTCGAGTCCCCCTGGAGGCTGGCCGACGCGCTCGGGGAGTTTTTCGGCGGCCCGTTGGATGAGGCCGGCGGGTAACCAGGACGCGTAGCTGCGGCGTAAGCCTTCGATGGCGTCGGCCAGGTGGTCGTAAGGCGTGATGGCCACGACTCGCTCGACTCGGGATTCTTGGCTGGCCCAGCGCAGGGCCACGGCGGCGCCGTAGGAAACGCCGACGACTTGAACCGGCCAACTGGCCTGACCGCGTCGGCTCAGTTCGTCGATCAGGTCCGTGAGGTCATGGGCCTCCTGAATGCCGAAGGTGATGCGCGTGCCGTCGGAGTTGCCGTGACCCCGGAGGTCCACGGCGACGCCATTCCATCCGTGGCCCGCGGCCTGCAGCGCCCAGGGAATGAGGGTTCCGTGTTCAAGGCCATATCCGTGCAGAAACACCACCGTGCCCCGCTTGGGCAGGGCGTTGGTGGCGGGATGCGCTGGGAACCAATAGAGCGGCCAGGATTTGCCGTAGGCCTGATGATTGGTGAGGACCATTCGAGCGCCGTAGTCCCCTGGTGGCACGAGTCGGTAGGCGAGGGTCAGCGGCGGGTCACCCACAGTGGCCAGCTGTTCCGGCAGGGTATCGGTGACCTGATCGGGAAAGCTGAAGTAAACGCGGGGCTGGGGAGCGACCACCTTGGGGAAGGATTTTGGAGCGCGCAGGAACTGGTTGGCGACGAATCCGCTGGGCGTGCAGCCGGCGAACAGACTCCCGAGCAATCCCAGCAGGGCGGCGAAAAGCGGTCGCGTCACGCCTTGGGAAGTACCTGGAATGACGTTCGAGGGAAATGATGGAGAAAAGCTAAGAGCTGAGAGGTCGGAGTAGCGCTTGCCGATTTGGGATTGGACGGGCTGTGGGATTCCCGGGTCCAATCGGAACAGCTCTGTTTCCCATGCAGCTCATTCCCATTCTGGCCGACGGATCCACTCAGGTGGCGGTTGATCCGGGTCATCCACAACTGGCGCAGGTCATTCAAGCCACGGTGGCGTTGTATGGTCGTAAGGGCTTTCAGCCGCCTTGGATTGGATATCTGGGCGTGGAAGCGGGAGAGGTCCGGGGAAGCTGCGGTTTTGCGGGTCCGCCCGACAACGGGGAGGTGGAGATTGCTTACTTCACCTTCCCCGAGTTTGAGCGTAAGGGCGTGGCCACCCGGATGGCCCGGGAGTTGATCCGCCTGACCCAACCGTCCGCGGGTGACGTGCGGTACATTGCCCACACCTTGCCGGAAGAGAATGCCTCCACAGCGTTGCTGCGGCGCCTGGGTTTTGAGTGTCTGGGGGACTTCCAGCATCCCGAAGATGGTCGGGTGTGGAAATGGCAGGAGGGCGCGCCGGGACGATTGGAGAAGGGGTCTTTAGCCGAAAAGTTCGCGCGCATTCAGGAGCACTGGCGTCCGAAGGTCGTGGCCGAAGCCAATGGGCAGGAACTGAAGTTGGTGAAGCTGGCCGGGATCTTTCCGTGGCATCAGCACGAACAGGAAGACGAACTGTTCCTGGTTTGGCGGGGAGAAATGATCATTGAGTATCGGGATCGCCGGGTGGTGTTGAATCCAGGAGAGTTCTGTGTGGTCCCGCGCGGGGTGGAACATCGGACCCTGGCCCATGGCGAAGCGGAGGTTCTGATCTTCGAACCGGCGGCCACGCGGAACACCGGCAACGTCACGGACGCCCAATTCACCGCCCCCAACGGGGTCAAGGTGTAACGGACCCGCGACTATTCAGGTGCCAGAACCCCCAGCCCAATCCCAGCACGGCCAGACCCGCGAGGCTGGGCAGGGGAGCACGCAGCGCGGAGAGCGTGGTGGTGCCCAACACGGCTACAACGAACAGAACCGGCACCCAGGGCCAACCCGGCACCCCAATTTCGCGACCCAGTCGCCGGCGCAGGAGGATCAGTCCAA
Organism: Verrucomicrobiota bacterium; assembly: GCA_017309115.1. Taxonomy (GTDB): domain Bacteria; phylum Verrucomicrobiota; class Verrucomicrobiia; order Limisphaerales; family UBA9464; genus UBA9464. Next base: position 54,754 of record JAFLEF010000020.1, on the reverse strand, counting down.
CGACGGTGGCGGCGGTGCTGAGGCTGAGGGTGAATCCGATGAAGGTCAGCAAGGTTTGGTACGTCGCGGTCCACAGCAGGGTTAGGGCAATCGCCAGTTGGAAGAGAATGGCGGCCCGGGGCGGACCGGAGTGCTGAGCCAGAATCGCGGGTAGATATCCGTCGGCGGCAATCCGGGCGTAAACCCGGGGACCGGTCATGATCAGCGAGGACACCGAGGTGAGCAGGGCCAGAGCGACCAAAGCGGTGGCCCCGTTGGCCCAGGCGGGTCCGCCCAGGTGTTGCGCGACGAGTCGGCCCACTTCGAGTTGTCCGGAGATCACCTCCGCGGGAACCGCCAGGACGAAGACGGCATTCACGCCGAGATAGACGGCGGTAACGAACAACGTGCCTGCGAGCAATGAGCGCGGCAGATTTTGCCGGGGGTTGGCGACTTCACTTCCCAGATAAATGGCGGCGTTCCATCCGGCGTAGCTGAACGAAATCCACACCAGCGCCATGGCGAACGAAGGGAAGGAAAAGGGAGTCGAGGGCGAAGCGGGCAGGCTGGAGATCCGGGTTGTTCCGAACGCGATGAAGCCGGAGATTAGTGCCGCCTTGATAAGCACGGCGAGGTTTTGGGTGGTGGCGCCGAGTTGGACGTTCCACGCATGAATGACGGACATAGCGAGTAGCAGGAGGGTGCCCGTGACGGGTGGGGAGACTCCCGGAAACCAGTCGTGGGTGTATTCCCCGAACGCATTCGCAGCAGCAGCGAGGGGAGCGGAGAATCCCACCAAGAGAGAGATCCAACCCGCCACGTATCCGGCGGCGGGATGCAAGGTCCGCGAGAGAAACAGGTATTCCCCGCCCGATTCCGGAATATGGCGGGCCAGGGCTCCGTAGCTCAGCGCCCCCAAGACGGCGATGACACCACCGATGAGCCAAGCCAACAGGATCTGTCCCGGCGACTGCAGGTCGGCCATCAGGAACCCACTGGTCGTGAACACGCCGGTGCCCAGCATGCTGGCCACCACCAACGACGTCCCGCTCCAGAATCCCAAACGCCGCGGAGGCGCGTTCGTGGGAGGTTCGATCAGACGGGATGCCATGGAGTTCGATCAGCGACTGACCTTGCGGAAGCGGAGGACGTAGTTGTCCTTGAGCAGGGGAATCTCCTCGACCTTTTGGAACCCGGCGGCTTCGAACTCAGCGGTGACGGTGGCCTGGCTGGCCCGCACGTGATTGAGGACCCAGTCCGAACTGACCCCGGGTTCCCGTTTGAAGTCGATGAGGAACACTTCGCCATTCTTGCGCAGGGCCTGATGCAGGGAAGCAAGTGAGTTCTGCGGATACTCGAAATGGTGGTACACGTCGCAGATGAAGGCCGAATCGATCGAGTTGGCCGGAAGATTCACCGAACGTTCGGTGCAAAGGACAGTTTGGACGTTCTTCAGTCCACTTTCGGCGGCGCGTTGTTTCACCAAGCTCAGAAACAGCGGGACAATATCAACGGCGTACACTTGTCCCTGGGGCCCAGTGGCAGTGGCCAACATCGGCGTGAAGAGACCGGTGCCGCTGCCAATGTCAGCGACAGCGGAGCCGGGCTTGATCCGGGCGGCTTTCAGGATGGCTTGGCGTTGTTCGTAGATCTCCCGGCCCTCTCGTTCGAAGCGTTCGACATAGTTGGTGACGTTGATGTCGGGCTTCAGGTAATCGGCATTGATCCCAGGTTTGACGCTTTTTTCCTCGAGGGGAGCGGCGACGGTTGGTGTGGGAGTTTGGCAGGCGGGAAGAACGACGAGGAACGCGACGAGCAGTCCGAGAACCGGCGGGAGAGACGAGGGCTTCATGGAGGCGGTGCCTCCTTTGATAGAAACATCGGGACGAAGGTGCGAGTTCTTTGCGGGCCAAAGACTTTATCCCCCAGGCCGGGGCTTGCGACCGGGGGACGGTTTGCACAGGTTTGTGCGGTCTTTGATTTCCCAGAGTCCGCATGTCTTCTCCGACACATCCTCGACGCCAGTCCCGACGGGACTTTTTGTCGCGGGGTGGATCCGGTCTCGGCGGCGTGGCGCTGGCTTGGCTGCTGGCTCAGGACGGTCGGGCGCAGGGCCTCATCGATTCACCCTACGCGCCGCGGGCTTCTCAGTTCCGGCCCCGGGCCAAGCGGGTCATCCATGTCGCCGCGTTGGGCGGGGTCAGTCATGTCGATACCTTCGACTACAAACCGGAGTTGGAACGCCGCCACGGTCAGGAGTCGGGACGCACTTTCGACACCTTCTTTGGTCAGCCCGGGCGCTTGCTGAAGAGTCCCTTTACGTTCCAGCAGTACGGGCAGAGCGGACGCTGGGTGTCTGACCTTCTGCCGCATCTGGCGGGTTGTGTGGATGACCTGACCTTCATCCACTCGATGCATAGTCGGAGTTCCAACCACACCCCGGCCACGTTCCTGATGAATTCCGGCTTCACGCTGAACGGATTTCCGAGCGTGGGTGCCTGGGTCAGTTATGGGCTGGGTTCAGAGAATCAGAATCTACCGGCGTTCGTGGTGTTGCCGGATCCGCGGCAACTGCCGGCGGGTGGGGCGATCAACTGGACCAACGGATTTCTTCCGGCGGTGCATCAGGGCGTGGCGTTCCGGAGTCAGGGCGAACCCATTCCTGATCTGTCGACGCCCTCCCAGGTATTCCCGGACCAGCGGTCGGCGAGCCTGCGGTTGTTGCGGCGGATCAATGAGGACTACGCAGCGGCGCATCCGGATGACACCGCGTTGGCCGCCCGCATTCGGGCCTATGAACTGGCGGCGCAAATGCAGTTGAGCGTGCCGGAGTTGACGGCGCTGGACGGCGAATCGGAGGCCACCCGTCGTCGGTATGGGTTGGATCATCCGAATCCGGCGACGGCGGGATTCGCCCGGAACTGTCTGCTCGCCCGCCGCCTGAGCGAGCAGGGTGTGCGCTTCGTGCAGATTCTGAATGGTGGTCAGTTTGGATCCCCGCGCATCAACTGGGACGGTCACGAAAACATCGTGGACAATCACCGGACCCAGGCGATGACGATGGATCAGCCGGTGGCGGCGTTGCTGCAGGATTTGAAGGCGCGGGGATTGCTGGAGGACACGGTGCTGTTGTGGACGACGGAGTTTGGTCGGACGCCGATCACCCAGGGAATGGATGGGAAGGGTCGGGATCATCATCCCAACGGGTTCACGATTTTCATGGCGGGGGCGGGGCTCGTTCCGGGGTCGGCGTATGGCGCGACGGATGAGATTGGCTTCGAAGCCGTGCAGAGCCCGGTGCAGTTCTACGATGTGCATGCGACGCTGCTGCATTTGCTGGGACTGGACCACACGCAGTTGACCTACCGGCACAACGGGGTGGACCGGCGGTTGACGGATGTTCACGGCGAGGTGATTTCCGGGATTCTGGGGTGAGCGCGGGTGATTTACTGCGTCACGGTTGCGTCCGCCGTTGACGGAAGTGGGGCGGAAAGGCATTGAAGCAATGCTCCACACCAACCTCCCATGAAGTCCCCCTTCACCTTCGGCGCTCAGGACCGGCGCGCCTTCACGTTGATCGAGCTCCTGGTGGTCATTGCCATCATTGCGATTCTTGCCGGGATGCTGTTGCCGGCGCTGGCGAAAGCGAAGTCCAACGCCAACCGGGCGCTCTGCACCAGCAACGAGAAGCAGTGGGGGATTGCGATAAGTATGTATGCAGCCGACTTCAACGATTCCTTCCCGGACAATCGGGATGGGTTCGATCTGAGCTGGATGGGAACCAACATGGCGGTGTTCTGGGAGAAATACCTCATCCCTTCCAAAAAGCCGGGAGCCAAGGGAGAAAAGAAAGCGGCTAACCACGTGATCTTTTGCCCAACGGACGAGTGGCATCGGCAGGCCGACACCTGGCGCTTCGGTGATGCCAGTTCGGAGCGGAAGCCGATCTTGACGGGCTACTTCTATTTGCCGGCGCGCCAGGCGGGCGGCTGGCCGTACGACTCCGAGAAACTAGGGAACTGGCATTTTAAGAAGAAGTTGGGCGGGGAGTTTCGGGGAGCACCGATCCTGATCGACCGACTTCAGGGGCTAGGGCCGAGGACTACGAATGTCTACGACACCCGCCTGCGCTGGACCACAGTGGACGAAGGCAAGGCCTGGAAGACGGCCAATCATCCGGTAGGCAAGGGTGCCCCGTCGGGAGGGAATTTCCTGTTTGAAGATGGGCACGTCGAGTGGATCAACGGCAAACGAGTCTCGCTGGGTTCCAGTGCTGGGGAATGGCAGTGCTTCTACAAGATCCCGATCGACTGAGGCGTGCCGACCTTCGGTGGGGCGACGCTCCGCGGAGCTGTTCGTGTGTGGAGTCCAGGCGCGTGATTCGGCGGGACGTGAACGGCTCGGCGGAAGCCTCGCCCTACCGGGGGGGCGGGAAAGCTGAGAGCTGAGAGGCAAAGGCGGGTAGGGCGAGGCTCTGCGGAGCCGTCCGCGGGTGGACCCCTGACGCGTCCTTCGCTGTTACGCGAACGGCTCGGTGGAACCTCGCCCCACCGAGGCGGCGAGAACTGCTTAGCCGCCTTTTCCTCTCAGCTCTCAGCTCTCAGCTCTCAGCTAGCCTACGACTGGGTGAACAAGCCGCTGACGAAGCCAAAGAAGGCGGTGATCCCGGCGGCGGAGGATGCTTGGTGCCAGGCGTCGGAGGAGATGGTCTGACCATCCGGAAACCAAAGGATACCCAAGCCGAAAGCCACGGAGTAGGTCAGGACCCACCAGCCCCAATGGTCGGGAGCCCGCCGACCCAAGGCCACCGACACTATCGGGCCGAGAACCAAGAAGGTGAACAAGACCACCACCAGGGAATGCGCGACGATGGCGCCGGCCACCAAGCCCCCGAGACCAACCATTAGGAGTTGCATCGTGAGGTTCGCATAGGCGGCGGTCGCTTCGGATCCTTCCGCGCGCCAGGCGCATTGCGGACAGGGTCCTGGCTCCGCGGATTCGAAATCAATGCGCGAGCCACAACGCGGGCAATGGAGGGTGCCGGCCACAAGCCTAAAGGGATGATCAACCGATAGTCCCGTCGACCCGTTGAAGCGACCAAAATTTTGACCGATGTGGCCAGTTGGCCGAGGCCGGGGACGACCTCGGGATGGGATCTGGGTGGGACCTTCAGACCCCCAGCACTTGTTTCACATACTGACGGCTCCGGGCGTGGTTCTCCACGGCGGAGCGGGTAACCTTGGTCCCCGGTTCCAGAGCGAGTTCCACGGTGTAGAAGGCGGGGATCTTGTGAGCCCGGACAAACTGGGCTACGGCCGGGTAATCCAAGTCACCGGAGTCCAGATCCTCCCACCAAATCTGATCCCGGCTCTGCCGTAGGTGCCAGGAGACGATTCGGTCGCCGTATTGCGGCAGGCATTGGGCTGGAGGAATGCCGCCGCGGTAGACCCAGTGCACGTCGTAGCAGAATCCGACGGTGGACTTGGGACATTTCTGGAAGTTGGAATGAAATTCCCGCGCCTCATTGGCGAGTTCGGGCGTGTGATGATGAATGCCGAGCTTGAAACCGAGTTTGGCCAATTCCGCGCCTAATTCGGTTAAGGCCTCGGCTTGGATGGCCAACTCGGCGTCGGTTTTGGGTCGGCCGATGGGGTCGGGATTGACGTTGATGATGCCGAATCCGGCCGGCCCGGCCTTTTGGGTGGCGCGGGTGATGCGCTCGGCGGTCTCGGTGGCCTTGCCCAGAATGTGGAAGGGACCTCCGGAGTAGAAACTGACGGGCCGGAGGCCGTGTTTTTGCAGGCGTTCGGCGAAGCGGGCGTTGTTGTCGGGCGTTTGGGTGTCGAGACTACCCTCGGCATAGTCGTACCCGGAATCCCGCAGGGCCTTGAGCACGTCATCGAGCTGGGCGTACAGATCCTTGCCGTCGCGTTCGTAGTACTGGCCCCAGCCGTAGAGTTGGGAGCCGACCAACGGCGGGGTGGGCTTGGGGACGGCCGGTTTATCGGCGCCGACCGTGGGCAGGCAGAGCGCAGCGGAGCCCAGCGCGGAGGTGGCGAGGAAGTGGCGGCGATTCATAAGGGGAAGGTGACGGGAGGTGGAGGGGCTTCAAGGGTTCATCGCCGGAAGGAGGCCGCGAAGTCGTCGGTGGCGGTGGGGCGGACTTCCTTGGTGAATCGGGATTGGGCAATGAGTTGCTGTAGTTGGGCCTCCCAGGCGGCGCCATCCAGCGGCAGGTTTAGGGTTTGCCCGGTTAACGAGGAATGGACGATGGCGTTGGCCAGTTCCACCGACAACAAGCCATCCGCTCCGGGCGCAATCAGAGGAGTCCCCTCCTGAATTGCGGCGACGAAGTTCTGCATCAACGTGGCGTGCGGATTCGTGGCGTCGGTAAAGGGAATGTCGATGTTCCAGACCTCGGGTTTACTGAAGCCAACCTGGGCAGTTCGGCTCCATTCCAGGGCATCGGCCTCGCTCCGGGTGAAGGTGAGCCGATTGTTCTCCAACACGACCCGGCCACGGCTGCCGGCGATTTCGAAGCGGTTCGTTCCCGGAGCTTCTCCGGTACTGCTGATGAACGTGCCCGTGGCTCCGTCGGGATACTCGAACCAAGCGGTGACCTGATCCTCCACTTCGATCTGGTGCCACTGACCGAACTGGCAGAATCCGCGGACTCGTGCCGGTCGGCCGAAGAGCCAGGAAAGAACGTCCAGATTGTGCAGGCATTGGTTGAGCAGGACCCCGCCGCCTTCGCCCTTCCAGGTGGCCCGCCATCCGCCGCTGGCGTAGTAGGCCTCGGTGCGGAACCAGTCGGTGTTGATCCAGGTGATTCGTTGCAGACGACCAAGTTCTCCGGCGGCCAGCAAGGCGCGAAGCTTGGCGTAGCGAGGTTCCACGCGCAGTTGGAACATTCCGGCCAGAACCAGCAGGGGATGGGCAGCAGCGCAGGCGAGCAATCGTTCCGCGTCGGCCTTGTGGGCGGAGATGGGCTTTTCGACCATCACGTGCAGGCCGGCTTCCAGCGCCGCGATACCCAAACTGGTATGCTGATAATGCGGGGTGGCGATCAGGACAGCATCGAGAAGTCCGGAGCTGATTAATTGCTCGGCGTCGGTGAAGGCGTGGAGTCCCCGGGCGGCGTAAGGTTCCAGTTTGCTGAGGTTGGGGGCGCAGACGGCCACGAGTTGGCACTGAGGAACGCGACCCTCGAGGAGGTAGTTGGCGTGATGACGGCCGATGTTGCCGAGTCCGATGAGGCCGAGTCGAAGTGGGGGCATGGGCGAGGAGATGGGAACGCTGTTGGGGGTGGAGTGTCCGGAAACGGGAGTTGGTTGGGAAAGGGGAAATTCCGTTTGCCAGCTGGATTCAAGGATCGCCGCTGACTTGGCTCCATCCTTTGGTTACTTTTGGCCCATGACCGTGGGTCGGGCATGGCGGGTTTTTGTGAAGGGTAGCTTGGCGCTCTTGAGCGTCTGGCTTTCGCCGCCGTCCCAGGCGGCCGAGGAAGGCCTGGAGAAGATGAAGGCGCTGGTGCACGAGCGGTTTCCGGGCGTGAAGCACCTCACTCCGGCGGAATTGGCAGCGTGGCTGGCCGATACCAATCGGGTGGCACCGGTGCTCTTGGATGTCCGGACGCGGGCGGAGTTCGACGTCAGCCATTTGAAGGGAGCCCGTTGGGTCGATCCCGAGATCAAGGCTGCGACCTTGCTGCCGACCTTGCCCCGGGATCGTCCGGTGGTGCTGTACTGCTCCGTGGGGTATCGGTCGGCAGATTGTGCCACGCGCTTACTCCGCGCGGGTTTCACCAACGTGATCAACCTCGAGGGGTCGCTCTTCCAATGGGCGAACGAGGGGCGTCCCATCGAGAGTGTCCATCCCGACAAGCCTCGGGTGCATCCCTACAGCGAACGCTTTGGCCGACTGCTCAAGCCGGAATTGCGGGCTCCTCTGGGTGAGGGATCGCCATGATTCCGAATGACTCGATCGAAACGCTTTTGAAGTGGCGAGGTGCCGCCAGTCTGGGCTGGCTGGTGGTGCTGCTGGCCTGGGAATCGGTGGCGCCCTGTTACGGGTTGTTTCGGTCCGGCTCCGACCGGGGGCGGCATGCGGTGCGCAATCTGGTTTTGGCTCTAGTCAATGGCTTGGCCATCGCGCTGATCTTTGCCGGCTTGTGGCGGTCAGTTGCCACTTGGGCGGAGGATAACCACTTCGGATTATTGAACCAACTGCCGTGGCCCGACGGGGTGCGCTGGGTGGCCGCAGTGCTGTTGCTCGATGTGTGGACCTATGCCTGGCACCGGATCAATCACCGGGTGCCCCTGCTGTGGCGGTTGCATCGGGTCCACCACACCGACGCCCAAATGGACGTGACCACGGCCAACCGATTCCACTTGGGCGAGATCGTGTTGTCGTCGGTCCTGCGAATTCCGCTGATCTTGCTGCTAGGCATCGGCTTTGGGGAACTGGTGCTCTACGAAACGCTGCTGCAAGTCGTGGTGCAGTGGCAGCATGCCAACATTGCCCTGCCACCGCGCTGGGAACGGGTCGTCCGCTGGTGTCTGGTGACACCCGGTCTGCACAAAGTCCACCATTCCCGGCACCAACCGGAGACCGATTCGAACTACGCCTCGTTGTTGCCGATCTGGGATTTTCTGTTTCGCAGTCTGAAGTTTCGGGATCGGCCGGAGGAGATTCGCCTGGGTTTGGACGGCTTTGACACCCCGGAACAGCAGTCCGTGCTGGGGCTCGCCAAGCTTCCCTTTCGGCGGGATCCCGCCCCGCGCGACGAGATCAGTCCGTCACTTCCTCGGTGACCACTTCGCCCGGTCGTCCCTTCCAGCGCCCGATTTCCGGCAGCAGAAGTAGGGTCGCCACCAGAATGAGGGCGGCACTAAATCCTCCGAGAATGGTCAGGGAAAAGCGTTGCACCAACTGGAAGGCAATGACCGGTGCGGCCACCCCGCGAACGCCGGTCAGGAACGTGTGCACGCTCATGTAATCGGCGACCCGACCGGGGGGAGCGAATTTGGTCACCCAGAGTCCCCAGGCGACGTCTCCGCCGGCGTTGGAGATTCCGTAAATGATGGCGCCGAAAATGAGACCCCACGGGGAACTGCTCGTGAAGAAGGCCAGAATGCCGAGGGCGAATCCAAAATTGAGCGTGGTTCGCAGGGCGAAAAAGTTCATGCGGTCGAAGAGCCAGCCCCAGACCGGATTCATGATCAGCCGGGCCACGTTGGGGATGACGCCGGTCAGCCAGGCGATTTCCGCAGCCGACAGGGTCAGGCCGTACCGGGGGTTCCCCAGATATTCCACCCGCATAGGCAGCATCATCAGATTGGCGAACCCCATGAACATCCAGACGATCAAGGTTTGCCGGAAGAGACGGTCCTCCCGGACAAAGCGCATGGCGTGCAGCGGATGACTTCCGCCCGACAAGCGGAGGGGAACCGAGGGGACTCGCCGAACCAGTGCGCCGGCGCTCAGGAATGCGAGTCCAAACAGGAGCAACATTCCGCGAAATCCGTTGGGATACCGATCGAGAAAGGCCCCGCCGGCCCAGGAGAACAGGATGGCGGCGCCGATGCGCAGCATGAAGCTCCGGGCGTAGAGTTTGCCCCGTTGAGCGGCGGGGTAGTTGTCATGGTACACCTGGGTCATCAGCGGAATCACCGCCGAGCTGGTGGCCATGGCGAGCACGGCTGCCGGCACGAACATCCAGAGAACCGGGAAGGCGGCCGCCAGAGCGCAGGCGGAGCCGCCCAGGAAGAGAATTCGGGCGGCTCCCAAGGTGGCGGGCCAGCGGCGATGTTCCACCCAGCTGACCGCTACCGGTGACAGGAGTAAGCCAACACTCCCGCCCGCGGCGACCCACGCTTTGGCCCACGCCCCGGCCTCGAACGAGCGGACGGCCATCAGCAAGAGGAACGTGTTGGCCGCCGACTCCAGAATGCCGGCGAACACCATCCGCCCGCAATCGAGGTGGAAGGTTCTCTGGGTGCGTTCGGCCGGTGACACCGCGGCGATTGGAGGGCAGGGATGGCTCGGTACCAAGCGACAAACCGCCTGAAAGGGTGAGGATTCGGGTTTTTTGACCCCAATTGCCGGGTTACGACGTCGGGGGAACTGGAAAATCTGGGCTGGGGCGGACGAAAACCCGCTTGCCGCCTTATCTTGGTTGGCGACTGTTGCCGCGTTCCATAACCTACCCGCCTTACTCAACTACTCCCATGGGTCGCATCTACAACAACATCGTCGAAACCGTTGGTCGGACTCCCTTGGTCCGCTTGAACAAGATTCCGGCTGAGGCCGGGGTGGATCCGTCCACCTCCATTCTGGTCAAGTGTGAGTTCTTCAACCCCTTGGGCAGCGTCAAGGACCGCATTGGCATGGCCATGATCGAGGATGCCGAGCAGCGCGGGGTGCTGAAGAAGGATACCGTGATCATTGAGCCCACCTCGGGAAACACCGGTATTGCCCTGGCGTTCGTGGCGGCGGCGAAAGGCTACAAGCTGATCCTGACCATGCCTGAGACCATGTCGCTCGAGCGGCGCGTGCTGTTGGCAATGCTGGGCGCCAAGCTGGTGCTGACCCCGGGTTCTGAAGGTATGCGCGGCGCGATCGCCCGGGCCGAGCAACTGGCCAAGGAAACGCCGAATTCCTGGATTCCCCAACAGTTTGAAAACGCGGCCAACCCGGCCATCCACCAAAAGACGACGGCGGTGGAGATCTGGGAAGACACCGAGGGTAAGGTGGACATCCTGGTGGCGGCGGTGGGCACGGGCGGCACGATCACCGGCTGTTACGAGGTGTTGAAGCCGAAGAAGGCCTCCTTTCAGGCGATCGCGGTGGAACCCAAGGATTCCCCAGTGATCTCCCAAACGTTGAAGGGCGAAGCGGTCAAGCCGGGTCCGCACAAGATTCAGGGTACTGGTGCCGGATTCGTGCCGAAGAACCTGCATCTCAAGGGCGCCAACGGGGAAGACCAGATCACCGAGACGGTGCAGGTCAGCAATGATGACGCCTTTGACATGGCGCGGCGGTTGGCCAAGGAAGAAGGGATGCTGGTGGGCATTTCCTCCGGCGCCAATGTCTGGGCGGCGATTGAGTTGGCCAAGCGACCGGAGAACAAGGGCAAGACCATCGTGACCATCGCCTGTTCCACTGGTGAACGGTACTTGTCGACCGCCCTGGCGGCGGAAGCGCGGGCCGAAGTGGGCGGCTGAGCGCGGCGATTCCTTTGAAACGACCTCCCTAGGCTCCGGGCCTGGGGAGGTCTTTTGTTGGAGCCAGCTGAGAGCTGAGAGCTAAGAGAAAAAACCGGGTAGGGCGACGCTCTGCGGAGCCGTTCGTGTGTGGACTGGTGACTCTCAACCCTGTTCCCAAACCGGAAACGTCCCGGTTCCGGCTTTGCGCGGGGGCGATGCCGTCTATAGTGGCCGCGTCATGACTTCTGTTCAGTCCGTATCGCTGAGCCGCGATTGCAACGCCGTGCAGATTCCGGCCGGCAACACTGTCATCCTTCCCGCGGGGACGGAGGTGGATATCACGCAGACCCTGGGTGGTTCCTACACCGTGCACGCCCTGGGTGGCTTGTTTCGAATTGGGCCGGCCGATGCCGATGCCCTCGGGTTGACGGCGGAGGTCAAACCGGCGATCCCGGCGACGGAAGGGGATCTGGTCAACGAAGCGATGGTGTGGGAGACGCTGCGCAGCTGTTACGATCCGGAGATCCCGGTGAACATCGTGGACCTGGGCCTAGTGTACGACATGGGCATTGAGGATTTGCCGACGGGGAACAAGAAGGTGTTCGTGAAGATGACCCTGACCGCTCCGGGTTGCGGCATGGGGGCGACGATTGCTGGGGATGCCCAGCAGAAGATTTTGATGTTGCCGGGGGTGGAGGATGCGTCGGTGGAAATTGTGTGGGATCCGCCCTGGCACCAGAGCATGATCACCGCCGAAGGACGTCGTCGGCTGGGGATCGAGTGACCGGACAGTAAACTTCCGGAGAAATGCCTTGATTACCGGAGGTTGGTTTCTAGATTGCGGCCCGCTTTTCGGTACGCGCGGTTAGCTCAGTGGTAGAGCACTACCTTGACACGGTAGGGGTCGCAGGTTCGAACCCTGCATCGCGCACCATTTTCTTCTTGGTAGGAATTCCCTTTGTTGGCTTCCCGGAAGACTGATCCCGGTGGGGTTCGAGTGGGTTGGGTTGCGTTACTTCGGGTAGGTTCCCTCTTAGTTCCATTTCCGGATCTGTTCGCGATAGGCCGTGAGGGTCGCGGGCAGGGGACGCCGGCCTTTTTTCGAGAGCTGGAAGAACCCGTTCACATAGGCCGTTACGTCGCGTGGATCGGGCGAGGGGTAGATCGTCAGCGATTTGATCACGGTGGAAATCGCCTGCTTGCTCAGCGCGTCGAGCAGGTTCCGGTCGGCGGTGGGGTCTTTGAGCCGGCCGAATCTCGCGTAGGAAATGATCCCGGTGAGGTCGGAGATCCGTAAAGGAAGTTCACTCCCGGAGCGAACAGGTCGCGTGAGGTTATCACCAGGAGTTGATGCGGGCCGGTTGGCTTCCCACCCAGTTGGGCGGTCGCTTCCTTCCAGGGGTCGTCGATGCTAACCTGATCCGAAGTCAGCCCGCGCCTCCGGGTGGTGGCCTCAATATCGACCACCGTTGGATTTCGATAGACCGCCACGCCCAGCTCTTTTCGCAGTACCGCTCCCACCAAATCCAGCAACGCAGGCGGCGTGTTGCGATCCGCTACCAGTACCACCGCATGGTTGGTCGGGATGTTGACCGCAAACCGTTGCCCGCCTGGCTCAGGCCTGCTTGAATTTTGGGACGGGGATTGCGTCGACTCCCGGCCTACGCCGCATGTCACACCATCCTTTCAATCCGGAGCATCTGGCGCTGACCCGACGTCAATTCCTGAATCGCTGCGGCATGGGGATGGGTACTCTGGGCCTGGCCACGCTTTTGGGGTCGATGGGATCCGGCTCGGCGTCGGCCGACGCCAATTTCACGAACCCGTTGTCGCCCAAGCCTCCGCAATTCTCCGGACGGGCCAAACGGGTGATCCACATCTTCCTCAATGGCGGGGCGTCCCACGTGGACACGTTTGATCCCAAGCCGGCTCTGGATAAGTGGCACGGGAAGGAAATCCCGGTCCATTTTGCCACCGAACGAAAAACCGGGGCGGCGTACCGGTCGCCGTTCAAGTTCGAACGGTACGGTCAGAGCGGTCTCGAGATTTCCGAGTTGTTCCAGCATACCGCCCAGCATGCGGATGATTTGTGCGTCATCCGTTCGATGAAGGCGGATGTGCCCAATCATGAGCCGTCGCTGCTCCTAATGAACTGTGGCGAAGCCCGGCTGCCCCGGCCGAGCATGGGATCGTGGGTCACGTACGGCTTGGGTACGGAAAACCAGAACCTACCGGGCTTCATTGCGATGTGCCCGGGAGGGTATCCGATCCAGGAATCGCAGAACTGGCAGAGTGGCTTTTTGCCTGGGACCTATCAGGGTACCTACATCAACACCGAGCATACCCGGCTCGAGAAGTTGATTGAGAACATCACCAATCACTACACGTCACTGCCGGAGCAGCGGGCCCAGTTGGATCTGTTGCAGGCCTTGAATGCCCGGCATCGGGCGGCGCGGGCGGCGGATGGACAGCTGGATGCGCGGATTCAGAGTTTTGAGCTGGCCTATCGCATGCAGATGGAGGCCGCGGACGCCTTCGACATTTTGCGCGAGCCGGTTTCGGTCCGGGAGCGCTATGGCGATTCTGTGCAGGCCCGGCAGTTGTTGATTGCCCGGCGTTTGTTGGAGCGAGGCGTGCGGTTTGTTCAGGTGTGGCACGGTTCGGGGCAGCCGTGGGACAATCACGATGACATTGAGACCAACCACCGGAATTTGGCCGGGCAATGCGATCGGGCGATTGCGGCGTTGCTGACCGATTTGAAGGACCGGGGCATGTTGGACGACACGTTGGTGATTTGCGGTGGGGAGTTTGGTCGGACGCCGACGGTCGAGTTACCAACTCCGGGTGCCAATGCGGGGAAACAGAATGGTCGGGACCACAACAATCATGGATTCACGACCTGGCTGGCGGGCGGCGGCGTGAAGGGCGGCTATGTGCACGGATCCACGGACGAGTTTGGATTCGCCGCCGCGGAGAAGCCGGTTCATGTGCACGATCTGCACGCCACGCTGTTGCATCTGCTGGGTTTTGATCACGAAACGTTCACCTTCCGCAGTGCCGGTCGGGATTTCCGGTTGACGGATGTTCACGGCCAATTGGTCCGCGAAATCATTGCCTAGATTCGTCCGTTGGTCGGGCTTGTAGGCGCATTCGGTCGAAGCGAAAAGTTCGGATCCAGCGGGTCCGTCGGCACCAGCCGGAAACAAAGATCCCCGGGAAGCCAGCCACTTCGAAGACCACCGTGGGGTGGATCGAACGGTCCTGACCTGGGTCGGAACCTCCAAAATAACGGAACGTCACGGGCTCGAGCGTCCGAGTGGCTTGGACCAAACGTTGCAGTTCGCGATCGATGGAGCGGTGGATGGGGAAACGGCGGGCCAGCGTCCAATACAGCAGGGGAGAGCCCAAGTCGCCGGGCCAGGTGAGGATGGAGTTCCACGACGCGGGTTCCTGTTGGAGCCATTCCCAAATTTCGTCGTCGGTCATGTCCCGACTCTGACTCGGGCGGTGGGACATCTGGGGACCGACCAGCCATCGGGCTTGCTGCTCGGCGATGCCTGCCTAGGCTGGGAGGATGAAATCTCTGGTGAGTTGGGTCTTGTCAGCGGTGCTGTTGGCGTGGTTGGGATCTGCGGCCGAGATTTCGTACCCACCCCTCAAAATCGGATCGCCGGCCATCGATTTCACCATGCCGGGTGTGGATGGGAGATCGTACCAGTTGAAGGATTTTGCGGCGGCCCGGGTGTTGGTTTTGGTCTTCACCTGTAATCACTGTCCAACGGCGCAGGCTTACGAGGAGCGCTTGAAGCAATTGGCAAAGGACTACGACGGACGGGGCGTGACCTTGGTGGCAATTTCACCCAACAGTCCGAAGGGTGTTCGGCTGGACGAACTTGGCTACACCGACGTGGGTGACACGCTGGAGGACATGAAGGTTCGGGCGGCCCAGAAGGGTTTCAATTTCCCGTATTTGTACGATGGCGATTCGGAGCTGGCTTCCAAGCAGTACGGGCCGTCGGCCACCCCGCATGTGTTCATTTTCGACGCCCAACGAAGGCTCCGGTACCAGGGTCGCATTGATGATTCGGAACGGGAGGATTTGGTGAAGGTTCAGGATGCCCGCAACGCGATTGAAGCGCTTTTGAAGGATCAGGAACCTCCAGTGACGGTCACCAAAGTGTTTGGATGTTCCACCAAGTGGTCTGACAAGGCAGACGACGTGACCCGCTGGATGGAAAAAGTGCGCAAGGAACCAGTGAAACTGGAGGCGGCGGATGCGGCCGCCTTGAAGGCGCTCCGGGCGAACCAGGGAACGGGCAAGGTACGTCTGATCAATGTCTGGGCCACTTGGTGTGGTCCGTGTGTGTCGGAGTTTGGGGAGTTGCTCGAAACCAACCTGCGATTCCGGCATCGCGACTTCGAATTGGTGACCGTGGCCGCCCAGTTTCCGGATGAGCGGGGGCAGGTTCTTAAGTTCCTGGAAAAACAAGGTGCCTCGACCCGAAACCTGTTGTTTGGAGAGACCGACAAATACCGTCTGCTGGAGGCCCTGGATCCGGACTGGAATGGGGCGCTGCCGCACACGCTGCTCGTTGCGCCTGATGGGAAGATCCTGTTTCGGCAGACTGGGGCGTTGGATTTCCTGGAACTCCGGCGTCAGATCGTGCCGGCGCTGAATGCTCTGGCCCCATGGCCGGGCATGAAGTGAGCGGCCGTCGCGCGGGGCGGCGGGGAAAAAGAAACGCCCCCCGCCAGGGCGGGGGGCGTTGTTTCGCCGGACAACCGGCCAGTGATCAGGCCTTGGGGGCCGCAGCGGCCTTGGCCGCCTTGTTCAGGCGCAGCTGCAAGCGTGACCGTTTCCGGCTGGCGGTGTTGGCCTTGACGGTGCCGCCTTTGACGGCTTTGCCGTAGGCGGAGCTGACCTCTAGGAAGGCCTTCTTGGCTTCGTCGGCTTTACCCGTCGAGACCAGAGCGAGGTACTTTCGCTCGGCGGTCTTGAGACGGGAGACCGAGGCTTGGTTTCGGGCCTGTTTGCGGGCGCTGGAGCGGACTCGTTTTTCCGCGGACTTCGTGTTCGGCATGGTACTAGGCGAATCTTAAAGAGCGGGAAACTATCGGGGGGCAGGGGGATGTCAACGTGTTGTTGCGTCTCCCGATGAGGGATTTTGGGCTGAGGCGAGTTTTTCCTGAGCCGAATCCCCGAGATAAAGGGTCTGGCTGGGGAACGCGAAGTTGAGTCCTTCGGCGTCAAAGCGGGCCTTCAGTTGGAGATTCAGTTCCTGGAGAACCAACGTGTATTGCCGCCAGTCGGTCAGCTTGCACCAGTAGATGACGTCGATATTGAGGGAGAAGTCCGCCATCTTGCTGAAGTACGCGATGACATCGTGGGTGTTCGGGTCCTTTCCAAAGATCTCGAGGATCAGCTCCACGGCCCGCTTCACTTGGGGCGCCGGGGTGTCGTAGGTGAGTCCGACAGTGAAGGTGGTCCGAATGGTCGGGCGGCTGGTGACGTTGATGATGCGGGAGTTCCCAATCTCTTTGTTGGGAACAGTGATTAGGAAGCCCTCCAACCCTCGAATGCGGGTGGAGCGGAGGCCCATTTCTTCGACGGTTCCGTCGACTTCGCCGATTTTAACCCGGTCGCCGATTTTGAACGGTTTGTCGAGGAACACCGCAACGGCCCCAAACAGATTTCCCACCGTGTCCTGGGCCGCCAGACCCAGGGCGAGGCCGATGACTGAGACCGAAGCCAAGGCAGCACTGATGTCGAATCCGAGGTTGCCCAGCACCGTGAAGACGGCGACGACACCGATGGTGGCCTTGATGACTTTGCCGACCAACACGAGGAAGTGCTCGTTGAAGGCCCGATCCCCACCTTCCGGCAGGTTGGTTCGCCAAATACGGATCACGGCGTCCACGGCCTTCAGAATGACCAGGAGCAGGCTCGCGCCGACAGCCAAGATCGTCAGCTTCGCGAACCAGGCTTCGATGAAGTTGGGCCAATCGAATAATTGGAGGCCCACATTCAACAGCAGGACAAACACGATGACCTTGACCGGTCCGTCCACGAGGTTGATGAGAATGTCGTCCCACTGGTTCTCGGTCCGGCTGGTGATCAGCCGCAGGCGGGTGTGGATCAGCCAGTCCACGATTTTGGCGACGAGGAAGGCCAGCAGAACGTAGAGAATGGTGGCCAGATACTGCCACAAGGGCCGGTGGAAGAAGGTGGTTTGGAGGACCTCAACGTGGTCCAGACCGAAGGTCAGGAGGGAGCGGTTGCTGTCGATGAACTCACGTTGGGATTCCGCCAGCAAGTCGGCCCGGTTGGTCACGGGTGCTGAGTTGGTGGTCGGGGTGGAATCAGGGGGAGTCTGGGCGTAGAGCGAATAGCCCAACAGCAGGCAAAAAAGAAGCGTCCAAGCGCGGAGGAACCAAACTGGGTTGAGCCATTTTTTCATGTTTGAACGGGTTGGCAGGGGTAGCCACGGACCTGTCCTTTGGCAAGGCTCCGACCGGAAAAATGTCCCTGAAAAACTAAAAAGGCGCCCCCGTTTCCGGGGGCGCCTGGTGAACCGACGCGAGGGTCGGCAGCAACCTTAGTAGGTCGTGGTGACTTCGTACTCTTCGATCGGAGCGCGGAAGCCTTCCACGGTCACAATCGCCTTCTGGTAGGCTTGGCCGACGCCCGTAGCCTTACCGGTGAAGGTGAAGGTGACAGACTGACGTCCACCCAGCCGCGGGATGGTCGGGAAGGAGATCTTCTTCGGCCCGGAGATGGTGCCCTGCGGCGAGCTGACGAAGTCGATTTCCGTGTCAGACTCGGCGACCGTGGCGATGTTGTTCAGGTCCGCATTGCCCTGGTTGGTGATGCGGATGGTGTAGACAACCTGATCGCCGACCGAGATCGGATCGGGATCGTCAACGAACTCAACCAGCACGCCGGCGACACCCTTCCAGATGGTGCAGGCTTCAGCATTTTCCTTGAGGCCAGCGGCAACCGTGACGGAGGCCGCATTGCACCAGGTGCCGATTTGGGTTGAGGTCAGCACGATGCTGAGTTCCTTGGATTCGCCGGCCTTGAGGGTGCCGAGGTTCCAGGTGGCGGTATTGCCGGCCACGTTGGCGCCGGGCGCGCTGACGATCTTGGTCTGCGGCGGGGCGGTGTCGGTCACGATGGTGTTTTCGTGGACGGTGTCACCCGTGTTGGAGACCACGATCTTGTAGGTGGCTTGGCGACCCACGAACTGATCCGGGGTACCGGTCTTGACGATCTTGACGGCCGGCTTCACGACGGTCGTGCAGGCGTCGTCCTGGACGCTGGTGGCATTCGCGGCGGTGGCGACAGCCAAGTTGCAATGACGTCCGCGTTCGGCGGCCTTGAGCGTGACCGGGATGGTCTTGGACGCGCCCGGAGCGAGGTCACCGACGGTGAACGGAATCTCGCGAGGTCCACCGAGGCCGGCGGGCACCTTGTCGGTGACGACGACGCCCTTGGCGACGGCCGTACCGACGTTCTTCACGACGATGCTGTACGGCACGTCGTTGCCCAGAGGAGCGGTTTCAGGTCCGGACTTCTCGATGGCCAGCTGCGGGCGGCCGACGATGGTCTTGGCGCAGATGCGCGGATCAGCGGAGAAAGTGGCGCAGGAAACGGAGGTGCCTTCTTTGTCGGCCTTGACCGTGACCTTGAGGGTCTTGGTCACACCGGCGTCGAGGTCACCGAGATTCCAGGTCAGTTTGTTGCCGGCCACGGAAGCCGTCGGTTCGGTGCTGACCAGCGTCGAATCGGAAGGAATCGTGTCGACCACCACCAGATTGGCCAGGCAGGAAGCCGAAGTGACCGTGAGCGTGTAGGTGTAAGTATCACCCACCGAAACTTCGGCCGGGTGGAGCTTGGTACCGGTCAACAGTCCCGTATTGATGGTGGAGCAGATTCCCCCCGCGCTCGCCGTGGTGGCGGGCACGCCGCCGGGTCCGCTGATGACCACGGTCGGCTTCGCCTGGGCGAGGGTGATGGGTTGGGAACTTTCCGCGAAAGCGGAGAATGCCCCAAGGGTAGCTGCCAACAGCAGCCAACGGGCGGGTTGTTTCAGGTGGAATGAGAACATACTCATAGAATGTATTTTTGCTTGGCAGATGTACGACCGTGCGGTGCGACATTCGGCCATTGGTTGCAGGGAGAGGCGGTCAGCCTGCCTGTTCCCCGGCCTAGGGTTCGTCGCGAGGATCGAAATGCGACCCGAGGAGTGGCATTAGGCCTTCAATCTGTCAAGCATCGGGACGGGTCTGCGAGGCTGACGTTGAGGCCTGTAGGCGGCGGTTTTTGAAACACTTTTGGCGAATGAATGGCGGGCTGATTTCCCTTTGCCGGGTCCCGCCTCGATCGCAAGCTGACGCCATGGATTGGGTCACCATCTCCAAGCAGTTTAGTCCCGCCGAGGCTGAACTCATTCGTTCCCGGTTGGAAGCCTCCGGGTTTCTGGTGAACCTAAAGCACCTGGGAGCGGCCCTGGCGACCGAGGGTTACTCGCTCTCCACCGGGGGCATCTGGGTCCAGGTGCCCGCCGATCAGGCGGACGAAGCCACCGATTTCCTCAACTCCTCCACCCCAACTCTCGACGACGAATGAAGCCACGGATTCCATGGGATCAGTTGAAGCGTCGCCTGGCGGCTGACGAATGGAGCCGGTCACCCGAAATTTGTGCCGCCCATGCGGGGGACAAATGGTATGCGGCCCATCTGCCCGAAGCCGTGGCGTTACCGGCCTCGGCGGCTTCCGTTTCCAATATTCTGGCTTTTGCACACCAGCACCGAATTCCGGTCACCGCCCGGGGAGCCGGCTACGGATATGTCGGTGGGTGTGTGCCGATGCGGGGGGGAATCGCCCTTTCGCTGGCCCGGATGAATCGGATTCGGGAGATTTCGCCGGGGGATTTTGTGGCGGTGGTGGAGCCCGGAGTCATCACTGCGAAGTTCCAACGGGCGGTGGAACGCCGCGGCCTGTACTATCCGCCAGATCCGGCCAGTCGGGAGAATTGTAGCCTGGGCGGCAACATTGCCACCAATGCAGGAGGGCCTCGCTGTCTGAAGTACGGAGTGACCCGGGATTATGTCCTGGGTTTGGAAGTCGCCTTGGCTGACGGGAAATTGGTCCGTTTGGGAGGGCGGACCCACAAGAACAAGACCGGATTTGACCTCCATCGCCTGTTCGTGGGCAGTGAAGGGATGCTCGGGGTGGTCACCGAAGCGACCTTGAAACTCTTGCCCCGACCTCCGTTCCGGGCCTGTCTCGGCGCCGGCTTTACCAGTATTCGCCAAGCGACGCGGGCGATCCGCGCGATTTTTGCCGCCGGATTCCTGCCCAGCGCCTTGGAAATGGCGGATGAATTCACCCTCCGGGCAGCCGAGAAGCGAACCGGGACCCGGTTGCTGGCCGGATGTAATGCGCATCTCATTGTGGAACTGGATGGTCAGGAGGCCAGTGTCCGCCGCGAAATCAGGGCGCTGGCGAAGGTGATTCGTTCAGCCGATCCGGTATTTGTTCAGCAGGGACTTGGGGATGCCGGGTGTGAACAATTTTGGGGTCTGCGAAGGGAGTTCAGCTACTCGTTGCGCGATACGGGCCTGACCAAACTCAACGAGGACATTGTCGTGCCCCGGGGTCGCCTGGAGGATCTCTTCCGCCTGACCGCTTCCTTGCAGCGGAAACACCGCCTGCTGCTGGCGTGTTTCGGACACGCCGGAGACGGAAACATCCATGTGAACGTGATGCATAATGCGGCGGAGGCCGACGAACGGTCGCGGGCTGAAGCCTGCTTGGATGATCTGTTCCGCGGAATTCTAGCGCTCGGGGGCGCGATCACTGGGGAGCATGGCATCGGGCTGGCCAAGTTGCCGTGGTGGCCGGACGCGGTCGCCGAACCGGGTCGCCAACTTCACGCACGCGTCAAGCAGGCACTGGATCCGCTGGGAATCCTCAACCCCGGCAAGTTCTTGGAATGATTCCGGGCTCGTTCAGGCGGCTCAGAAGTTGACGCCGATGGTGGTGGAGAGTTGGAGGTCGTTGTTGCTGACACCCGGGGCGGGCTGCGAATCGTACTCGTTGATGACGTTTAGATTCAGGGTGAGCGGCTTGAAGACCGGGAAGCTGAGGGTGAGCCCGAAGCGGATCTGGTAATCCGACAATTCTTGGATACCTGGGGTGAACCCGAGGGTTTGGATGATGGAAACGTCCTTACCAACTTTGGTGGTGACGTTTTCGGCCAGTCGCGCGGCGACGTTTTCGCGGTCGGGGGAACTGAAGTAGTCAAACACCTGATATTGGGAGCCGAGCTCCCCGGCCAACACCAGTCGGGGTCGATTGATGAACCGGTACCCCATGCCGCCACCGACGATGTATTCCAGGCTGATCTGGCGGATTCGATCATAACCGGCACTGCCTTGGCCGTAGGTGTAAAGCCTCCGATCCTGATTCAGTTCAACATCCACCTTGGTACCGCCGCCCATCCGGTTGGCATTCACAACGTCGTTCACCACCCCGTAGTTGATGTTGTAATTGATCAGAGAGGTTGTCCGTCCCCATTTTTTTGACGCGCTCGCATTGGCGAAGACGGAATAGCGATCGGTCGTGCCCAATCCCATGTTGGCCCCGAACTGCACGTTGCCGTGCCAGTTGGTCCAGGCGCCCGAAAGCCAGCCGGGAATCCAGGATTCCGTCAGCGCGGGGGCGTTGGTGGCGATCGGTGTGGCGCTGGCCGAGGCGGCGGGAGGCGCGCCGGCGGTGGGTTTGGGGGCTGGGGTGGGGGTGGCGGCGACAGCTGCTGCGGGTGCGACTGGCGGCGCATTGGTTTGCGGAGGTGCGGCGGCGGCGGCCACGGCGGCGGCGGTCATGATCCTGTCGACCTGATCGCGGGGAATTGTGATCCTCCCGGTGATGGCGGTTTTGAGCACCACCCGTCGTTCATTCTGAGAAGTGATCTCGCCCGTCAGGCGGTCACCATTCTTCAGAAACACCACCATGGGCTCAGCCATGGCCGGAAGCAGCATGAAGGTTAGCAGCAAAAGCCACCAACTCCTCACCCAACGCTCAGGGCTGCTTCGGCGCTGATACCTCATTCGTATTCGTCGTTGGCGACTGCACCTCGGCGACCCGATTGGTCGACAAAGCCGCGACCGACGGCTTCGGCAGCTCTCCAGGATAGGGACGACGGACCGCTCCAAAGACGCGTACTTCGCCCTCCTCATTCACCCTTAATTCCACCCGGCTGGTGCCGTCCGCCAGCCAAAGCTGACGAAATGTCAACGAACCATCCGGCGCCAGAACGTGGTAAAAATAATGAGCGCTGTCGGTGCGGTGCAGCACGTGGAAATGGCTTTCGCGGTCCACCAGCCATTCAGGTCGGTCGAAGGAAACGGTGTTGCCGAGTGGAATGACCTTGATGGTGTGCGACTCGGTAGAGTCGGTCAGCCGCGCATAGAGCTGGACCCGCTTGTTGGGAAAACTGGCGCGCTGGAGGACAAACTTGCGACGTTCCAATTGTCCTTCCGCATTGCGGAAGCCCACTTCGCGCGGCTCGCTGAGCTTCACTCCCGAAATGATCTCGAAGGTGTGCGGATCCGAGGTGACCTCCTCGCCGGTGGGCAAGCGAATGGAAGCGAATATCCGATAGGAGCCGGGGGTGGTGATGTTGAACATCGGCGTGATGTTGAAGCGCAGTTTGCCGCGGGTCGCCGGTTCCAGAGTGAATTCGCCCGTGTCAGGCGGATCTTGCAGTTTGCCGGCCACCCGACCACGCAGATCCTCGACCGTGAAATGAATCCAGCGGGGCTCCTGGCCCAGCGTCAGAGGCTCGCCCGTAAAGTTCGAAATCCGCACGGCGACTTCGGTGTCCTCGGACGGCAGAAAAATCTGACGATCCATGGTGAGGTCCAGGTCTACCTGGGCCATGACTGACCAAACCAACAAAGGCAGGGCCAGCAGGGCGGCGAGTCGAGTCATGAACGGGACTCTAGGCAGTCGTCGCTTGAGAGCAAGGAAGCGTCTCGGTCAATCGTGCGAGGACGGCCGCAGCCACGCGGACGGGAGAAAGTTGGCGCAGACAGGCGAGGGGCTCATTCCAGTGGCATTCCGCCTTGAGACAGGGGGCGCAGGGGAGTGACTCGCGGAGAATCTGATGTCCGGCTCCATAGGGTCCGGTGCGGGCAGGTTCGGTGGGACCAAACAGGCCGACGACCGGCTTTCCCAACGCGGCGGCCACGTGCATGGGCCCGGTATCGTTGGTGACCATCAGCCGACAGTGCCGCAGCCATTCCACCATTTCCCACAAACTGAGCCGCCCCGTCAGATCCAGCGCATAGGGTCCCGCCGCGGCGGCGATAGCCGTTCCTAGCGGTTGATCCGCATGACCACCCAAAATGACCATTCGAAGATCCGGGCGAACGCGATGCAGGTGCCGGGCGAGTTCGATGAAATGTACCCGGGGCCAGCGCTTGTTCTCCCAGCGGGCGCCCGGCTGCAGAGCGATCCAAGGTGCGTCAGGCTCCGGGCACCGGGTGCGAACCGAAGCCGCGATCTCCGGACGGACCGGTAACCAGGCGAAGTCGAAATGAACGGGAATCTCCAGCCGACGGAGGACCTGTAGATACCAGTCGACCGCGTGGGTGTCGTAACTGGGTCGGGGCACCGCAACGTCATAGAACGCGGGTGCGGCCTCCCTGCGATCGTCCAAACCAATGGTCAAACCACCACGCGCGAGCCAGCCGACCACTGCGCTGCGGGCCAGGCTCTGCAGGTCGATGATCCAATCAAAGCGTTCGCGACGCAGGGCACGAATCTCGGAGAATGCCAGGGGGATTCCTTCCAGATGGCCCCAGTCTTTGCGGTCAAAGGGAATGATCCGGGTGAGATCGGGGTCCCCCTCCAGAAGCGGGGTCAATTCCCGATTCAGCCACCAAGAAATCTGGGTTTCAGGCCGATGTCGCTTGAGCAGCCGAGCCACCGGCAAAGCCTGCACGACATCCCCCAGCGAACTGGGTTTCAGGATCAGGACTTTCATCGCGCCAGTAGGGAGGAGCCCCGGCGGGTGAACCGGGGACCTTGGCTTGGTCAGCCTCAACGGCCGAGCGCGAGTCGGTCGGCCAAGCGATCAGGTAGTCCGGCGGCCCGGATCTTTCTCTGCGCTTCGGCAATCGGATAGTCCAGGCGCCGCAGCTCAATGTTTTGCTGGGCCAAGTCGTAGACGACGTAAGCGGCTTTAGGGTTGCCGTCCCGGGGTTGGCCGACGCTCCCGACGTTAATGAAATACTTCTTGCCCGGCTCAACCCGGAACTTGGAGTAAGTGCCGCCGCGGACGCCGGTATCCCGGATGAAGGCCACGGGAACGTGGGTGTGGCCAAAGAAACAGACCTGCGTGTGCTGGTAGGTGAAACTGGCGGCCGCTTCGAGCTTCTCGAAGACGTAGCCCCAGCGTTGGGGCACATCCAGCGTGGCATGCACTATGGTGAAGTTGGCGACCAAGCGCTGGTACTTCAGTTCGCGCAGCCAGCGCCGATCATCCTCGGTGAGCTGTGCCCGGGACCAATTGACCGCTTCGGCGGCGGCGTCATTGAACCCCTCCGGATCATCGTCCACCCCGATGTACTCGTCGTGGTTGCCCTTGACGGTGGGGATGTTCATGCCGCGGACGATGTCCAGGCACTCCTTGGGATTGGCTCCGTAGCCGACGATGTCACCCAGGCAAACAACGTGGGTGCAGTTTTGTTGTTTGATGTCCTCCAGCACCACCTGGAAGGCATCCAAGTTGGCGTGAATGTCGGCAATGATGGCGTACTTCATCGGCGTCAGGACGTGATCCCGAAACCGCGGAACTCGCCGCGGGCCTCGGCCCAGGTCACCACTTCGTTGCGAATAAACCCGTTCAAACCGCTCTGTCGAATTGCTTCGCGAAAATCATTCAATTCCCGCTCGTCACCTTCTGCGACCAGTTCTACCCGGCCGTCCGGCAGGTTCCGAACCACACCGGTTACTTCGAATTCAGCCGCCACTTTACGGGTTTGGTAGCGAAAACCCACTCCCTGCACCCGACCTGAATAGTGAACTAGCATGCGACGGCGACTCATCGAACTCAGACAGAAACTACTGCCCTTGGCCAAAAGAACTCGCGAACTTTTGATCGCGGACAGGCCGGGGAATTAGCCATATCCGTGCCGGGTGAGGCAAGGTTTTGTTCCCTTCCTGAGAATATCGTTGGCTCCAGGGTATCAGCACCCTTGCCTTGACGCGGCCCGTTGTTGGATACTTCCCCTCGTTTTCGTGCTAGGCGCGGGGTTTCCGCCACGTGGCGGCTCCGCGCCTTGTCGTCTCGCGAATTCATCCACGTCCTGTCATGCGCTGGTCCCATTGCTTTGTTCCCACCCTGAAAGAAGTCCCGGCCGATGCCGAGATCGTTTCCCATCAGTTGCTTCTGCGGGCTGGTCTGGTCCGCAAACTGGCCGGGGGATTGTACACGTTTTTGCCTCTGGGAGTCCGGGTCTTGCGCAAGGTGGAAGCCATCGTTCGCGAAGAAATGAATCGGGCAGGCGCCCTCGAGGTGCTCATGCCCGCTCTGCAGCCGCCGGAGATCTGGCAGGCGTCGGGCCGATACGAAACGGCTCGGGACGTCTTGTTCAAGCTGAAGGACAGTGCCGGCCGGGAATGGGTGCTCAGCCCGACCGCCGAAGAGGTCATCACCACGATCGCGGCGGCCGAACTCAATTCGTACCGCCAGTTGCCGGTGAATTTCTACCAGATCGGCATCAAGTTCCGGGACGAGATCCGGCCCCGCTTCGGTCTGATGCGCGCCAAGGAGTTTTACATGAAGGACGCCTACTCCTTCGATGCCACCGACGAAGGCGCCATGGCGAGCTACCGAAAAATGTACGACGCCTACAACCGCATCTTTGCTCGTTGCGGCATTCAAGCCTTTCCGGTGGAAGCCGATACCGGGGTGATTGGTGGCAATTATTCGCACGAATTCATGGTCCCGGCAGTGACGGGTGAGAATGATGTCGTGTACTGCGAAACCGGCGGTTATGCGGCCAACATCGAGAAGGCGACCAGCCGGGGTTCAGTGGTGCCGACCCCCAAAGGTCGCACCGGTGAGGCTCCAGAATCGTTCGCCACACCCGGGGTGGTGACCATTGAGGCCCTGACTGCCGCGCCGTATTCCGTTCCGGCCCACGCCCAGATCAAGACGCTGGTCTATGTGGCGGACTCCAAGACCATCCTGATTCTGCTCCGGGGCGACGATCAGCTGAACGAGGCGAAGCTCATGGCTCGCACCGGCGCCGTTCAGGTTCGCGCCGCCACCGCCGACGAATGTCAGGCCGCTCTCGGGGCCCGTCCGGGATCGCTGGGAGCTGTTGCTCGGGTTCCGGCCACGATCAAGGTCTACGCCGATGAACAATTGCGCGGGGCGCAGGGAATGACGACGGGAGCCAACGAAGACGGCTTCCACCTGCGCCACGTGGAGATCGAGCGCGACATCCGGGTCGATCAATGGGCGGATTTCCGCACGGTTAAGGCCGGCGAAGCCGACGTGGCCACCGGCGAGCCGCTCAAGATCCGGCGCGCGATCGAAGTGGGCCATGTGTTCAAGCTGGGCACCAAATACAGCGAGAAACTCAATGCCACCTTCCTCGCGGAGAATGGTCAGCGCCATCCGTGCGTCATGGGCTGCTACGGCATTGGCGTCACTCGAACCGTCCAGGCCATCATCGAGCAATGCCACGACAAGGACGGCATCATTTGGCCGACCAGTGTGGCGCCGTTCGAAGTGTGCCTGACGCCGCTCAATGTGGCGGAAGGCGCCCCGACCCGCGTCCTGGCCGAATCCATTTATGCCGAACTCACGGCGGCGGGAATCGAAGTCATTCTGGATGACCGCGACGAACGACCCGGCGTGAAGTTCAAGGACAGCGAATTGGTGGGCTTCCCGCTCCGGCTGAATCTGGGCGAGAAATCGCTGGCCAAGGGCGAAGTCGAACTCAAGCCGCGCGGTCAGGTGGTCCAGATGATCCCGGTGGCCGAAGCTTCCGCTCGGATCATTGCCTGGGTCCAAGCGGAGCGGGCCCGGATCCGCCAGTCGGCGGGAGTGGCTTGATTAGCTGAGAGCTGAGAGGTCGGAAGACGGGTAGGGCGACGCATTGGTAGGGCGACGCTCTGCGGAGCCGTTCGTGGGTGGACCCCTGACGGGTCATTCGCCGGGACGCGGGTGGCTCGGCGGGTAGCCGCCGACGGGAGGAGGCGCCATTCCGTTTTTTAGCGCGTTCCTGCGAATCTCGTGTGTGGAGTGGTCCGTTGGCGACAGCGTCTCGTCCCCTCAGCTACGGCGCCTTGATGGCGACAGGGCTTCTCCCTACGCTTGGGAATCCCGGCCGTTGCGGTCCCTGACCGTCCGTCTGGGAGCCTTGTCTCATGTCTGCCCAGTCCACGCCCAAGACCCCGCGTCCGCTTCCGGTCGACCGCCTCCAGGTTGTTCCCGATCAGTCCAACAGCCTGACCCTGCGTTCCCGGAGGGCCGTGCTCCAGGTGCAGGTTCTGCGGCCGGATGTGTTTCGATTGCGCTGGGTGCAGGGTCGGACGGTTCCACCCAGCCATTCCTGGGCGGTGGTCGAGGCGCCGGTTGAACCGGTGGACGTCCGCCGCTCGGTGACTCGAGGCCGAGTTTCCCTCACCTCCGAGGCTGGTCGTTGGTCGTTGTCCCTGGCGACGGGGGCGTGGGAATTCACCGATCCGTCCGGATTAAAGCTCTTCACCGCACCCGCCGGAGCCACCGCTTTCGCCGGCGAAGAGGCGCGGTTGGCTCTGGAATTGGTGGAGGGCGAATCCATCTTCGGTTTGGGGGAAACCACCGGGGCGTTCAACCGGCGAGGACTGATCCGGGATTTCTGGAACATCGATGTGCTGGGCCATGCGCCAGCGATTCATCCCGCGCTCAAGCAACTGTACGTTTCGATCCCCTTCGGAATCTCGCTCCGGGATGGACGTGCCGCCGGACTCTTTTGGGACAACCCCCAGCGGCAGGTTTGGGATCTGGGGCAAACGAACCTGGATCGGTGGCAAATGACCGCGGTCTCCGGCGAGATCGACCTGTATCTGTTCCTGGGGCCGGGCGTGGATTCTGTCGTGGCACGCTACCGGGAGCTAACCGGAGCCATGCCGCTGCCGCCGCGTTGGGGTTTGGGCTACCAACAATCCCGCTACAGCTACGAAACCCAAAAGCGCGTGGAAGAAGTGGCCCGCGAGTTCCGCCGCCGGAAGTTGCCCTGCGACGTCCTGTATCTGGATATCCATCACATGGACGAATACCGGGTGTTCACCTTCGGGAAGACCTTTCCCCAACCGGAACGACTGCTGCAGAAACTCGATCGGCAGGGCTTCCAGGTGGTCACGATCGTTGATCCGGGTGTGAAGAATGATCCGAAGTTCGGAGTGCTGAAGCGGGGGATTCAAGCGGACGCCTTCGTGAAGGATCCGACCGGCAAGAAGGACTATTTGGGCGAAGTCTGGCCGGGCGAATCCCGGTTTCCGGACTTCTTCCGCGCCGAGACCCGGGAGTGGTGGGGCCGGGAACAGCGAGCTCTGCTGGAGGTTGGGGTGGCGGGGTTCTGGAACGACATGAACGAACCGGCCAATTTCGCCCGGCCGGACAAGACGCTCGACCCGGAATGTCGGCACGAGACGGAAGTGGGACTACGACGGCATCGCGAGGTCCATAATCTGTACGGCCAGCAGATGGCCCGGGCGTCGCGGGAAGGAGTTTTGGCTGCGGGCGGTCCGGATCCGTCGCTCGCGCGGCGTCCGTTCGTGATCACCCGCGCGGGTTACGCGGGAATTCAGCGGCACGCGCTGGTGTGGACGGGCGATAACTCGTCCAACTGGGATCATCTCAATGACGCGGTGCAGATGTATCTGAACCTGTCCCTCAGTGGCGTGCCCTTTTGTGGCGGCGATGTTGGTGGGTTCCTGGAGAACACCACGCCCGAACTCTTCGTTCGCTGGTTTCAGTTCGCCACCTTCACTCCGTTTTTCCGCAACCATTCGAATCTGGGAACCATCGCGCAGGAACCCTGGGCCTTTGGTCCGGAGGTCGAGGAAATCTGCCGCACGTACCTCAATCTACGCTATCAGCTCCTGCCCGTCCTTTACGGACTGTTTGCCGAGGCGCGCGCGACGGGAGCGCCAATCATGCGTCCACTGTTCTGGCACTATCAGAACGATCCGGTGGCGGTGGCGTGCGGGGATCAGTTCCTGCTCGGGCGCGATCTGTTGGTGGCGCCGGTGCTACGTCAGGGGGCTGTCGCCCGCAGTGTCTATTTGCCCAACGACGTGTGGATCAACTTCTGGACGGGCGAACGATTCACCGGCGGAAACCACGTCGTCGCGGAGGCGCCCCTGGGAACCTTGCCACTGTTTGTTCGGGCTGGGTCGGTTCTGCCCCTGGGGCCGCAGCAGCAGTTCGTGGGTGAAACTCCGGAAGAAGTCGTGCTCCTGCATTGTTGGCCGGGCGCGGAGAGTTCCCGGTCGTGGTATGAAGACGATGGCGTGACTCAGGCCTACGAGCAGGGAGTTTGTTCGGAACGCTCCTTGCGCGCGCGCACTCAGGGCCGCACCTGGCAGCTCGAGATCACTCCGGCGATCGGACCGTTTCCGTCCCGCGTCAAAACTTGGCGTTTGATTCTGTGGGGCGCCCGGCAGGCCGGCCGATTCCTGGTGAATGGTCAGTCGGCTCCCTTTAACTGGGTCGAAGAGCAAGAACTGTTGATGGCTGATCTTCCCAACCGCCCGGAGGGCATCCAGGTCCAGTTCTCTTCGGTCAGTGGAACCTGACGGCTTTTCTGGTCATCGTCGCCGCGGTAGGGTTCCCGTATGAACGCACGTCAGTTCCTTTTGCTCGCGGTGGTGCTTTTGCTGGGTTCCGGGTGTAGCATTTCCCGGGAGTGGAAGGCGGCGAACCAGCAGCCGACGCATCCGCGGGACATCACGGGCGCGTGGATTGGCACCTGGCAGAACAGTAACAACTCCCATCACGACCAACTAAAGGCGGTCATTACCCGTGTCTCCGAGACGGAATACCAAGCCCGATTCAAGGCCTGGTGGCTGGGGATCTTCAGCGGCACATTTAAGGCGACCCTGAACGGCACTTGGGAAGGCGATGAGTTCGTGTTCGCGGGTTCCGAGAAAATCATGGGCTGGCAGTTCGATCAGCAGGGTCGGGTCAGCGCCACCAACTTTGTCTCGGAGTACTCGAGTTCGGACTACCGGGGAACCTTCACCTTGAAACGTCCTACACCGAAGGAGAATTGAGGGCGCGGGCCTCCCATCTTGGGATGCCTTAATAATTGCTCGAAAAAACTACCAACGAGCATGAATGGCACACCCGCCCTATTCAGGGCTGCGGAGGCGCGCAACGCGATGTCGTCGACCGTCATGTTCGAGCCTCCAAGAACCTTTGAAATTCAAGACGCTGCGAACTGGGGCAACTGTCGTTGCAGGGCCTGAACGACTCGGTCCACCGGCAGTCGGGCCAGTTCCGTGCCCGATTCCACCAACGTCATGCGGTCGCTGCGAGGCGCCCAGACCGTGGCGTTGCTAGGACCCCAGAGGACCACACCCGGGAGTCCGACCGCGGCGGCCAAGTGGGTAATCCCGGAGTCGTGGCCGAGGAATCCGTGGCACTGCGCCAGACGCGCAGCGACTTCGGGCAAGGGATGGGAACGGAGCACTTCCACTCGATCCGCGGGTAGTCGGGCGGCCAGACGTTCCAGTCGACCTTCCTCCACTTCGCCGCCGACCAGCAGGAAGCGCGTGTTCCCTGACCGCGAAAGGACGCCGAGCAATTCCGCCCAGGCCGCTTCCGGCCAGTTCTTGCGGTCACTGCCCGACCCCGGATGGATCGCCAGCCAGCGCTCCGCACCGGCATCGGCGGCTCCCTGGGGCAACCGGGGAATGGCGTCGGCGTCGAATACGGCCAGTTGCGTCAGCGGTTCGAGCAACTGTTGGGTGGCATGGAGGGACGAGGTTTCCTCCGGCCGATGCGGTCCTTGGATGAACTGAGCCTTGGAAATGCGGGTGACGTTGCTCCGGAAGATCAGGTCCGGATCGTAGAGAAAGCTGAGCACCAAATGGAACCCAGCGAAGTACGAGGCGAGCGTGAAGTCGAGGTCGCCGCCCCGGGCGAAAAAGCCGGCCAACGCCCGGGCTTCGATCGGTTGGGCCGCGTCCACCAGACCTCCCGCCACGGCGAGTGAGGCAATGTGGGGATATCCGAGCACTTCCAGTCGATTTTGGGGAAACTGCGCCCGGAGGGCGGCCAGGACGGGCAGGGTGAGAATGAAATCACCAATGGCACCGCCGCGGATGACCAGGATCCGTCCCTGCTGGGCGGTCGAAGGAGAAGGGGAGTCCACGCGAGGTCACCATTACCCCGGAAGGCGACAGGTGCCAACGTTTCCCGGTAGGTGACGGCGGGAAAGGTCCCGCCCTTTCGGGTACCCCGACATTGGCCACCTTCGCGGTTGCCCGGCGAGGGGGCTGTCGGAATTCTTGGGCATGGACCGACTTCTTGCCTGTTGGCTCGTCCTCGCGCTGGGCTCCCTCGGCAGCAGCGTTCGCGCGGATTCCTTTTCGCTTCCCCTGCGCAGTCGAGTGCCATCCACCCCGGGCCAGTCCAACTGGACGGTGGTGACCAAAACGACCGCGTGGGATCCGGCCCGGACTGCGGTGGTGATCTGCGACATGTGGGACAAACACCATTGTCCCGATGCCACCGAACGCGTCGGCGAAATGGCGCCGCGCATGAATGAACTGGTGAAGTTCGCCCGCTCCCAAGGAGCCCTGATCATCCATTGCCCGAGCGACACGATGGACTTCTACAAAGACCATCCGGGTCGGAAGCTCGCCCAGTCCGCGCCGAAAGTAGAAACCACAATTCCTCTGGAGGGCTGGTGCTCGCTGAAGCCGGATCGGGAAGCGCCGCTGCCCATCGACGACTCCGACGGTGGATGTGATGGCTGTCCGGATTGCCCGAGTTACAAGGCCTGGACCCGACAGCATCCCGCGATGGAGATCCTGCCCGGCGATGCCGTCACGGATTCGGCTGAGGCGTATTACCTGATGCGCCAGCGCGGCATCACGAACGTCATGGTCATGGGGGTGCACATCAACATGTGCGTGCTGGGCCGGCCGTTCTCCATCCGGCAAATGGTCCGTCAGGGCCAGAATGTGGTGCTCGTCCGGGACATGACCGACTCGATGTACAATCATCGGAAGGCGCCGTACGTCTCCCACTTTCGCGGCACGGAGCTCGTGGTGGAACATATCGAGAAGTACTGGTGTCCGAGCATCACCAGCGCCGATTTGCTGGGTGGCGATCCCTTCCGATTTCGGGGCGATGTGAAGAAGGAGGTCTGCTTCATCATTGGCGAGAATGAGTATCACACCTGGGAGACTCTCCCGGAGTTTGCCCAGAGCGAACTGGCCTGGCGCGGGTATCGGCTCTCGTTTGTGACCGCGTCCGAAAAGGTGGACGACAATGACTTCAAGAATTGGGAGGCCATCCGGAAGGCCGATCTGGTGGCGGTCAGCACCCGTCGTCGCGCTCCGCCCAAACCGATGCTCGAGGCGCTCCGGGCGCATCTGGCGGCGGGTAAGCCGCTGGTCGGCATTCGCACCGCCAGCCACGGATTCGAACTGCGCGATCAGAAGGTTCCCACCGACACGACCTGGCCGGACTTCGACACGGAGATTCTGGGCGGCGACTACCAGGACCATTATGGCAAAGGACCGGGGAAGATCACCGTGGTGAAGGCGATTCCCGAAACGGCCGGCAACCCGATTCTGAACAACGTGGCTCCGGAGTTTCGTTCGGAATCGCATCTGTACCGCAGCCGAAATCTGTTCCGCACGGTCACCCCACTGCTTCAAGGCCAGACGGAGGACGGCAAATCGGCGGTGGAGCCGGTGGCGTGGATCAACACAAGAGAGAATCGCCGAGTCTTCTACACGTCCCTGGGCAGCCCGGAGGACTTTGCCGACCCCAATTTCCGGCGTCTGCTGCTCAACGGAATGCTCTGGGCGATGAACGATTTCATTCCGCCGACCCAACCTCGGCCGGTGGATTATCCCGGAGCCTGGCAGCCGCTGAAGGTTCCGGGCACCTGGGATGAAATGTCGCAGCAGCGGCTCGCGGCATTTGATGGCGTGGGCTGGTATCGCTGCTGGGTAAAGGTTCCGGGCGACTGGCCGGCGGCAGGGCAGGTGGCCGTGGAGCAGGTCGACGACGCCTTCGAAGTGTTTGTGGATGGAACGAGGGTTGGGGCGGGAGGCTCGTTTCCTCCGAACTATTCCTCGGGCCTGGGACCCGAACGGACGTTTCCCGTGACGCTGCGACCAGGTCAGTGGACCTCGGTGGCGGTGCGCGTGTATGACGCTGGAGGTCGGGGTGGCTTCAAGGGTCGGGCTCCGGAACTTCGGGCGGGCGGCCAAACGTTGCGGCTGGCGGGAGACTGGGAATTTCGCACGGGCGATCAACCCGACTGGGCGCGCCCGGCGACGCCCGCCGCAAATGCCTCCGGTCCGGGAATCCTCGCCGCCGTCCGTGCGGAGGCGGCGAGCGCGGCGGTTCCGGCGCCCACGGCCGAGCAGTTGGGCCCGCTGACTCCGGCCGAATCCGCGCAAAGCTTCGAGGTCTTTGATGACCTGGTGTTCGAGCAGGTTCTGGCCGAGCCCACCATCGCCCAGCCGGTGTTCCTCACCTTTGATGAACGGGGCCGAATGTGGGTGGTGGAGTATCGCCAGTATCCATCGCCGGCGGGATTGAAGATGGTGAGCCGGGATAATTTTTGGCGGGCGGTGTACGATCAGGTTCCCCAGCCGCCTCCGCACCATGTTCGCGGCGCTGATCGCATCACCATTCACGAGGATTCCAACGGCGACGGCACTTTGGATCGGCACACCACCTTTGCGGACGGACTCAACATCGCCACCAGCGTGGCCTTTGGTCGGGGCGGCGTCTTCGTGCTGAATCCGCCCTACCTACTGTTCTATCCGGACGCCAATCGGGACGATGTGCCGGATGGCGATCCGCAGGTGCTGCTGTCGGGATTCGGTCTGGAGGACACCCATTCGGTCGCCAACTCCCTGCGTTGGGGACCGGATGGGTGGCTTTACGGATGCCAGGGTTCCACGGTCACCGGCAACATTCTCGTGTACGGCGCCGACGGAAAAGTCCTCACCGCGGAACAGGCCGCCGCCAGCCAGGGGTTGGTACGCGTACCGACAGATCCCGCCCGGGCGAAGGAGCCGATGCGTCCGGTGTATTCCCAAGGACAGAACATTTGGCGGTATCATCCCGCGAAACGGATCTACGAAGTTTTCAGCGAAGGCGGCGGCAACGCATTCGGTCTCGAAATCGATTCGGCCGGACGCGTCTTCAGCGGCCACAACGGCGGTAACACCCGGGGATTCCATTACCAGCAGGGCGCGTACTTGCAGAAGGGTTTCGATAAACATGGACCGCTCTCGAATCCGTATGCCTTCGGCTACTTCCCGCAGATGCCCCATCCCGACGTGGACCGGTTCACTCACAACTTTGTGATCTACGACAGCGGAGCGATGGGCGATCGGTATCAGGGCAAGCTGTTCGGAGTGGAACCGCTCCAAGGCCGGATCGTGCTCAGCGAAATCGTGGCGGATGGTTCCACCTTTCGCACCCGTGATCTCGGCTATCCGGTGAAGAGTCGGGACAAGTGGTTTCGGCCGGTGGATATCAAGGTGGGACCGGATGGTGCGATCTATGTCTGCGACTGGTATGACCGGCAGGTGAATCATTACCGGAACCACGAAGGTCAGATCGATCAAGCCAACGGCCGGATCTATCGATTGCGGGCGAAGGGATCGGACACCCGAGCTGTGGCGGGTGATTTGTCCCGGGCCAGCGCGGCGGATTTGGCGGCGTTGTTGAATCAACCCAATCGGACTCGGCGACAGGAGGCCCTTCGAGTGCTCGCCGATCGCCGGGAACAGGGAACCACGGCGGCCTTGAAGGAGCGCCTCACCGGTTCGGATGCCTCGGCGGCACTGGAGGCCTTGTGGGCCTTGTACCAAACCGGAAACTGGGATGCCGGCACCCAGCGGCTCGCGCTGACGTCGAAGTTTCCCCAGGTGCGGTTGTGGGCGGTCCGGTTGGTGGGCGATGAACGGCGGGTCGATCCGGACTTGTCGACCTTCCTGGCCTCGCTGGCGGCTGCGGAACCTGACTTGGAAGTACGCGCCCAGTTGGCGTCGACGGCGGGTCGGCTGCCGGCGGTCGCGGCGTTGCCAATGATCAAGGCGCTGCTGTCCCACGACGCCGATGCGCGGGATCCCCGTCAGCCGCTGCTGGTGTGGTGGGCGCTGGAAACCCAGTGCGGATCGCACCGCGACGACGTGCTGGCACTCTTTTCCGACCGCGAACTGTGGCGGGCGCCGATCGTTCAGAACACGATTCTGTCTCGGCTGATGCGCCGGTTTGCCGCCACGGGCAAGCGGGAGGATTTGCTGGCCTGTGCCCGACTTTTTGAGCTGTCTCCGGGAGCCGAACAGACCGCCCAACTGACCAAGGGATTTGAAGAAGCGTACCAGGGACGTCCGCTGACGGGGCTGCCCGAGGAATTGCTAAACGCGATGGAGAAAGCCGGAGGCGAATCGCTGGTCCTGGGGGCGCGACGGGGCAAGTCGGGGTCAGTGGTTCAGGCGCTGAAGGTGGTCGCCGATCCGACGGCCAGCGCGTCCCAACGGTTGCAGTTGATTAGCGTCCTCGGCGAAGCACGGCAGCCTTCGGCCATTCCCGTGTTGCTGGCCGTGGCGCGGGACGCCAAGTCCGCCGATCTGCGGCGGGCAGCCTTGGGAGCGCTTCAAGGATACGATTCGCCGGAAATCGCCGGTGAAGTGCTGACGCAGCTGCCGACGTATCCCGCAGACGTTCGAGCTTCGGCCTGGGCCTTGCTGGCGAGTCGTCCGACGTGGGCGAATTCGTTACTGCAGGCGGTTCAATCTGGCCAGATTCCCCTGGCGTCAGTCCCGTCCGAAACCGTTCGGCAATTGCTCAAGCTCGGTGCTACTTCCGGCGGCAAATCCGAACTCCAGGCGCGGGTCACCAAACTCTGGCCCAGCATGCGGGAAGCCACATCGGCCGAGAAGGAACAGGAAATCGCCCGACTCGCCGAAGTGATCAACTTGTCCACCGGATCCCCGTACGTCGGTAAGAAGCTCTATCTGGAGAACTGTGGAGTCTGCCATCGGCTGTTCGGCAAGGGCGCGGAGATCGGTCCGGATCTCACCGTCTATCAACGATCAGATCTGCCCAACCTGCTGCTCAACATCGTCAACCCTGGCGCTGAGATTCGGGAAGGGTACGAGAGCTTTTCGGCCGAGACGCGGGACGGACGCCTGCTGACCGGCTTCCTGGCGGATCAGGACGCCCGGATGGTCGTGTTGCGGACGCCGGACGGTCAGACCGTTCCGCTAGCCCGGAGTGATTTGGTGTCTTTGGAGCCGGCGGGAGCGTCGCTGATGCCGGAGGGCTTGCTGGCGGGGCTAAGCGATCAACAGGTCCGGGATCTGTTTGCGTATCTGCGCAGCACCCAGCCGCTCAACGACGGGAATTGAACTGTGAAGAAGCTGAGAGCTGAGAGGTCGGATCGGGGGAACGGTGGGGCGACGCTCCGCGGAGCCGTTCGTAGGTGAACTGCTGACGCGCGATCCGCCGAGACGCCAGCGCACCCAGGCGCTTTTCCTTACCCCTTACCTCTTACCCCGTACCCGGGCTTCCACCGCTTGACGGGCCGTGGCTTCGTGCGAAATAGGCACCACTCGTGATGTCTGCCTTCTGCCAACGTTGGGTCCACGCGCGCTGGTTTCACCATGGCATGTTGGGGGTCATATTGTTGACCGCCGTGGTGGTCGGGTTGGAGACCTCGTCCTCGATAACGTCCCGCTGGGGAGGGGTGTTGCATGTTTTGGATCGGATCATCGTCAGCATCTTTGTTGCTGAGCTCCTGCTGCGATTGGGGGCTCACGGACGACGGTGGTGGGAGTTCTTCCTGGATCCCTGGAACGTCTTCGACTTCGTCGTGGTGGCGATCTGTCTGCTGCCCTTGCAGGCGCAATTCGCGGCGGTGCTGCGTTTGGTCCGGGTGCTGCGGGTCCTGCGATTGGTGACGGCGTTGCCTGGACTTCAGATCCTGGTCAGCGCGCTGCTGAAGAGCATTCCGTCGATGGGATATGTCGGCGTACTGTTGGGACTGCACTTCTATGTCTACGCCGTGATGGGAGTGTTTCTGTTCGGATCGGTGGATGGCGAACACTTTGGGACCCTGGGCCAGGCGCTGTTGACCTTGTTCCAGGTGGTCACGTTGGAAGGTTGGGCGGACATCATGCGGCACCAGATGTCGGCACCGGGAGCTCTGACTGGTCCGGCCGGGGCCATCCTGTACTTCGTCTCGTTCATTCTCCTGGGGACGATGATTATTCTGAACCTGCTGATTGGCGTGATCATGAACGCCATGCAGGAGGCCCAGGAAGAGAAAGCCCAGGCGGAAGCGGCGCGTCAGGGCGAGGCGGTACTGGAACAGGACACGGAACTGGCGGCGATCGAACAGGAATTGGTGGAACTCACCCGCCGACTCGAACGGGTGCGGTCCAAGGCGAGGCAGTAGGGAAGCTGAGAGCTGAGAGCGGAGAGGCCAGCGGGCTGAAACTCAATTTGTCTCCGGAGTGGAGGCTTCGTTCTTGGGTTTTGGTTCGGCGGCCGGAGTTGCGGGGGCACCCGTCGGTATCGAGGGGTCAAGCAGGACCCAGGGAAGTTTGTCCTCGATCCAGATGGCGCGTCCCGGTGGAAACGGAGTGGGGTCGTCGAGTGTGGCGATGGTGACGTCCAGACGGGGCCACTGCGGCGCATCCTCAAACAGAATCTGGGTCCCACAACAGGCCGCGAACGAGCGAATCCGTCCGGCATGTGGGACGGCGCGCAGGGTCCCGCTGAGCAGTTCGAAGTTCTCCCGTTGAACGACACCCCAGGTGACGTAGGGCGCTCCGGATGCCCGCCGGCAATCCAGGCAGTGACAGTCCACCAACCCAAAGAGCATCTGAAGCAAGCGATAGCGCACTCCTCCACACAGGCAGCCGCCGGTCCACGTGTTGGCCATGTCGAATGCTAAAGTGGAAGGGATCCGATGATCCAGGATCCCCAGCCGGCAATTCCCAGCCCGAGGAGCA
The DNA here is from genome assembly GCA_017309115.1 of Verrucomicrobiota bacterium. Classification (GTDB taxonomy): domain Bacteria; phylum Verrucomicrobiota; class Verrucomicrobiia; order Limisphaerales; family UBA9464; genus UBA9464. Next base: position 16,273 of record JAFLEF010000020.1, on the reverse strand, counting down.
GGTTGGAAGCGCAGACCAGCCAGTAGAGCAGACCGTCTTGTTGCCGGGTCAGCAGGTCGGACCGGTAAAAGGGCCAGCCCGAGTAGCCGCCGACAAAGTAATGGATTTGGCCGCGCCGGAATCCTTGAACGCCTCGAACGACAAAGATCAGGCCAAACGAAACCACCAAAACGATCAGCAACAGTTTGATGGGGTGGATGGGAAGATGGAGGAGTCGGGAGCGTCAAGTGTGTCGGAAATGGCGTGGGTAACAACGGCGGGCTTTCCCTGAAGCCAAGGAAGTCGTATGTAGCGCAAACAGGCATGAGTTACCTCCGTTCGCACCCGCCGACGCCGGCCCAGTTTTTCCTCTGGCTGCTGGTTGGTTGGTTTGGGGCAGCGGGCGGAACCAGCTTCGCGGCCGAGACCTTCGAAGTGTACCGATCCACGGATCAGGGCCGAACCTGGGCTCAAGTTGGAAACGGACTGCCCACCGATGTGCGCATTGAAGCGGTGGCCGAGGTTCAGGGGCAATGGTTCGCGGGCACCGAGCAAGGACTTTGGATCTCGGGAGACGAGGGTCGGACTTGGCGTCGGCCTGAACGCGGGGTGCCGGAACGGTTGAAGGTTTATGCGCTGGCGACGGTGGGGAAACGGGTGCTCGCGGCGACTTCGGAAGGCGTGTGGGAGTCCCCGAGTTCAGGAGAACACTGGTCGCAACTGGAAGCGCCCTGGTCTCAGCGCCGGGTGCTGAGTTTGGCGGTGGTGCTGGGTCGGGTGTATGCCGGGACGGATGGGCACGGGATTCATCTGCTCGTGCCCGGAGCTCGTGAGTGGGAGGATTTGAGCGTCGGGTTGCCCGCGGGCGTGCAAACCCAAGTGTTCGAATTTGCGGTCGCTGGTGGTCAGTTGTTTGCCGCCCTGTATGCCCGGGGCGTGTACCGATTCGATCCCGCCCAACGGCGCTGGGTGGAAGCGGGGAAGGAACAACCTTTGCGTCTGGTGGCGTCGGGTTCCGTGCTGTTCGCCGGACGCAATCCCGGCGGAGTGGCGGTATCCCGGGATGGGGGCGGCCACTGGCAGGACGCCAATGTGGGACTTCCCGAACGGGCGCCCACCTGGTGTCTGGGTCGGGCCGGATCGGCAGTGTTGATCGGCACCTCGGGTCCGTCGGGACTGCTGCGTACAGATGACGAGGGACAACGGTGGGTGCCGAGTGATCAGGGATTGCCGATCGGCGGAGAAGCGGTAGCCCTGGGCGAGGGGACTGCGTCGGTGCTGGCCGTGGTGATTCGCGGTCAGCGGGCGGCGATACCGAGCGGGGTGCTGCCCGGTTTGCCCGGGTTCTAGCATCCCTCGGAAACGAGCCTGTAAGAAACGCCTCCGGTCGGCTTCCTACGGTTATCGTTTTGAATTCCACGGAACAACAGGAGCGCTTTGATGACTGGACCCGCGAGCACGCGGCGATTTTGCATCATGTGGCCAACGGGTTTGCCGAAGGTGTCGATCGGCAGGATCTGATGCAGGAACTTCTGCTGGCGGTCTGGAAGGCGATTCCCGCTTTCCGCGGCGAGTCGCAGGTCACCAGCTTTCTCTTTCGCGTGACCCACAACACGGCGCTGACCTGGCGTCGCACGCGCCACAACTACCAACGCCGGGTGGAGCAGTTCGAAGCGCTCACTCCGCCCGCGCCGACCGATGCTCCGCCGGACCGATCTGGGGTCCAGTTGGAGCAGCTCTACGCCGCGATCCGGCAACTGCCTCCGGTCGATCGTTCCCTGATGCTGCTTTCGCTCGACGGCCTGAGCTACCGCGAAATGGCCGGCGTGCACGGACTGACGGAATCAAATGTCGGTGTTCGCCTGAACCGGGCCCGTCAAAAACTCACGGAAACCCTAAAGACACTCTCTCATGAACTGGACTGAACTGGAGACGCTGTGGCGCTCCCCCCACAATCAACCAGCTGCCCCTGACTGGGATCGTCAGCGCCGACACGTTTTGCAGGCCTATCTGCGTCGGGATCGAGGCGTGCGGATTTGCCTGGCTCTGGCCTTGTTCTGGTTGTCGCTGGTGACTGGAAGGCTGGTGTTGTTCCTCCTTTGGCCGGATCCGGTTCAGGACCGAATCAACTGGAGCCGCGAATGGGCTGTGGTGCCGTTTCTTCTTTTGCCGTGGTTCGGTGCGGTGGGGATGGCGTACCGCTATTGGCGGCGGCGGCGCGAGCGTCCCGACTATGATCGATCCCTGGCCGGCAGCCTCCGGGCGCTCCTGGAGCAGAGCCGGGATTCGGCTCGGAGGCTGCGCCTGATGCTGGGGATGCATCTGGTGGGCGTGCCTCTTCTGGCTCTCTGCCTCGTCCAATTGCAGGACGTGGGCAAAACGACGGGAAATCAGCTCACGTCGATGATCGTGTTCATGGCCGCCGTGGTGATCCTCTCGGTGGGAGGTATCAGCCTGTCGTGGCGGTCGCAGCGACGGGAGATTCGTCGTCTGGAGGCCTTGCTCCTGGACTATGAGGGAACTCCAGAGGGCCGGTGAACCTGGACTGGAATCAGACTGGCGGAGCCTCGGGTCCATCCTCGTGGGCGCCGACGTCGACTTCCCGCACCCGTTTGCGGTCCCGTTCGGATTGCACGGCATTGCGCAGGAGTTCCCGCACTTCTTCTGCGTTGGCGATGGCCCGGAGATAAACCTTGGGCGTGGTCGCATCGGAACTGACCAGCGTCAGATTGCCGAGACCGAGCAGACGGAGCATCAGGGGTTGGACGAGTTCGTAGTCCTTGACCCGATACAGTTCTACTTCGTCGAGGCGGCGGTTGATGATGCCGCTGCGGATGCGCAGTCGCTGGGAGGTGAGTTCGAAAACGGTCGTGCGGGTGTACCACCATCGGGAGATCCACAAGCCAAGAGGAAGGATCAGGCCGATGGCGGAAAGTCCTCCGGTAAAGGGGATGCCGCCCAAGGCAGCCAGCGCCAGAATGACGCACACGGAGTAGTACCAAAAGTGCACCCACTGGGACGAGTGACCGGTCCAGAGTTTCGTCTCAGGGGGGCGCGGGGGAGGGTTGGATTCCGGTGCCGGCATAAGGGTCAGCATTCAAGGATTTCGGGGGAACGGCAAGGGCTCGCTCCCGGGTAAGTAGTGCGGGATTTATCCCATCCCCCCAGCGCCGATTCACCCCCAGGGGCCGCCTGAAGGCGGTACTACGAACAACGCGCGCTGGTCGTGGTGCGGTTCCGGGGCGGGCGTCGATGCGGCCAGAGCACTCCGATGACCAGGAGCGCCGCAGTGAGCTTGGCGAATTGGACCAGGGTGAGCGGGCCCACCAGGATCGCCAGCAGTTGATCGACTTCGTGTTGCGAAAAGAGTCGGGATAGCGAAAAGGCCAGGAATACTCCGAGTCCCAGGGCGGCGAGCGATCTTCGCAGGCCCCGAATTCGCGACCAGGCCAGCCAGGTGACGCCCGCCGTCACGACCAATCCCGCCACGGTTGCGATTTGCTGGAAGCTTCGCCGATCGTGGTACCAATGGGACCGCTGAGCCCAGGTTCGCAGGATGTTGGTGAGATGAACATCGAGGGAGGCGATTTCCACCGCTCCAGCCAACACACAGGCCGCCGCCAGCCAGTGCCGCATCCAGCCCAGAGTCGCTGGACCCGGTCGACGCCACGCCACGGCGGCCGCCATTAGCCAAAGCCCACCAATCAACGGTCGGCTCCACCGCGTCTCCCGAAAAATGACCTCGGGGTCCGAGTACCGTTCGTGGGCGTGCCACGGGCGCAGCGCGGATTCGTTCAGGCGGGTTCCGGGAGCTTCGACCGAAAGTTCCGCGGTCTCGACGAATCTCACGCGGTCCTGCCACCGGGGCGTCCGACCCAGAAAAATGATCGCCCGGACGTATTCCAAATCCGGCACCAAGGGCACCGGAATCTCCAATTCGAAGGTTCCGCCCCCGGGCGGCAAGGACGCCGGGAGACTGCTGGACAGATATCCCAGCGGCTGACGACGTGGGCCGGATCCGTGGAGATCTGCGACCAAGTAGCCCACGCCGTGGTTGGTGGTCAGCGTCACGCGCAGCGGCAGCCGCTGATTCATGATCGCCACCCGGTGGGACTCCACCTGGATCCAGTCCGCCTGCGGATACGGTTGGCGGACCGCTCGCCAGGCAACGACCACCAGGAGCAGCGCGCCCGCCACCAGGATCCCGATTCGCAAGCGTCGCAGAATCCGATCGGACGGGCGTTCGGGAGTTGGGGTCATGTCGCCGCAGTCGTCGTTCGAACGGCAAGTTTGGCGGGCCGTTCGAACGGCTAGATCCAGTCTTTCAGGTATCGGCCGGTATGGGAACCTTTGACCCGGGCGACCTCTTCTGGCGTGCCTTCCGCCAGAATTTTCCCGCCGGCGTCGCCGCCTTCCGGACCCAGATCGATGACCCAGTCTGCTTCGGCGATCAGTTCCAGATTGTGCTCGATCACCACCACGGTGTGGCCGGCGTCCACCAGTCGCTGAATCACCTCCACCAAGCGCCGGACATCCTGCATGTGTAGGCCGATGGTGGGTTCCTCCAGAATGAACAGATCGCGGCGTTCGAGTTTGCGGGTGGTCAGCTTCTCCGGTGTCCCGGCGGAGAGTCCGCCTAGCAGATGCGTCACCAACTTGATTCGCTGAGCCTCGCCGCCACTCAGGGTCGGACTGGTCTGACCGAGACGCAGATAATCGAGCCCGGTATCCCTCAGGGCTTCCAGCGGTCGAACCAATCTTCGATGGGCGCTGAAGAATTCGGCGGCTTCGGCGACGCTGAGATCCAGGACATCGGCAATGGACTTGCCCTGCCAGGTGACATCGAGTGTTTCCGGATTGAACCGGCGTCCGCCGCAGCGCTCGCAGCGAACCTGGGCGGCTGGCAGGAAGTTCATTTCCAATTCGATGACACCCTTGCCTTCGCAATCGGGACAGCGGCCCTGCACGGAATTGAAGCTGAAGCGACCGGGTCCGTACCCGCGCAGTTTGGCTTCGGGCGCGCTGGCAAACAGCTGCCGAATCACGTCGAAGAAACCGACGTACGTGGCCGGCGTGGATCGCGGGGTGCGGCCGATGGGCGACTGGTCGACTTCGTGAACGGCGTTGAGGATTCCGGTGCCTTCTGCCCAGCATCCGCCTTGGGCGCGGGCGGACTTCGGTGATTTCAGCGCCTCGGTAACGGCCGGGAACAAACAGTTCTTCACCAGCGTGCTCTTGCCCGAACCGCTGACGCCGGTGACGACGGTGAAGCGACCCACCGGAAACCGGACCGTGAGGTTCTTCAGATTGTGCAGCGAGGCATCGTGCAGGGTGAGCCACTCGGGAGCGGTCGGGGCTTCGGCAGACTTGGCGCCGCGTTTGCCGGTCCCCTTTGCCGGAGCGACCGGCCGCCGCTGACCGCGGGTGGGATAGGTCTTCGTCTCCAACTCCCGGAGGAACTGGCCCGTGATGGAATCGGGATGCCGGAGCAATTCGGGAACGGTACCCGCCGCCACCACGCGACCTCCGTTGACACCGGCTCCGGGCCCCAGATCGATAACATAGTCAGCGCGGCGCATGGTTTCCTCGTCGTGTTCCACCACGACCAGCGAATTGCCGCGGTCCCGCAGCGCGATGAGGCAGTCGAGCAATCGGTCATTGTCGCGGGAGTGCAGTCCGATGGTGGGTTCGTCCAGGATGTAGAGCACTCCGCTGAGATTGGATCCCAACTGCGCGGCCAGCCGGATTCGTTGGGCCTCGCCGCCGCTCAGGGTGATGACACTGCGGCCGAGTTGGAGGTAGCCCAGACCGACCTGACCCAGGAAGCGCAGGCGTTCGCGAATCTCTGGAAGGATGTCGCGGCCGATCTCGGCGGCGCGGCCGGTCAGTTGCAGCAACTCCGCCCAGGCGAGGGCTTGGTCTACCGACATCTGTCCCAATTCCTCCAGCGTAACGGTCTTGGCCTTCGTACCCGTGAACCGGACCGCTCGGGCCTCGGGTTTGAGTCGGGAACCGTGACATTCCGGGCACGGTTCGCGTTCCGTGGCCCAGCGCCACCAGCTTTCTTCAACGGCATCCCCATTGGCGCCGCGTTCCAGGTCGGGCAGATGAAACAACTCGCCGAATCCCCGGCAGCGCGGGCACCAGCCCTGGCTGGAATTGTAACTGAAATTCTTGGGATCCAGCGGGCCGAAACTGCGGCGGCATTGCGGACAGGCCCGTTCGGTCGAGTGCACCGTGGTGGTGCCCTTCCGATCGGCTGCGAAGAAGACGCCTTTGCCGACGTCCAGGGCCTCCTCAATCAGCTCGCGCAATCCGCGAGTCGGTGGAGCGTCGTCGGTCTTGCGGGCGGTTCCCTTTTTGCCCGCAGCTTCCCGGCGGCGTTCGGTGACTTTGATTCCGGAAGGGCTCACGGCGAACGCGCCCACCACCACTTCGATGTCATGTTCCTTGAAGCGATCGAGTCGGAACGGTTGGTCGGTCTGGAACCAGCGTCCGTCGGCCCGGAGTTCGGCGTAACCTTGGTTGCGCGCCCACTCGGCAATCTCGCTGTGGAATCCCTTGCGGTTGCGGATCACCGGCGCAAGCAGGGTGAGTTCGCCGCGGTCCCGGGCGGCCTCTTCCAGCGTGGCCCGAAGTTCATCGCGAGTTTGCGCCTCCACCGGCACCTGACAGTCGGGACAGTACTGGGTTCCGAGCCGGGCAAAGAGCAACCGAATGAAGTGATACACCTCGGTGACCGTGGCCACGGTGCTCTTCCCGCCGCCGCGCGCGGTGTTCTGCTCAATGCTGACCGTCGGGGGCAGCCCGGCGATCAGGTCCACCTCCGGACGTCCGAGTTGCTCCACGAACTGCCGCACGTAGGCGCTCATGGAATCCAGGAACCGGCGTTGGCCCTCGGCGAACAAAAGGTCGAAGGCCAGGGTGCTCTTGCCGCTGCCGCTGACGCCCGTCACTACCACGAATTGATTGTGGGGAATGTCGACCGACAGGTTCTTTAGATTGTGTTCCCGCGCGCCGCGAATCGCGATCGAGTCGGCGGGCAGGGGCCGGCTGGCGGCTCCGGATTCAACGTCGTTCAACACAGGGCGAAGATGTAGCCGGGTCGAAGCGGGCTGCAACCTTTGGCCCGAGGAATTGGGAGGAACGGGTTGGGGGGCTTGGATTGATTTGGACTGCGGCAGACTTTCTGCCGCTTTGGTTTCGGGCGGGCGAGGGTCCAGGTATCGGTGTTGCGTCTCGCTGGTTGATGCGTGAGACCAATACCAAAGCGGCAGAAGTCTACCGCAGTCCAAAGAAGCCTCCGCGTTCGTTCGTCGGGGTTCCGAATTGACCCGGAGGCTTCTCCCCGTAGCCTTCGCCGGTCCAGCGAGCCGAACCCAATCCGCTGGTTGGGTCCGTGCTTTGTTTGGACCCAACGAAGGGATTGGAATGGTATTGTGGAGATGGGCGTGGGGCATCGTGGGACTGCTGGCCGCCGGCGCGGGAATCGCCGGAGACCGAACCGTTGAACCGGTCCAAGTGGAGTTGCTGTCGCCTGCCGAGCGCCGCTGGCTGGATGCCCATCCCGGGATTCGGCTGGCCCCCACGGCGCACTACCAGCCCATCGAGTACTTCGACGCCGAGGGACGGTTCCAGGGCATCACCGCCGAGTACTTCCGGATTCTCGAAAGCCGACTGGGCTATTCCTTCCAGGTGGTTCGCCTGACTCCGGAGCAATGGCAGGAACTGGATCCCGAAAAGCGCGGCGCCGACGTCATTCCCGCCTCCACTGAAACTTCCGAACGACGAAAGTTCTGGGCCTTCACCCCGACCTTTCTCTCGCTGCCGACCTACATCATCACCCGCCGCAGCGTCTACGAGGACCTGAAGCTCAGTCAGTTGATGGGCAGTCGGGTGGCGGTCGTACAGGGCTGGGCCGTGGAAGAATTCCTGCGGAGGGAACATCCGGAACTGATTTTGGATCTGGTGCCGGATCCGATCACCGGCCTACGCAAGGTTTCGTTCGGCTTGGCGGATGCCTTCATTTCCGAGCTGCCGGTGGCGACGTGGTGGATGGAGACGGAGGGAATCTCGAATCTGAAGATCTCCGGCCAGGTGGGCTTCACCTACGACTTGGGAATTTCCGTCCGCAGCGATTGGCCGGAGTTGCTGGGCATCCTGAACAAAGCGCTCGCCAGCATCACGCCGGAGGAACGGCGGCGCATTCATGACCGCTGGGTGCGTCTCGACGGTTCGGCGGCGACGGCTGAACGATGGAAGCGAATTTTGCTCTGGAGCGGGGGCGGTCTGCTGGGGTTGCTCGCGCTGGCGTTGGTTCGAAATCGATTCCTCGCGATCCAGGTCCGGGAACACCAGGCGAAGATTCAGGAAGAACAGCTGAAGGAAGCTGAGCAGACCGTTCGGAACCAGAATCTGCTGCTCGATCTCAGCCGGGAGTTGTGGTCGGGCGAGGTCGTGAATCTCGCTCAGGTCGCTCGCAATCTCGCGGAGTCGCTCCAAGTCGAGCGCACCAGTATCTGGGCCTTTGCTCCGGACCAAACGGTGTTTACCTGCCGCACTCTGTATCGGCGTACCACCAAGGTGTTCGAGGAAGGTCACCGACTCGAAGTGCGGCAGTATCCCCGTTACTACGAGGCGTTGTCCGTCTCCCGCACCTTGGCTGCGGATGAGGCCCAGACCGATCCCCGGACACGTGAACTTGCCGAGGTGTATCTCAAGCCCTTCGGGGTGACGTCCCTGCTCGATGTCGGGGTGCGCTCCCGCCGGGGCATGGCGGGGATCGTCTGTCTGGAGCATGTCGGCAGCCCGCGGCGCTGGACCGCGGAGGAGCAGACGCTGGCCGCCTCCGTGGCCGACTTGGTAGCCCTGGTGTTTGAGTCCGAGGAACGGCGCCGAATGGAGTCCGCGCTGCGGGAATCCGAGGAAAAGTTCTCCAAGGTGTTTCAGAACAGTCCGGACGCCATCAGCCTGCTGACCCGGGAGGAGGGCCGGATTCTTGATGTGAATCACAGCTTCGGCCAGTTGCTGGGATATGCCCGGGAGGACGTGCTGGGGCGGTTGGCGTCGGAACTGACTTGGATTCGTCCCGAGGATTTGTCGGCCGTGGCCGCCCGGCTAAAGGAGCAGGGTTCCGTGCGGGATTTTGAAACCCGTTTGAAAACCAAGTCCGGCGATTCCCGCGACGCGTTGATTTCTTTCGACCCCGTCGAGATTGGCGGTCAACCGTGTCTGGTCGGCGTGATTCGGGACGTCACGGACCGCAAGCGCGCCGAACGAGCCCTGCGCGAAGCTCACTCCGATCTGGAACTACGGGTGCTCCTGCGCACTGCTGAATTGGCCGAGGCGAAGGAGATGGCCGAGTCGGCCGATCGCGTGAAGTCGGCCTTTCTGGCGACCATGTCCCACGAGTTGCGCACGCCGTTGAACTCCATTCTCGGCTTCACCGGCATCATTCATCAGGGACTGGTGGGTCCGCTGAACGACGAGCAAAAGAAACAGTTGGGCATGGTGATGAACAGTGCCCGACACCTGTTGAGTCTGATCAATGACGTGCTCGACATCTCCAAGATCGAGGCGGGTCAGGTGGAGATTCAGATGCGTCCCTTGGCGATTCGGGACGTGGTCACCCGGGCGGTGAGCATGGTGGAGCCACTGGCGGTCAAGAAGCAGCTGTCGATCCAGGTGGAGATGGCTGAGACCATCGGGGAGATGGTGAGTGATCGTCGGCGGTTGGAGCAGATCCTCATCAACCTGCTCAACAACGCGATCAAGTTCACTGAACGCGGCGGGATTCGGCTGCGTTGTGAACGACGGGATCAGAACGTCACTTTTGCCGTGATCGACACCGGCATTGGCATCAAGCCGGAGCATCGGGACATTCTGTTCAAGCCGTTTCGCCAAGTGGAGACCGGACTGACCCGACACCACGAAGGCACCGGTCTGGGACTGGCGATCTGTGATCGGTTGGTCAAATTGCTGGGCGGGCAATTGCAGGTGGAAAGTGTCTGGCAGGAAGGCAGCACTTTCAGCTTTACTGTCCCGGCTCAACCCAGCGCCAAGCCATGAAAACCGTGCTCATTTTGGAAGACAACGAGCAGAACGCCTATCTCGCCCGTTTCATTTTGGAGAAACACGGCTGCCAGGTGGTCGTGGCTCACGACGGTCCTTCGGGCATTGAAATGGCCAACCAGATCAAGCCCTCGCTGGTGCTGCTGGACATTCAACTGCCCGGCATGGACGGCTACGAAGTCGCCCGGCGGATGCGTCTCCACGAGAGTCTCAACAAGATGCCCATTGTGGCCGTTACCTCCTACGCGATGGTGGGCGATCGGGAACGCGTCATGGAAGCGGGCTGCACGGGATACTTGGAAAAGCCGATTAATCCAGACACCTTCATGCGCGACATCTTTACCTTCCTCAACGCCTAACCCCTCCGACCATGAGCAAAGTTCTGGTGGTCGATGACAACGAGGCGAATCGGTATCTACTCGAAGCCATCCTGCAGTCGGAGGGACTCCAGTCAGCGGTCGTGAACAACGGCGAGATGGCGCTGGAATGCCTGGCGCGGGATCGGCCTGACCTCGTGGTGTCCGACATCCTCATGCCGGGCATGGATGGGTTCTCCCTGTGCAAGCGGCTGCGGTCGGATCCGCAGTTCCAGGACATCCCGTTCCTGTTCTACACCGCCACGTATACCGATCCGCAGGACGAAGAGTTTGCCCTTAGCTTGGGAGCCGATGCCTTTCTGCTAAAACCTCAGGAGCCGCGGATTCTGTTGGAGCACATTCAGCGGCTGCTGCGGGACCATCAGGCCGGAAAACTGGCCCGCCAGTCTGCGGCCACGGCGGACTCAGAAAAGGTGTTCCTCAAGGAATACAATCAGGCCTTGATCCGGAAACTCGAGGACAAGTTGGTCCAGCTGGAGGATGCCAATCGGACGTTGGTCCAGGCGATCAAGGCCCGGCAGGAAGCCGAGGCGGAGGTGCGAAGGATCAATTCCGCGTTGGAGCAGCGAATCGCCCAGCGCACCGCGGAATTGGCGATGGCGAATCGGGAGTTGGAGGCGTTCTCCTATTCGGTGTCCCACGATCTGCGGGCGCCGCTACGGAACATGTCCGGCTACGTCCGCTGGTTGCAGGAGGATCGGGCCTCCGTTTTGTCCGGAGAGGGACGGGAGTGTTTGGAACAGGTGAAGCGGTCGATCGAACGGATGAACCGGTTGATCGACGGACTGCTGAGTCTATCGCGAAATGACGTGGATGCCTTGAAGCGGTCGCCGCTCAACACCACCCAGTTGGTTGAGACGGTTCGCCAGGAATTCCTGCCCGACCTCGGGCGTCGGGCGGTGCGCTGGATCATTCATCCGCTGCCGGAGGTGTTTGCCGACGAATCCTGTTTGCGACAGGTGTGGGCCAACCTGATTGACAACGCCCTCAAGTATTCCCGGACTCGGGCTACATCGGAGGTGGAGATTGGCGGGCGCCATCGTGCGGAGTCGGGCGAGGTGGAGTTGTTCATCCGGGACAATGGGGTGGGCTTTGACATGAGCCGCGCGGAAAGCCTGTTTGAAGTGTTTCGCCGACTGCACGCGGAGTCCGAATTCGAGGGGCTCGGCATCGGCCTGGCCAATGTGCGACGCATTGTGGAACGACACGGCGGAAAAGTGTGGGCGCAGTCGCAGCCCGATGTCGGAACTACGTTTTTCTTTACGCTGCCGTCAGCTGCGGCGTGAGGGCGGCACAGGGGTCGGGCGAGGCTCTGGCGGGCTGTCCGCACCCTCCGCCCCGTAGCCGCTGACGGCAGAAAGCGCCATCCAATCCCCCACGCGTCCCTTAACCTTTCGCTGGTGAAGTTCCACCGGGTCGACATCACGCGAAGCGTTTGGAGTGCGGTCGCGCAACGCAGTGGAGCTACCGCTTTTCGTCCCGGCGATTGACGCGTCGAACGAACCCTCAAGCTCATCCGCTATACCAACGACACCTGAGAAACCGGAGAATCTCCCGCGGAGAGCGCGGAGTCCGCGGAGGAAACCACGAATCGAACGAAGAGCACGAATTCCTGAGCTCACCACTTACCCCTCACCCCTTCACTTCCCGGTAGGGTGAGGCTCTGGTGCCGCTCTCGTCCCGTCCAATCGACCGGTCACCCTTCACACACGAGCTGCTCCGCGGAGCGTCGCCCCGCCATCGGGTTGGGGTGGACCAAAAGAAAAACCGGGCGCCCGTGGGCGCCCGGTGGAGATGCGATGAGCGTTCGTGCCAATAGTTCTGAGGTAGCCCCTCAGGACTGATGGCGCTGGCGCCAACGGGAACCCGCCAGCAAGGCCAGGACTCCGATGGCGAGTCCACTCGACGCTTCCGGCACGGGTTGGGCGGAGGCGCCTGGCAGGCTGACCCGGTAGGCCAGCAGCATCATGTCCACCTGGGTCGTCGTGGTGCCGACGACCTGGCCGTTATGAATGACCGTGGAGGCGGTGAAGTCGTTGTCATTGCCCACAAAAAGGTAGAAATCATCCGCTTCCGGCGTGTCAGTGGCGGGGAAGAGTCCGAGTCCTTCCCATTTCTCAGCCAGGGAATTCGAGTTCCGGCTGGCATCGGCGTTCAGACCAAACTGGGTCAGCTCCGTGAGATTCAGCATATTCACGAATTCCAGTTTCTCGGCGGCGTTTATTCCGGGGGGCAGGGCGCCATTGATCGGCAGGTTGACCTGTCCCGGATCGCCGACACCCAAGTCATAAGCCAGGCCGAGCACGTTGGACGCGCCATTGAGTTCGACCACGTTCACGTACTTGTAGGCCGACGCGCCCGCGCTTCCACCCAAGCCGCGATTGTCGCGCTCCAGGACCAGAAGTTGATGATCGTTCAGGGCGAGAATTTCGCTTTGCGGGGTGTGCCGCCCGTTGGCCACGGCCAGTTGATAGATGAACTCGCCGGTTAATTGACCTTCGGTGGCCGCGCCGGGGGTCAGATCATACTGAAGGATGCGGGTGTAGATGCTGCTATTGGAGGCGCCGCCATCCTGCATGAGCGGGCTCTGCAACATGGCGAACAGCGTATTGCCGTCGGGGGACACCGATAGGCCCTCCATCCCGCGGTTTCCCCGTCGGCCGCTGGCATTGGCAATGTTGGCATCGAAGTTCACTGTGCCGGCGGGTTGCTCCGGCACAAATGACGCAGGAAGCGGCAGAGTGGCCAGAAGTTTTCCAGACGAGTCGAACCGGTACACATTGGGGCCGTACTCGTCGCTGATCATCCAGTCTCCATTGGGCAGCTTGACCAGACCCTCCGCATCGAGACTAAACTTTCCACCGCCGAGGCTGCCGGGTGCCGACTTGGGAAACGCCGTAAAGGTGGAGTCCGGATTAAAACCAGTGAACGGATTGCCCTGAGAGTCTTTGAGGATCTTGGTGCCGGTGTTGGAGAAGTTGATTTGCGTCTGCGGGAACGGCCCGGCTCCAGAGGCCGGAGTGAACGAGAAATCAAAGGTCTGAATGCGCGCGTGATAATCCTGTGCGCCATCACCGAATCCGCGGTCGGGTAATCCGTAGAGTTTTCCGGTAAAGGTGCCGCCCGATTCCTGGATGGTACCCGTCTCGACGACCAGAGAGGAGAAGACCCCTCCGAGGGTATCCTGGCCGGTTTGGTCGAGGGAATTCGCGGACAGGCGACCGACGCCGACGAGACCGTGATTGATGAAGCCGGTGAAATCGGCGGCGACGAGGGTCGCTGGAGCCAAGGCCATCAGGGTGAGTAGTGATTTGGAGTAATTCATGTGGGGACGAACAGTAAGAATCTGGAACCTACCCAGCACAGAGGGGTTGAGTTACAGGATTTGGGCGAAAGGACGTCAACTGTGTGAACTTGTGTGTCCCCCTGTCGGCTTCGGCTGACCCATTTGCCGGACCGTGGTCCGTTCTTGCTGCTGTAATCGACGGCCAAGATCGAGCGTTCCTTGTGACTATTCGTTGTCGGGCGCCAGCGGAGGTCGTATCACTCCCTCGCTCCGTTTGAACCCAAACCTCCGATCGAAGCGGTGCTTCGTCACTCGCCCTTCCTTCAACCTTTGCTCCAACCTTCGATGATTCCTTCTTTCCGGATTATCCCCCGATTTGGCGTGCTAACGCTCCTGTTGGGATTTGCACTGCTCCTGCCGACGCTCGCCCACGAAGGTGAAGAGCATGGCACCAAACCGCCCGGCCTGCCGGAGGACTGCCTGGCGGTCACCAATCTCACGCCCTTCCTCGATCCGCTTCCCATCCCGACCGTGGCCGTTCCGGCGCGCACCAACGCCCAGTTCCGGCTCCCGTGGGATCCGTCGATCGTGTTCGAGAACGTGCCCGAGTACGACCTGACAATGACTTCCTTCCAGCATCGGTTTCACCGTGATTTGCCTCCGGTCGAGGTCTGGGGCTATGGAGGCACCTATCCCGGTCCGACGATTCGCGCGATTACTAACGTGCCCATTCTGGTGAACTGGACCAACGCTCTGCCGGCCCAATATCCCGCCTGGCTCCCGGCCAACACCAACTTCCACGGGGTGACCAATCAGAATGTACGAACGGTCGTTCACTTGCACGGTGCGGCCACCCTGCCGCGGTATGACGGATATCCCACCAACGACTTCTTCAGCGGATCCGGTGACACGTACCTCTACAATAATTGGGATCTCAACGGCGACGGCGAGACGATGTGGTACCACGACCACGCCGTGGGCTTGACCGCCAACAACGTGTACGCCGGCCTCGAGGGATTCTATCTGCTGACCAGTCCCGGATTTGAGTCCCAGTTCCAGTTGCCGAAGGGACCGTATGAAATCCCTCTGGTGTTTCAGGATCGGGACATCCAGACCAACTGCCTTCCGGCCAGTCTGCTCTACAACGGCGTTCCGTTTCACAACCTCGCCACGGTCAATGGCGTCGTGATGCCCTACCTCGAAGTGGAGCCCCGTCGCTATCGCTTCCGGATCCTCGATGGTGCCAATTACCGGACCTTCGGATTGAATGCCCTGGCGCCGAATGGAACGAACCTGACCTTCTATGTGATCGGAACCGAGGACGGATTCCTGCAGCAGACGGTCACCGCGACGGCGTTGAACATGATGCCTGGAGAGCGTTTGGACGTGATTCTGGACTTTACGGGTTTCGCCGGAACCAACGTGACGTTGGTCAGCCAGACGATCAACGCGGTCCCGGCCACCGCCCCGGCGATTTCCAATCTGCTCCAGTTCCGGGTCATCCTGCCGCTGCAGGGGACCGACACCAGTGTCATTCCGACGGTCATTATCCCCACGAACGAATGGGTTACCACCGCCAGCATGGTCGAGAAGGCCACGGTGAATCGCCAGGTGACTCTGGATCTCGCGAATGAACTGCCGTTCCCGGGTCCGCCGTTTCTGTCGTCGGAAGGTTCCCCGTTCGCGTTGCTGAACCTTTCGTTCTTTGACGATCCGATCACTGAATTTCCCGAAGCGGGCAGCACCGAAGTCTGGTCGCTCATCAATCTCACATCCGAAGCCCACCCGATCCATATTCACCTGCTGGATTTCCGGGTCGTGGACCGGATTCGCTTCGCCGGCTTCAGCGGAACCCTGAGCCGAACCAACCCGCCTCCCTCCGTAGTGAACTACATCAACGATCGGCAGACGGATCAGCTCAAGCCGCTCGCGACGTATCTTGGCACCAATGCCGTTCCGGCTGCGGCCTTCGAATCCGGGCCTAAGGATGTAGTCCGGGCCGCGCCCTATTCGGTGACCCGGATTGTCATGACCTGGCCGACCAATTCGATCTTCTACACGTCTCCGAGCGCTCGGGATCTCGATCAGGCGACGGTGGGTCGGTACATCTTTCATTGTCATCTGCTGGAGCACGAAGACGACGACATGATGCGTCCGCTGCAGTTGGTCGCGCCGTCGCCGTATTTGAACTGGCTGGTGGATCCCGCGGTGAATCCGGAGGCCAACAATCATCTGAGATTCTGGGTGCTCACGGAGACCAACGCGGCCTACCGGCTGGAGTCGGCTCCCTCCGTGCAGGCGTCGTCTTGGTCAGCGGGCCAGTTGATTCCCGGCACGGGCGAGCGCGTCGACGTAATTCCGCCGCCGTCCTTCACTCCCGCGCTGCAGTACCGCATTCGCTCCGTTCCCAGGCCGTGAAGGGGGAAGGGGATTAATCTGGAAAACAGGAAAACAGCGCCCACCTCCTGTGAGGAGGCTAATGGTGAAAGAAACTGGCTTGGAGTGCGAAGTGGCGGTACTGAGTTGACTGGGGGCGCCCTCGGCGAGCTATGACCGGTTC
>JAFLEF010000002.1 GCA_017309115.1 Verrucomicrobiota bacterium | reverse complement strand
ACACCGACGATCAGGTCTCCGTTGTCACTGCGAAACTCCCGATTTGCCGCCATTATACCCGCGTTCGCCGTGGGATCTTCCCAAAGCCGGACGGCCCGCACACCAGCATTCGCCGCGAGCACGCGGGCCTGCGCGGCGGCAACGGACGGATGATTCGTGCGAACCTCGGCGCGGAGCGCGTCGAGGTAAGTGGCGTCGAGCAGACGAGGTGTTTGCGCGTGGCTGGAAAGCGCGAGAGCGCCCAGCGCCGCCAGAACGGCAACGACGCGCGGCCCGAAGCTGCGGATGAACAGGCGCGGACTCATGGCGTTACTTCTTCTCCACGAGCTTCATCCCGCACTTGGGACAGTCGCCGGGTTTGTCCTGCACCACGTCGGAGTGTTCCTTCATTGGGCAGGTGTATTGGTGCGCGTGACCGCTGTGGTCGTCGCCGGACTTGCTGCATCCAGTCACGCCAAACGCGGCGACGCCAAGCGTCAGTGCCATCAGGGCGGTCAGAATCCATTTTGTTTTCATGCTTCGTTCAGTTTTGAGTGGGATTTTTCGGGTAATAGGCAGACTGCTTCCGTGACAACAGAGCACGGAACGGGCGGAGGAATTGATTCAGGCACGCGCGAGGGCGCGGGCGCGAATCAACTTAGCCGAGGAAGGGCGGAGCGAGACTGCGGAACGCCGGGCCAAGACACACTTCGGGCGTGAAGACCCAATCGTGTGTCCCGCTCTGGCGGAAGAAGGCGGCTTCCGGCTGTCCTTCGGTCGCGTCCAGCGCGAGCGAAAGCGGAGCCAGCAAGTAAAGGGTGTGGAACTGCGGCGCGATGACTGTGGGAGCGTCGGCCCCAGCCAGCATCGTTTTTAGGGTCGAGCAGGTCGCAGTCGGTGCCGGCGCGGGTGCGTCATGCTCACCGTGGGTCGGCTTGGCTGCGGCGGAGCCGTGGCAGGAAGGCTGGGCGTCGCTGTTGCCGTGTCCGCCGCCAATGTTGCAGTGGATGAAGCACGCCGCCTGCGCCGCGATGAAAACCAAAAGAGCGAACGCCGCCAACGAGCGGAGCCACGGACTCAAGATTCTCTGATGCCAGCGCATAATCGGACGCTAATCAAATTGCCTCACCAACTGCTCCACAGGGATTGCTGATACAAGGAGCACTACGCCACGCGATGCCAAATCCCTCAAACTTCCTTCAGAACCTTCGCCCGGCACTTAGCCAGTTAGGAACGTCGTTCACACTGTTTTCAGCATTGCGCTCAGGCTCGCGCGCAATTGCTGCCGCGCACGGTAAATCCGCGTTTCGACCGCCTTCGCCGTGCAGCCAAGAATCGCGCCAATCTCCGCGTGCGAGCGTTCCTCGTATTCAGCGAGAATGAGCGGCTGGCGCAGCTCCTCTGGCAACGTGGCTACGGCGCGGCGTACGGCTTCGGCGCGCTCCTGCCGCTGCGCGTCGTCCGTCGGCGTCGGCCCATCTTGCGGCAGAGCATCGCGAAAGCTTTCGCCTGTCGAGTCGTTGTCCGCATCTAGAGAGACCTGCGGATGGCGCGAGCGCCAGCGGTAACGGTCTTTCACCAGATTTCCGGCGATGGTGTAGAGCCATGTCGAGAATTTCTGTCCGGCATCGAAGCGCGCCCGGCTCTGATAGAGATTCACAAATGTTTCCTGGGCCAGATCCGCGGCGTCGTGTTCGTCATTCAAGCAACGGACCAGGTAGTGAAACAACTTCCCGCCGTGACGCTCCATCAGGTCGTTCAGGGCCGCTTCGTGCCCTTGCGCCAGTCGCCGCATGTCCTGCACGTCCTGTTCGTCCGTGTTGGGCGTGTTCATGCTGGCACTATGGCTGATGGGAGGGAGTCGTCGTTGTGGCGTGGTTGTCAGAGCCGTGGTCCATCGTATCTTCCCGCAGGCAGGTATGCTCTCGCACCCATGCCAGATAGCGCTTGCCCTGTTCCGGCGGCATGGTGCGGCTCACTTCAAAGAAGTGCTTGAGCATCTCGGTCTGGCAGGAGGCCCGCATTTGGGCTCGTTCCCTCAGGAGCTTCTCAATTTCCGGGGTAATCTGCGTGGTAGTGGCGAGTGCGCTGGAGAGAGTGCCGTTCAACTGGTCGATGCGACGGCAACGCTCCATGCACTGCGGCAGATAGCCCGCGTGCAATTGTGAAATGCGCGTGAACTCCGCATCACCCAGATTAAACTCGTGTTTGAGCCACGCGAGTTCCGGCCGGGGGCTCTTCATCATGGCGCGGGGCCTGGCCGTTCCCATTAGATACACGCAGAAGTAGGCGGCGACCGCGCCCACCACGCCGATCGCCAGAATCAACAGACCGCGCTTCATGGTTGCGCCGTGGTTTGGTAGGGATCTACTGCTTGGGCATAGCGGGCGCCTAGTTCGCCGGTGATGCGTACCGTGTCGTGCCGTGCTTGGTTCCAGCCCGTGCTCGCGCCAAAAATAAGCAGCGAAGCCATGTATCCCGCGGCCAACGCCGGACGAGGTAGTTTGTTGGCGAGCCAATTCGTGAACAATTGGGAGAGGGTGAAGGCCGGGACCGGCGCGCTTTCAGCGCGTTCGATGCGACGCCAGACCTGCTCCTGGAAACGCGGAGGCAATGAATGCTTGGGTTGCCACTCCTGCAAGAGGGCTTTGAGCGGCGCCTCGTCGCCATCAGGTGGGTTGGTTTTCATCGTTTCTGTCTGGTTTGGCCGGCGAACTAGGTCGTTGCCTCTGGTACTCCTGGAGAAATGTCACCCCGCGTCAATCTGAGCGGGGGCGACATCGTATTCCTTCGCAATATGTTCGCGACGAGCGGTTTCAAGACGTCGGCATGTAGAGGAAGCAACGGTCGTGGGCCGGCTTCGAGGTCGCCGCAACGCGCAATGCTCGACACCTTGCGGAAAGACCGGGCCAAACCCAAGTCTCGGCGATTCCAAAAGAGGTATTTTGGTCAGGTAAGCATCGATTCGGGCGGCTTGCATGGTCCGCGGAGAGTTTTCGAGCAACTTCCCGTCCAGCACCTGGAGCGCCTCCGCCACGTTCGTCGAAGTTACGGCAGCAACAATTGCCAAGTCGGTGTCGAGGAGCAAAGTTGTGATCATACCACTTTCTCTTTTTTGCTAGGGCGGTCTTCGCGGTACTTACCCTTCCATCCATACGCCGCATTCAGCGTAATCCCTCATGATTTCTCATTCACGCGGGATAAGGGCAAGCCCAATTGCGGCACGCCGCGCACCGCCTCAAACTGTACACGGTACACCGTACACCGAAGGAACTTTTCGCCTACTTTGTCCCAAAACAACCGAAGAATCGATGGCCAGTGTTGGCGTAAGATCGCCCCCCGCCAACCTGCTCCCTGCACCATCGGACCGTTGCCTGGCTGGTTGGTCGACGCGTCGTCCCGTCGCAAGTTGACGCTCACAACTCGAATACCGACCCCATCAGCTCACGACTTTACCTACCCCATCACTCGCCATTGACCCACACAACCCTCGTCACGAATGGTCTTCCGAAGAACGGCGAGCGGTAATGGACCACTGCGGTCGTGCCGTTCTTGAGTTCCTTCGCCGGAACGAAGTGCCAGTTGTGGACGAATTTCGTCCGACTCGTCAGGGCGAGTTCAGTCGGGGCTTCGCCATTCCGGGGTGCAAACCGCACGATGCGAGCCTCCACGTCGAGACTTTCCACCACGCCGCGCGCGGGACGCGAGCGGACAGTGTGTGCCGACGCCGTCGTGGTAGCGAACAACGCGAGGCCCAGCAGAACCGGGCCAAACCTAATTGCATTCGAGGTCTTCATATTGGGGTCTTCTTTTCTCCTTCGCCGCGTGGACGAAGGCTTATTGACTACGGGCGCTTCATCGGGTGATCAATGGTCGCATGTGCAGGCGTATTCGGCGCGTTTGCATTCTCCACAGGTGGCAAGGTCGAGCTTGAAGCGGAGGTTGACCGGCTTGGCGTCGGCGGTCTGCTTGAACTGCACGACGACGTTGTAGCCGTCGCCTTCGGGCAGCTTGGTCTTGCTGACCAACGAGTCGCCTTTCTTCTCGAACTGGAGCGTGGCCTTGCCGCTCTTGGCATCGGCAATGGCGGTCACGTTCTGCGTGGTAGCGGCAACGGGCTTCATCTCGTCGTTGTAGAAGTTGATGGTGACGCTGCGGTCTTTCTCGACCACGAACTCGGCGTGCGGCTCGGTCTTGTCGAGCAGGCGTCCGCCCTTGGGCGTGGCCTTGTGGGCGTGGTCGTGCTTGTCAGCGGCGCTGGCGGTGAATAACCCGACGCACAGGGCGGCGGCCAGTGTGAGGAGGCGGAGGTTTGTTTTCATGGTTTTCTGCTGTGGTGTTTGTTTGTTGTTTCGCGGTCAAAGCATGAGTCCGAATCGGGAGGCGGTGAAACGCAGGGCAATGAAGAGCGCAACGGTCAGCAAGGCGCTGGAGGCCAGTGCGCCGTAAAAACCGGACTGCCGCTGCAGCCACGGGAAGAGCAGAAACATCGGCAACGTGGGCAGCACATACCAGTAGATGTAAAACATGTGGTCGCCGGTCTTCTGCATCCGTTGCTCGGGCGCACTCTCGAAGTGAACCCAGAAGAGCGTCATGAGGCTCACGAACGGCAAACTCGCGAGCAACGCTCCCAGGCGGTCGTTGCGCCGGGCCACTTCACTGACCAGTGTGATGACGCCCGCGCTGAGGAGGTATTTGAGGACAAGTTGGGTGCTCATGATTCGGGAGGAATTTTAGGTTTTACCGGTCCGGGGGAGGTTTTCCCTTCCAACCACTCATAGAGCGTCGGCAGCAAGACGAGCGTGAGGAACGTGGAGGAGATGATGCCGCCGATGACGACGCTCGCGAGCGGACGCTGAACCTCTGCGCCCGCGCCGCTGGCAATCGCCATCGGGATGAAGCCGAGCGAGGCCACGAGCGCAGTCATGAGCTTTGGACGTAGCCGCAGCAGCGAGCCGTCCCAGACGGCGGTGCGCACGTCCGCGCCGCGTTCGCGTAACTGGTTGAAGAACGTGATGATCATGAGTCCGTTGAGCACAGCGATTCCGGAAAGTGCGATGAAACCGACACCCGCCGAGATGCTGAACGGCAGGTCGCGCGCCCATAGTGCGAACACGCCGCCTGTCACGGCGAGCGGAACGGCCAGAAACACCAGCAGGGATTGCCGGAGGCTTTGCAGCGCCATGAAAATGAGGACGAAAATCAGGGCCAGGGCGGCCGGAACGACAAACATAAGGCGACGGCGAGCTTCCTGGAGATTCTGGAACTGTCCGCCGAATTCGATGGTGTAGCCGTCGGGCAGCTTGATTTGTTCGGCAATTCTCTTCTGGGCTTCTAGGACAAAACTCTCCACGTCGCGTCCGCGCAGGTTCACCATGATGGCCGCACGTCGCTGGCTGTATTCCCGCGAGATGGCGGCGACCTGCTCGACAACCTTGAAGTCGGCGACCTGGCCGAGCGTTAGCAGTCCGCCATCATCCACTCGGACGGGCAGGCGTTTGAGATCGTCAATCTTCTCCCGCAAGTCCTCACTTAGGCGCACCACGATGTCGAATCGGCGATTGCCTTCAATGAGCTTGCCGACCTCCTGCCCAGCTAGCGCGGTGTTGACCACGCGGTTCAACTCGGCGGCGTGGAGGTTGTATTTGCCCATTGCCTCGCGATTGGGAACGATTTCGAGCAAAGGAGATTTGCCGAGTGCATCAAACTCGACGTCGGAAGCGCCGCGCACGCCTTCGAGGATCTCCCGCGCCTCGCTCGCGATCTTCTCAATCACGGCAAAGTCCTCGCCGAAAACTTTCACCGCGATGTCCGCACGCGTGCCTTCGAGGATTTCGTTGAAGCGCATTTCAATGGGCTGGCTGAACAGATGCCCCTCGCCGGGAAGATGTTTGCCCAGTTCCTCGGTCATCAAATTGGCCAGCGCCTCTTTGCCGATGGGTTTGCCGTCCACTTTCCGCCATCTGTCCAGCGGATTGAACATGATGTAGGTGTCCGCGACGTTGACGCCCATCGGGTCACTCGCAATTTCGGCTGTTCCGAGCCGACTGAACGTGTAGGCAACCTCCGGGAACTTCTCCAGCAGCAGCTTCTCGCCGCGCTTCTGCATGTCCACGCTTGCGTCAATGCCGATGCTCGTGGTGCGAATCATGTGCGTGGCAAAGGAGCCTTCGTCCAGTTGCGGGACAAACTCCGCCCCGAGCCGGTTGAATACAACGACCGCAAAAACGAACAGTGCCACTGCCGCGCCAGTGACAACCCAGCGAAATCGAAGCGCGAAACGGAGGATTGGGGCGTAGGCCACCTTGGCCCAAGTAACGAGGAAGCTGTCCTTCTCCTTGATGTTGCCACCGAGAAAATACGAGCAAAGCGCGGGCATGAGGGTCAGCGCCAGTGCCATCGATCCGACCAGTGCGAAGATGACCGTGATTGCCATCGGCCTGAACATCTTCCCTTCGATGCCGGTCAGCGCGAGGATCGGGAAATAGACCACGGTGATGATGCACACGCCGAAGAACATCGGGCTGGCAACTTCTTTGGCCGCCACGAGCACTTCATGCGAGCGTTCTGTCGCGGTGAGGCGACGCTTGAGCTTGTGCTGTCGCTCCGCGAGGTGACGGATGATGTTCTCCACCATCACCACAGCACCATCCACGATGAGGCCGAAGTCGATCGCGCCCAGGCTCATCAGGTTACCGGAGACGCCGCTCTGCACCATGCCGGTCATGGCGAACAGCAGCGACAACGGGATGGCGAGCGCGACGATGAGCGCCGCCCGCCAATTGCCGAGCATGACGAGGAGAACGACCACGACAAGAATCGCGCCCTCGAACAAACTCGTCTCGACCGTGCGGATGGTGCGATCCACGAGCACGGTGCGGTCATAGACGGGAATGATCGTCACGCCCGACGGAAGCTTGGGCTGAATCTCTTTGAGCTTATCATCCACCCGCTTCGCGACGAGGCGGCTGTTCTCCCCTGCGAGCATCAGCGCCGCGCCGAGCAATGCTTCCTCGCCGTTGTAAGTCGCCGTGCCGGTGCGGACGGCTTTGCCAATGCCCACTTCCGCCAGGTCGCGCACGCGCAGCGGTGTGGCCCGCGAGCCGAACTTCAGTGGCAATTGCTCGATCTCATCTACGGTCTGCACACGACCGGCGGCACGCACCGTCAATGTTTCCCCTCCAAGTTGGATGACGCTACCGCCCGCATTCTCGACATTCTCGCCGATGGCTTCCGCGATTTCGCTGAACGACATGCCAACGCTTTTGAGCTTGTCCGGATTGGGTTGAATGACGATTTGCTTCTCGTAGCCGCCGCTCGCATTGACCTCGGCGAGGCCGGGCGTCGAACGGAGGCGAGGCTTGATGAGGTAATCGTGGATCAGCTTCAGCTCCATCAACTGCGCCTCGCGCGTCGGCGGCCGGTTGGTCGCACCCTTTTCGTATTCGACCACGTAGTAGTAAATCTCGCCCAACCCCGTGCTAATGGGTGCGAGCTTGGGCGTAAGGCCCACCGGCAGCTCATCAATCACCGTCTGCAACCGTTCGCTGACAAGTTGCCTTGAACGGTAGATGTCCGTGCCGTCCTCGAAGATGAGGTTGATCTGTGACAGTCCGAACTTGGACAGGGAACGCAGCTCCGTGAGGCCAGGAATGCCCGCCATCTCGTTCTCGATAGGGAAGGTGACAAGCTTCTCAATTTCCTCCGGAGCGAGCGCGGGGACAGCGGTGTTGATCTGCACCTGGACATTCGTGATGTCAGGCACCGCATCAATCGGAAGCCGCAGCGCGGAGTAGACGCCAATACCGACGAGGACCAGCGTCGCCAGCAGCACGAATACGCGCTGGCGAACGGAGAATTCAAGGAGACGGTTCAACATAGATTCAATGGGAAGTTCATGGCGCGGTCGCCTTGGGTGATTGCAAGAGCCGCAGCGCGTTGGCGATGACAACGAGCGTAGCCCCGGTGTCGGCGAGAATCGCCAGCCAGAGACTTGTGTAGCCGAGCAGCGCGAGAACAAGGAAGACCGCCTTGACGGCCAGCGCGAAAATGATGTTGGTCTGAATCACGCGCATGGCGCGGCGACCGAGATGAATGGCCTCGGCGACTTTGCTGAGGTCGTCCTGCATCAGCGCCATGTCGGCGGTTTCGATGGCGGTGTCCGTGCCCGCCGAGCCCATCGCGATGCCGACGCTCGCCGCCGCCATCGCCGGGGCATCGTTCACGCCATCGCCAATCATCCCGACGTGCGTTTGTTCCGCGAGCAGGCCGCGCACGCGCTCGATTTTCTGGTCGGGCAACAGGTCGCCGTGCGCTTCGTCAATGCCGACCTGCTTGGCGATGGCGTCCACGGTGCGCTGATTGTCGCCACTGAGCATGACGACCTTGCGGATGCCCGCCGCGTGCAGGGCGCGGATGGACTCGGCGGCGTTGACCCGCACGGTGTCGCCCACGGCCAGAACGCCGAGCACTTCGCCCGCGCAGTCGCCGTGCGGACGGTGCCCGACCACGACGACGGACATCGCCTGCGCTTCAATCTCCGCAAGCTGCCGTTCCAAGTCCTCGGAACAGACGCCAAGTTCGTGCGCGAAACGGTGGTTGCCGACGAAGTAAGCGTGGCCGTCCACGTCGCCTTCCGCGCCTTTGCCGGTGCGGGCCTGATAGTTCGTGGCGCGGGCGAAGGAGACGCCGCGTTGCTGCGCCGCTTCCACGACGGCCTTGGCCAGCGGATGTTCGGAGTGCGCGTCAATCGCCGCCGCGACGCGCAGAAGTTCAGTTTCATCCTTCGCGGCTCTGACCAGAATTTGCGTCACACGCGGACGGCCCTCGGTGATGGTGCCGGTCTTGTCCACGGCCAGCACGCGCAGCTTGCCGACGGCTTCGAGATACGCGCCGCCCTTGATGAGCACACCGCGCCGCGCCAGCGCCGTGAGTCCTGACACGATGGACACCGGCGTCGAGATGACCAACGCGCACGGGCAGGCGATAACGAGCAGAACGAGCGCCCGATACGTCCACACGGCCCACGCGCCCGCGAACAACAGCGGCGGCACCAGCCACACCAGCAGCGCGACGAAGAAGACCGCCGGGGTGTAGTAGCGGGCAAACGTGTCCACGAACCGTTGCGACGGCGCTTTCTGCGATTGCGCCTCGCTGACGAGATGGATGATACAGGCGAGCTTGGAATCGCTCGCGGGCTTGGTCACGCGCACGTCGAGCGAGCCTTCACCGTTGATGCTGCCCGCGAACACGCCGTCGCCCGGCTTCTTCTCCACGGGCATGGATTCGCCGGTGATGGGGGCTTGATTCACTGCCGAGCCGCCCGCGACGACTTCGCCATCCAGCGGCACCCGTGCGCCGGACTTCACCGCGATGACGCTGCCCACGGTGACTTCCGCGACCGCGACCTCGCGCAAGGATTCGCCTTCCTTCACCAGCGCCGTCTCCGGCGTGAGTTCCATCAACGACTGAATGGCCCGCCGCGCCCGCGCCACGCTGAACGCTTCGAGCAGTTCAGAAAGCGCGAAGAGGAACACGACCGCCGCGCCTTCGCTCCACTCACCGATGGCGACCGCCCCCGCGACGGCCACGGTCATCAGCACGTTCATGTCGAGCGAACGGCGGCGCAGCGCACCGAGCGCCTTGGGCGCGATGAACCAGCCGCCCGCGACGATGGCGACGCCGAACGCAGCGAGTTTCAAACCATCGTGTGTGGTGTGGAACCAACCCAGCATCAATCCCAGCCCGGTGAAGACGCCGGACACCGCGACCGAGACGATGCGACCATGCTGCGCCTGCGTCGCCGTCGCAGGCCGCTCGCCATCGTTCGCGACTGTGGCGCGAAGTCCGTTGCGTCCGAGCGCCGCGACCAGCGTGTCGGGTGCGACTTCGTCGGTGTGCGCCACGGCCACGGTGCCCGCCATCAGATTGACCTGCACATCGCGCACGCCGGGCAGCGGCTTCAAGGCGCGGTTCACCACTTCCACTTCATCCGCGCAATCAATCCCGGCTACGCGCAGCAACGTCTGCGGGCCGGTGAGCGGCGCAGTCGGCTCGGCGACCTGAGCCGGAGCGTCGCAGCAGTCCGTCGTGCAGGCCGTGAATGATTTGGCCGGTTGGCTCATAGCACGTCTCAGTGCGAGTGTCCGCCGCCCTTGGTTGCGCGAAGTTCGATCAGCCAGAGGGTTTGCACTGGCTTGGTCACGACGGCGTCGCCCGCCAGCAACCCGTCCGTAACTTCCACCCAGCCGTCCTCCTCCGCCCCGACCTTGACGGCCGTGCGGAAGTAGGCGTCGCCATTGACGGCATAAACGAACGTGCCTTCGGTCGTTCGGAGCAGTGCGGATTGGGGAATGACCGGGACCGCCTCCTCGCGCGGAAGGCTGATACGTGCCGGAACAAACTCGCCAGCCCTGAGCGTGGCCGTGGCGTTTGATACGCCGATGACGATTTCTGATTCGCCAAGTGCCAGGGCCTTTTGCACAGAGAGCACGACTCCACCAAACATGGCGTTCGTGTTCTTGAACAACTCCACCACTTGGCCGGTCTTCACGATGCCAGCGGTGTTGGTGGAGACGAAACCCGACCCATGCACGTCGCAGCCGGTGTGATCTTCGGGATTCAGCAGGTGATGGTGCCTCTCACCGAAGATCTGGACGGTGAAGCGAACCTGGTTCGGCAGTTTCCGCTCCGACACGTCGGCGACTTCAATACCGAGCAGATTCTTGGTTTCCTCGGTAACGATGACCCCTTTGCCCGCCTTGAACGAGGCGCCAGAAGGCGATTCTTCGCCGTGCCCGTGCCCGTCGTCATTGCCGTGGGCCTCCTCCTTGCCATGATCATGGCCGTCTCCCTCCTTGTGGCCGCAACCGACAAAGAGCGAGGACGCCAGGAGCAGCGCCGGAAGTAGCGTGGTGGAGCGGAGTGGATTCATTTCGGCTCCTCTGTGGTGGTGCGCGCGAGCGGCAGCGGCAAGCCGGTGAGCAACTCCAGCTGGGCCGCTGCTTCGAGTGCTTCCTTCTTGGTGTCGAGCAGGCCTTCGACGGCATCGAGATATTGCTTCTGCAATTCGACGTAGGTGGAAATCGGCACTGCGCCGAGCCGGTAGTGGCGGTCGGCGACTTCGGCGGCTTCCCTGAAATGTTGCACGGAGTCGGGCCGCCATTTCGCCATCTCGCGCAACTTCGTCTCATAGGTCAGCGCGGCCTCGATGGTCTTCCGCTGAATCTCGCGTTCGGTGACGTTTAGTGAAACCTCCGCCTGCATCTGGCGCGCGGCGGCGGCTTCGATGTTGCCCTTGTTCCGATTCCACAACGGCAACGGCAGCGAGATGCCCACGCCGATGATGCGTTGTTCCTCCGAGCCCGCCTTTTGGTCCGAGTAGCTTGGCCCAACGCTGATGGTCGGATAGCGCTCGTTCTTCGCCAGATCCACGCGGAAGCCCTGCTGCGCGAGTTCCAAAGCGCGGGCTTTCAACTCGAAGTTGTTCGTGCGAGCCAGCCTGAGCAATGCGCTTTTGTCCTCTGGCGGGCTAAACACGAGCCGCAACTGACTCACGGACAGGCCTGTATCCGGCGCGACGCCGCGTAGCTGATTCAACTCCAACAGAGCCGCTTGCGTGGCCAACGCCGCCTCACTGGCCTTCCGCTGTGCGTTTAACTCGGTCGCTTCAATGACGCGCGTTTCCAGCAACGGCGTCAGGCCTGCGGGATCGCGTTGCACCAAAACTTCACGCAACGCCTTGAACCGCTCGGCCACCTCCGCGGCGGCGGCGGATTTCTCCTGCGCGGCGAACAAACCGTAAGCCAGCGCCCGCACGCGGCCCGCGAGCGCAATCTTGAACCGCTCGTAGCCGAATTGCGCGAGTTCGATGTCATGGTTGGCGATTGCCTTCCGCAACCCGATCCGGCCGGGCCACTCAAAAGGTTGCAGAACCGAGGCGGACCAAGCAACGCCCTCGCCGCTCAGACCACCAAACTTCTGAGCGTTGTGTCCTACATCGCCACTGAGCTGTGGATTGCCAAGCAGCCCGGCGGTCTTGCGCCCGGCCTTCGCCGCTGTGATCTCCGCCTCGTAGAACTTGAGTTCGGGATTCTTCGCAAGCGCTTCATCAACAAGCTCGGATACGGTGAGCGATGGCGCGGGCTCAGGTTCGGCAGCACACGCCAAGAGAGGGGCGGTGGCGTAAGTAAACAGAATGACAAGGATTCGGACAGACATCGGACGTGATTGAGAAAAGTGCATGATCGGGACAAATTACGACGTGACGGGAGATCTCCGGGCACGACAAAGCGCCCGGGCTGGCGGGTTTACCTGCTCGAAGCAGGGTTAGGCGAGGAGGGAGGGGGCGCGCGGCGGCAGGGCCGTGCGTTCAGCGAACTGCCACCGTTGCGGTGGGCAGTTTTGGCCACTGCGTGTGACTGGAGTCCGGTTGAGGCACTGCTCGACAATCAACTCCGTCGGGACGGGTTGCCACAGCGGAATGATGGCTACAAAACCGGGCACCGACACCTTAACCACGGAAGTAGCTACCCCACCGGACTCCAATGTCTCGCAGAACGTGCAGTGGTCGCAGTCGTCAGCGGGAGCTTGCTGATCATGGCTGTTCCCGCCCTGTTGCGGCAATTCGATGCCAAGCGCGTGCGCTATTTCGCAGGAATGCACCATCGGCATCCAAGCGAGCGCAAGCAGCAGCCCGAAGATTTGTTGCCACAGCCTCAACTGATAAAAGGTAGGAAACACCGCCAAATTGTCCAAGCATTATTTGAGCGGCGGCCGGTGTGCCCGGTGTGCCGGGGTGACCGATGTCACACTTATTCCGAATGATTCGGTCAGGGCCGGTGGGCTTCACCCTACTGGTTTACGGGATCGTTGGGAGAAAGACCGCCCCATGTGAGTTCTAGCAACTTCGAGAGGCGGGAAGCGGCAGCCAATCTACAATCAGGATGCCCCAGCCGCATCCAGAGCTGGCCACTTCTTGTGGGACTACGAGCGTATGGTCGACAAAAGCCCGTTTCCGGCTCCATGAGGTGCTCATGGAAGGCCACATGGAAAAAATCGTCGGTGTTCATTTCATGGCGTCGGGATCCGCTAGATGTTTTGTTCGCTCCGTCCGCGCTCCGCTTTCGGGTCAAGGTATTGCTCGCGCCTGCGGCGCCGCTGCGCTCTGCGCTCCACCTTGACTCCTTCGCTCCGCACGGCCGGTCACGCTCGACTCTGTCGGCGTGAAGTGGTCGGCCCCTCTGGGGGCCGGCTCAGGGAGAATGGCTTTCCGATGAGAGGGGGAGGAGTTCACCGAGGCGGTGAAGCAAAACTCCTCCCCCTCTCCGGAAAAGCCGTTCTGGGGAAGGGGGAGGCACTTCAAACGGAGATGTCTATGACCTACTCACTCGCAACCCCCAACCTCGACCAGAAGCCCGACCCAATCGGCATCCAGCCGATGATGAAGACCACCTTTGTGCGGGAGGTTCGGGCGGTCTATCGCGGCCCACGCCGGACAACGACCAAGGTCCGAGGCGCTTCGGATGCCGCTCAATTCATCCGGCGGGTACTGCCCGACAATTCCCGGGAGCATTTCGTGGTGCTTCACCTGGACGCGGCCCACCAGGTCATCGGCTATGCGGTGACCGCCACCGGAGCGGCAAACTTCTGCCAGGTTCATCCCCGCGAGATCTTCCAGGGCGCTATTCTGGCAGGTGCGGTTGCCCTCGTTGTCGCGCACAACCACCCCAGCGGCGACACGACGCCGAGCCGGGAGGACAAGGCCATGACGACCCGGCTGAAGGATGGAGCTCAATTGCTGGGGCTGAAGATTCTCGATCACGTGATTGTCGCGGATGTGGGGTATCACTCCCTGTACGACGAAGGCACGTTGTAGGCGTTTGAAGGCTGGCCCGATTCCGGGCCAGCCTCTGCCCTGAACCCAAATCCCAAATCACGCCGCGACTTCCGGGAGTTCCGCATCGGCCCTCGTCGGGTTGCCCTCCTCGGACTCCATTCTGTCCCGGGTCATGGCCGGGACCGGGCCTCCGGCCGGGAAGGCTGCCGTCCGCGCTGCGCTTTCGGGTCAAGGTATTGCTCGCCCCTGCGGCGCCGCTGCGCTCTGCGCTCCACCGTTGACTCCTTCGCTCCGCACGGCCGGTCACGCTCGACTCTGTCGGCGTGAAGTGGTCGGCCCCTTGGGAGGGCCGGCTCAGGGAGAATGGCTTTCCGAAGAGAGGGGGAGGAGTTCACCGAGGGCGGTGAAGCAAAACTCCTCCCTCCTCTCCGGAAAAGCCGTTCTGGGGAAGGGGGAGGCACTTCAAACGGAGGATACCATGACTTTGAACCAAACCACCAACCCCTGCTGCCTCGGAACCTTCGAGGGCTTCAATCACCGCGCCCAGTCGGCCATCGAGGCGGTCCTGACTGCCGACGAGGTGATCGCGTGGGACCACGATGAACACGGTGAGGCCGAGTTCTGGCCCAGTGGGGATGCCCCGGCATTGTCCGGAATCTTCACCCGCCACGTAACCGCCTCCGAGTTGTTGGCGGTGCGCCGATTGGTCGAGGACGTCGGCGGTGACGAGGAAACCGCACTGCTCCGAATCCAGTTCGCTTGCACCGTTCTGGGGGAAGATCTCCACGAGCTGACCGTGGACGCGCTCGACGATCAGCAACCGTCGATCTTCTTCGGTCGGAACCGCTGGGACGTCCGCAAGGAAGCGGCCTACGAACTTTTCGAAACCTACTGGCCCGAGCAATACAAGGCTTGGGAACAAGATTCGCTCGGAATCCTCCGGTTCGATTGGGAGGACTTCATTGACTCGCCCTTGTGGGTGACTCTGGAGGTTTCGCTCGGGGAGCGGGAAGCGTTGCTGGTTCTGCCAGCTTGATCGAGAGGCCAATCGGGGGGCATCGCCCCCACAAAGCGGAGGCGGGCCGGGCCACTGGCGTGGGTCCGGCCCGCTGATGTCAGGGATCTGCTTCGATCGCTTGGGGCGGAATTGCTCCTGCGGCGATGGCGTCCTGTTCAGGGCGTATCCCGCACGGTGCCGAGGTCGATGCGAAGCCAGCGCTCGTCGCCAGTCCGATTCCCGCCGAACCAACCACCCGCCCGGCGGACCTCGGGAAACGCGAAGGGAATCGCATGATCCCGGCCGCGATGCTGAATCCGCAGCTGCCCCGCAACGGGTCCGCGACCATGGTACAGGTGAACCCACACTTCATTGGGCAACTGGTCCCCCTGCAGCTCGACGAACTCCCAGAGGTTGCGCCAGTTGTCGTCGGATGTTTGGAGCGACTGGGTGATGTCCCGGAAGTAACGTCCGGAGGCGGTCCGGGTGTTCCGGTAGCTGAGCTCTCCGCCGTCCCGCGGCGAGCGCACGTAGAGGTCGAGGTCCACCCGCTCGCCCCGCGGGGCGTTCCAGCCGATCCCGATGCCGGTGTTCCCAGCGGCCACACGAGGCATGACTGGCGCGATGACATTCGTCACAACGACCACGTTGGTGGCGACGACGACGTTGGTCTGGACCAAGACGTTTGTCCGGCTGGCGGCCGGTTTGCGGCGGTTTTCCTGGTGCGCCACCTCCACCGACCACGAGCGCATCACGACCTCCGAATCCGCCGGGTTGAACACCGGCGCATTGATCACCTGGGTGCGGCCCGTACGGGCGTTGTCGAAGACAATCACCGGATCCGGCGAGTAGCTCGGCAGCACGCCGCCCTGACTCGCCACGTAAAGGTGCCAGAACCGCGCGACGCCGCGGGAGTGATTCTCGTTCCGGGCCGTTCCTGCGTCGGTGACCAGCCAGTGGACGGCCATCCCGTCCAGCTGGTGGGCCCGCTCAACGGTCGAGAAGATCGAGCCGTCAATGCCCGCCCCGAGGTGCCCGTCGCTCGGCCAGCCGTTCGTGAAGGAGAAGGTCTCGTGGCGGGGATCGTGATAGAACGACGGGCCGACCAGGATGACGGTGGCGTTGGTCACCTTCAGCTGGGTGGCCACCACATCGAGGACCGACATGACCGGAAAAGGAACCTCCAGTTCGTTGGCGCCGAGGATGGCCTGAACGGTGGAGCCGATCGCCGCGGCGACGCGCTGCTGGCGCAGCACCGCGGGGCCGGTCGGCACCGCGACATCGGCCACGATCCGCGATTCTCGTCCGGCGAGGACGGTAACCCGGGCACCGGGCTCGCCCCGGTAAAGCAGCTCTCCGGTGGCCCGGGCCACCGGTTCGCGGAGGGCGGTGGGAATCCCGGGGGCACTCACCACCACGAGGTGGGGCGGTGACTCAGACCAGGCCGGGGTTGCGGTGAGGGCGGAGATTGCCACGAGGGCGATCGAGCTTATGGACTTTTTCATGGTGAGTTCTTTGGGAACGGGAATGGCTGACTCAGCGACGAAAGATGTCGGCGCACCGGCGCAGCAACCCGCGACGGGGTTCGGCGTCGGCACGGGCGCGACGCAAGCCGTCGCTCTGGCGGCGCTCCAACTCCGCTTCGCGCTCGAAGGCCACCACCGCGGAGAGCACATACGACTTGCGATCCGCCTTGAGGCGCAGGATCTCCTTCTCGCGCTGAGCGATGGACTCGTGCAGGGACTTCAGCGACTCGTCCAAGGCATGGGCCTGCTGCAAGCGCAGTTCCTTCGCAGCGCTCAGAGTGCGGTTAGGATCTCCGTACCGCTCGGCGAGCGCCTCGCCGTTTTCAAAACAGGACAAGGCGGCAAATACCTCCACGAGGAGCTGGCACGCTTGCAGATAGGGGCTCAACCACGGCAAGCCGAACGAGGCCGATCCCTGCCCAATCTGAAGCACATCCTGAACACCGGCAGCCAAGCCGCCGGTCTGGAACGCCAAGAGGACGCAGTAGGTCACGAGCAGCACCAAGCACAGGGCGTCCAATCCAATGCGAAGGCGACGGCGCAAGGTTGCGGCCTCGATCTTGCCGATCATTCCCTTCACCCCGTAAACAGTGACGGCAACAACGGCGGCGATTACCGCACAGCTGACCGGTGAGTCGGCAAAGGGGGCCTGAAGGGAGAGCAGCTTGAATGTGCCCGTTACCGACGCGACCACGAGAGTCCAGGCCGCCGCCTGAAACAGCCGGAACTTGAACGCCGCCCACGACGTCCAAACCCGGAAGAGCTCGAAGGTCCGGCAGACGTGAGCCAACGTGGAATGGTAGCGCACGCGCAATGTCAGCGCCGGAATCTGCGCCTTGGCTTCCTTCCGTCTTGCGCGTGCCTCCACGATCTTCCCGCCCAGGTGCCGATCCCACTCGGCACCGGCATATGCGGTCACCTTGGAAGCCTTGAACCAGATCCGTGCCCCAACCACCTTCTTGGAGAAATCGGTGTCCAGCGGTGGACGCTGCTCCGGCGGGAGGAAGGGCGCATCCTCAGCCTTGTACACCGAAGGCTGGATGACGAGCTGGGTGACAGGATCGGTAATGGGCGAAGTGACTAGGCTTGGTAGCTGATGTCGATTTTGCACGGGCCGAGCATGAAAATTCCTCGCCGGTTACGAACCCTGAAGGTTGCGGTCTTAATGCCTTTATAGTGGGTTTTAGATTTCCCACCGTTACCGAACTCCTGAAACGGAGACTTAAAGCTGGCTAACCCATCGCAGGAGTCCGCTCTCGATCGCCTTCCGATTTAGTGGACTCGACCGACGAATTGGGGAGCCGATTTCGCCGCAACCTGAAGGCAGGCAATTCTCGCGTGACGGGAGTCGGTGGCGGGAGATCGCCTATTCTTCCCCTGAGTCCTCCCGCAAGCGCGGCGCACGGTGAGCATCGTCGAATTCGCGCAGCCTCTGATCGCACTGGCAAAACAGCTTAGCGTGGAAGCTGAGTGGAAGATAAAGGAAGCAACCGTGATGGCCGAATCGTTCGGTGGTTCATCATCTTTCCGGGGCAACGAGCAAAATGTGACAGCTATGAACCACATCAACAATCAAGGCACCAAGAAAGCCCCCGCTATTCACCAAGGTTCTCCGAGTCGTCCCATGACGACTTACAGCAATTCGGACACAGCCCGGGGAGTGCGATTCCAACCCGCAAACCCTACGCTGAGCTTGTCGCAAAACGAAGCGAATGATGCAGATTCGGACAGTTCAATCGGCCTGACTGCTGCCCAGATCGCTTTCCTGAGTCTGAGGATCCTGCCCGCTCGGCTCTCGCGATGGCAAACTGCCACCCTTCTCGGCCTCACCACAGCCAATGTGTCGAGTCTGATAAAAGCAGGGGTTCTCACGCCATTGAACCAAGGCGATGGCACCACGATCTATTTCGCGCTGATCTACATCATGGCTGTCCGTGACAACTACGAGAAGCTCTTCGAGATCACCAACACGTTGATTATCTTGGATGCCGAGAAAAGAGCCCGCGCTCTCGCAGCAAAAGCTAAAGCTTAACGCCGAAGTCCCAATCTGGATTCAACGACAAACCACCCCTGAGTGCCTATGGCCCGGGGGTGGCCTTTTTTTGTCGACACATCTCGCCTGAGAAAGCGGGGCAAACCAAAACACCTCCAAACAGATGGACCGCCTTTGACGTCTTTACCCGCCCACCTTCGGCTCATGGAAGCTGCGAGGAAGATAAAGGAAGCAGCTCTTCTCGGAAGCTTGGGCGAAATTCTTAAGGTCTTGAGCTGGCCAGCAAACGGCCAGTTCAACACATGAATACTACAGACAAAAGGAACGCCGCAGCCAAGCGGGAATGCGCGCAAAACATGAGTTCAAGTCCAACTCCTGGGATTCCAGGACTGGCCCTGAAGCCCGGCACTGGCACGGTATTCAAGACGCCAGTCCCTGCAAACCTGGAGATTCCGGACATCGATCCCAGAAATCCAGTCGGCACGTCGGCTGAGCAGGCAGCCTTTCTCTGCCTGCGGCATCTGCCGTCCATCTTGAACAACTGGCAATCGGGCACCCTCTTCGGGCTGACCGAAGCCCAGATCTCCAACCTGGTTGGGCTCGGAGTGCTGGAGCCTTTGGTTCACGGCCGTGGGATCCAATCCCGGTTCGCCCTGCCGTACGTTCAGGCGGTAAAGCAGGATCAGAGAAAACTCCTTGAGATCACCACCGCGCTGATCCAGCGCTCCGTCGAAAAGAACCGCAAGAGCAAGAAGGCAAACCCCTGATTCCTATGTATGCCTACCGAGCCCGTTGCGATTCGCAAACTGCCGCCCAGATCATCGGCTGTCCGCCGGGACACATTCGCCGCCTCGAAAAGGACGGCCTGCTTCCCCGACTCAACCCCGGCCGACGGAACGTAGTCGCCTACTTCTCGACCGCCGCGCTTCTGGCCTTGGCCAACAATCCGAAGTGGTTGATTACAGCCACCGCCCACAGTCGGCAACAGGCGACGCAGAACCAGTTGGTTGCCGCTCGGTCTGCCGTCACGGAGGCCATCCAGAGTGCCCGCCCCAGGATGGAGCCCGGTCCTGCTGGCAGCACCAATTGGATTATCAACGAGTGGATCGCGACCCTGTTTCGGGATGCCCGGACGGGCGCACCGCTTCCAGGAAGTCTTGGGACTGACCAGGTCGCCCGGATCCTCGGCTTCCACCCCGATGACATTGTTCGATTGCGTCGGCTTGGGCATCTCAAATGCCTCAATGCCGAGGAGTGGAATGCACCCAAGCGCCATGCCCGGCAATTGGTCTTCGAACTGGTCACCGACTTTGAGTGGCTGAGCCGGGCCACCGCCGCACTGAATAAGTATTGGCAGCGCCGGCAGTCGCCGGCCTAGCTCCGCAGCTGACGACACCAGCGGCCCTTCGCTCTGAACCCGAGCATCAGCCCCGCTCTCCCCGACCTGCGGAGGGCGGGGCTTGAGGGGTGACACTTCATACAGGATTTCCCAAATCCTCCCCGTCGATCGTCCCCGTCAATCCCCCCGGACATGCCCCGTTCCTGCAATCCCAGTCCTGTTACCCTTCGGCCAGGGTTCCCGAGGGCTTGCCCCAGGGTTCTTCCCCACCTCCGAGGGGGCTGCCCCGGGGTCACCCACCCCTTGCAAGAGGGTATCCGAGGGGTTCTCCACCCCTACTCGAAGGACTTCCGATCGGTCTTC
Source organism: Verrucomicrobiota bacterium (assembly GCA_017309115.1). Taxonomy (GTDB): domain Bacteria; phylum Verrucomicrobiota; class Verrucomicrobiia; order Limisphaerales; family UBA9464; genus UBA9464. The sequence continues at coordinate 245,530 of JAFLEF010000002.1, read as the reverse complement.
CGACCTCAACTCCTGCCCGGGGTGCCCGTGACCGACGAAGTCCCCTCCGCCGACTTCGGATCCCCATTCCCGCCGAGCATCCCCCCCGCCTCCGCCCCCAACCTCCCCCTCGGGAGGGGTGCCCGAGGGCTTGCCTGGGGCTTTACTTCCCCCTCCGAGGGGGTTCGCCCAGGGTCACCGCCCCCTTTAGGGACGCTTCCAGAGGGGTTCGCCACCCACTTCCGGGGACCCTCCGGCCGGCCTTCCAGCCTCAACGCTTGCCCGCGATGCCCGAGACGCTCGACGCCCCTGACTCCGGCTTCGGCTCCCCACTCCAACCAATCGCCGCGAAGGTTCCGATCCCTCGCCCAACCGCCGTCGGCAGTTTCACTCGACCGACAGCCGACGCCTGGCCCACCACCACACCGTCCACCTGCGCAAGATCCTCGGCTCGCTTCGGAACCCTCACCCCGCACCGGCGCGGCCTTGCCGGCCTCGCCGTCCTTCAGCCCGGCGCATCCAGCGACCGCTTCCCGATCCGACCGCCATCGCCGCCCCAGTCACCACCGCTTCTCCAGCCAGCCAGGCCACCCAGCATTCCCGCCTTCGCCCGCACCTCAGGCCCCCTGCGCATCCACCCCCGCGGCAGTGCTGATTCCAGAGAGTCTGGAGCTGATCCCAACGTCCCCCAGAGGACGAACACACCCGATGCACCCGAGGTGCAGACACTTCTTCAGCCAGGGAAAGCACAACCCGTTGAATACCAATCATAACAGCCTGTAGACAGCCATGGCCAAGAACGTCGTCAGTTTCCGGCTCGATCCGGTACATCTGGACCTGCTCAAGCAGCGGGCCGGGACGGCTCCGTCCATGGGGGCCTATGCCCGTGACTTGGTCATCCGGGCCCTCAACGACCAGGTCCTCCAGGACGCCGTGGATCTCCGCCTCCAGGCCATCCAGTCCGACCAGGTCCGGCTCCGTCAGGACATCCGTCAGACGCTCAAGGCCATCATCGCCGCCGCCCAACGTTCCTCCCTCACCGCCGAACAACTCGATGACTTCGTGAACCGCATCCTTGGGTGATCCTATGCTCTCCATCTCTCTCCCCCTCTCGACCCCGGACTACCTGCTGAGCCTCGCACGGGCGGACTACTATACCGCCGGTGGGGAACCCCCGGGGCAGTGGTTCGGCAGCGGTGCCCAAGCCCTCGGCCTGACCGGCACCGTCAAACCCAAGGTCCTCCGGCAACTGTTCCGAGGGTTGTCGCCGGACGGCCAGCGCAAGCTGGTTCGCAACGCCGTGGGAACCCGACTGCCGGAGCGGAACCCACCGGGCTCCAACCCGGCGCAAGGGAAGGACCCCGGCAAGGGCGCTGCCGTCGTCGACGCCCCTGTCCAGGAGGTCGGCAAGGCGGTCGGGAAAAGGGTTGTCGACGCGAAAGCACCCACCCGAACTGGTGACAAGGTGCCCGCCAAGGACATGAGAACCGGGGAGGCGGATGGCCAACCCGGAGGCAAGAAGGCACCCGACCTGATCGTGATCCGGGAGCGCCAGGGTGGATGGGACCTGACCTTCAGCGCCCCGAAGTCCGTTTCCGCGCTGTTCGCCATCGCGCCCCCCTCGAAGCGGGAGACCATCCTCCAGTCGCAAGAGGCAGCCGTTAAGAAGACGTTGGCGGACCTCGAGAAGGAGATCGGGTTCTCACGGCGCGGACCGGGTGGCATTCTACAGGTGCCGGCCAAACTGGCCTTCGCCCTGTACCTGCATGTGACCAGCCGGGCGCAGGATCCGCAGATCCATTCGCACTGCGTTCTCCTCAACGTCGGCGTCCGGGAGGACGGCACCACCGGAACCATCGTCTCGCAGAAGGTCTTCCGCTGGAAAATGCTGGCCGGTGCCCTGTACCGGGTGAACCTCGCCCGGGAGCTCCGATCCCGGCTCGGCCTCTCCCTGCGGACGGAGAAGACCTGGTTCCAGATCGAGGGCGTGCCGGCCGCGCTCATGGAGGCCTTCTCCAAACGTCGCAAGGAGGTCCTCGCCGAACTCGATCGTATGGGCAAGTCCGACGCCGTCAGCGCCGAGCAGGCCACTCGCGCCACGCGCAAGGGCAAGGAACTGACCCCGCGGCAGGAACTCTACACGGCGTGGGAAAGCCTGGCCGAGAAGACCCTTGGACGAGGCCTCTCGTTCGTGCCGGGGCTCTTCCAAAAGGAACCCCTGCGCCGGGCGCCGTTGCAGCTCAACGCCACGGTGGACGAACTGCTCAAGCAGCGCAGCTTCTTTAGCCGCGAGCAGTTCCTGCTCAAACTGGCGCACCAGCACCAGACCGGCGGACAGCCGACCGATCGCATCATCCGAGGCGGAGATCGGATGCTGCGCAACCTGGTGGACCTCGGGGTCCACGACGGCGTCCGCCTGTACACCGCCCGCTGGGTGCTTGAGGAGGAGAAGCGCCTTTTGGCGGCCATCGAGGCGAAGCGCGACGACCGGACTCATCGCTTGCCCACCTACAAGATTACTCCCTTTGCAGCCAAGCTCAGCGAAGAACAGCAATCCGCCCTGCTGCACATCGTTGGCACGGCGGGCGAAGTGAAGGTGCTTCAGGGCTGGGCCGGCACCGGCAAGTCCACACTCCTATCGGCGGCACGGAAGACGTGGGAAGCCTCCGGCTTCAATGTTCTCGGTGCCGCCTACTCTGGTCAGGCCGCTCGGGGACTTGCCGATGCCTCCGGTATTTCCAGCCACACCGTGGACCGCCTTCTCTACCAGTGGGCCAAGGACGAAAGCGCCGTCCGGCGCCTCAACGACAAGTCTATCCTTATCGTGGACGAGGCCAGCATGCTCGACACGCTCCGGTTGTCCGCCGTCGTGAAGGCCGTGCGGGAAGCCGGGGCGCGGCTGGTGTTGGTGGGCGACGAGAAGCAGCTTCCCCCCATCCAGGGTTGCGCCCCGTTTGCCGAGATCGGTCGCCGCCTCGGCCGGTCCGAGCTGCGGGACATCCGTCGGCAGAAGAACGGCCTGCTGAAGTTGGTGGTCGAGGAACTCGCCGACGGCAGCGTGTCCAAGGCGCTCGATCTCCTGCGTCGCGACAAGATGATCCGCGTGCACGAGAACACCGATGCGGCCCGCGACGCCCTGGTGGCGGACTGGCACAAGGCCAAGGGCCAGCGGCTCATGCTCGCCGCAACCCGGGAGGAGGTTGACGACCTCAATGCCCGGGCCCAGGCCATGCGCGCGAAGAACGGCGAACTGGAACTGCCCTACTTCACCAAGGACGGCCGATGGTTCCGCCGGTACGACAAGCTCATGTTCACCCGGAACGACCGCATGATGAACGTTCAGAACGGAACCGTGGGAACGCTGATCGCGTTCAACCCCTTTTCGCGGGTCGCCACCATCCGGGTCGAGGACCGCCACGTCTTCGTGCCGATCGGCCAGTATCGGAACCTCGAACTGGCCTACTGCATGACGGTGCACAAGGCCCAAGGAGCCACGGTGGATCACGCCTTTGTCCTCTGGTCCGACACCATGCAGTCGCGCGAGATGACCTATGTGCAGGCGTCGCGCGCGAGGCACCAGACGCAGTTCTACCTCACGCAGGAACAGGCTGGTGACGACTTCCGAGACGTGGTGAAGAGCATGGAACGTCGCGTCACGCGCGAGATGGCGGTGACGAAGGAACGCGCGGTGAACCTCTCCCCATCCATCTAGGGGCCAGCACGCGGCCTCGCGTCCCCATGGCGGGACGGAAACCTGCTTAAGCCACCCAAAGACCGGAACTACCTGGAGTCGCGCCTCACAGCACTCGCCCATTCTGACGGGGCCATGAGCGAGAAACTCTACCACCTCCGGGGACGGCGCTGGCCGTCCGACCGCGAGATCATCAATAACCACGCCGCCTACATCGACAAGCCGACCTTCGCCCCGCCCAAGCGCTGGTACCAGATCCATCGTTTGCTGGAGAAGGTCGAAGAGCCACTCATCCGTCTCCCGGATGGGCCTTTCTACTACTGGGCCGGACTCCCATTCCCGATGCGCAAGACTGTCGGCCACTTCCTCGCCGTCGGCAGCAGCGGATCGGGCAAGAGCATTCAGTTCGACATCCTGCGCGTCGGCCTCTGCTCGACGTTACAGCCCAACACCGACATCCGGATCCTTGAAATCGACAACAAGGGCGAAGCGATGGCCCGGTACGTCGCCCGGGGCGTCCAGCCGAAGCTCGTCGATCCCTTCGATGAACGCAGCCTCGCCTGGGAAATGATCCGTGACCTCCGTTCCACGGCCGATTGCCGGCAGGTCGCCGCCTGCGTGATCCCGGAGCGCCGCGGTGACAAGGATGCGTTCTGGACCGCGGCCTGCCGCAACGTAGTGACCGCGGTGCTGGATGTGCTCCGGCAGGAGCGCCCGGAGGAATGCACGTTCGCCAACTTCCTTCGCGTCATGCGGGATCCCCGCCGCATCGAGGCGCTCCTTTCACTCCGACCCGAATCCGCCCTGCTCTGGGAGAACAGCAAGGGAGACGAGCGCACGCTCGCCAATCTGCTCGCGTCCTTGACCAGCTACCTGGGCCCCTTCGAGCCCATCGCCGCCCTTTGGGAGAGGTCGAAGGGTTTCTTCTCCATCACTGACTGGGTCCAGAAGCCCGGTCAGGTCCTCGTGCTGCGGGATCACCCCCGTTACTCCGAGGTGCTCAAGCCCATTCATCGCCTGATCTTCGACCTTTCCGCCAAGCAGGTCCTGAGTCTTCCCGACAGCTTCAATCGCCACGTCTGGTATCTCGCCGACGAGGCCATCGCCCTCGGTCGCCTCGATAACCTCGCCGAGATCGCCAATCTCGGCCGATCCAAAGGCGTCCACCTCGTCATCGGCATCCAGTCCGTCGAGGGCTGGCACGACGTTTACGGCCGGGAGAATGGCGACCAGATCCTTGGGCAGTTCCGGAATCGCGTCTATCTCCGCACCGACTCGGCCAGCACCGCCAAGTGGATTGAGGAGGCCATCGGCCAGGTGGAGTTCATGGTCGAATCCGTCACCCGCGGAAGTTCCTACGCCAGCTCTGCCAATGGAGGACGGACCAGCACCGTCTCTGTGAGCCATGCCCGTCGTCGCGAATCCCTGATCCTCCCCTCGGAGATTCTCCAGATCCCGCCGCCGGGTCCGGGCGGTCAGCTCCGCCTGATCGCCGACCTCGCCCAGATCGGTCTGTTCCGGATGACCTTCGAGTTCGATCACCTGATCACCCAGCTGGGACCGCCCGACCCGAACACCCCGCGCTTCCTCGAACGGTTGCCCGCCGAACAGACTCTCCTGGATTTCACGCCGGATCGCGTGCGGCAGCTCCTGCCCGCGGTAGCCCGGAAGCGGAGCAGGCCCCGGACGAAGCAGCCCGCTCCGGAGCCCCCCGCCAACCCGGAGTCGTCGGACCCGTTCCTCGACGAACTCGAACGGATAGCCCGCAACCCCGGTTCCACTCCGGACTCCACCCCCGACCAGCCATGAGCTTCTATCCTGGATTCAGTGTCCCGGCCAACGCGCGCCTGTTCTTCGACGCCTTGCTCGTTGTGTTGGGCTGGGGTGCCGTCGCTGTGTGGGTGTTCCGCGGCTTGAGTCGCCGTTTTGCCGGAGGGTGGACGGACGAGGAAGCCCGCTGGTGGGGAAGGGGCCTGGTCTTCGGGCTTGGCTTCGGGCTGTTCTTCGTCGGCACCTGCATCCCGCTGACCGATTGGTTGATCGTGCGGCTCGGTCTGGTCGAACGGCTTCGACCATCACTCGCGGATCCTCGGGTTGGGCATGTCCCGACTTTCCTCGCGATGGGATGCGGCCTCTGGCCCATCCTCGTTCTCGGTATCACGCAGCTCCGGCGCAGCTCCGAAAATCCGGCCTTGAACTGCCGGACCCGCATTTGCATCGGCATGGGAATGGGCCTCGGCACGGGCATCACCGAGGCCGCCCTCGCCCACCTCTTCGGCGGACGCGAGTCCGGCCAGCTTCCGTTGCACGCCCTGGGCGTCGCCATCGACACCGTCGGGAGCGGCGTCGCGGCGATGTTCGTTCCACCGCTTCCCGAGAAGTTCCCGTTGAAGCTCTTCCTCGATCCCTTGTGGAGCGTGTTGCTCGTCGCCCTCGCGTGCCTGCTCCCCTACGGCGTCTTCGGCGTTCCCGGGGGCTTGGTCGCCCTCATCACGTCTGCGGTCGTTCTTTACCGCTGCCTCCAGGATGTCGACTTGCCCTGAACTCCCATGAACCGTCTCTCCTTCCTCCTGTTCGCTCCGTGGGTGCCTTCGGTCCTCCTTTACTGGCTTCCCACCTCCTGGCCCTCCCAGGTTCCCCACCTGTCCGTCCCATCGCCGGTGCCGCTGCTTTATGCGCTGTTGGCGATGGCGGCCTTCGGGGGAGCAGCCTGGTGGATCTTCGAAGTCGATGACGCCGAGGAGCGCGTCGATTCCCTGCGGCGGCTCGCCTCCGGAGCCGTCAGCGGCCTGCTCATCGTATTCGCCATCACGTCCCTGATGTCCATGCCAGGACTCGCGGGAAGCCTGCTCGGTCTGCCCGGAGTCTTCGGGTTTACCGCGCTCAGCCTTGGTGACCAGCTCAAGGACAGCCCCCTCGTTCCGCTCTGGGTGAACATCGTGGGCTACACGCTCTCGGTGGGACTGGTCGAGGAGTTCGCCAAGGCGTTCTGCGCCCGGGTGAACGACATCGACGGACAGCAGCGTCTCGCCCATGGCTTCGCCGCCGGACTCGGCTTCGGCCTCGCCGAGGCGATTCTCTACAGTTGGCGAATGTATGACGGCGTCGAACCTTGGGCGACCTACGCGGTGCGGTTCGCCTTCTGCGTCCCGTTCCATGCCTTCATGAGTGCCATTGCCGTCCAATGGCTGCCGGAAGATTGGACGAGTCGCTGGGGACGCTCGCTCCTGGGGCTGATCCCGATCGCCACCCTGCACGGTGCCTACGACGCGCTTCTGTCCCGGGACCATCCTACTGCCGCCGGGCTCATTGCCACCTTCACCTTCCTCCTGCTTCCGGCCGTCGTGTGGTATCGGGAGGAAATCCGCGGGGAACTCTGACCGCCCCGTCAGTCCTCCAGCTCGCGTTCCACAAATCGGACAAACGCCGGGTCCATCGCACTGCGGGCCCGGCGCCAACCGGCCTTGGGCAGCGGCAGGCGGAAGAAGTCGCCAATGTCGCGCGCCAGGACTTCCAGCGACAAAAGGGAGTGTTCCCGGGCCAGCAGCCACCCCGTGTGGAAATGGACGAATACCAGCCGGAGGTAGTGTTCTTCCACCGGGGTCAGGGGCTGGGAGTCCGGGTCGGCTTCGGGGTCCAACAGGCGCATCAGTTCCGGACGCCGGTGCACCTCGGACCAGAGTTCCCGGTGCTGTTCGGTCAGCAGGATTTGGTCGGCCGTGCGCCGGGCCTGCACGTCCTTCCGCAGGGCCAAGGCGTTGTAGGCCAGCCCGCCGATGATTCCTAGGCTCTGCGCCAGGGCGAACCAGTTGTCCTCAAGGAATCCCACCCAACCCATGCTGGATTGGATGCCGTCTGCGTTCCTGGCGGTTCAGCCCTGGATGATTTCCGGCAGGGCGGCCAGCAGGATGCTTCGGGGCAGCCGGACGATCCGCTCGTTCGGCGCGCATCCGGCATCGGGCGGCAGGCTGGCCGCCTCGGCGGTCAGGTCGAGGCCGATGACCGCCAGATCACCGTCATCGAGGAGCAGGACATCAGGACAGGAACGGCCCCCGGAACAGGCAACCGGCGGACCCAATCGACGCAGGAACTTCATGGATGACTGCTGTCATCTAGCGGGATGGCTTGCAAGGCGAAAATGACAGGAGTCATCTATCGGATATGGATGAGGCACACTTGGAGCGGGTGACGCTGGGGTTGATCGGTCTGTTGAAGGCCCGGCGCGAGGAGCTCGGCCTGACCACCTGGCAACTGGCGGAGGCGGCGGACCTGAATCAATCGGCCATCAGCCTGTTGGAACGGGGGAAGCGGAATCCGACCCTGGACACGCTGTTGCGCTGGGCGGATGCCTTGGATTTTGACTTGGGGGAGGCGCTGCAGAAGGCGCAGCGGGAAGCAGGGAAACGGGCCCGCTCCTGAACCGTCGGTTCCGGGCAGGCCCACGCGGTATTGCGGGCAGATCATCCCGGGCGAGCCAGGGAATCCAGCGAGATCGAGGCGAGGTGGGCGACGGCGACAAGAGAACGGAACACATGCGGCAAAACTCCTTCCGCTGGGGTTATGGCGGTGTCGGTCCAGGTGTGATCCTCGTCTTCACGACCGGGCCCGATGCGCCCGTTCCCGACGGTTCCAGCCCCGGGACTCCGATGCCGTCACTGGCACTTCCGGCCGACGCCACTGGAGTTGTTCCGCCGGGAACACGAGGGTCAGCACCGGCGTTTCCACCGGCGGCAGCTCGAAGCCTGACTCCAGCGCCAGTTCCCGCTCGTATTCGACCCGTCGAGCATGGCTTTGGACGTATTGGAGCAGCGCCCGCATTTGCGACACCCGCATACCGCAGCGGCGGGCCGCCCGGGGCACGTCGCCCAGACGCCGGGCGATCTCCGCCACCAGCCAGACGGGCTCGCGCATGCCCACCCAGAACGTCATCTGCATCCCGTTCCATTCCCGAAACTCCACGCCCATACCGACACCTCCGATCTCCATTATGCCACAACTCACGCCGGATGTGACCCCTGCCAACCGGCCCGGCAAAGTTCCGGGCTTTGGTGGGTTTTGACGGGGGTAATCGCCGTTTCTTTGAGGGAACGCCGAAGCCCTCTTCCGGAAGGAACCCAACGCGTGATAGAAGCCCGGAATGGCTGCCGATCTCGCCCGTCCCTCGCTCATCGACCAACCTTGGCTCCGTGATTTCCTGGAGGCCAAAGGCTTTCGCCGGACCGCCCCGGATGCCTTCGGCAATGGCCGGGCCACCCTCCGGTTCACCGGCACCAACCTCCTCGCCATCCCGGCTGGAGGCGGCAAGGCGTGGCGGAGCGAGCTCAACGAGGCCCCGCCCGAGGCCATCCGGAGCGTGCTGGAAACCCTCCTGTCCACCCCGTCCTTCCAGTCGGCCGCCGAACTCCAGCGCCGCGAGGACAGGCGCCAGTCCGCCGAGACTTCCTTGGCTATCCTGACCGACTCCATCGCCCAACACCCCGAGACTCACAGCGGCGTGCACCTCCGCCGCTTCCTGTGGTCCCTCTACAATGGGCATCACGCCCTGAACCTCTGGCGGATGAAGGACGTCCTCGACAACCACCACAACGCGGCCGTCGTCGAGGTCTTCACCGCCTGGATGCAAGGGCATGTCTCCGAGGATGCCCTGCGCCGTGCCCTGACCGACTCCGGCGAGATGGACCGCTGGGATGCGGTGACGTTGGGAGCGAAGGACCGCGAACGCCTCGGTGACGCCCTGGATGCCGTCACCCATCTCCTAAACACCGTCCCGCCCAGCCGCCCCATCCTCGAACTCACCCGGGCCAACGGGCTGCTGCGGCAGGTGGTGGATTGCCTGCGAACGGCGAAGAAGTGATTTTCCGCCACAACAACCAACGAACAACCTATGGGACTTCGACCCTCTGAACTCATCGAGCAGGCAGCACGTCATCTGCTGGCGGTGCTCCAAACCCAAGGCTCGATTCTCTACTCGTCGTTCTACGATGGCAGCGAGGAGGCAAACGCCCGACTGTGCGAGAGCATCGGAATTTCCGTCGATGAAGGTGAATGGTATTCCGCCGAAGCATTGATCGACAACGCTGCCGCGCAGTTGGAGCAACAGGGCATCGTCGAGCTGATGTGGTTGGAGACCCGCCTTGTCGACGATGAACCGGACTACCGGATTACGCTGACCGATGCAGGGCGCATGGCGCTGCAATCAGGAACCCGACTGAAGTTCTACGACTGCGAGTAAGTGCGGCACGACTGGGCGATCCCAGTGACGGCTTGCGATAGGGATCGAACACAGGCCCCCGCCACCCAATCTGGGCGGTAATCCGACGTCATGCAGAACTATCCGGGATCCCTTATTCCGGCGGAGGAGCGTCGTACGGGAAGCCAAAGTACTCGAACACCGCCTTCGATCGGTCGTAGATCGCCCGCTCCGAAAGACCCGCCCGCTCGCAAAGGGCGTTCATCGGGTCGAAGTTGGCGGCGACCCACCGCAGGAGTTCCAAGGGATCCAGTTCCACCCCTACCAGCGGCCGACCCTGCCGGGCCACCGCCGTCAGGCTCGGCAGGCAGCACAGGACCATCGTCTTCAGGCTGTCCTGGTTCAGGTCGCAGAAGTAAAGCCAGTACGGCCATGCCCGATGGAAGGCCCCGTAGAACTTCCGCACCTCGGGAATGGCGTAGATTTCCCGGGAATCGGCGTCGTAGGCCTCTACGGCGAAGGCCATGGAGCCCATCATGCCGGCCAGAGCCGGTCCCGATGGCAGCCGATCGGCGCCGAATCGGGACAGGAAGGCGGAGAAGTCGCCACGCTCCACTTTCTCCCGACTGAACTGGTACAGGATCAACTGGCGGTCGTTCACGCTCCCGAGAGCCTGCCTCGACATTCCTCGCTTGGCCACCTCGGCTTCCACGGAATGGCGTCCGGTCTCGCCACCCGGCAAGCGGCGACCGTATCCTCCGATCACCGAATGTCCTTGGGAGCCATCAGCCAGCAGTTTCTGCAGCAGGTCGAGACGGTCACCGGCCTGCCGGTCCATGTGGAGGCGGACGAACGCCTTCAACCCCCGCTGCTCGCCAAAGTCCAGATCGCCCGCCGCGGCGTGCCGCTTCATCGGGTCGCCTACCATCCCAGCGCCCGGGCGATGGCTGACTACCTGATCGCCTTCCAGTGTTCGTTCGTCCTCCGGCTTCATTCCCTGCCACCATCCGAGCGCTTCGACCTCGCGGACGCTCCGGGTGCTCGACCGGATCCGATGGATTGGGTGCGGGCCCATGCCGCCAGCGCGCAACTGCCTCCGGACCGGCAACGCGCGTTCGCCGACTTCCTGCGCACTTCCCTCGTCTCGATGCTCCGTTCCATGCCGGTGGGTATCTGGGTCGATCATGAGCTCCGCACCCGGTTTCCCGAGCTTCGCGAAGTCCAGGAGCAGGCGGTTCGACGCCAGATCGACACCCATGCCGCGCTGTTCCGACCGGAAGTTCAACGCAGTGTGCCCGACCATCCGTGGCGCCTCAGCCTCGCCATGAATGCCGCCTTCGCGAAGTTCTGGGGACAGGAACTGGGTCAACCCGGCTGGATCCTGCCCTACCAGGCTGCCGGAGTTGCCGCCCAGGGCGAAGCCCTGCTGAGGCAACTGCGGGAACGGTCGGACAATCCTTCCCATGATCGCGCCCTGATCGACTCCTGGGCCGAGGAACTGGGCTTGAACGCCTGGCTGCAATGGATTCCGTACTCGCCGTGACTCCCCGGCAGAACACCGACGCATGGAACAGTTCGTCATCCCACTGAATCGCTTTGACCTCGGCCTTCTGCCGGAAGCCGCCCGGGACATGGCGTCCCCGTCGTTCCGGGAGGCATTGGACGAATACTTCAGTCGCCGGTTCCGGGAAATGGGCGTGAATGGCGTGGTCCAACTGACGGGTGACACCCTGGCGGTAGGATGGGTGGCGCCAGATTTCGATGCGGTCACCGCCGCCATCGCCCTTTGCCAGCGGGGACAGGTCCGGGACGGGGTCCAACTTCTCGAACTGGCCCGCAGCCGGCAGCCCGACTCCCCGGATCTGCTCCTCAACCTGGGTATCGGCCTCAACGAATTGGGCGAAGGGCAACGGGCCGTCGCCGTCCTTGAGCACTTGCTGGACTTGGAACCCGACCGCGTTCGCGGACTGGTCGCCTTGGGGGTGGCGCTCGGCCGCCTCGGCGAAGATGACGCCGCCTTGGACCGGTTCACCCGAGCTGTCACCCTCGCTCCAACCGACCCGTGGACCCAGTCCAACCTCGGCGGCATGCTGTTGCGGGTCGGACGCCCGGCCGAAGCCCGCCCTCACCTCGAAGCCGCCGTGCAACTCGCCCCCGAAGATCCCCGGGGATGGCTTCTCCTCGGGGAAAGTTGTCTGGAATCCGGGGATGAAGCAGCGGCACGTACGGCCCTGGGACGCGCCCGGGCCCAAGATCCCCACGGCGTAGTTCGCGACCGGGCCGAGGCGCTGCTGAACCGACTGGCCAGCGGCCGCTTCCCGCGCAACCTGGAGGGGATCAACCCCGAAGCCCTGGCTGCCATGACCTGGGCGCTGGGACATCTGCGATCCCTGTCACCGGCAGACGCCTGGAACCTCACCCTCAAGGCTGCACTACTGGGCCAGCATGGCCTCCGGCTAACCGACCCCGCGAAGGCCCACCGACTCGACGGCATCCCCGGGCCACTGACCGCCCTCCAAGTCGCCTGTCTGATCCATGCCGGGCTCCAGATAGCCGCCGCGGGCACGCCGAGCGGGTTTCCTTTGGAACAAGAGCACCAACTGGCGAGCGCCACCCGAGGGTGAAGGGGTATACCCGATTCACAGACACCACGACGCCGCCACGGTGGAGGTCTTTACCAACTGGGTGGAGTGGCATGCCTAGGAGGATGCCCTGCTCCCCGCCCTGACCGCCCTGACTATCTCTGGCGAGATGGACCGATGATACACCGTGACGCTGGTGTAGAGTGACCGCGAGCGCCTCGACGACGCCCTCATTGCTGTGACCAATCTCCCGAACACCGTCCCGCCCGGCCGACCCATCCTCGAACTCACAAGGGCCAACGGGCTGCTGCGGCAGGTGGTGGACTTGCTCCGAACGGCAAGAAAGTGACCTTCACGCCCTATCCACGGGTATTCGCGAGAGTTCCGACTAACGCAGCGGCCAGCATCTGCGTCGTCTTATCTTATCCATCTTCAATGGGAACGACGCCCTGAACCTTTGGCGGAAGCATGTACTCGCTCCGCAGAAAAACGCCTGGATGACTGAAGTCTTCATCGCCTGGAAGCAGGGACTTATTCCGGAAGCCACCATTCGCAGCACACTCTTCGATTCCGGCGAGATACAGCGATGGGGCACCGTCCGGCTCCGCGCCGCGGAGCAGAAACGCCTCATCGAGGCTTTCGACGCCGTCACCGATCTCGTGAACTCTACTCCACCTGGAGAGCCAGTTCCCCATCTCACTCGCGCGAACGGTCTCCTTCGGCGGGTGACTGACTGCTTGCGTCCGGCACATTCAGGAAGTCGGTGAGCCAAGCCCGACGACAAGGGAACTCCTTTGGACATTGCATCTGGCAAAACCCCTCAAGCCTCAAAAGGACGAGGACTCGAAGAATCGAGATTGGCAGCAAATGCACGATCCGTAGGTTCCGATTTGTCCTGCTTTTGGCTCGCTTTGTTGGACAAGGACGGTAATTTCAGAAAATTAAGCGCCTAGTGGGAATCCGGCTACGCCCCGGCAGCACTTGGACTAAATCCGTATGTTGCGAATCAAGCCTTTGCCAAAAGTTGACGCCGAGAATCTAGGATCAAATCCGGCCAGCCTTTCTCGATTGGTTGCCCGGAGGCGCCTGACTTGGCCCAAACAGCGGTTTCCGTTTCGTTCGTTCGGGGTGTACGGTGCGTCGCCGATATCTCCGAGCCTTAAGCGAAACTCTGTCCTCGTCCGCGCCGCAAATGTAAGTGGAGGACACGAAAAAGCGGAAGCCCTTCGCCCAGTTTCGAAGCGGAAGCTACCCGAGATCGCAACTAAGGCTAATGCCAATCGCTACCCTAGACTCCTACATGTTGACCCGTTTGAGACTGCTCCACATTGGAGTGAACTTCAGCGACCAGTAGTTCAACTGGGTCCGGCAAGCCCTGGAGGCGCGCCTAGCAATTGGCCAATGAGCGCGATAGTAGGGTCGCAATCGCAGGAACTCTGGATTGAAGTGTGAGCACTTCATCAATCCTCAATGGAGCGGAGCGATCGCTTGCACCAGCCCGTTGGAAAGAGTCATGCGCTAATTTCGAGTGTTCACTCCATCAGTTATCTCCATACATTGGAAAAATCAAAAGTAGCATTGCTGGAGAACTAATTGCTCGTTACTCCAGCAAAGGCGGTCTTGTCGTGGACCCATTTGCGGGGGCAGGAACTATTCCCCTAGAAGCGTCCCTTCGTGGTCGAAGGGCCTTCGGTGCTGATATCAGCCCGTACGCCCGAATCCTGTCCCTCGCAAAGCTCCAACCGCCAGAGTCCTTAAACGCTGCACTCCAATCTGCCGAATTGGCTCTGGAGGAGGCAAAACAGATAGCAAAACCAGACCTCCGCTCGGTTCCTTCTTGGGTAAGGCGTTTTTTTCACCCCGAGACACTTAGGGAAGCTTTGGCATTCGCTCAAATTGCTCGCAAGGCAGGAAACGAGTTCTTGATGGCGTGCTTTCTGGGAATCCTCCACCACCAAAGGCCCGGATTTCTTTCCTATCCAAGCAGCCACCTAGTGCCATATCTGCGAAATAAAAAGTATCCCCGGCAGGAATATCCTGAAATGTATGAATATCGCGAACTGCGGCCGCGACTCCTTGCCAAAGTAACCCGAAGCTTTCGTCGCAACGAGGGTCGACTAAACGCCCCATCTACATTTCAGCAGATTTCTGTGGAGCAACTCGAACTGCCTTCGCAATTTGACGCATTGATTACAAGTCCTCCTTACATGAATGCTTTGGACTATGGTCGTGACAACCGACTACGACTCTGGTTCATCGACCCACATTTGATTCAAAACGTAGACAATGATGTAACACAGCGCCGCAAGGCATTTATGGGTGCCATCTCCAGTCTTGCCGGGAAGATTGAGTTGGGCCTTCGTCGTCGAGGATATTGTGTCTTTGTTGTTGGCGAGGAGTTTAAGCGTAGTTTTGAGGCCCATCCTTCTGAAGTCGTAATTGCCACCATGAGAGCAGGTGCGCCATCTCTGCGACTACGCGAAATCGTCGCCGACAAGATTCCAGACATTCGACGCACGAGACGAGAATGTGGCGGTGTGAAAACTGAACATATCCTCATCTTTCAGCGACAATAGCATGCGTGCCAACCTTCCAGACAAATTTCACTTTCTAGGAAAGCGAATCCCAACTCGGCCTGATATCGAGCTGGTAGAATTCATCAAAAGTGGAAACAACGCGCATGTCTTCAAAGCGTACTCGCATGAAGTTCGTCGCAGTTTTGCATGCAAGATTATTCCTAAATCCAACTTAACTGGCGCTTCCGAAGGTAAAGATATATGGAGACAAGAAATCGAGAAGGCTAATGCCTTTCGAGTTAGTTCTGTCGTTCATTTTGTCGACAAACTCGAATGGATCGAGGAATCAGCTGGCATCGACTGCATTGTACTTGTGGCCGACTTTATTCTTGGTCACAATCTATCCGACTTTATAGGGAAGCATCAACCGGAAGTCACCATACCATTCATTGTTCAATTTCTTGAAACAATGTTCGACTTCTTGAACGAGATGGAAGAATTGCAGCTACCTAGTCACGGAGACTTACACGCAGGGAACATCTTGGTTGAGGATCGCAGGAGTGCATTACGCGGAGATAGGTTTGAGTTTCGTATCACGGACTTTGGTGTGGCTGCGGCTACTAGTGATACGACAAAGTTCAAAGACGACTATTTTCAACTAGCAGTCATTCTTAAGCAGCTCCTCGAGTCATTTGAGCAGCGCAGCTATCAATCGGCGGAGCCAAAAGATCAATTCATCTTCAACGCGCTCAACAATGACTTCCTTGGCCGACACCTCGTGGAGCGGGACAGAACGCTTGATCCTCTTGCTCGGCGTCCCGGTGAGTTATTCAAACGCCTTCAACAACTGGAGGATGAGTACGAACAATTCGCGGTCAGTTCGGATACCAGAATCGGTTCTCCCTTTGACTTCCTGAGCTGTGAACAGATTGGCGACGTTCCTTCCATCCTAAAGGCATTGTATTCTGATTTATTTCTGGGATTAGACGACATTGAAAGCCGCAACAATCTTGTCGTAACTGGGCCTCGTGGTTGCGGCAAGAGCACTGTTTTTCGGAATTTAAGCCTAAGGCAGAAGCTGAGAACCAACGCCGCAGATCCAGAGTCAATAACCTATTTAGGGGTGTTTTACTTCTGCAACGATCTGTACTTCAGCTTTCCTCGGTACCAATTACCTAAGCGAGAGGACGCGTGGGATATTCCAATACAATTTCTTACCGCGACTCTTTTGGGTGAACTGCTTGAAGATGTTAGTCGATGGGGCGAATCTTTCTTTCCAGATGAATTTCATCGGGGGCAGCAGCGCGCTTCAAGAAGGTTATTCGAGGTTCTGGAAATCGAACCACCTAAGGAGCCAGGATCAGACTCCTTCAAGGCAATTGAATCCGAGCTACACAAGATTCGTCGCCGAGCAGTTTTTGACCAACGAAACGCTCATAAATCCGACCATAGCTTTGGAAGGCATTGGGGAGCTGACAAACTCCAACGAGCTTGCGAGGCTTTGCGCGCCTCCTATTCGTTTCTTCGAGACCGCCCAATATATTTCTTTATTGATGACTACTCAGCACCAAAAGTAACCAAGGATCTCCAATCGAATCTAAACAGGGTGCTGATGCAACGGTCTTCCTGTTGCTTTTTTAAGCTCTCAACCGAAAGCCCAGTTTCATTCTCTGCCAGAGATATCGATCAAAAGGAATATGTCGAGTCTCGTGAGTATAGCCTTCTCAATTTAGGATTGATTTACCTTGCCGATGAGTCCGAACGGAAGTTGCGCTTTATCGAAGATGTGTTCCGCCGAAGATTCGAAGCGGCAGATACTTTCAAAGTGAAAGATTTGGAGACTCTGGTGGGAAGTAATCCAGACCAAAATTCAAACGAGGATGCGCGGGAGATCCGCCGAGTAAAGCGACTGAGACATTGGAGCAAGCAGACCCTCTCCAATCTGTGCAGCGGTGACGTATTCTATCTCATCCGTCTTGTTCGGGAGATGGTTACCACACCAAAAGGGTCCGAAGGACTCGATGGTGACAGTATTCCGAGAATCCCTATTGACGTCCAGGATTCTTGCATCCGGGCAGAGGCGGGGCGTTTTCTAAAAAACCTTGGCGGCAGTTGTGACGATGGGGACAAGCTGGTTGGCATCGTTCAAGCCTTCGGGAAAGTTGCGAACTCATATCTTAAGTATCGTGACTCTGGAAACGAGGTGGGTAATCCCCCTTGGCAGGCGAGCCGTGTTGAGCCTTACGAGCGCCTGAGCCTAGGTGCCGAAGCTAAGCGGCTTTATGACGAGTTGCTTCGCTATTCGGTCTTCATTCAAGATTTCCGAGGTAAGAGTCGTCGCGGCGATGTTGTGCCTCGTCTCTTTTTGAGGCGGTTCCTAATCCCTCACTTCAACCTCACATTCAGCACACGCGACTCTGTACCCCTAGAACCGACAGATTTTGAGTTGATGATTCTCGATCCATCGTCCTTCGAGAAGAGGTTCCGACGCAAATCGCCAGAGGAACAGAAAGAAGGCGAGTTGCCACTTGGCTGAAATCGGAGAAGAGTCCCATGGACAGAGTCTTTCGAATTGACGAGCGGTTGGCAGCTCTTGCGAAGCCTCCACTGCACCCGGCTTCTGCAGTCGTCTTGGGCAAAGATGACTGCGTAGTCGTTTGTGCGGGTTTTGAAGAACGCGCCGTAGCGTTTCTACGCGAGGTATCCGACCGGAGCGTTGGCTTCAAAGTGGTCGCGATTGAGTATTCGCCCCCGTACGCTGATAATCGGCTTCATGAAGTTCTTTTGTGCTGTGAGAGAACTCGGAGTCTCGTCTGTCGTCTTACTTACGACCGGAAGAACCCTGCTGGCTTTGGTGACATCCTTAAGGAAGCAATCGGTCTGGATGCGGCACGAGTTTTTATCGACGTATCTGGAATGTCCCGACTGCTCATTATTCAATCCATCGTAGCACTCTGTGACGACGGCAACGGTTGGAGGCGTTGTCTAGTCGCGTATTCCGAGGCGCAGAGTTATCCGCCAAACAGTGAAGAGGTACACACCGCTATTCATGCGTGTAACAGCGATCCGATGTTCGCCGCGCTATTCCTTTCTTCGGGCGTTTTTGATGTGACGGTTGTGCCGGAGTTATCCCCGTCGTCGCTGGGAGCCAACCAGAATCGACTTGTATTATTTCCGTCGTTTAATTGCGATCAATTGACCGCACTACGCGCTGAATTGCAGCCTTCCAGAATTGGCTATATTCACGGTGTTCCTCCAAATCCAGCGAGCCAGTGGCGAACCGATGCTATCGCTCGATTAAACCGACTTGAGGGCATTCGTGGGCCTGATCACTACCACACCAGCACCCTAGACTACCGTGAAACTCTCGATTGCCTGCTTGAAATTTACTCACGCTATTCGGTTCGAGACCGAATTCTTATCTCTCCAACTGGAAGCAAAATGCAAACCGTTGCCGTCGGTGTATTCCGTGCCCTAATCAAAGACGTTCAAATTGTATATCCCACACCGCGGGAGTTTCGATCTCCTCAGGATTATACTACTGGTGTTGGTCAATTGCATGTGCTTCCTCTAGGCGCATTCGGAGAGGTCTTGGGCTCCCAGTGGTCGCGCCTCCCGGCCTGATCACGGAAAGAATCTTATGGCAGAACGCTGGTTATCCGTGGACGAGATCGCAGCGCATCTCGGGGTCAATCCGGACACAATCTACAAGTGGATCACCCGGAAACGCATGCCAGCGCACAAGGTGGGCAAGCTCTGGAAGTTCTTGGCCTCGGAGATCGACGGATGGGTCAAGGGCGGACTCGCGGGTGACGAGTCGTCTGGCGGGGAGGCAAAGTCTCCTGCCAAGGGGAAGAAGCCGACAAAGACGTAAGTTCCAACATCCAGAGCCGCCACC
Organism: Verrucomicrobiota bacterium; assembly: GCA_017309115.1. Classification (GTDB taxonomy): domain Bacteria; phylum Verrucomicrobiota; class Verrucomicrobiia; order Limisphaerales; family UBA9464; genus UBA9464. The sequence goes on along the minus strand of JAFLEF010000002.1, from coordinate 226,674 downwards.
CACCCATGTCACCGCAACGCTGGAAAGCCATCACGCCCTCCCAATCGGCTTGGGAGTCCGAGGCGTTGGAATACCTGCGCGCGGGTTTGCCCGACCACGAGCCCTACATGGCATGGTCGAACTTCGAGTTCCTCGCAGATGACGGCACGATCAACGAGATCGACGCCCTGATTTTGACCCCGATGGGGTTCTTCCTGGTCGAGATCAAGAGCCGGCCGGGCGTCCTGAATGGTGACGTTCACACGTGGACCTGGACCACCGGCGGGCATCGGTTCACCTACGACAACCCGCTGTTCCTCGCCAATCGCAAAGCCCGCAAGCTGGTTTCGCTACTTCGGAGGCAGAAGGCGGCGGCCAAGACGTCGATTCCGTATCTCGAAGCGGTCGTGTTTTGCTCCGCCACCGATCTCCAAAACCGTTTGGCGGGTGCTGGTCGAACGAACGTCTTCCTTCGCGATACCGAGAAGGCTCCGGGGATTCTTCAGGCGCTCATCAACCGGAATGGACTCGGGCAGGAGCGGAACAACGCCCAGCGCCTAGACAAACCGGCGGCTCGTGCCGTCTTTCGGGCGCTGGAAGAGGCAGGCATCCGACAGACCCAGAAGTCGCGGCGGGTGGCGGATTTCGAGCTCAAGGAGATCTTCAACGAGAGTCCGGTCGGCCTGTTTCAGGATTGGATTGCGGCCCACGTCAATCTGCCCGACACGCGTCGCATCGTCCGTCTCTACCCGATTGCGCGGCATCTTCCCGCCAATGAACGCCAGTCCCTCCAACGCGCCGCGGAGAAGGAGTTCACTTCACTCCAGGACCTGCTGCACCCGGGAATCGTCCTCGCGGAGACGTTTACCCAGCACGAGCTTGGACCGGCACTGGTGTTCCGAATTCCGACCGGTGCCCAGCGTCTCGATCACTACATGGCACAGCGGGCGGACCGGTTGACCGTCACCACGCGCCTCGAATTCGTGCGGCAGATTGGTGAAGCCCTCCAGTTCGCCCATTCGCGGCGTTTGGTCCACCGGGCGCTCAGCCCCCAGAGCATTCTGGTGCTCAATCCCGAAACCCCCGTTCCCCAGCTGCAGATCCTGAACTGGCAACTGGCGCGCCGTTCAAGCGCCACCACCACCGCGGGTTCTACGCGGGTTACGGGAACCCTCCACGCCGAGCAGTTGGTCGAGGATTCGTCCGCCGTTTACCTCTCGCCCGAAGCCCAGCGCGACCCGTTCTGCGATGCTCTCAGCCAGGACGTCTTCAGCCTCGGCGCGTTGGCCTACTACCTGTTCACCGGCCAGACGCCTGCGCCTTCACCTCTGGAAATGACCCAGCGGGTCACCAGCGAAGGCGGGTTAGACATCGGCAGCGTCATGGATGCTGCTGGGGACGAACTCCGCGATCTCATCCGGTTCAGCACGCATCCCGACGTCCTCGCCCGCTATGACGACGTCCGGGAATTTCTCCACCAGCTCAACCTGGTGGAGAACGAGCTGACCACGCCGGATTCCGAGGCGCGTCAGAATCCCATTGAAGCGAAGACTGGCGACCGCCTTCCCGGTGGATTGGTCGTGCTGGAACGGCTCGGGCAAGGTTCGACAGCCGTTGCGTTTCTGGTGCAGCACGGAGAGTCGCAGTCCGTGCTGAAGCTCGCCAATCAGCCCGACCACAACGAAAGGCTGAAGACCGAGTTTGAGACCCTCCAGCGGCTTGACCACCCCGGCATCGTCAAAGCCCAAGAATTGGTCCATCTGAACGGTCTGGCGGGCATCCTGATGGAGCGAGCGGGCGAAGAAACCCTCGCGCGCCGCCTGCGGAAGGAAGGGCGCTTGCACATCGACTTCCTTCAACGTTTCGGCACGGACCTGATCGATGCCGTCGTGGAATTGGAGCGCATGGGGGTGGCCCACCGCGACATCAAGCCCGAGAACATCGGCATCCGGCAGCGCGGAAAGCAGTCCGAGCAACACCTCGCGCTGTTCGACTTCTCACTTTCCCACATCTCTGCGGAGAACATCCGGTGCGGGACCACCGCCTACCTCGACCCCTTTATTCGGCTGAGAAAGCCCATCCGCTGGGATCTCCAGGCCGAGCGGTTCGCCGTGGCCATGACGCTCTACGAGATGGCCGCCGGGGAATTGCCTACCTGGGGTGACGGCAAGAGCGATCCCGCCGTCCTCGACTGCGAGGCCAAACTCTTCCCGGAGCGCTTCAGCGCCGACCTGCGGGAACAGTTGGTTGAGTTCTTCGAGCGAGCCCTGCGCCGGGATTTCCGGAACCGCTTCGACAACGCCCGCCAGATGCGGGACGCGTGGTTGGCGGTGTTCGCGGAACTGGACCAGACACCGCGCGGTGGGGACCTCGTCACGACCGCTGCCCGCGCGGCGCTGATCGAGAAGGCCCAGCTTTCCACCCAGTTGGTCGAACTCGGTCTCAGCACCCGGGCGGCCAATGCCGTCGACAAGATCAACGCCATTACCGTCCGTGACCTTTTGCAGTGCTCGATCTGGCGGCTCAATCGGCTGTCCGGCGTCGGCAAGAAGACGCAGCGAGAGATCACCGATCTGCATCGCGACCTGCGCGTTCGCTTCCCGGACATCCAGCCCAAACAGGACGTCACCGAAACGGACCATCGAGACAGCACGCCCAATGAGTCGGAATCCGCGAGCATCGATTGGGTGGCCAACCATCTGGTCTCTTCGTTGAACCGGATTGGAGCAAGCGAAGCCGACATCCTCCGCCTGATTCTGGGGTTGAAGGAACTCCCATCGGAAGGTTCCCAACCGGCGGAGTCCCCTTCGAGCGGGTCCCCACTCAACGACGCCCTGCGGGCCGCTGCCCGTCCCGAAGACCTCAAGGGATGGCCCAGCCAGACCGAGGTCGCCAAACACAGTGGCGTGTCCCGCCAACGGATTGGGCAGGTCATCGGCAGTGCCCGCGACCGTTGGGCGCGCACGCCGTCGATCACCGGGCTGCGCGAGGCCATCTTCCACATCCTCCAGGCCTCCGGCGGAGCGATGACGCACAAGGAGCTGGCGGACGCGCTGCTCGCCGCCCGTGGGTCCACCGAGACCGAGCCCCGACGGACGCAAATCGCCATCGCGGTTCTGCGCACCGCCTGCGAAACCGAGTTTTCGCTGAAGACAGCACGCTTCGTCGAAAGCCGGAACAACGACCGCGTGCTGATCGCGATCAGCCACGACTTGGGCGACTACGCGTTCCGCTTGGGCAAGGAAGCCGACGAGTTGGCGCTACAAGATCCGCTCGCGCCGCCTGCGCGGGTGGTTGAGACGCTGCGCCGGGTTCGTGTCCCGCTGGGAGTCTCCCCGCTTTCCGACGAGCGACTGGTCAAGCTGGCGGTGAACGCCTCGCAGACGGCGGGGCTCTCCTCGCGGCTGGAGGTCTATCCCCGGGGCTTGGAGCCGCGCCGTGCCATCCAGTTGGCGGCGGGTGCGTTGCTTGGGACCCGTGACCTTTCGGTGAATGACATCCGCCAGCGTGTCAGCAGCCGGTATCCTGAGGCGGCTCCGCTGCCCAATCGTCCCGAGCTCGATACCTTGCTCGATCTGGTCGATACGAAGCTGAAATGGGACCCAACGGCGGACAATGGCCGGGGTGCCTATCGCTCGGAGCGGCGGGATCGGGTGACTGGGGTGAGTTCCTCGACGGCGACGAAGGGAAACTCGGGCAACGCCGAAGAGAATGGCGTCACTGCGGAGAAGCTGACCGCCAATCAGTTCACCGACCGGCTCCAACGCTCGATCCAAACGGCGGGCTATCTCGTGCTGGTCTCGACAACGACCAACTACCTCGTCGTTGAGCAAAGGCTCCGCGAGGGGTTTCCGGTGGCGGTGTGCGACATCGACACCCTCCTGCTGAACGAACTGAAGGCCCAGGCCGAGTCGTTGAAGGTAAAGTGGGAGAAGATCCTGGAAGCGGACCAAGCCGTCGAGACCTCGACCGACTGGAATAAGCTCAATCAACTCGTGGCCGGTTACGTGATGCCCAAGTTGAAGGCGCATCTGGTCGCGCAGGATGGCCCGGTGCTCCTGACCAACATCGGCCTGCTCGCCCGGTTCAACCAGATTCCGATTTTGGAACAACTCCGCGAAGCCATCTGCCTCGACGGACAGAATCCCCGGTCGCTCTGGGTTCTCGTCCCGTCGGACGACCAGAACCGACTTCCGACCCTCCATGGGCGTCCGGTCCCCGTGGCCACGCGGGGACAGTGGGAACAAATCCCGGAGGTGTGGCTCAACCTCACCACCAGCTTTCAGAACGCAACGTCATGATCGACCGCACCGACTTGCTCGACGCCCTCAAGCCCATACTCCTCAATCTGGAGAAGGACCTGCGCGCCCGTTCCGAGGCGGAGCAGACCATCAAAGCCAAACTCTCGGCCCAATACGAGGCAGCCCGGGCCAGTCGGCGGACCGCTGAGGCCTATTCGGTTTGGCGGGATGAACTGGTCACGCAGATTGCCGTGGCCTGGGTGCTGGGGACGGTCTTCATCCGGTTCCTGGAGGACAATGAGCTGCTGGACAATCCGTGGATCAGCGGGCCGGGCGACCGCAGGACGACAGCCGAACAAGAGCGGGAGGAATACTTCCGGACCAACAAGCTCCATTCCGACCGCGATTATCTCGAACACGTCTTCCGCATGGCGGCGGGTCTGCCGGGCCTAAGCCATCTGTTCGATCCGAAGCACAATCCGCTCTGGCAATTCGGTCCTACCGGTGACGCCGTGACTAAGCTCCTGCGCTTTTGGCAGGAACGAAACCCGGACACCGGGGTGCTGAACCACGACTTCACCGATCCGGCTTGGGACACCCGCTTCTTGGGTGACCTCTACCAAGACCTGTCCGAGGCGGCTCGTAAGCGCTACGCCCTGCTGCAAACGCCGCTCTTCATCGAAGAGTTCATTCTCGACCGCACGCTGGACCCGGCGATCCAGACATTCGGATTGAAGGGCATCCGAATGATCGATCCCACCTGCGGGTCCGGTCACTTCGTGCTGGGAGGCTTCGACCGGATTCTCAAGCTTTGGCAACGGGCCGAGCCTGCCACGCCTATCCGGGAATTGGCCCAGCGCGCCTTGGACTCGGTCTATGGCGTGGACCTGAACCCGTTTGCGGTGGGGATTGCGCGGTTTCGATTGCTGATTTCTGCGCTCAAGGCGGTGGGAGTCAACCGGCTCAAGGCGGCCCCAAACTTCAGCCTCAACCTCGCGGTGGGGGATTCGTTGCTCCACGGACGACGGTTCGGTGAGTTCGAGCTTCAAGGCGCTACACAACGCACCTTCGACACCGACGACGCGGTGTTCCGCGACGAGCTGAAGCACCATTACGACGTCGAAGACACCGCGACACTCCGGCGCATCCTCGGGCAACAATACCACGCCGTCGTCGGCAATCCGCCTTACATCACTGTCAAAGATAAAGCCGCCAGCGAGCTCTACCGCTCGCGCTATCCCTCGTGCCACCGCAAGTATTCCCTCTCTGTGCCATTCATGGAGCGCTTCTTCGACCTCGCGTCAACCGGTGATGGCACCCCGCATCAGCCGGCCGGATTCGTCGGGCAGATTACGGCGAATTCCTTCATGAAGCGCGAGTTTGGCAAGAAGCTCATCGAGGAATTCCTGACTCGTTGGGACCTCACGCATGTCCTCGATACTGCGTGGGCCTACATTCCTGGCCACGGCACCCCCACGGTCATCCTATTTGGCAAGAACCAGCCGCCCGTCAGTAGCACCATTCGCACGGTGTTTGGGATTGCTGGCGAACCCGCGACACCGGCTGAACCTGCTCACGGACTTGTTTGGCGGGCCATCCTCAAACAAATTGATCAGCCTGGAAGCGTAAGCGAGTGGGTCAGCGCAGCCGACTCGCCTCGAGAAAACTTTCATCGGCATCCGTGGAGCATAGGTGGAGGAGGCGCTTCAGAACTAAAGGACGAAATTGACGAAGCGGGAGAAAGGACCGTGTTGGATTTCGTCGAGTTTCAAAGGAAGAAGCCCGTAATCGGTTTTGGCTGCGTCCTTGGTGAAGATGAAATCTTTCAGTGCCCACGTGGAGCACTGCCGCTACGTAGATTGTCGAACGACCTTCGGCGTCCGGTTGTAGAGGGTGACTTGGTTCGCGACTGGTGTCTGTCGTGGGAATCTGAAGTCCTCTTTCCCTACACTCCGCGAATCGAGCTTCGCAGCGACCGCGCCATACTCGATTACTTCTGGTCAATGCGCACGCTGCTAGGAGCTCGCAACGACTTTGGTAAGCAGACCTACCGCGAATGTGGTCGTCCGTTTTGGGAATATCATCAGATACCAGTAGAGCGAAATCAGGCGAAACTCCTCATCACCTTCGGCGAAATCACGACGCACAATCACTTCGTCCTCGACCACGGAGGAAAGGTCTTCAACCGCACAGCGCCAATCATCAAGTTGAAGCCTGGCGCAACGGAATCCGACCATGTGCATCTGCTCGGCGTGCTAAATAGTTCAACCGCGTGCTTCTGGCTCCGCCAAGTCTGCTTTCCCAAAGGCGGCGACCACCAAGGAAGCGAAGGCGCTCGCGTGCGCACAACACTTTGGGATGAACGTTTTGCCTTTAACGGCACGCAAATCGCAAACCTTCCCATCCCTGCGCGACTGCCATCGCAACTCCCGACGGCGCTCGTAAACACCAGCAGGACTCTCCAAGACCATTCGCCAAAGGCCACGCTTGCCGTTTCAGGTGAGGCGTTGCGTGAGCGACTGGACGTTGCCCGAAATTTGACTGCTCGCTATCGAAGCCAGCTTATCGCCTGGCAGGAGGAGCTGGATTGGCAGATCTACGAAGCCTTCGGCCTGATTAGCCCCACCGACGGCGTTAGTTTACCCGAAGGCACCGCTGATACCGGCAGTCCTCCAGGAGGCATCCAGCTTGGTGAGCGGGCCTTTGAGATCGTGATGGCACGGCGTGTGGCCGCGGGCAAGTTGCAGACTAATTGGTTTGAGCGGCACGGTTCGACCCCCATCACAGAAGTTCCTAAGCATTGGCCTGCGGCGTATCGGGAGCTTGTCCAACGCCGCATTCAACGCATTACCGATGACCCGAAGATCCGCCTCATCGAGCAGCCCGAATACAAGCGCCGCTGGAACACCGAGCCGTGGGAAGAGCAATTGGAGAAGGCCTTGGAGAAATGGCTCCTCGACCGCATCGAACGGGTCATCGGCCGCGACCTCAACGCCCCCGACGGCAGCGAATCCGTCCAAGCCTACCAACCCAAGGTCGAACTCCTCACCACGCAAGAAATCACCGATCTCGTCCTGCAACCCGACTTCCGCGATGCCGCAGAGGTCTACCGGGACCGGGCCGACTTCGATCCGCACAAGCTCGTCGCCGAGTTGATCGAAAGCGCTGCCGTCCCGTTCCTGCCTGGCCAGCGTTACAAGGAGACTGGCCTTCGCAAACGCTCCGTCTGGGAAGACACCTGGGACAAACAACGCGCCGAGGACGCCCTTGACGAACAAGTCGGCCTGAACGCCCGCAACCTCACCGACGAGCAGCGCAAGCTACTCGAAGCCGAAGCCAAGAAGTTGAAGGCCGAGCGGATCGGAGAGATCCCGGTCCCGCCTAAATACGCCAGCACCGATTTTCGGTCCTCCACTTTCTGGTCTCTGCGTAAGGGGCTCGACGTGCCCAAGGAACGGTTCATCAGCTATCCCGGGTGCAGCCGCGACGGCGACCCCTGCCTGACCGTCGTTTGGGCCGGGTTGGACTTCCTTCAGCAAGCAAAGGCCCTCGCCGCGCATTACGGCAATCTGCAAGAAACCGGTGCCGGCCAACCCAAGCTCCTGCTGGTGTTGGCGGGATTGAACGAGCTGCTGCCCTGGCTGAAGCAGTGGCACAACCAATTGGACCCGGAGTTTGGACTGAAAATGGGCGACTACTACGAAGAATACGTCCGTGAAGAAGCCAAACGCTTCGGCAAATCCCTGACGGACCTGAAGCAACTCGCGATGACGACGACCTAAAGTACTGACGCCATGGCCTACCTCAAAGACCTCATCGACCTGCCGGATCAAGTGCGGCAAGGCGACTTCGTCCTCCGCCTCACCGAAGGCCTCGGCAACCCGGAGCAGACGCTGGAGAACTACGTCGTCACCCCGGAACTGGCGAAGTGCTTCCGGCAGGCGCTGGACCTTGTCAAATCCAGCCTGCAATCGCACTCCAGCAAGGGTGCCTACCTCCACGGCAGCTTCGGCTCGGGCAAGTCCCACTTCATGGCGGTGCTGAACCTCATGCTCGCCAATCACCCGGCGATTCAAAAGTTCGCGGAATTCCCCACGCTGCTGGCCGAAACCAATTGGAACGACTGGGGCCACGGGAAGAAGTTCCTGCTGGTGCCGTTCCACATGATCGGCAAGACGGACCTCACGTCGGCCATTCTGGAGGGCTACACCGACTTCGTTACCCGACTGCATCCCGACAAGCCGCACCCGGGGGTCTATCGGTCGGAGAAGCTGATCGAGAATGCCCGCAGTCTGCGCAAGCAGATGGGTGACGCGGCCTTCTTCAAGGCCATCAACGGCGACGCCAGTTCCGGCGACAGCGGCTGGGGCGATCTCGGCATTGCTTGGGATGCCGGCTCCTTCGATCGGGCGGGCAATGCCCACCCGCAGAATACCGAGCGCATCCGCCTCGTGGGTTCGCTGGTCGCCACCATCTTCAGCCACGCCCACGGCACCGCGGAATACATCGACCTCGATAACGGCCTGTCCGTCATCAGCAACCACGCCAAGTCGCTCGGTTACGACGCGATCATCCTCTTCCTCGACGAACTCATCCTCTGGCTGGCCAGCCACGCGGGCAAACCGGAGTTCGTGACCCAGCAAGGCCAGTTGCTGGCGAAGCTCGTTGAGTCGCAGAACGCCAAGCGGGATGTCCCGTTGATCAGCTTCATTGCGCGCCAGAAGAGCCTGCGAGAGCTGGTGGGCGACACCATGCTGGGCGCGCAATACGTCTCCCTCGACGATTCGATCAAGCACTTCGACCAGCGGTTCGACGTCATCAAGCTGGAAGACCGCAATCTGCCGACCATTGCGCAGAAGCGGGTCTTGAAGCCCAAGAGCGAGGCGGCGCGACAGCAGATCGACGAGTCGTTTCGCCAGACCGAGAAGATTCGACGCGACGTTTTGGACATTCTCCAAACCAAGGAAGGCGACCGGAACCAGTTCCGGAAGATATACCCGTTCAGCCCGGCCCTGATGGAGACCTTGGTGGCCCTCTCCACGCTGCTTCAGCGCGAGCGCACCGCGCTGAAGATCATGCTCATGCTGCTGGTGGAGCAGAAGGAGACGCTGGAACTCGGGCAGATCATTCCCGTCGGCGACATCTTCGATATCATCATGAGGGGCGAAGAACCCTTCAGCGACGTCATCCGCGTCCATTTCGAGAACGCCCGGCGGCTCTACCTCCAGCAACTCCTGCCGCTGATCGAAGGCAAGAACGGCATCCGCAAGGAACAGGCCGATGCCGGGAGCCCGACGGATCCGAAGGTCATGGGATTCCGTCGGGATGACCGCCTCGCGAAGACGCTGCTGCTTTCGGCGCTCGCTCCCGAGGTCGAGTCCTTCCGGGCGATGACGGTGAACAAGCTGGCAGCGCTGAACCACGGCAGCATCAAGACGCCGATCCCGGGTCAGGAAGGCCGCGTGGTCTTGCAGAAGTGTCGCGAGTGGGCCTCCGAGATTGGCCAGATCAAAATTGGCGACGAGGAAGGCAATCCCAGCGTCAGCGTGCAGTTGGCCGGGGTGGATACCGACAGCCTCGTCAATCAGGCCGCCACCGAAGACAATGCCGGGAACCGGATTCGGAAGGTGAAGGAGCTGGTTTACGAGATGATGGGTCTCGAACTGGCCGACGCCCTTTGGATCAGCCACGACTTCCTGTGGCGGGGAACCAAGCGGCAATGCCAGTTCCTCTTCGCCAACGTCCGGGAACTCAACCACGAGACCCTGAACAACCAGGCGGACGACTGGAAGGTCATCATCGATTTCCCCTTCGACAAGGACGAGAACCATGGACCTAGGGATGACTTGGCGAAAATCGATAGCTTCCGCCGCGCGTATCCCATGGGCGCACGCACCATTGCCTGGGTGCCGTCCTTCCTGAACAACTCCGCTCAACGCGAACTCGGACTGCTGGTGAAGCTGGATCACGTTCTGACCGGCAGCCGATTTGAAACCTACGCCGCCCGCCTCTCCGCAGTCGAACGGACTCAGGCCAAAGTCATCCTCGAAAACCAGGGTCGAGCCCTGCGCCAGAAGATCAAGGGCTACCTGGAAGCGGCCTACGGCCTGGCCACCGATAAGGCCTGCCTCGACTCCGCTCACACCCTCGACCCCGACGAGCAGATCACGAGCCTCCATCCGAACATCGCCATCTCGGTTCCCTCGGCGGCGACCCTCAAGGACGCCGTGCAGGAGGTGCTGAGTGAGGCGCTGAAGGGACAGTTCCCAGGGCATCCGGAGTTTTCCACTGATGCACGAATCTCTGGGGCCAGCATCAAGCGTGTGTGGGTGGAGTTGGAGAAGGCCCTGCAATCCGCCGATGGACGCTCACCGGTGGACCCAACCAACCGCCGCGACGTCAAGCTGATCGCCGAGCCGCTGAAGCTGGCGACCATGGGTGAGACGCATCTGGTCGTGGACGGCCATTGGCGACAGCACTTCGCTCCGAAGGAAGGCAGTGAGGGTGCCACCACGGTGGGCAAGCTTCGGCGCTGGATCGACGAACCGCAGCCGATGGGCCTGCCGCTCGAACTCCAAAACCTGATCATCCTCTATTTCACCACGCAGGCGGATCGCTCCCTGACCCTGCATGGCGGCCCAGTGCAAGCGTCTTTGGACACACTCCGGGACGAAATGGAACTGCGCAGCCAGCCATTGCCCTCGGCGGCTCAATGGAAGGAAGCGTGTTCGCGCGCTAATGGCATTTTCGGACTTACTCCGGGTTCGATTTGCAACGCATCGAACGTCGCCAGGCTGACCGCCGACCTCAAAGCCAAGGCACTGGAGTTTCAGTCCGGGGCGCAAGCGCTAATGGCGGAACTGGAACAGCGGCTGCAACAGCGCGGAATTGCCGCCAGCTCTTCGGAACGACTGGCCACCGCCCGCGCCGGTCGCGATTTGCTCGAATCCATCCGCAGTGCGACCGAGACGCAGGTCGTTGCGGCTTTGGCCGCCGCTCCATGGACGCAACTTCCGTTGGTTCTCGGCACCTCCATTCGGCAAGCGGCTGCAGTATCCACCGCGTTGCAGCGCACGAAGTGGAACATCATCGATTCTGCATCCCGTCTTACCGACTACCGGCAAGCAGCCGGTGCAGCGATCACGTCACGAATCCAGGACGTCCTGACGCGGAACGAGCAGGACATCGCCCTGCCGGGGACGTTGGCAAGAATTGAAGACGACGCGGCTACTCTGTTAGCAGATCGTCCGCCCACGCCACCGGCGCCGACACCAGTCCCGGGTCCCGCAAATCCGACGCCCACCGCGACACCAACGCCGGGCGCCATTATTCCGGTGGTTCCCCCGTCGCCGACTCCGGTGCCGCCTTGGAATCCACCCGCGCCCCCCACTCCGGGCGCAGGAGCGTCCTGGCATCGAAGCGACGCAGCGGAGATGGAACAGCTCTACGCGAACCAGCCGGACCGGGTGGCGCGCAACCGTCGGCTGGTGACGGAGCTGAAATCACTCTACGGCAGCAGTCAGGTCACCGGTGACCAACTGCCTCCCGGCCTACCGCAGGCGCAGGTCGTCGAGGTCCTCGAAGTTCATCACATCCGCCCCCTGTCCAAGGGCGGACCCGATGAGCGGAGCAACATGATCGTGGTGACGGCTTCACTCCACGCACTGATTCACGCCGACGCGAACTGCCGGATCGATTTGGAACAGCGGACCATGGTCCTGTTCGGCGTCCGTCTCTCACTGGGCGTGAAATCGAATCACAACGGCTAAACCGGCATGCTGACGCTCAACCAGATTCGCACCCAGGTCAGCGCGATCCGCCAGCGTTTCCCGGAAATGCGGGCGGTGGGATTGCAGGTGCAGGAGCGTTGGCTCGGACCGGCCACCTTTAACCTAGATGGCGTTGAACAGGTCATCGTTCAGACCGATTCCGAACTCGCGATTCGCGAGTCCCTGACGCGGACGCCACTGGAGCAACTTGTGCTCCTTACCAGCGTCGCCGACCGACGCCTGGGAGAGGATGTGCTGGCTCGGCTGGTGCGTCGGAAGCTCTTTCACATCAGTTCGAAGGAGATACTTAAAGAGCTGTTCAAGGCGAAGGACATCGAGCCCCGGCTTGCAGGCGTCCGCTGGATGGCGGAAGCCCTCGCAGAGGCTCGACCTTCCGAGGGTTATCCACCCGTGGCAGGCGGAAGGCTCGATAGTGAGACCGCGTGGGAAATGCTGCTCCGGCATAGCCTCGGATTCCGTTCTGGGAAGCCCGACCTGCTCGACTTGATCAATTGGGCTCGCAAGCCCGAGTCCAAACCGAAGTTCGAGGCACTGACCGGTGAGGCAGTCACGGCTATTCAGGAGTGGCTGAAGCGCCATGCCGGGAATCCCGCCGGGTTGGTGTTGGGTGCCATGCGGGTGTCGCCTCCGGTGGCCATTCCCGCGCTGGCCTTGGCCTGCCAGATTGTTTTCCGTCCGAATCCGGCCGGAGAGCTCATCGCCGCGGGCGCACGGCTGGAGCCGATGTTCGGTGGCGAACATCCTTCTTCTAAAGACGGACAGTCGCTCGGCGAAACCGGGATCAAATGGCTTGTCCGCGAACTCGAAGAGCCCGCGTCGTCGGCACTACGTTCCGACCTCGACGCACTCGATCAACTGCTGCGACAGCTGCGGATCGAATCCTTTGCCCACTTGAGCGACGCGTCCCAGATGGGACTCGAACAGCGCTTGGGGCAGCTGGGGGAATCCCTGTTGGCGTTCGCCCAAGAACCCAAGGCCGAGCGACTGAGGGTGGCGGAATCCGCCTTCGGAAACGTTCGGCAAAACCTGCTGGCGAACCGCGAACCGGATCGGATCCAGCGTGCGGAGATGGCCATTCGTCTTTGCCGCTGGCAATTGCGTGGACCAGCGTCTGTCCGGTCCGACTTCGCGGGACTTGCTGCCGAATATCATCAGGATGGTGGCTTCGTGGATTGGGCCCGTCGTCACCTCTTCCACGGGGACAGCCATCCCCAACTGACCCGAGCCTACCGGGAGATTCTCGCGCCCGTGGACGCCTTGCGGGAGCAGCAGAATCAGCGATTCGGCTCCGCTTTGGTGGAATGGACGCTGCGGGGCGGGGACGGCCTTTTTACCGTCGAAGACTTGATCCCGCAGGTCGTGGCACCGCTGGCGAAGAAGCAACGGGTCCTTTTCCTCGTCCTGGACGGCCTGAGCTTGGCCATCCACCAGGAACTGGCTTCGGCGTTTTCCCAGCAAGGATTCCTCGAAGCGGTTCCCGCGAATCCGGAAAAGCCGCACTTTGCCATCGCCGGACTCCCCACGATCACCGAGTGGTCCCGCCGTTTGCTACTGGTGGGGCGGGAGCAGGCGGTGGCGTCCGCCGGGGAAGAGGTCGGCTTCCGTAATCATCCGGCGCTCTCCGAACACAATACCGCCGCCACGCAACCAGTGCTGTTCCTGAAGGGAAGTCTCTCGGAGCGGGACGGCATCGGATTGAGCGAGGAGGTTCGACGCACGATCCACGAGAAGCGTCCGGTGGTCGGCGTCGTGGTCAACGCGATCGACGACCACCTCTTGAAGGGCGATCAACTCAACATGGGCTGGAGCATCGAACGGGTCCCCTTGCTCCAACAATTGCTGGCCGCCGCGACTGCCGCGGACCGGTTGGTGGTGCTGACCAGCGACCACGGTCACGTCATCGAGCACAACTCGGAGACGGTTCGTCAGGAAGGAAGCGACCGCTACCGGAGCAACCAGGGGAAACCGGAACCTCGCGAACTGGAGGTAAAGGGAGAGCGCGTCGCGCCTTTCGCCTCGGGTGGATTCATCGCGCCATGGAGCGAACGGATCATCTACACCAGCCGGAAGAACGGATACCACGGGGGAATCTCCCCTCAGGAAGTGATCGTGCCTCTTGCCGTGCTCGCCCAGGAGAAGAACCTGCCCTCTGGCTGGGTGGCCGTTGCTCAGCGGTTGCCCGATTGGTGGTTTGGTGGTGGAACCGCCACGGAGACCAAGAAGCCCACTCCCCCACCCGTCGCGAAGGAAGTCACCGGGCTGCCGCTCTTTGATCCTAGGCCGGTGGCGCCGACTTCGACGGAGGCTGATTGGATTGGTGCGCTGCTAAAGTCTGAGGTTTTCAAATCTCAGTTGAGCCTGGCTGGACGTGTGGCTCCCTCGGCCGAAATCATCCGCAAAACGCTCGAAGCCATTGAAGAGCGAGGCGGATCTTTGCTGCTTGTCGCCCTCTCGTCTCGAACCGGGGTGCCGGAGTTCCGGTTGCCCGGCATCCTTTCCAGTTTGCGCCGAATCCTGAATGTGGAGGGGTATCCGGTGCTCTCCCTCGACGACACTTCCGGCACGGTTCGTCTCAACCGGGAACTGCTGAAATCCCAATTCGATCTTCCGTAACCATGACCGTCAGCCCCGAGAAACGACTCGAAATCCTCGATGCACTGCGTCGGGGGACCGTGCCCAAGAACGGCGTGGAAGCGCTTGCGGTCGGACTGGATCGATTCTCGACCTGCCTCGACGAGGAGCTGGACCGGGTCGGCAAAGGTGGAGCCGTCTTCAAGGCGATTCGAGGGGACTACGGCTGCGGGAAGACCTTTCTGGCGCGGTGGCTTCAGGATCGAGCGCTCAAGAAGGGATTTGCAGTAACCGAAGTCCAAATCTCCGAGACGGAAACCCCGCTGCATCGATTGGAGACAGTTTATCGCCGACTGATCGAGCGGCTTCGGACCAATGACGTCGACGGCGGCGCCTTTCGCAGCATCGTCGACGCGTGGTTCTTCGCATTGGAGGAAGACGTGCTGGCTGCCAGTAGCGCAGAGCTGACCCAGGAAGCCCTGCTCGAACGCACCAACGCACTCATCGAGCAACGACTCCAGGTCGTCAGTAAGACCACTCCGCTCTTCGCCATCGCACTGCGGGCGTATCGGGTCGCCGTTACCCAGAACCAAAAGGCGGTGGCGGACGGCATCCTCGCGTGGCTGGGCGGCCAACCATCCGTCGGGGCAGAGGCGAAGCGTGCTGCCGGCATCAAGGGAGACGTGGACCACTTTGCAGCGCTCGGTTTTCTCCAAGGTCTGCTCACCTTGCTGCGGGATTCGGGGCTCCCCGGGCTCCTGATCATTCTCGACGAGGTGGAAACCCTGCAACGCGTGCGCGGCGACGTGAGGGAAAAGGCGCTCAACGCCCTTCGGCAGCTCATCGACGAGATCGACGCGGGACGCTTCCCGGGACTCTACCTCGTCATCACGGGCACTCCGGCTTTCTTTGACGGTCCGCAGGGAATCCAGCGTCTCGCGCCCCTGGCGCAACGGCTTCACGTGGACTTCACGACGGAGGCACGCTTTGACAATCCGAGGGCGGTTCAGTTGCGTTTGTCGCCCTTCACCAAGGATTCGTTGATCGAGGTGGGAACACGGGTGACCCATCTGTTCGCCGAAGGATCGCCACACACGGAGAGGATTCGGCAGCGAGCCGATTCAGCTCTGCTGGAGGATTTGGCGCAGGCGGTTGCCGGGAAGCTGGGCGGGAAAGTGGGCGTCGCCCCTCGGCTCTACCTCAAGAAGCTAGTCGGCGACGTGTTGGACCGCATCGACCAGTTTCCGGACTTCGATCCCCGTCGCGATTACGCGCTGACGGTCACCCCCACGGAACTGACGTTGGTCGAGCAATCCGCCGCCGGAGTGGCGAGCGTCGATGACATCAAATTGAGCCTGTGAGCCATTTCGAAAAGCTCCACCCAGCGCTTCAGCACCACATCGTCAATTCGCTGGGGTGGAAGGAACTTCGTCCGCTGCAGGAGCTCAGCATCGGGCCGGTTCTGGCGCGCGATCACGCCCTGCTGATCGCACCCACCGCAGGCGGCAAGACCGAATCAGCCATCTTCCCGCTCTTGTCCCGGATGCTCACCGAGGAATGGGACGGCCTTTCGATTCTCTACATTTGCCCGCTTAAGGCGCTGCTGAACAACCTCCATGAGCGGCTGGAATACTACTTGGGTTTGGTCGGCCGCAGCTGTGCGGTCTGGCACGGCGACATCGCCCAGTCGCGGCGACAGCAGATTCTCCGAACGACCCCGGATTGCCTGCTCACCACCCCGGAATCCCTGGAAGCGATGCTGGTCTCCCGGAAGGTGGAGCACCGGCAGTTCTTCGCCTCGCTGCGGGCCGTGGTGGTCGATGAGATCCACGCTTTCGCCGGTGACGACCGGGGTTGGCATCTCCTGTTTGTCTTGGAGCGAATCAGCCGTCTGGCCCCGGCCGAACCCCAACGGATCGGGCTTTCCGCGACCGTCGGGAATCCAGACCAATTGCTGGAATGGTTCGCCGGGCATTGCAGCGGAAACAAGACGACCGTCGTGGCGCCCTCCAGCGGCATCGCTGCGCCGGAGATCCAGATCGATTTCGTTGGCAGCCTGGAGAACGCGGCCATCGTCATCTCGTCTCTCCACCGAGGGGAGAAGCGGCTTGTTTTCTGCGATTCCCGTTCCCGTGTGGAGCAGATCGCTGCTGCGCTCCGCAGTCATGGCGTCGAAACCTACCTTTCCCACAGTTCCCTCAGCGTCGATCAGCGTCGACTGGCCGAGGCAGCGTTCAGTCAGGCGTCCAACTGCGTCATCGTCGCCACCAGCACTCTCGAACTGGGCATCGATGTCGGGAACCTCGACCGCATCATCCAGATCGACTGTCCGAACACCGTTGCCTCCTTCCTTCAACGCATTGGTCGAACCGGCCGACGCCCCGGAACGCGTCGGAACTGCCTGTTTCTCGCCACTTCCCAACCTGCGCTCCACCGAACCATCGCGCTCGTCGCCCTGTGGGAAGCCGGCTTCGTGGAACCGATTTCGGCTCCAGCTGCTCCCTACCACATCCTGACGCAGCAGCTTCTCGCCATCATTCTTCAGGAAAACGGGCTGGGGATCCTCGGTCTACAGCAGTGGCTGGGACGCATCCCCTTCGTCCGGGATCTGCCGCGAGAGGAAATCCAAGGGCTTTTGGAGCATTTGGTGCGGACGGGAATTCTCGTGAACGACCAAGGAGTCCTCGGGCTCGGCCCAACCGCCGAAGCTGACTACGGCTACCGCTACTTCTCCGAACTGCTTTCGGTCTTCACGACCCCGCCGGTCTTCACCGTCTTCCACGGAAACCAGGAAGTCGGAACCGTGGACCAAGGCAACTTCCTCACGCAGGTCGACGGACCGCGATTCCTTGGACTGGCAGGGCGCACCTGGAGGGTCCTCCACGTCGACTGGAAAGCCCGGAAGGCCCACGTCGAACCTGACGGCTCGGGAGGCAAAACCCGTTGGATGGGCGGATCCCCGGGACTTTCCTACAAATTGGCCCAAGGCATCCAACGAGTCGCTGCCGACGAAACGACACCCAACCATCTCTCCAAACGTGCGGCCGAAGCACTGAAGGAGATTCGGGATGAATTCGCGTGGGTCCGGGCGGAGCACACGCACCTGCTACCAGCGAAGGAATCTGGTCGGACCGAGTGGTGGACGTTTGCAGGCCAGCAGGTCAACGACACCCTGGCCGACCTTCTTCGGCATCATTGCGATATCGTGGCAGAAGCCGACAGCCTGGCGGTTCAGTTGCGGGTGGATGTCAACCAAGCCCGCGAGTGCATCGAGAAGCTCCGGGGCTTGGCCGACTCGGAGATTACAATTCAGGTCGACCCAGAGGCCGAATCTGCTTTCAAGTTCTCGGAGATCCTTCCCAAGGAACTGAAAGGACGGTTGGTGAATGGGAGGTCAGTGAATATCGAGCGTTGTCGGCAAATTCTCGATCAGCCCTTGAACTCAGTCCTCTCCGATGGATTGCACGGCGCTTTTAGACCTAGTCGCGGCTAGGCAGCTTTAGCTATATTAGCGTCTGGCATGTGACCAAACCGAAATCGTTGCGATAGCACCATGAAGTTTCGTGCAGGCTTGAGACAAAAGGGCGACGCTCAACTTTCCCTCCAAGCATTGATGAAAGCCATTGCTACCCTGCCCAACGGTGGCTTAAGTCCATCGACCTCCGCTAAAACCAGCGCCTTGTCATCCTCGGTGATCCGCAGACGCCCAACCGCTAAAGCAAGGGCGAACTCGATGGCTGGAGCTAGTGGGTCCTTAAAGATGCGCATAAGCAGCAAGCGCGCGTTGGCGCTTTGGTTTCCGATGTCCGAATTCGAGTAGTCCAGCTCGGCCGGAGTCGCAGCTCTGAGGAATGCGGCTTGGAGCACCGGATCGTTGAACCGGTAGAAGACTCCGACGTCGAGCACCTTGCGATGCAACGGGTGCTGCTTGAGCGGGGGCTCTTTGCCATCTTTTCCCTTGGTGCGAAGGCTATGGAGCAGGCACCTGATTATGCTGTAGACGTCTGCTTGGGAAGCCCTTTGCGGCGGACAGCCGCTCGGAAGAAAAACGAATCCATGCGACAAATTCAACGGGGAACCATCATCCGAAGGCCAGAACAGATCCCCGCTTAGCCCACGCTGGCTGCGATCCTTGGCCCGCCGCAGAACATCACTGCGAGCTTCGAGGATATCGTTAAGGGCGTTATCGTAAGAATGCTCCAAGAGGCGTTGCAGAAGTTGTGTCTCGTCGTCCCACGCGTTTCTGGCAACTGTAGACGGATCAGGGAGCGGGAGTCTGGCGATGACATGGTAATCGTAACGATGGCCATCTTCGGTGGTGGTGACGCTTTGCAGGGTCTGTCTCGCACGCTCCTCAGTTGAACTCCTATCTACCAGCACGACATAAGAGACCGCCTTCACCGAACTCTTCGCGCGCAAAGTGCGCGATAAATCTATCACCGATGTCCCCGAGGCCACAGTGGAGGCCACAACAACAACAGATTCAGGTTCAGGATCGAACAAATGAGTGACCAGCATGCTGGCCCCAACTTGTGTCGGTCTGAGCCCGCGTCCGTGGAGGTAGGTTGCAATGCCTGAAGCTAGCGCTTGGGAAGCAGGGTCATCGAGGTGCACAATTGCGTCAACCGCAGCAGGCAGCGACTGCTGTGTGCGACACCTAAATCGATCTGCCAACTTCGGTATTGCGGTAGGAGATGAGGCGAGCAAATCACTTGAGTGAGGCTCCAGGTCCAAGAAGATGTCGGATCGCTCGGTATGCTGATTAGGCTGAAAGAGCACCCGAAACACATTCTGGCCAACAAATTGGTGAAGAGCTGCCAATGTCTCCTTTGACAGGTCATCCCGTTTAGGCAGGTAAGGCGTGACCGCAATGTCTGAAACGAGAAAATGCTCGTCTGTAAGCCACAGCGGTGTCGATCCGGCACGACACAAAGGACAGTCGTCTGGTGGATGCGACTGAATGCTCGGCAAGCCACTTGGATTGTGCTGCTCGTCATAGTCAAGATGGCACACCGCGGTCTCCTTTGGTGCACCGAGAGAGAACAGGCTCACAATTTGGCGAGATTCGACCATCTGCTTCTCAATAATCCTTTTGGCTAAGCTGCCACTGGTAGTTCCGGAGATTAGCCAAATGCTGCCGTCTCTCATTCCAGCAAACGTCTCCAATCCCTTGTAGGAACCGAAGCTGTCGACCGAGAATGCCGTCGCCGCCCCAAACCCGGCAAGCAAGTCTCGGACTGCTGATGCAACCACGTTAATCGCACCGGTGTCCGTGTAGATAAAAGCTACATCGCCTGTAATGTGGGGCAGGCATCCCCACGCAATCACCTCCGCCTCGACGCTGTTCACGAGCACGTTCCCGGCACGGATAAACTGATCGGAGTGCTTTTGTGAGGGCTTGGCGTAGTGAACCGCTGCTGAAGCGCCAAGTACGCCGTGCCGTGACCGCACAACCTCCGTGAGAATCCGCCTGAGCATTCGTGGTCGACGGAGGGGGGCCTCAGCATCGATCTCAGCAATCCTACCATCTCGTTGGAAGAGACATGGATGACTCTCCACACCATATCTGGCCTTTAACTCCACGAAGTCATCACAGTCCAATACCTTCTTGACTGTAGCCGACCGAAAGCTTGGCGCGACGAGGCAGATCGAATCTAATTTCCGAGGATGGCGCTCTAAGAAAGACTTCATCTGAGTCACCGCCTCAGCAGCTTTCAAAGACGTTACTCCTAGGTAAACGACGAGCTCGGCGGTCGAGCCTGGACGAAGGGCTTCAACGGTAACGAAGATGCCGTTTCTTGAAGAGAAGTCGCTCACGGCTGCTCCTCTGGGATCGGGATGAGAAACGTCAACACTGTCCCAGCGACGTCAGCGTATGGATGCCCGTCCTGAATTGGCCAATCGGCGAAAGAGGCTGGCTCGCCTTCACGAAAAGGATCCTCGTGAAAGCTTCGATACAGTGACAGGCGACCCGTACGTAGCCGTAGGAATCCACCGAGTTTATTGAGTTCACGCATTGAGGCATACAACCCAATCCCCCGATGGGGTACGCCTGATGAAGTCTTGTGCTTGTTGAAGCATTCAAAACAAGTCGCTCGCTCATCTTCCAGCGAGAGCGAAGTCAGATCGCTCGTGCCCCGCAACCGACGGACGAGTCCAGGTCCTCCGTCGAAAACCGATAGTTCAAGCATACCACCACTTGCAGTGTGATCGAGGTAGTTGGCCAGGAAGTTGGCTAGCGGGGCGTCCTGCTCGTGACGGTCTCTTAACGCGGATCCAGTTGAAGCAGGATGCTGCCGATACCGCCGCATGAGCAAACCCCGCACTCCCCTTCGGATCGGCACGCCATCGACCGTCGTTCGCGCCCATTGATGGGTATTCCGGAAAGTCTCGAACAGAATCGTGGCGAGTCTCATGGCGACCTCCTCGATGCGCTCGCGTCTCGCACTGTTAGGCTCCGCCAGTTTGAGGCGCTTCGTGAAGAGAAGCTTTAGATCCCTCTCGGATAGCACGTCACCGTTGGCATAGTACAGGTTGCGTGGGTGAGCTTTGGAAGTTCCGTCGAAGCACAGGACTGCGAAAGAGGCGCCTCGTTGGAACTTGGCGCACTCCTTGACCATCTCATCTACTTGTTGGCTCGCCTTAGCATGTGCTTGTGATCGAATGTCCTCTTGGTCCCAAGAAGAAATCATCTTGCTTAGGGTGACCGCAGAGAGGCCGACCACGTTGTCGCACAGCTTGCTCAGACCGGCGTCCGCATCAGCGAGCAGCATCCCGCGAGTGCGAAGGCTCGGCACGGTTTGCTTTTGGCTCCAAGTCATCAGCAACTGAAGAATCGACACGTCAACTCCGATGCGCTCCGGAATGTCGGTAGGTATCCACATCTGCAAGTCACCGGTGGCAGCCTGCAAGGTGGCGTGATGATGCTCGACAGACTGGATAGTTTCGTCGCGTTCGAGTTGAATAGCGTTGGTCATCGGCTGCGCTTTTTTCGGGTCTGCTTCACTGAGAACGCTACAGTGGCGAGGGTTCGCTCGGCAAGGGTGACCCGAGCATGTTGACTGGGAAGAGCTTCGCGGTCTTCCTCAACGCATGTGGCATCTGGAGTTGCGCCTACCGCGGAAAGCGCTATTAGGGTTCGACCGCTAAAGGCGCAATTGGGCGAGAATCTGCCGGAATGGCCCGGTGAGCACTCCTTGTCCCAGTAGCTCCGCGCCGGTTGTGTAGTCGGTGGTGCGGGCCTCGTTCCCTCGGATTCGTTCCAGCTCCGGCAGACGGAGCATTCGGAGTCCGTGGCGGGTTTGCACGAACGGGCCGGTATTGATTTTGTGGTAGCTCCGCGGGATGACGGGCAGCCGCGTCTCGGCGCCATCCAGCACCGTGAACCCGAAGCCGTTGCCGAGGGCCGCATGACGGGCATTGTGGGCGCGCAGGCCGGCAATGGTTCGCTCAATGCGGCGGGCATCGGCGGCGTCGCGTTCCGGATCGGGCGGGTCGAGGAAGGCGGACACGGGGATGGTGTTGGGAATGCCGGGAACCTGGAGTTCAAACGGCCGGTCGAGGGTGGCGACAAGGATCCAGCGCTTGCGGTCCTCGATCTCGTTCCATTCTTCGTTCGGCTTCAGGACGGTGGTGAAGACATGGTAGCCGAGGCGTTCGAGGTGGGTGGTCAGGAGCTGTCCGGCCAGACTGGTTCCGAAGGACGGGACGTTCTCAAACAGGATCGCGGCGGGCATGCGTTGGCGGACAATGCCGATCACCGGAAGGAAGAGGTCACCCGTGTCACCCAGTTCTGGCTTACCAGCGAGACTCTTCTTGGCTCGCCCGAGGGTGGAGTGGCTGGTGCAGGGAATGCCTCCGATCAAAACATCGAACTCGGGGAGATCCGACGTCTCGACCGCCCGGATGTCGGCCTGGATGAGTGCCGCTTCGGGATGTGCGGCCTGCCAGATGTCCGCAAACCTCGGGTCGATCTCGATTCCAGCCGAAACGGTGTAGGCATCGTCCCCGGCAACGGCGGCGGTCAGCGTGCCGCCTCCGGCGAAGATCTCCAGCACCCGGAAGGGGGGCGTCAGGTGACGACTCCGCAGGATGGCTGCCGCGCGTCGGGTCGGGGTGACCGAGAGGCGCTGATGCCAACCGGTGACCTTCAGCTCCGGGAATTCGCCCAGTGGCCCGAGGTAGGCTTGGTTGGCGACGTCGATGATGGGACGCAGGCCAGTGGCGGTCCGGCGACTGGAGACGTGGTTCTCAGCTAGGATCGACGGGCGCAGGATCAGTTCTTCGCTTCGTGCCTCCACCGTGAACGGGGTGCCGGGCGGAAAGCCCAAGGCTTCGAGTCGGCGGGTCTCGATCCACAGGCGCGATTTGTCCCGGTTTCGCCCCAGGGGCGTCACCGTCAGCAGTTTCATCCGTTTGCTCCTCGGGCACTCTCGGTGCCAGTCGTCCTCCCATCCGGAGTTGCTGACGGTTTGCTTCACCGCTTTCCCCGGTCATCCAGTGGCGGCACGCGCTGGCTTGCCTTCGCAGATCTACGATGCGCCTGCCAGTCGCGCTACGGTAGGCACATGCGCTGGAGTAATCGGGATGGCTGGTGGTGGCCTGTAATCAGAGAGACGAGCCATGACTGCGATCTTTCTCTATCGTTGGAGTTGGAGTGGAGAGCTTGGAACCCGTCCGGGCGACCGCATCGTAGACTGCATTGAGTCCCTCCGGGTCCAGACCGTTCCGATCCCAGCGGACCACCTTACCCAGGAGTTGACCGGCCGCGAACATGGCTTCCACCCGTTCCTCATCAAAGCCCTTGATCGCAGCTTGATTCCGCCAAGCCGCGAACAGCTCCGAACCCGCAAGGCGCCGATCGGGGTGAGTTTCGTCGTTCCGTCCAAGATCCCTCAGAGTAGGGGTTGAAAAGAGGTTCTCAGGGATTTGGGTGCGCTCGGTCAGCCCAAAGGTCCCAAGATTTTCGCTAAGTCTGCGCCACTCCCAACGCCCAATCAGTTCGCTCACGGCACCGGGTGCCAGCACGAGAGGGAAATGCACCTCTTTGCCGCTGGGCAGCCGATACTGCTGGGCAAACAGGACGCTGGTTTCCAGACGCGGGGTCTGGTCCGGAGCCGCTCCACAATGGAATACCGCGCAGTGGCAGCCACGCCCCAGAATCGGCAGGTCGGATTCGGATTCGAGAAGCGCGACTTTTTGGAGAAACTTGACCGCCTGTTTCGTGGCCCGGCTTCGCATCCCAACCAAGGACAATCGCCGGTCGGGCGAAGAGAGACCCCAAAGGCGTGATACCAGCGGATTACCCGAGAACGTGATGCGTTGCGCAACGATGGGGTCGGTTTCGGACCATTCCGGGGGCGGAAGTTGGTCGCCCGCCGGGCTCCGAAAACTGAAGACGTTGCCAAAAGTTTCCCGGTCAATAGACCGATCCGGCCGTAGCCAGGACAGATCCGAACCCATCCATGTTCCACCGAGGCCGAGACGGTGCTCCCGGTAACCCCGCGCGAAGAATTCTTCGATGAGTTCTGGCAGTTGACTGAGACGAACCGGCTTGATGTCGCTGCTCATGTGAAGTTGGCGATAGGATCATGACGCTGGATTGAATCCGTGCCCCGGGACCTCGCCTTCACTTAGCGGCAAGGAATGCTTCAAAGCCATGGTCCGGCGTTCGACCAAGGGAGGCACTGGGGCGGGCTGGCGGACGGGGAATTGATCCCAAGTAACCCCGTCGAGCACGCGACCGGTCGTGTGCTTGCGGACGCCACCCCATTGCTTGAAGAAGAACGGCACTCCGCGCTGAACGCAGTGGTTGCGAAGCGGGCGGACCCACTCGGCCGGCATTGGGCGGGCGCCAGGACCGCTCTCCCCGCCGACGATCACCCACGCCAGTCCACCGAACTCCACGGGACCAAGATTCTCCAGTAAGGGCTCCACCGAAAGGAATGGCATGGCCGCGCCGGACTCCCGGAGATGCTCCACCCGCGGCAGTCCAAAGCGGCGGTCATCGACGCTGACGCCCCACCAGATGTGCTCCAGCTCCGCGGCGAACCGGAGTCGTCCCCGGAGCAGATCCCGCAGGCGCTCGGACCGTTTGGTGAGGACCTGGTAGGTGTGCCACGGACTGGCCGCCATCACCCGGGCCACCCGCTCTATGTAGTCGTCGGAGACGCCGACGTGGAACAGGTCGCTCATGGAGTTGACGAAGATGCGCTTGGGCTGGGCGAACCGGAATGGCTCGCCGAGCTTCTCGGGCACCAGCCGGAGGTCGAATCCCTGTTCAAAGGGACTCCCCGCCACACCCCGGAATCGTTCGGCGAACGTCTCGGCGTAACAGTGGGCACAGCCGGGACTGACCTTGGTGCAGCCCCGCACGGGGTTCCACGTCGCATCCGTCCACTCGATCTTTGAATGGTCACTCATGGTTTCCTCCAGCGCTCTCCGCTTCAGGCTCACCCAGCTCCTTCCGTGCGGGCCTGCTTGGGATTCTTTTCGCGGTCCTAGAATGCGCCCTGCGGGTTCGCCACGGTAGAGGCTCGGGCATGGGCAATGCGTGGCTGGTCGGGGGTTATGGGCGGATGGCCCCATCGCGAGTTCAGCGCAGACAAGAGTCCGGCCACGACTTCAGCCGCTCGGTTGGGCTCGACCGGGGAGCCGCCGCGAGCCGCTTCGCGCAGTCGGAGCATCCGACGAGCTTCGTGCTCCTGCGCTTGAGTGACGAAGCCCCATCGACGTCCCCGGACCAACGAGACGAACACCCGCACGGGGTCCCGGGCCTCGGTGGACCGGGCTCGGACGGCGGCGGCAAAGAAGTTCAGCGTGTCGGCCTCGCAGTCTCGGATCCAACCGCGGGCTAGGGCCTGTCGGCGGAGGGCCTGGAGACGCTCTGGGGAGTGCAGATCCTCCGGACGGATGTCGCTGAGGCGCGGAGCTGCGGGAGCCACCGGTTGCGCCGATCTCGACGGATGTCTGTGCTGTGTGGGTCTTTGTTCGGCGCTTGGGTCGCACGGTACCGCGACGGCGTTGCCGAGGCCTTGGCCATCGGCGGTTCCCCTCCCATTCCCCAAAAAACAAACACCAGAGTGAGTTCTCTGGTTTTTAGATTCCGAAGGAGTTTCCCGGTCTTTCTTTAGGAGTGCCGCCGGAGTGCCGGTTTCGGCTGGGAGGGGTGCCGTTCCGATGCTTTGGCCGGGGTACTGCCAGTCGGGGTCGATCCGGAACCAGGCACCGTCCCGGTTGAGCTTCCATTGCTTGGAGCCCGTGTCCTTGGTGATCCAGCCCACGGCCCGGAGCCGGGCTTGGGCGGACTTCACCGTGCGGAGACCGAGGCCAAGGGTGTCGGCCAGCCATCCTGCCTTTACCGTCCCAGCCGACCGGATCTCCCCGCTCCTTCGTTCCAAACTGAAGCCCCGGATCACGTAGCCCAGCATGACGTGTCCGGCGGTGGCGTCCGGACTGGAAGCCAGATGCCGCGCCAGACGACGCGGAATCGGGATCGGCCGTCGGGGACTTCGTCCCCCGGAGATTGCCTCGATCAGCGTGGAGGCCTCCGGGAGCGGATCGGACGGGAACAGAATCTCCGTCTTGGAAAGAATCAGCAGGCCGAGACGTTGCAGGCGTCCCACGGAGCGTCGGGCAACCCGAGGCGCCAGAGCGGTGCGGGCGACAACCTCATCGAGGCTGAAATCTGGGGTCGGTGCCGAACGGTTTCGTCGGACCGGGACGGACCGTCGGGCGGCCTCCCGGATGGCGACCATCTCCAGGCAGGCGAACCAGACCCGGGCCCCCGACCACGGGATGGCACCGGTCTTGAGGGCGTGCAGCAGGTTACCGAGTTGGATGGGGGTGACGGTCTTGTAGCCGGTGGTCATAGGAATCCTCCTGGGTCGGATGCATCCCCCGGAACGGCCGGTTCGCACAAGGGATGAACTGCAGTGGAACGTCGCCCGTTGGCCAAGAGGCCGGTTTGCCCGTTGGCCATTGCACCTAGTTTATCCCATTTGGCCAAAGGGCGGTTTGGCCAGCGCACCCACTCCTGTTCCCGTTTCAAACAGACGAGGCCGACCTCTGGCGTGGAAAGCGCGGACTGTGGGAAAGTCCGCCATGGCCCGTTGGCCCGACGGCGCGGCACCCGCCCGTTGGCCAAGTGGCCATCTCAACCTGTTTTGAAAGGAGACCCATGAACGAACGAATCCGAAACACCACCGTCATCGCCGTCGGCAACCAGAAGGGCGGCGTCGGCAAAACCACCAACACAATCCAAATCGCCGGGGCGCTGGCCGAGCGCGGCCGGAAGTCCCTGATCATCGACCTGGACATGACCTCGGGGGCGACCAAGGCCTTACGGGCGCCGACCGACGGGTGGATCAGCAGCTTCGAGCTGCTAACCGGGGCGGAGAACGCCGAGGACACCATCATCACCAACGACGAACCCGAGGTGCCGTTGCCGCCGAACATCCACCTGGTGCCCAGCTCTCGGAAGCTGGCCGAGCTCGACACCTTCCTGGCGCAAAACCCGTGGCTGATCCACCAGGACCTCCTCATCGAGCCTATGAACCAGCTGCGCGGGCGTTACGACTACATCTTCCTCGATACCCCGCCGCAAAAGACCAAGACCACCATCCCGGCGCTGAAGGTGGCCGACTACGCCGTCCTGAGCGCCATGCCGGATCACCTGGCCGTCAGTGCGCTGGCCGAGGCGTTGTCAGACATCGCCGCTGCCCAACGCCATGCCAATGCCCAATTGTCGTTGTTGGGGGTGATCCTGTGCGCCGTGCCCCGGCCCAAGACCCGGCTGGCCCGGGAACTCGTCGCCTACGTGGAGCGCACTTGCGTCGATGCCGACGGCCAATCCCTGAAGTTCGCCACCGAGATCAGCCGCAGCGTGGCGGTGCAGGAGGCCCAGAAGGCCGGCCAGACCTTGATGCAGCACCAGGGCGATCACCCGGTGGCCGACGAATACCGGGCATTGGCGAAGGAATTCGAGGAACGATTGAACGCCCGACGCGAGTCGCTGGCGACAACCGGGGAGGTGGCCCATGCCTAGGAATCCAAGAACCGAACTCCCCTACGATCCCATCCGCGCCGACCTGGTCCGCCAGGTAACGACCTCGGTCCGTCGGTCGCTGGACGCTCCGGCCCCGCGCCTGACCCTGACCCCGGCGGCGCCGAAGCCGGAACCGGTGGCCGAGCCCACCATCACCAAACGCTTCGTCCTCACCCGGACCGAGGATGCCGAGCTGAACGCCTTCCTTCTGAGGCTCCAGAACGCCAGCGGCTGTAAGGTGCCGTTAAGTGTGATTGTCCGCGCTGCGCTGGCGCTCCTGATGGAGAATGAGGAACGCATCGTTGCTACGGCCGAACAGATCCGTCCCCAACTGCCTTCCACCCACGACCGGTTGGCCTTGGGCCAGTTCGAAGAGCAATGGCGGAAGTGTTTGGCAGGGGTGTTGCGCTGAAATCGCGTCAGTCACCCTGTTCAAGGCTGGCGACAAGTAGGAGTGAAATCCCCGCTGAGGTTCGAAGTCCAAGTCGCTTTGCCGCGACTACCTCGCGGAGTACGTCCTGGGCACATTTCTTCGCCTGATTCACCTGATCATCGGCAGGTAGTGGCAGCTTCCCCGGCTGATCGGCCTCAGCCAACACAAGCGTTGCTGCCGTTGCCGCGTCGATTGGAACGACACTTCCGGCAGCCCCGATAAAGACAATCGCCAGTGAATCTGAAACCGAAAGCCGTCGAGCCGCACCCATCCACCGGAGCGAATAGACCATCAGCCAGCCAGTCCCACGCTCCCATCCGTCAGGCGCACACAAGGCAAAGGCACTTTCTTGCGGTCTCGCATTCGTCGCGGCCTGCATCACCCAGTCTGTGAAGGGCTCACCGAAACCACACAACTGCGGGCGGATGGGTTGTCCACGCACCGTACCCAGATCTTGCCCGCGCACCGCGGCGTAAATGGCTCGGTCGAACGCCACATGCATCGTCCTTGAGGGTCGAAAGACGGGGTCACGGAACGCCGCCGGTAGGTCAAAGTTGAAAACACCCGGCACGAAGGCACTTCGATTGTTTCGCGTCTCTCGCAAATGGATGCCCTGCCCGGCGCACGCGTTTTGAAATGCAGTCTTGAAATCATCGCTTGTAAGCGTGGGACGGAGGCGCGCGGCGTCTTGTTCCATTCCCATCTCAGGGCTAAACAACTTTCTCCATCGTTCAACCGATTCAACGGCTCCGCGAACCCATTCATCGACTCTCTCTTCACTGACGTCGCCACCGCTGCGTGATTCCTTGAAATGCCGGTTCACGTCGATTTGCTCGGCAATCTCTCCAAGAATCATCTCCCGGTAGTCCTCCAACAAACCTGCCCCCATTAGACTCATCGTACGCTGAATCACATCCAGCCGTTCGAGGATGCGGGTCGAGATCTGCTGATCCCACGAATCCGGGACGCGAAGATTGAACACCTTCACCTCCTTCTGCTGGCCATAACGGTCAAGCCGTCCGATGCGCTGCTGCAACCGCATCGGGTTCCACGGCAGGTCGTAGTTCACCATGACGTGGCACGCTTTCTGCAGATTGACGCCTTCACCACCGGCCTCAGTGGACACGAGAAAACGGGACTCGCTCTCGAATCGAATGCGGGCCTGTCGGCGATCCACAGCGTCCACCTCCCCGTGAACGATCTCGACCGGGGCGCCAGGAAACATCGCCTCCAACCGCTCCTTCAACATCAACTGGGTAGTCCGGTACTGCGTAAACAACAGCACCTTGACGCCAGGCTCCACGGTCTCGAGTTGACACAGCAAGTCCGCACACCGATCCCACTTCGAATCCTTCGTCAGTCCACGCAAACGTCCCAGCAACATTTCCAGCAACACCTTCTCATTCTCGAAGAAGGCTTTTGCAGGCAGGACGAAATCCCGCACCTCACTATCCTCGTCATCATCCTCCGTCCCGTTGCCCAGCAGATCGCTGAGCTTCTGCACCCTTCCAGCCAGTGATTCAAATCGGCGTTGCAGTGTTGCCTCCAGTGCAGGCCAACTGCTGGCCGCAATCTTGTGGAACGTGTGCATCACCAATTGCACCACCAATTGGGTCCCACGATCGGAGTCGCGCACAAAATCAAGGCTCTTGAGGATGTACTCAGTCAGCAACCGGGAGACTTCTGTCTCTTCCGCTGTCCAGCGGACGTCATAAGTCTGCGTTACGTGGCCCTTGAAGATTGGCTGGCCATCCCAATCAACGGCGCGCGACTTCGGCGTGCGGGTCAGAGTCTCTACCAGCGCCGCTGTGGATAGTTGTCCGTCCGACTGTTTGCTGGGGTCGAACAAATCGGGCCGGGCCAAATACAGGAGATGCAGGAACCGTTCGTCGTCGCCTTGATGCGGAGTGGCCGAAAGCAGCAACAGACGGGGTGAACGTGGAGTGTGATCGTTGTTGTCGACGTATCGGATCAGGCGGCTCTCCACGAGAAACTCGAAAAGCCGATAGTTCGCTGTCTTCGCCAGCCGGTTATCGAGGAACTGGCGGCGAGCTGTCAACCGGTGAGCCTCATCGCAAACCACCAAGTCAAATCCGCCCACCTGCCTCAGCAAGTCGCGATACTCATCGCGCTTGATCCGGTCCAGGGGGGCGATGATCAGTGATTGAGTCTGCCAGCTCGCGACCCGCTTCCCGTCGAAGTTGTCGCCCATGATGGAAAAGTTCAGACCGAAATGCTCCTCCATCTCGTCCTGCCACTGGAGCGCCAGACCCGCCGGACAAACGATCATGATACGCTGGGGTGGCTCACGACGGATGATGCAAGTGATGATCAGACCTGCCTCGATGGTTTTGCCCAGCCCGACATCATCCGCCAGGACATGCCCAAAACGCTCGGCCGAGAGCACCTTGTCCAGCATGAATGCCTGATGCGGCAACGGTTGAACTGCCGACTTTGTGAACCCACCTGTCAGATTGTTCTCCCCGATCACCAAACCCACGGCGAGCTTGCGCCGAAACGCCTCAACGCCGCCCCATCGACGGCCTGCCGCATCTGCCAGCGGATCGCCCACCACCTCCACTTGCTCCGGAGCAACATTCTCCAGGTTGTCGAGGTGGTCGAACGCCACCTGCAAACGCACCTCGCCAAAGGCATCCTCCTCTACGTAGCGCACCAAGCCGAAGCCGTATTCCGGATGCGCGCGGTGGATGACGCGGGCGTTAGCCGAGAAGCTTGAATCCATGCAATTCACTGGGTCAGGCCGTAGTGCAGCAGGGGAATGTCGTAATCCACGAGCAACTTGGAACCATGCGCACGGTCGCTGGCAATCTTCCGGTGCAGCATCTCACTCACGTTTGCGAGGCTGCCGAAGTCCGTGCGCCGGACCATATCGTCATCAAGCCAGCACAGCCGCCACGCCGCCCGACGTACCGGCGCGCAGGCAAAGAATGCGAGCGGGTCGAGTTGCTGATTCTCAATGACTCGCAAACGTCGCAACTCACGCACGAGGAAGAAGAGGGGCACGCCTGCGCTTTGGCCAAACACACCTTCCCAAGCCTGCTGACCGGAAAGCTGGCCGGAGCGAAGAAAGTTCAATAGTTCCACGCCGCGTTCACGGCTCTGTGCCAATTCGAGCAGCACGGTGGGAAACTCGTCTTTCCACACCAACCGATGTATCTTCCGTAAATCGTAGAAGACACGCCGCCAGAAGTGCGCGCCCTCGCCCGAAGCCGTGAAGTCGGCGAACCGACGACGCAACAGCTCATCAAACAAGGCATCGGTTCCATCGCCGAACTCTTTGCCCGAGGTAGCCTGCCAGAAGCCCCGCTCCTCCAAATCACGCGTCCAAAAGGCTCGAAGCTCGCTCATTCGCCTACCGGCCGACATCAGACAGGCAAAGCTCATTACACGATACCATAGCCCTTTACCTTCATCGTCGTTGATGGCCAGCAACGTATCCCTAATTACAGTGCTGCGAACTGTGCTGTCTGGGTCAGCTTTAACATCCAAAGCGATGGCGAGAGCGTTCTTGGGTTGTCCGGGTTCAGATGAATCGGGACTTAGTCCCCAAAGAGGCCAGTTGTCGCCACCCTCCAAGATGTAGTCGTCGACCGGTCTTCCTTGGCGTCCCCACCAGTGCCAAAGGTCCGCCACGGACCATTCTTCGCGCGGGTCCGGCGGTGTTTCTGTGGGCAGAATCGGTGCTACTGGACGAAGTTTCTCCGCCAAGATTCGTTGGGCCTTAGCAAATTCGTCCTTCTGCGGCTGGGAGAATCGCTTGGACAGCTTCTCAAACTGTGCGGTATCCAAATCGGCCCTAAGTGACTTGAGCTTCGGCGTGAGCGGTATTTCTCGGCTCAACCAATCGTCTAGACTGAACTTCTGGCGCTCTACGGCGGGTAGTTCCTTCTCAACCTCCGCATCAATCCAATCGCCCGATGGAATGCCCCAGCGCCCGGCGAAGTTCGCCTTGAGCAGTTCGCGCATCAAGCCAGTGGGGAAAACAAGTTGCCCGACCGGCCTGCTGCCGTTGCCGTGTGGAACGTGAGTCGTCAGAAATTGCTCGACGCGCCTGGAAATGGTCTCGAATGACCGAGCCTTGTCCTTCAGTGCTTTCACGCCGTCGCTGAGATTTATCACGCGTGCCCAAGCCAGCCAGCGCCGCTTCGAATTCTCTCGGGTGAGTTCCAACTCGCAGCGCGTCACGACAGCGTTAAACGCCGCATCAACCAGCCCGCTTTCCGCCACCTTGACCAGCTTCCGTCGGCCTGGTTCGGCGTCGAACTGACCGTTGATCAGCACGTCCAGATTAAATCGCTCATCCGTCTCGAAGGTGAGCCGAAGAGTGCGCCAGTCCTCGTCGAGCTTGGTGGGAAGACCTTCCTGGTTCAGGCGAAGCGCTGCAGAGAAACTTCGGCCTGTGCTATTTTCCTGGCGGCCACGAAAAACAAGAAAGACTTCAGGTGCGCGATTGTTGCACGCATCCACTGTTACTCTTTCCCAACCATCGGCTTCGGGTTGGCGGCTGATTCTCCAAGTCCACTCCCTGCCTTCGAACTTCACCGTAACCCGGCGCATGTAACGGAGGAACACGAAGCTGGACGCGTTGAGCACCGGCAGCGGGAAATTGGCTTTGAGGGCTTCTGTGTGACCCAACATCGCCCTGGCGTCCGCGAATTGCGCTCGAAATGTGAACCTTGTCACGGGGTCTTGGTCGCCGAGCGTTCGTACTGGTGGGTCTGGGTGGCGCAGCAACAGGTCCTGCACGTGGAAATCATAGCCACCGCTGCGGATGTGGACGCGCTGGTCGAGAGCGACACAGAACACACTCTTGAAGCCCCGGTTAAACCTGCCGATTTCGTCCTCCGTATTCTGGGTTGGCGCATTGATCTTTACGATGCGCTCTACATCGGGACGCTCCCTGCCGTCCTTGTCCGGCTCGTTGAACGCACGCCCCACATGGCTGATGCTGACTTGGCACACGCTTCCTTGCGCCGGCCGCTCGACGATGAATTGGAACCAAGGCTCGGCCGGAGGACTTGCCTTGCTGGCGTAGGCACTCTCGGCGTTCTGCAGTAGCTCCCGAAGGACATGCTCCCGGCCATAGCCCATTGCCTGAACTTCTTTTTCGAGCAGCACCTTTGTGATTCGCGCACGATGATCTCGGTAAAGTGCGAAGGGAGAAGCGCCCGATTCTTTATCACGCTGATACTCTGCCGACGGATTGTCCGACCGCTGGTAGAGCGCGAGTACTTCACGGAACTGTTCCTGACCAGCCGGTGGTAGGCTGTCGGCGAAGATAAGTTTGTCGCCGTCTACCACAAAGTCCGCCGCCGGAAGTGTAGCGACGACTTCGTCGTCCTGTCGCCAACGCAGCTTGAGCGGCTGAGAGGTCGTGAAGAGGGCGTGCTCGCCCGCATCAACCAATGCCCGCACGGCAGCCTCCCCCAGCGCAGCGGGCGGGATCTGACCGCGTTCGATGGACGTGAGGGTGACATTGGGTACTTCCAGTTCGAGCTTGTGTGGCTGCACGCAAGCCTCGGCCAGTGAGGGGACTTGAGCCAGAACCTCAGGCAGCAAGTCCGCCTTGCGCCGTTCGACTTTGGCCAAGAGCAGGAGCTTCAGTTGCTCCACCGGGCTGGCGCTTGCATTCGGGGGTTGTGCGTGCACCAGCTCTTTGAGCAGCGGCTTCTTTTGTGCCGACAGACCGACCGGCCAGTTGCGGCGATTAAGGCGCGATTCAGAGGCGGCCATTGCCTCAAGTCCCGCCAAGGCTTCGGGGGTAGGCGCTGATGCCGACCATTGATGGAAGTGATCCAAAAGATGACGAGCAAGATGGCTTTGCCGCTCTTTCAACTCCTTCGCGTCTAGAATCCGGAAGGAAGGAATGACACCGAAGGATTCGAGCCGCCTACGTGCGGAAGTCGTCAGCCAAGGTGGCGCAGCTTTCATTTCTGGTAGCAAGCAAAGGGCGGCACGAACGGGAGCCGCTACATCTGCGGTTACAACCGTTCTGTCCTTCAAACCATCCTCGTCCGCGCGGGAGCGCACAAACCGGCTTGAGGCTAACTTCGCGGCCTCATTCACTTCCTCACGCAGCCTCCCCAATGGCTGTTGTCGCAACTCGTCAAACGCGTGGTTGAAGGTCAACCCAATGGCATCGCCCGAGGCTTGCTCAGTCAACTGGCTCAGCAAACGTCCTGGCAGCTCCTTTCTGACACGCAACTCAGCTGTTTCCATCCAGGCATCAAGCAGTTGCCACTCTCTCAGACGGGAGCGGATATGTTCACGACGGCCGCCGCTAATTGGGACAAACAGTGACTTCAAGAGGTCCGGCACACCGTCACTCAATAGCCAGGCTTCCGTCAGGAGCAGCCATTGGCCGCTGGCCGCTGGTCCACGCAAACAGGAGAGCACGGAATTCCCCAGAACTTCCGGGCAGGAAAGGCGTTTGCTTTGCCAAAACTTCTCGCCGAGTTCACGCCACGCTGCTTCGTTCGCCATTCGACGCGGCACTTCCGCCCAAGTCGGGTTGAACTCCGGATCGGCCAGCTTTCGCAATTGCGACTCCAGTTTGCTCCCAAAGACGGAAGCCTCACGCCATGGCGCGATTGCCGTCCACGAAGCGAGACGACGGAACGTGGTATGCCAATCGGAGGTAAGTTCAGATCCTCCTGGCTGTCGGAAAAGTTCGACAATTGAAGCCGTTCCACCTGATGCCAACTCCACCGTCAAGTCGCCCAGCACACTTTCCACCATGGATGCGGTCGCATCAGCACAGGCCAATGTTGCATGAAGCAGGCTTTGGCGGAATTCGGCAGGAGAGTTCGACCAGTCCATCCAGTTGGCGAGAAGTTCTGCCAGCTCGTCAGAGGTCAACTTGGGCACGCCGAAGCTGATGCCCGGTCGCATCTCCACCACCGGTGGGCCGCGGCGTGCTGCGAACAGCGCAGCCCAAGCACGGCGGGCTTCTTCCTTATCGAGGAGGGCAACGCTCACCGTGCGCGCTTCGCCTTCTGCCGCGGCAAACGAACCGTCCAGCACTCGCAAAACCCGACGCGACTTGGTTTCGTGCAGCAAAGCATCCCAGACAGCGCACGCCCACAGTTCGTTCCTTTCCGGAACGCGCTCCACCAAGTCTTCGAGTCGCCAGTCGTCGTGACGTTTGTCCGGATGTCGCTCCAACCATGCGGCGAGGCCTGCAATGGCTCGGCGGATCTGCGCTTCCACGGCGTCTCGGTCTGTGGCGCGCTCATGGTTCCAATCGCGACGCGAGAGCTCGGTCGGTAGGTCGAGATGGAGATGTAGCCGCAGGGGCCAAGCAGCGTTTACGGCGTTCAGAGGAAAGAAGGCATAGGCCGCGCCGTCTTTGACGCTCGTCTCCTCCTCCTCGCCCGACACACGTGCCACCGAGAGGCGGAACTGCGAGTCGGTATGAACCGCAATCTGCCATTTGTCGCCGTCGGCCAAGCCGCGCAACCGCCAGAAGCAGGAGTTGGCGCGGCGCTGGCCGGGTAGCCTAGTGGTCAGGACAACTCTACGGGCTTCGACGGTTCCAGGAATACTATCGTTGGCATCAGGGTCCTTTAACTGGCGGCTGAGTTCCGCCTGGCCTCGCTGGACAAGGAACAGATTTGGCAGGAATAACGGACACAGTTCGTAAACCTCGCTCGCCTCACCGGTGATACGGCCGGCAACCTCCTGGCGCCCTTCTTCGTGAAGGTGAAAGCAAAACACAGTGCCGCGTTCCGGCGCCTGAAGGTTCTTTGCCTGTTCACGAATTGCGTCCGGCAGCTCTTCAACGAACTCTGGCGTGCAAAGCCCAAGATGTTCAACTCGGCATGTCTCCTCGCTGATGTCGCTACCGGCACCCCGCAGGTGCTCCCGAATCCAAGCGAGCCGCGTGGGCTCAGGTTGCGATTCCGGCCTGTCGGGATGGCAGATTGGCAGACGGAAGGCAAAACGTTCGACACCACGCTCCCAAGTCTCGACGAACACCTCAGACGCGATGCGATAGCTGGACTTAAATCCGATGCCGAACCGTCCAATCGTTTCCTTGTCGAGTTGCACGGCTTCTCGACCGAAGTGGACGAAGAAGCGGCACAGGCCGAGCAGGTTTTTCGGCGTGATTTTGCGCCCATTGTTCGCGACGAGCAGCCATTCGCCGGTGAATACGATACGGACTTCCGCAGGCTTTCCGTCGCTGGCGTCATCGGCGTTCTGGGCGAGTTCAGCCAGATAGTTCGCCGCCAGTGCCCCATGGCTGATGAGGTCATTCCGAACGCTCAGGAGGATCTGGCCGGAAGAGCTTTGGAGCTGGTGAAGCCACTCGGCATAGACTGAATCGCATCGCTGCTCCGGTGTGAGGCGGGCTAGGAGCGCGCTCACCTTGTCCCAATTGGTGAAATCTGCGCGGCTAGTTTCCGGAGGCAATTGCCCCAGAACTGCACGCAACGCGACATCTTCGAACTTGGTCATGGAGGTAGATAGTTCGAACGATTCAATTCTATCGCGCTTCAGGGAAGGCAACTGTTGGTCCGACAGATAATAACAAAGCCGATTTTCGCTTCGCAACCCAAGAGGTTCCGCCGGTTTACTTTGGCGGTGTGCAGCGATCGCTGCAAACTCTAGACCGACTAGCGATGGGTGCTCCGTCACCCGAAGCCTTAGTTTTCCGGCACCGTGGTGTCCGTGACGGTTTCGGAGGATGGGCCTACTGAAATCGCATTACCACTTTTCGTCAGATCCAACCTCACTGCCAGTTCCTGATGCATTGCCGCGAGTTCAGCCAGCCGAACCGCATGCTCGAACGGCACCTCCGCCTGCACCCGCAGGTCGGCGAGGCGGCGCCGGAGGGTCCCAAGGTGTTCGGTCAACTGTCCGCGCGAGTCTTCCAGGCTGTTGACGAGGTGCTCCAAGGCCCGGGTCGTGCCGTGAGCGGTGGCCTGAAGCCGAGCGGAATGCGCGGCCGCACCCCGGAGCATCAGTTCCACATCGCCCGAGGTCAGGGGTGACAGGAAGAGATCAAAGCCCGCGAAAGAACCGAGGCGCCGTTCCCCGGTGATTCCTTTGGAGCGTTCGCCCACCCGGAGGAGCATTTCTCCGGCAACGCCCCGGTCCGTCAGGGTCTGGTTGCCCAAGGTGATCGTGAAACGGTCGCCGCGGGTGTCCTGACGACGGACTAGGTCGGCATCCAGGGCGGCGATCCGGCGTTCCAGGCGCGGGATTTCCTCGCCCAGCGTCCGGATCTGGCTGCGCATCCGGTAACCCGCCTCCCGGTGCTGGGTGCACAGGCGCGTGAGTCGCGCCAGTTCGGCGTCGACGTTGGCCTTCTCGATGACGAGCGGATTGCCGGAGGCGATGGCCTTCACCTCGGCGTAGGTCAGGGCCGCGCCGTCCACGTCCTCCAGGCGGCGGAGGGAGGTATCAC
Source organism: Verrucomicrobiota bacterium (assembly GCA_017309115.1). Lineage (GTDB taxonomy): Bacteria > Verrucomicrobiota > Verrucomicrobiia > Limisphaerales > UBA9464 > UBA9464. The sequence goes on along the minus strand of JAFLEF010000002.1, from coordinate 189,185 downwards.
CCGACATCACCTGGGCGATGAACTTCGCCTTGGTCTCCAGGCACTGCCACATGTAGGCGTCGAAGCTCTCGGCGGTGACGTAGCGGTAAATCTGAACCTCGGGGTTCTGGTTGCCCTGCCGGAGGATCCGGCCCTCGCGCTGCTCGACGTCGGCCGGACGCCATGGGGCGTCGAGGTGATGGAGCGCAATCAGGCGGCGTTGGACGTTGGTGCCCGAACCCATCTTGGCCGTGCTGCCGAAGAGGATGCGCACCCGGCCGTTGCGCACGTCCCGGAACAGGGCGGCCTTGGCGGCGTCGGAGTCGAAGTCCTGGATGAAGGCAATTTCGTCGGGAGGAATACCCCGGGCGACGAGCTTGTTGCGCATGTCGGTATAGACCGAGAAGCCGGGACCAGGGATCGACAGGTCGCAGAAGACGAGCTGGACGGAGCGTTGTTCGGCGGTCTCGCGCCAGATCCGTTCCACCTCGGCGACAGCCCGGTTGACCTTCGAGTCCGGCAAGTCGGGAAGCGTGGGATCGATGAGGCGGAGATCGAGGGCGGCCTTTCGTCCGTCGCTGGTGACCAGCAGCATGTTGTCCTCGTTGGGCTTCACCCGGCCGGTGCGAAGCCGGTCGGCGCGCTGGACGAGGCCTTCCACGATCCGCTTCAGCTCAGGCGAACACGGGGCGCTGATGATCGTGGGCTTCCCGCCGCGAAGGGCCGGCACGGGGAGCTGGAGCATGGCGGCCGTGCGGATGTCGGCCACCTGTCGGAACTGGGCCATGAGTTCCGGGACGTTGATGAAGCGGGCGAAGCGCGTGTTGAGCCGATAGCCCGAGCCATCGGGTGACAACTCCATGGCGGTGACGGGTTCTCCGAAGGTGCCTGCCCAGGCGTCGAAGTGATCGACCTTCAGGTCCCGCAGCGCCGTGAGCTGGAGGTAGCGCTGCATGGTGAACATCTCGGCCACGCTGTTGGCGATGGGTGTGCCGGTGGCGAAGACCACGCCGCCATGCTCCAGCTGGATGTGGCGGACCTTGAGGAACATGTCGAGGGCACGCTGGGACGCGGTCTGGGGCAGCCCAGCGATGCGGGTCATCTTGGAGACGTAAAACAGGTTCTTGAAATGATGCGCCTCGTCTACGAACAGGCGGTCCACGCCCAACTGCTCGAAGGTCAGGCCGTCGTCCTTGCGGCCTTCGGCGAGGAGTTCCTTGAGCTTGGTTTCCAGCCGTTTCTTCGCCTTCTCCAGCTCCTTCACGATCAGGGAACCCCGATCCTCGCGTTGCTGCTCGGTGATGGCGTTCTCCAGGGCCTCAATCTGCTCGGTGAAGAAGGCTTCCTGCGTGCCCTGGCTGAGCGGGATCCGCTCGAACCCGGAATGCGTGACGATGACGGCGTCCCAGTTGCCGGTGGCGATGCGGCTCATGAGCGTCTGGCGGCGCTCCTTCTCGAAGTCTTCCTTGGAGGCGACGAGAATGGTCGCCGCCGGGTAGAGCGTGAGGAGTTCGGAGGAGAACTGTTCCAGCATGTGGTTGGGGACCACGAAAAGCGGTTTGCGGGCGAGCCCGAGCCGCTTCAGTTCCATGGCGGCGGCCACCATTGTGTAGGTCTTCCCAGCCCCGACGACGTGGGCGAGGAGGGTGTTGGGAGTCTGGAGGATGCGCCAGACGGCGGCCTTCTGGTGCGGACGCAGCACGACGGCGTGGCTGGCGCCGGGCAGTCGCAGGTGATCGCCGTTGAAGGTGCGGAGCCGGATGGCATTGAAGCGGTCGTTGTAGAGCCGGCAGAGGCGTTCCCGCCGGGCATCGTCCTCCCAGAGCCAGGACTGGAACCGGTCCTTCAGCTTCTGCTGCCGATCCCGAGCGGCCTCGGTGGCGGGGCCGTTGACGATCATTCGGTCATTCACGGGATCGTGGTCGTAGATCGTGGGTGTCCGGAGATTGAGCGCGTCTTCGAGGAGATCGAGGGCGGACCGGCGGTCGGTGCCCCATTCGGTGGTGTTGGCGACGGAGATCCGGACGTTCCAGGAACCCTTCACCGCCCAACTGCCGATGAGGTCGGAATGAGTGATCTCGACACCCCGTTCGCCCAGCAATGCTTCGGCGAAGGCGGCGACATCCGCGACCGGAATCCACGCGCTGCCCAGGCGGGCATCAATCTCCGCCGGGGTCAAATCCTCCGGCTGGACAGAGCGCAGGGCCTCAACGTTGGGATGGAAGCGGGGATCGTTCGCCGCGGCGGCCTCGGCGGCCCGGAGTTTCTCCCGGACGTTGCCGGAGAGGTATTCGTCGTCGGTTTCCCAGGCTTGGGTGGACGGGTTGAGGAAGACGACGCCTTGTAGTTCCCGGAGGGCGTCGGCCTCGTCGAGGTGCAGGAGGCGGGAGAGATGTTCCACGTCGACCCGGCCGCGCTCGGCGAGGGTAACGAGGAGGGCGGAACGGGCGTCGCGAATCTCGGGAGGCGGCGGGCGCGGGGCGATGGTGCGCTCCCGGAAGATGGCGACCTTGGTGGCAGTACCGGACTCGCGGTCGAAGTGTTCGAGGGAAAGGAGCAGCGGCAGGTCGGGATCGCCGCGGAAAGCGGAGACGTTGGAGCGTCCGGAAAGCGGGCCGAAGCGGGTGACGAACGCGTCGTAGGCCTGGTTGAGGGCAGCACGGGCGCTGAGTTGATCGTCCTCGGGCTGATCCTGCCATTGGGTCTGGAGACAGTGTCTCAGGGCGTCACGAACGCGGACGAGTCCACGAAGCCGTTGGGCAGCGGACTCGGACAAGCTGGACAGGAGGACCAACGTGTCGCCTTCGCGTCGGGCTAGGCGTCCATGGACGAGGGTGAAGGCGTGGGGTTTGACCGTTTCCGGAGCTGGAGGGGCTTCGATGGATAAGGCAGTCGATACGGCAGGGGCCAGATCGGCCGGGCGGTAGCAGGCCGATGGGAGTTGCCGGACGACTTCGGCCAAGTGTTCGGACAGGTCGCGGCCATTGGGCACCAGGGTGGGCTCCTGTTGCCGGTACATCCGGCCGGCCAGGCGCATTTCGCCAAGCATACGGTCAGGATGGGCGGCGAAGTATTCGTTCACCGGGATGGTGTCGCCGACGGAGTTCCGGATGGGAGCCAGCTCCCGCCACGGCGAACCCGAGGGGGCCTCCCCGGGCAGGCGTTTCCGCAGAAACACGATATCGGTGGTGACCTCGGTGTTGGCGTTCTCCTTGAAGGCGGTGTTCGGGAGACGGATGGCACCCAGCAGGTCGGCCTGGGCGAAGACGTGGTCGCGCAAGGTGGCGTCCTGCTTGTCGAGGGTGCCGCGCGAGGTGATGAAGGCGATCAACCCGCCGGGACGAACCCAGGCGAGGGCGGCGGCGAAGAAGTAGTCGTGGATGAGGAGCTTGGGGAACCGGGGATCGAAGGGGCGATAGTCGCCGAACGGGACATTGGAGACCGCGAGGTCGAAGGAGTCGGGTTGCATCCGGGTCTCCTCGAACGGCGAGTGACGGAGGTCGGCCTCAGGATACAGCGCACGGGCGAGCCGGGTGGTGAGACCGTCGAGCTCGATGCCGGTGAAGGTGGACCGTTCCCGCATGGCTTCGGGCATCAGGCCGAGGAAGTGGCCGAGGCCGCAGGCAGGTTCGAGCACCCGTCCGCCAGCGAACCCGAACTGTTCGAGAGCGGCGTACATGGCGCGGATGACGGGAGCGGCCGTGTAATGGGCGTTGAGGGTGGACGCACGGGCGGAACGGAATTCCTCGTCGGAGAGGAGACGACGGAGTTCCGTGCGTTCCTCGGTCCAGTTCGGGTTCCGTTCGTCGAAGACCTGAGGCAACCCGCCCCAGCCGACGTAACGCACAAGCACGGCGCGTTCCTCGTGGGTGGCGGGGCGTGCATCGGATTCCAGGCGCTTGAGGAGAGTCAACGCGGCCAGGTTGTCGCGGCACTTCTGGAGAAGGGTGCCTTCGCCAACTTTGTGCCGGTCAAGGATCCGGAACGGGCCGGACTCGCGGAGATCGATGATGGGAGGAGGCTCAGGTGTCCTTGGTTCCGGTGGGATAGACCGGTCAGGAAACGGGAGGACTACCGGTGCCTCCTCGGGCGCGGGTTGCCGACGAGGCAAGACCGCCGGGACAAACGAAAACAGATCCAGTTGCCGCGAGCTGTCGGCGCGGCGCAGCGAAAGGCGATTCATGGCACAACTCCTTGGGAACCCGTGAAGCGGCTCCGGAAGGAGTTATGCGGGGGCGGAGAAAAGCGTGCGGTGCGGCGTTCGGACGGGCTTGGAGTTGGCTTAAGTCTCTCTGCGCAGTTCTGCGCGCAGCTCCATGAGCAGGCGGCCAAGCCGGTTCTCACCATTCCACGATGGACCGATTCCCCAGAACGCATCGTAAGGCGATGCCTCCTCCCTCCTCCAAGGTGGCATCACCAGTGGCGAGGAGTTCCCGAGTCAGGAGGGCGGACTGGCCGAACTTGGCCCGCAGAGCCTCCTGCATGACCGACACCTTCACCAGGTCCCAATCGGGACTCCACGCCGCCCGGTGCTCCCGGGCAAAGCCCTTGGCGGCATCCGGGTCAGCATGTCGGCAGATGGCCGTAAACCGCGCCGGGTCATGAACGAACTTCGCCGCCTGGTAGAAGTGCTCCACGTTCTCCCAGCGACGGCATTTCAGGACGAAAGGCCAGCGGAAGTAGTTCGAGAGGAATCCCGAAGGTTTGAAAAATCGGATGATCACGCCCAGATCTGGACCGATTGTGAGGACGAAGACTTCGAAGACCAGTGCGCTCCTCTCTCCTCTCTGGTTATCCGTCCGACCGTCGGCGGTTCGGGGAAGGTGTGGGAGACGGCTTGTCCGGAAGCCTCCCCTGGCAGAAGTCCGGACTCAGGTGCGCGGTGGCACCCGATTGGGTCATCCACGAATGCGCCTGATCGGCGAGTTTGGCGACCTTGAGCAGGTCATCGCGACCGAAGGACGTCGAGGTCTTCCAAGTCTCGCCGTCCTTGTACGAGCGCTCGAACGTGACGTTGTAGATGACGCCCTCGCGGGTGCGATTGACCCAGATGGCGGCCTTGACCCGCCCGAGGCGGATCTCCTGGACGGGACGGGCGGACTTGGGGGTGTTCTCGATGTTGGGCATGGCTTCTTCTCCTTCTTCTTCGTTCATGACTTCCTCTGATCGGCAGGGACCACGCCATGCTCCACGTTCCCGCACCGAACGGAACGGGTGTTCCAAACGCATTAAAGCTACCTTACCCGGTTTAGGCGGATCTGCCTATTCGGGCGCCTCTAGTGGCTATCTCTTCCCCGTAAAGTCCACTGGATCCCAGCACCAGCCGGTCACGAAGTGACTTGCCCAATGAATCGGCGATGCAAACGGCGGATCATCCGGATGCTCCGCTGCCACGTTGCCCAGATACCACCTGCAATGCTCCATTCGCTCAGGGAATCTATCTGCCCATGCTGCTGGAACCCTTCGCAACAGATCTTCACCTACTTTAACAAGTTGCTCGCCATTGCAAATTTCATACCTAAGCCATAGGCTCGCCCGGCGAAGCGCAGCCACCGGCGTGGCTCCATCGGAGGCCATTTCCTGTTGATATCGATCCATTAGGAGAGCTGCAGAGAGGTCATAGACTTTCCACAAAGTGCTGACCACAGAACTAGCTCCAGCAAAGAGGAACCCCATAGGCAATCCATCGAAATCCATCTTCATTCGCTGCTCAACTCTGGTTAACCCCTTGTCGCCTGCTAGCGTCCGGGCTACCGCAACCGTGCCGCTATCGCATCCATTGAGGACGATATTTGGTGACAACGGAAACCGCACCCGCTTGTATATATCATCGAGCCTCAGAGGAGCCCCACTCCCGAATACTATTCCAGAAGCCATTGGATCACTTGCCGAAACGATATGTGCCCAAACATCAATCGACTCCATTTCTCCAGATGTAGCGACCACGAATTCTGCAGTAGCGCTACCCCCGTGGCACACGATCGCTTTAGAATCCCTATGCCGAAAGGCTTCTGTAGCCACACCCATAAAGACCAAATCTTCCGTTGGATCTCCGATCATGTAGCGGCGACCGGCACCTCGACGTCTACCAGCACACTTGCACAGAATCGAAAGACTTGGGGTATACGAGACTTGATACTTATCAATTAAACATATGCTCCCGCTTGAATCTATAGGCATGGCATGAAATGGAAACCAATTCATGTGGAGATGAGGGCATATAATCATTGAACTAGCCCGTAAACCCCACTTCGATTCACACCACTTTATCTCCTTTAGTACAGGCCATACTAATATGCGAGCCAGCTCCGAAAGCTTGCTTTTCAATCCATCACCCCACGCGGCAATTTCTAATTGACACATTTCGCTGTCAGTAGATGCGGCGGTATAGCCATCCATCCAAAGCGCGAAAAGCTTATCAACCGCATCCTTTGAAACGGATGACAACCGTACCACACGAACACGCTTGCCCCATATTAACACTGCCCATCCATTGTCATCGGTAACCACATACTCGATAAACACAGTAGACGGATGCTTCTCAAACAGAATTCGTGCATCTTGGATTCCAGAGATAGCTACACCCCCAATCGGATTGAAATCGGGATCATGGTATTGCACGCAAGTAAGGGCTATACGGTGAGCAATTTCCGCCTCCTGAAGCTTGCGGGACAACGCTTCGATCGCCGCCACTCTTGCTTTATCCTCAGATTCTTGAAGATTAGGATCTCCTGCTCCTGTAGTAGAGCATAATGACCCACTTTTGTCGCCAAGTCGACTATCACTCCAGTTTAGCTCAAAGTTATCCAACTCCATTCTGGCAGACTGCACCCTCTGAAATGCAAGACGCCAATCCTCAATAATCTCTTCAGGAGCGTTCGGGTTAAAAACCTCTGTCCGAAAACGATCAAGGATCATACGTTGCCGAAGACCTTCGCAAGCGCTGATAAGACAGCGCTCAGCCTTGAAGTTAAAAGAGCCCAATTTTAGCAACCTCGTAGAACAGGAGACCATCTTCTCATAAATAGGCAGCACTGATTCACGATAAACACTTCGATTCAGATCGTGTTTAAGTTTCTCGCCATCCAGTTCGAAGCAAGTTGCCGCGTTTTCAAGTGCGTCAAGCTCTAGGCACCCTACCTGTACAGTAAGAAACCTCTGAATAATAGCATTCACATAGCGCCCGACGGAACCAGCTCGCAGTCCAAAGGACTCCCAGAAGCGGGGCACCTTGAATACATATAGCTGCGATAGCATAAAGTATACTCGAGCGGCGACACCGCAGAGATAGATCTGGCGAGGCTGCGAAAGTGCAGTGTATTCCTGAATAAGCCTCTCCAATGTCTCAACCGAATCTGTGTGCTGCCCCAGGGCGAACAAGCATCGCGCCACGCCGAATTGAGCTGAGAAGCGCGTTGCTAGAACTGAACGTGATTTGGAGCCTTCAATGGTTGAGAGCTTTTCTGTTGCAATATAAAATGCCTTTAAGGCTCCAGAATAGCGACTCAACTCCAGCAAGCTTTCCCCAACGGATGACAAGGTCAACGCCTGAGGAATCGGGCTATCGTCTAACCCTTCGCGGGCCAGTCTTCGAAAAAGGTTAAGCGCGACGATTCTCCACTTTAGCGCTACCTTATGATTTCCACTCATTGCGACAATGTCGCCCATAAACTTAGTGGAGTCTGCAAACTGAGGTAGAAAACTGACGCCGTTTTGGAGGTAGAGCTCTTTTGTTAGTTCAAAAGCGTCAAGACCAGAGACTGTTGCTTCAGTTATTTGTGCCATTTCCGCGCGAGCGTATGCCAGGAGTCTTGCGCAGTCTGCGAGTCGAGGCAGGAATATTTTCCGATTCTTGCCTGCAAGAAACTTGCTGTACTCAAATGCTGCAAGTGCGTGCCCCAGACGATCCTCTTTGCTGAGACGGTACCTCAGCGAGGCACTTTCGACCAAAATGAGTGTTGTAGCGACTGCAAAATCGCCTATGGATTCCGCCATCTCTATAGAGTGAGCCAGAGCCGAAACAGTTATGTTGGCCAATAGGTCGGATTCCTCCACAAAGTCTCTGCTTGAAGTCCCAAACATTGATCCCAGGAGGAAGCTGTGAACAAAGAGCAGACCATGTTGCACTTCTGGCTTCTGCTCATTGAGCTTGTTGAGCGTGAAGGCCCAAAACTGTTTGAGAGAGGTGCTATTGTTCCTCGACATCAGGAAGTCAGCAAGGCGAGCCTCAAAAGAATCAGCTCCTTGAGCCCCCGCTTGGAGAAGGTCGATTGCACCACGAATAGCTGGTTCATAACCGTGATGGCCAACATAGTGCCGCAAGAGGCCAACCCAGTCGCCGGTGGCCTTGAGTTGTGCGATGCATTCCTTGTGATACCAGTCAACCTCATTCATGGCGGCTGATTACTTAAGTCGATATTATTTCCGAATTGCGGCAAGAGTTGCTGCCTCCTTTTGTTGGAATGACGAGCATTTGTGCATCGTCGACCCAGAGCTGTAGACGGCCTAACCAAGTGGCAAGACGTGCAATATAATCGTGCTCTGGTTCGGGAGCTAAATTGAGCCCAGCAGTTTTTGCCGTTGTTCCTGTTTCTATCTGAACCAGTTCGCACTCATTCTCTATTCGGGACGGGATCCGATCCAAATATTGGGCCGGTAACTTGGTAAAGTGATTCTGAAGCTTTTCAAGATTTAGCCTTGTCTGATTGACAAGCACCACAACGATTTCAGCACCTTCGGGCCCGATCGATTGGAGTTGACTGGCATCCCTCGGTAATTCGTCGCGGTACTCCTCTGGTAAAGCGAGTTGCGCTCTTGGCCTGTCGCGCTCACTTGCTTGCGGGTCCAGCCATCGACGGTTCGGCGTGGGAAGCCAGGGAAAGATCGGAATAACTGACCTACTGACGTTATCCAGCCAAAGAACGTAGACGTGAGCTTCCCCTGTCATCTTGGTTTTCAATCTGAAAATATCCTTCGCTGATATAGGCAACACCGCTGGTTGGTTAGATGCTCTCCATGATCCGATGGAGTTTTTCATCACTTCGATGTCGAGTTCTTGGATTTGAACATTTCCTAGAATCCGAGTTCGTAGCCTTTCCATTTGCTCCCTATTGAGCGCGGGTTGGTCAGTCAATTGGTCTGAGTTTCCTGAGCCAAAGGGACGTCCCAAGTCACTGTTAAATGCTCGGGCGAGCTTTGTTGGCGAAGAGTGGAGGAAGCATTTGATGTCAGCGTCAATAAGACTTGGGCCCAGTTTGCATTCGTGTCGTGAGTATTCTAGTAGCGATCTTGGTAGAGGTTTTCCGTCCCGGAGTCCGAAAATGAGTTGAATCCAATTGCTGTTTCCTTTCCCGCTAGCTCTTCGAGCGTTGTCATAAAGTGATGTTGCTAGTCGTCCTTTGATGGGTTCTTGTTGCAGGATTAGCTGACAAAACGCTTTAGGATTCCCTTTGGTTGAAACTGCAGTCTTATCCAACTTGAAACCATTGAATGTGACCGTCGCGGGCTCAGATCCTTCTTTTGCGGACCAGAACTGGGTCATGAGCAGTTTTGTGTGGGCAATGGGCCCAAGGTCCAGAAAGTGGAGATGAAGTGTCATAGCGAGGTGGTGGTTGGTTTGCCGTGAGATTGTTTGCCGCCCAGATGAAGACTTGTTGAGAATCCTTGCGATTGAATGGAGTTGGGTTTTCTCTGCTTTTGGTCATGGGATCAAGTCGAAGCGCATGGGGTCATGTTGTTCCTTCAGAGCCTTCAGTTCCGGTCTACCGCTTCATTGGTGGAAGTAGCCCAATTCCCGCAAAGAGCAGTAGTCGCGTTGACGATCCATCGTGCGATGCCCGAGGATGATGTGGTCGAGTACCTCGATCTTGAGCAGTTGCCCGGCCCGGATCAGGTCGCGGGTCACCCGGATGTCGGCCTCGCTCGGCGAGGGATCCCCACTGGGGTGATTGTGGGCAAGAATGATGGCCGACGCCCGCTTGGCGATGGCGATGGCAAAGACCTCCCGGGCGTGAACCAAGACTTGGTCCAACAGGCCTTGGGCGACGTTCTCGACGGCGATGAGGCGGCGGCGGGTGTTGAGGCAAAGCACCTGGAGGTTCTCGACGGTGTAGAGCCGGTTGGGTTCCCGAAGGACTTCGGCGACCCGTTCCGGCGAGTCCAGCACCGGGGACTCCTGATAGGCCTCTTGCGACAGGCGTTGCGCCAGCAGGAAAGCGGATCGGATGGCCGTCGCCCGGGCTCGGCCGACACCCTTCAATTGCTGGAGTTCGTCGAGGGACGCCCTGGCGATCGGGGACAGCCCGCCGAACCGCTCCATGAGCGACTGGGCGGCGCGAGGCCCACCGAGGGCGGCGAGCAGTTCCGAGTTGGATGCGTGTTCAAGCGGTTGCATGGTGACCTCCTTCAAGGCAGGCGCCGAATGCGCGCCTAGCATGGGAGGTATGCAGGGGTAGGCCGAAAGTGTGCGCTTCCGGCACCCGGGAGGGCGGGCGAACCGGAAGCGGCAGCCCCAGCCTGCCACCGGGCAGGCCGGAGCTGCGATCAACGGACGGACGCCGCCGTTGGGGCGCCGGACATTGCCGGAACGGTGGACGGTGGGAACTGAAGGAGGGTGCTGGCCTGCTTCTCGAAGTCTTCCAACGCCGGAACCACCACCATGGCCTTCCGGGCGTAGGCCCGGTGGACGGCCTTGCTGTTGTGCCCCAGCGCCAGCTGCGCGAATCGCTCCGGGTAGCCGCAGGTCTTGGCCCGTTCCGCCCAGGCGTACCGGTAGGAATGCAGGCTGACCCCGTGGATTCCCAGGCCGGTGCACCGTTGGCGAAACTCGGTCGCGCGATCCGCACATCGCACGGTGATCAGATACGGGAAGAGCGGACCCGACTTGGGAAGGCCGGCCAGGATTTCCTCCACCTCTGCACCGAACCGGATCTGCGGAGGCTGCTGACCGCGCCACCGCGTCTTCATCCGGAAGAAGCTGATCACTCGGGCATTCCAGTCGATGTCCTCCGCATGCAGGTGGGCGAGATCGGACTGGGACGCACCGAGGTGCCAGGCCAGCTGGTAAAACGCCTTGCGCTCAGGATTCCCCTCCCGCTCGACGATCTTGGCGTGTTCCTCCGCCGTGATCGACCGCTTCTCCTTGAAGCGGACGGCGGGCCATTGGCGCTTGGGCACCAGCGGCCACGGTAGCCAGTTCATGTCCACGCAGAAGTTGTGAAGGCGCCGGAGGAAGACGTTGGTCGAGACGGTTCCCTGCCGGAGCACCGCGAGGATGGCCTCGGCCTCCGTCTGGACGACGATCTTCGAAACGAGCGGGATGATCGCCTTGTCCTTCTGGAAGACCTGCCAGCGGAGCTTGTTGGCCCCCTGCTTGGTCTGGATGAGCGACTCCAGGGCATCGGCCCAGGTGCGCTTGTTCATGGTCGAATCGCTGCCCTGCAGGTAGGCACGGGCGAGCTGTAGGTTGAGCATCGGTTGCCGCTCCGCGTTGTTTTTGGCGGCGACAATTTCGACAGCGGCATCCGGGTCGGCGGTTCCAAGGCTGGAACGCTTCCGGGTCTTGCGGTCGTAGCAGTAGAAGGTTCCCCCCCGGGTTCCGCGGCGGATGAGACGGAATCGGTTTTTCATGGTCGGCGAATGTCGGCCGACACGATGGGCGAGCGGGTTCCGGACCGTTACCGGCTAGAAACGGGTTACCGAAGGTTTAACGCGGTTTAGGCGCTCAGGGACCTACTGGTGTCCGTTCCGGTGTCCATTTGGACGCCGCGCACTTCAGAAGTAACTGCTTTTTAAGCAGTTGCAGATGGAGGCGAGGGTCGGAATCGAACCGACGATGGGGCTTTTGCAGAGCCCTGCCTTACCACTTGGCGACCCCGCCCTCCGGAAAGCGCGGCAAATAAAGGGGAAGCATCCCAATGGGGGCAAGTCTCTTTTCGGAATTTGAAAAGGATAAGGGGCAAGAGGTAAGGGGAAAGCGATCGATCGGCAGTGCTGGGACAATGGGGGAGAGCGGCTAGCGGGAATCGATAAGCGCGAAGCGGGAAAGGGCGCCACTGGGTTCTGGGAGCGACGGCGGGCGCGGGAATCAAGGGCACAAAAAGAAAAGGCCGGGCGCAACGGGTGCGCCCGGCTGGTTCAAAGGCCAGGTTGGCTATGGATGACGGTGAACCTCCTCGGCTCAGCGGGCTCGGAAATAGCGGGCCGCTCCGGCGGTGTCCGTCGTGTACGGACTGCTCGCCCCCGGGACATCCGCAAAGGCGCCGTTCAGGCTCGGGGACGATTGCAGAACGCCCGTGTACGTGATCGCAAGTCCGGTCGGTGTGACCGCGAGTTGGATGGTCGGAGTCGGGGTCACCGTGCGGGCCTGATAGGCCTTGATGGCTCCGGTAGAGTCGGCGTTGATGAGCAGACGATAGCCGTCCTGGGTCACGCTAAACCACTCCGCCGCCGAACCGCCCGTACCCTCGTACCAGATTAGTCGGAACGGATAGAGTCCGGCTTGGGGAATCCCGAGGTTGAAGACTGAATCGGCCACGCCGCGACCACCATCGAACACTCCCAACGTCGGGGCCAAGGCATCGGCGCCAGTCGCACTGGTGACCTTAAAGCCGTCGTCGCTGTTGACCCCCAGCGTGTAGAAACCAGGCGCCGGGAATTCCAAATAGGTCAGGATTTCCTGCGCATAGTTGTCGTTGCCGCCCAGACTACCGGGAATGCCGGGAGGCGCTACGTCTTCAAATCCGTTGTCGCTATTGAAATTACCGGTGGCGGTCGGGGCGTCCTGATTAAAGTTGATCACGCCCGGATGAACGAAGAACCCATCGGTGCCGGCCAAGGTCAGGTCCGCAATGTTGGGTGCGCCACTGTTGTTGAGCAGTTGCTGTTCGGCAGCAGCTACGCTGGTTGCGCGGGCGGTTTCGCTTTGGACCGTGCGTATGCGGAAGCCTCGATCCTTGCCGGAACCGACTGCCGTGGCGCCCGACGGGGAGACCGTGGCATATTCGGCCACTCGGAAGCTCCAGGAATTGGTGACGGATTCCGATCCGGTCTGGTAAATCAGCTCAACGGACTGCGTCGAACCAGAGGGCAAAAGTGCGCTTGAAGGCAATTCCACCCGGGTGCTCGTCCCGGACTTAGTGACGGTGGGCGCGGTGGTGACTCCATTTAATTTCAGTCCCACGGAATTCGCCGCGACCGTCGTCGAGCCATCGATGAGTTCCACCACAATGGCGGCATCGGCTGGGACGTTCACCCCCCCGGGCAAGGGGAAGGCCTGCCGGACATAGGACGGAGCCGGAACCGTGGCGGCGCGATAGGCTTTGAGGCCGCCATTGGCGGTGTCGTTGAGGAGCACCTTTTGACCGCTGGCTCCAACGGTGAACCACTCCAGATTAGCTCCGCCATTCCCTTCCTCCCAAAGCGTCCGGAAGGCGTAGACACCGGCTTCCTGAACGAAGATCCGGAATAGCGTGTCGGTTGCGCCGCGATTACCAGAGAAACTTCCGGCGACTTGGCGTTGAGCCGCGTCCTGGATTAGCCCCGTGGTTGTTTCAAAACCGTCGTCACTGTTGACACCCATGGTCAGGACTCCGGCGGGCAGTTCGAGATAGGTGATGACCTCTCCAACGACTCCATCATCCAAGCCCTCGATTCCCGGCAAACCGGGCATCTGACCGTCATCGGGGAAGTTGCCGTTGGCCTCGCCGCCGATCTGCGAGAGGTTAATGGTCCCCGCAATCTCGAACTGAAGTAACGCATTGACCGGACTGGCGGCTGCGGCCGGTCCGATGGCAGTGCCAGTGGCGTTGGGATTCGCTTGATTGGGAAGAAGTGTGCCGTCGGGTCCGCGCAGTTGACCGAGGACGGTTTGTTCCGACTTCTGCGTGCTGTTCACCTGGTTGACGGCGTTCTGGAATACCCTCCAGAGGAAACCCGGCTTGGTCGTGTCGGGTGCGACTTTAAGGGCCGGCGTAAGGGTCGCGTAGTTTTCGACGGTGAAATTCAGTGTCTCTTGTTTGGAAGCCGGAGGCGTTGCCGTGTCAGAGAACGTCAACACGGCTTGTTGAGAGGAACCGGAGGGAAACGGTCTCCCGGTCATGATTCCGTGGGAGTAAGCAACCTTGGTCGTATCGCCGGTTTTGGTGATCGATAGTGCCGCTCCCTGCGAGGGGATTCCCATTCCGTTCAAGGTCACGGCGATCGAAGCGGGATTCACCGAGGTGACACTGCCATCTACGATTTCGAACGTGAATCCGTTCAGATCGCCCCCGGACTTGGTGACCACGGGGGTCTTGGGCACTGCCTTGACGACGGCCCCGTACATGTTCTGACCACTGTTGTCGGGTGCCCGCAAGGTGAAGGTCCCGGCGGGAAATCGTTTCACATAAATCGACGACCATTGATTGATCCCAACCCCCGGGCCCACGCCGTCGGCGCCTTCGTCAACCCCGACGTGGTCGGGCCAGTCGGGATTGCCAAAGCGATTCCAGCCGGTCTTCACGGGTTCCCAGCCTTCCTCAACGATCCAGGCCATGTCGGGATTGCCGTCGCCGTTGCGATCAAGGGACCAGTCAGGGAAATTGGGCGGGTTGGCATTCGAGGCATCGCCCATCCGATCATCGATCAACATATACACATAACAGGCCTCGGAGATCGTGACCTCGAGGAGGTAATCGGCGTTGTCCCGGTTGTCGTTGCCGGACATTATATATTCCCCTCCTTCGAGGTATTTGGGAATGGGGAGAGCGGCCGTTGCTCCATTCCACTGATGGTTACGGTCCACAAACATCGGGGCTTCTTCGGCGAAGAGGCCAACCGTATAAGGGGCGTCTGCCGCCGAACCAGGAATTGGTTCGCCGGCAATGCCATTGATGAACGTGGCGCCGGTCCATTGGGCCACGAGGGTGTCAGTCGCTTCGTCATCACCGCCCGTCTCGACCACGTTGGTGATCAGGGGCGCAGCATGAACGAGGGAGGTGAGACTTGCCGGCAGCAGGGCAACCGATACGAGGGAGAGAATTCTACGATAGGGAGTCATAGGTTCCGCATGGTTTTGGTTTCCTCGCAGCGCTGTGATGGGCGCGGGTATCTTGGCCGACAGAAGTCGAACGACTCCCAAGCCACTGCTCCACGCCCAGAGAAAGCGGGGAACGCGAAGACGCCAAGGCTTCCCGCGTGTTCCCGAATTTCCGGAGAACAGACTGCAAGGTGGATGCCCTCTATTGGGGATAAGACGGCGCAAGGGTCAAGGAATCGTTGAGGGTGACCCGGGGAAAATGCGGAACGCAGGCTCGCCTTCGCAGGTGTGTCGATCGTTGGACTAACCATGTCTTCGAGGTGGAAGGAGGGGGGCAGAATTCTCTTGGTCCTGGTATGGTGGGTCCTGATTTCCGACTCGCTCGCAGCTGAAACTGGCGTGCGGATCTGGCCGGGGCGGACCTGGGTACGTTCGAGTCCCGACGCGGTGGGAATGGATGCCGCGCGAGTGTGCAATCAGGGGCGCAGGAGAACGAAGCCCTGCGGCGGTTGATCGACTGTGTTCTGCCGCGGAGAGAGGAACGTGGAGGGAAGTTGGACCCAGGCTTGGAATAAGTTCGGGCTGCTGACTATGCTGCCCCCATGATGGTTGTCACCGTGAAGATCGTGATCGCGATTGGTTCTGGGCTCCTTCTGTGGGCGTTGTTGTGAAAGCATTTCGTTATTGTCGGGATCCGCTGTTTCTCACAGCAGCGACTGGTTACGCGCTGAATCAGTGCGCGCTAAAACCATGGGTGGCCTCACCGTTTCTGAAGGGGCAGTTCAATGATCTGTTGCTGATTCCCGCCGCCTTGCCCGTGGTCCTCTGGTGCCAACGACAAATCGGGGTCAGGATCGATGACCGGACGCCGACTGGGAAGGAAATCGCCCTGCACTTGGGCGTGTGGTCCGTGGTGTGTGAGTGGGTAGGACCGGTCCTGTTGGGGCGGGGGACTTCGGATCCGTGGGACATCGTCGTCTATACACTGGGAGCAATCGGGGCCGCAGTCTGGTGGAATCGTCGTAGCCCGAAGGAGGCACTGACGTGAGTTTCGACACACTAGCTCCGGTGTACCGGCCCCTGGAGTGGGTGTTAGCGGGTCGTTTGCTGCAGCGCAGTCGCACCGCCTTCCTTCCCCAGCTTCAGGGTTGTCGGCGCGCGCTGCTGCTCGGGGAGGGGCCTGGGCGGTTTCTCGAGGAGTTGGTGGCTGCCTGTCCGGATTTGGAAGTGACGGTTCTGGAGCGGAGCCCTGGCATGATTCGGGAGGCGGAACGGATTCTGGCTCCTGAACAGCGCGACCGGGTCCGATTCGAGGCGGTGGAGATTCAGAATTGGTGTCCGGCCTCCGCTCCTTACGATGTAGTGGCGTCACACTTCTTTCTCGATTGCTTTCAGCCGCCGGAAGTCGCCCGCATTGTCGAGCGGGTGGCGGGGGCAACATCCCCCCAGGCTCACTGGTTGGTCTCGGATTTTCGGGTGCCGCGCCGTGGTTGGCGGCGGCTGCGCGCCCAGTGGATCCACGGAATCATGTACGCCTTCTTTCGCACGGCCACAGAGGTGTCCGCCCGTCAGGTAACGCCTCCGGATCCGTATCTGCGTCAGGCAGGATTCCGAGTTCACGGTCGGCAACACTTCAATTGCGGTCTGATCTATTCAGCGTGGTGGAGGCGGAAAGCCGCATGAATCCGACACTGCAACGTTGGTATCGGCGATTGCCGGAGCGCAGCCGGGGAATCCTCGCGGTCTGCGTTTATGGACTGGGTGCCGGCCTTTCGGCGGTGGCGTTCCACTGGGGAATCGAGTTGGTCTGGGATTGGGGACTGGCCCGCTTATCCCGAGGCTCCCTGTCCCATTTTCTGGTGGGCAGTTTCCTGGTGGTGATGGGGACTTCGTTGGCGGTGGGCTGGCTGCTGAGCTCATTTTGTCGGGAAGCCGCCGGGAGTGGAATTCCCCAACTCAAGCTGGCGTACTGGAAAGACTTTGGATTTGTCCCGTGGCGGGTGGCGTGGGTGAAGTTGGTTGCGGGAGTTCTCAGCGTCGGCGGCGGTTCGAGTCTGGGTCGGGAAGGACCCAGTGTGCAGTTGGCCGGCGCGGTGAGCTCGAATCTCGCGGGTTGGCTGGGTGAACCCAAGCAACGTCGTCGCGGACCGGCGGCGGCGGGAGCGGCCGCGGGATTGGCCGCCGCTTTCAACACTCCCATTGCAGCCACGACGTTCGTGCTTGAGGAAATCATCGGGGATCTGAACAGCCGTTTTCTTGGATCCATCCTGCTCGCCTCACTGTTGGGTGCCTTCGTGGCCCACGCTCTCATTGGTCAGCAGCCCGCTTTTTCCCTGACCGGCGTTGAGGCGCCCAGTTGGACCGGATATGCGCTCACTCCTTTGGTAGCGGCCGCCGCGAGTGTGGTGGGTGTTTATTTTCAGCGGCTTTCACTTCAACTTCGGTGGCGCACCAAAAATCAGTCTCGTTTTCCGGCGTGGTTGACCCCGGGATTCGGAGGGCTGGTCACCTGGATCCTCGGGGTGCTGGTGTTCTGGCGCACGGGGCGTCTGGGTGTTTTTGGGTTGGGTTACGACGATCTTTCCAGCGCTCTGGCTGGCGGTGTGGGATGGAAGCTCGCCGCTGTCCTTCTGGTGGCGAAATTCGTCGCGACCATTTGCAGCTATGGTTTTGGTGGCTGTGGTGGCATTTTTTCACCCACCCTTTTCCTCGGGGGTATGACCGGGCTGCTCCTCGCCGGTTTGATCGGACTTCAGGTGCCCTTGGCGCCGGCGGACACCTTGGCACTGACCGTGGTGGGCATGAGTGCGTGTCTGGGGGCGGTCGTGTTCGCCCCGGTGACAGGCATTCTCATCGTGTTTGAGATGACTCATGAATTTGCCTTGGTACCAGCCCTCATGCTCGGGGCCTTGGTGAGTCAGGCGATCGGACGAACGATGAACCGGGAAAACTTCTACGACGCCTTACTGCAACAGGATGGTCACGAGCTGGAACATGTCCGGCCACCCCGCGACTTGCAGGGTTGGAGACAGTATCCAGTTTCGGCGCTCGCGAATTTTTATCCGGTGGTGATGACCGACCTGAGTCCGGAGGCGATGAAGGTGGCCTTGCAGTCCCCGTACACCCGCTTCCCGGTCATTCTCAACGACGAACTGAAGGGTATCGCGCTCCGGAGCGAGTTGGAGTCGGCCTTGGCAGGACCGCGCGAACCCCTGGTGGTACCGGCGACCACCTGCCGGCGGGACCAAACGGTAGGAGAGCTGCAACATCTTCTGATCCAGTCGACCACGCAATTGGTGGTCGTTCTGGACCATCTCGGCGGCAAGCCGATCGGCCTAGTCACCCTTCATGACTTGCTGCGAGCGGAGGAGTCTCTGGCAGAGTCGGCGGCTTCGGAGACGGAAGCCAGTTTATGATCGGTTGCCGACCCGCGGGTCGGGCCCCTGAAGGACGGTTAGATGTTTGCCGGGGAATTCTTCAAGAAAGATTGTCCCTTCGGATGCTGAATCTCGCCTTGTCTCAGAGGCGTCAAGCGGCGACCGATACCCAAATGAAGAAACGAGTCCAGGTAGGCCCAGTCAATTCTCGGGAACTCGAGCGCTGTCCTCTCTTCTGTTCCCATGCCTGATTCCGCGGATCTCGAGGTCGCCATTTTCAGCGAGGCGCTCGGTCGGCCGCCGGAAGAACGGGCCGCCTACTTGGACCAGGCCTGTGCGGGCAATCCCTATCTCCAGGAGAAGGTAAGTGCGCTGCTGGCGACGTATGGCGAAGCCGGTGACTTTCTCGAGAGTCCGGCTTCGGCTCGCGCGCACGAGGCGCGGCGGATGCCAAGTGGGGAACAGATTGGCGACCGGATCGATCGGTACCGGCTTCGAGCGCAAATTGGCGAAGGAGGACACGGAGTCGTGTTCCTGGCCGATCAGGAGACGCCGGTGCAACGCGAGGTGGCGCTCAAGATCATCAAGCCAGGCATGGATTCCCGAAGTGTCATTGCCCGGTTTGAGGCCGAACGGCAGGCGCTGGCGTTGATGGATCATCCGCATATCGCCCGGATTTTCGACGCCGGCACGACCCAGTCGGGCCGACCCTACTTTGTCATGGAATTGGTGCGGGGCCCGAGGATTACGGACTATTGCGATCAGCAATGCCTGGACATCACGGAGCGCCTCCGGCTGTTCATCCTCGTTTGCCAGGCCGTCCAGCATGCCCATCAGAAAGGGATCATCCATCGCGACATCAAACCGTCCAACGTGCTGGTGACCCGGTGTCAGGAGCATGTCGCGCGGCCGGTCGTCATCGACTTCGGAATTGCCAAGGCGGCGACGCCCCAGTCGGGCGCTGATGCCTCCTCGGGAACAATTCTCGACCGCCTGATTGGAACCCCCGCGTATATGAGTCCGGAGCAGGCGACACTCACCCGAATGGATGTCGACACCCGAACGGACATCTACAGTCTGGGCGTCCTATTGTATGAGCTTCTAACGGGAGCCACACCATTTGACACTGCGGAGCTTCAGCAGGGGTCGGCGGAGGAAGTTTGCCGAATCATTCGGGAACACGAGCCTCTACCGCCGACCACTCGACTGTTGCGTTCGGGCGAGAGCCGGCAGTGGGATGTGGCACGGCGGCGTTCGGTGGCCCCGGGGCGTCTGGCTCGCTGTCTTCGAGGAGATCTGGAGTGGATTGTCATGCGCGCCCTCCGCAAGGACCGGGCGGACCGGTATCAGACCGCCAATGGATTGGCCTTGGATGTGGAACGCTTCCTGGCCCAGGAACCTATACAGGCACGACCGCCGACACCTTTCTATCGATTCACCAAGGCCGTACAGCGGAATAAGATTCTGTTTGCGGGAGTGATCGTTGTGGCGGCTGGAGTGGTGACCAGCCTCATCCTGATCTGGCGGACCCTCGCTCAGGAGCAGGAGGCCCGACGTCTGGTTGCGATCGCCCTGACCGAGGCGCGGGCGGACAAACTCCGGGCCGAAGCCGAGGCCGCGAAGAGTACTCAGGTGACCCGGTTTCTCGAGGACCTGCTCGAAAGTGTAGGACCTTCGGTAGCCCGGGGTCGAGACACGGCGCTGCTGCAGGAAGTCCTCGATCGGGCCGCCGAGAAGCTGGGTCCCGCCATGGCAACTCAGCCTGAGGTTGAGGCGGAACTTCGGGGGGTGATTGGGCGGCTATACTGCGAGTTGGGGCGGTACGAACAGGCCGAGCAAATGCATGCTTTCGCCGTGGCTCGGTACCGGGATTTGCCCACGGCTGAGCGAGGAGAATTGGCCCAAGCCTTGGCCGACTTGGGTGAGGTCTATTGGAAGCAACGAAAGCTTTCTGAAGCGGAGACCGTTCATCGGGAAGCGTGGCAACTCCGAGAGCGCCAGTTTGGGGCCAATCATTCGCTGGTGGCGGACTCTCTGAACAGTCTGGGGGCGGTTTACCGACGCCAGGGTCGATTGGATGAGGCGGAGGAGCTAACTCGGCGCGGGTTGCAGTTGCGCCAGAAGGCGTACGGGCCGGATCACTTGAAGGTGGCGGAGTCGTTGCGGTTCCTGAGCATTATTTTGGGCGATCAGGGTCAGCGGGAAGCCGCCGAGTCCACGGCCCGGCAAATGTTGGCGATGCGCCGTCGCATTCTGGGCAATGACCATCCCCTGGTTGCCTCCGCGCTCAACGATGTGGCTTGGGCGGCGGGCTACAACGGCAAGAACGCTGAGGCCCGGGCGCTGGAGAGTGAGGCGCTGGACATCCAACGCCGGATTCTGGGGGACTCGCATCCCGACGTCGCGCAATCTATGTCGGCCCTGGGGTCTCGGATGCGCCAACAAGGCGACTTGAGCGGTTCCTCGGCGGTCCTGAATGCCGCCCTTTCCATTCAGCGAAAGATTCTGGGTGTGGATCATCCGGCGACGCTCGATTCACTGCGGAGTCTGCGCGAAACTTGGGAACAACAGGGTCGTTGGTCGGAGGTGGAGTTGGCCTCACGCGAATTGCTCTCCCTACGCCGCTTTCAGGAGGAGGTGGGTTCCCCGCGAATGATCGAGGAATCCGAAGCGTTGGGTCGGGCCTTGCTGAATCAAGCCAAGCTGGGGGATTTGGCGACATTGCTCGGGAATATGCTGACTCCGGACTTGGAAGAGGAGTCACGCGGTCTCGGACTGGTTCGGCTCCGACGCGAACTGCGGGCCCGAACCGGGCAATGGGACGGCGCCTTGGCTGACACCCTTCGTCTCCACACAGAGCAACCCCGGTCCCGCGATCATTTAATGATTTTGGCAGCGCTTTATGCCCTGAAAGGGGAGGAAGCGGCGTTTGCGGACTTGGGCCGCCGGTATGCTGAAATGGATGGTCAGACAACGGATGTTTTTGCGGCCGACGGTTTGGCCAAGTCCACGCAGCTTTTGCCCTCCTCGGCGTTCTCTCCGGCGGAGGCGGATCGTCTCATTGACTTGGCGCTGGTGGCCGGACAACGGGACGAGAATGCGCTGCCGTACTTTCAAAGCTGCAAAGCCCTCACTCAGTATCGGCTGGGGCGCTTCGCCGAAGCGACTGCGTGGGCGCGCCTGCCCCTGGCGAGCACCCGGATTCAGGCGCAGGCGCCGGCGTACGCCGTACTTGCCCTGGCCCTCTGGCAGCACGGGCAGCCCGAGGAGGCTCGGTCGGCTCTTCAGAAGGGCGAATCGTTAGCGCCGCCGCTGACGGATCATCCGCGGCGTGATGATCTGGGAGCGGAATGGTTGGCCTGGGTGTACGGCCGAATTCTGCTGAATGAAGCTCAACGCTTGATTCCGTCGGTGCCGGGTTCGTCCCGTTCACCGGCAAAGTAGGCGATGGTTTCGGCCGTGAAGCACAGCTCGCGGCGATGGGTGCTGAAAATCGGCGGGTGGTCGTTTCCATTTGAGGCGCGGTTCCCGCCAGGAGTGCAGGCAGAACTTTGGGCGCTGGCAACGGATCTGATTCGCCACTCCGGGTGTGGATTTTCGGTGCTGTCTAAGGCCGCATAGCTGGTTCCTCTACGGCCCATCAGTGCGGCCGAGTGCACCGAGTTCGCCGATCCCATTTCACTCGCTCCGGAAGAGCATTTGTCCCACGCTTCTCGGCCGTCCGACATGTGCGTCTCCGTTCCCTCATCGAGTTCCCGGCGGAGGATCTCGGGTGCCTTCAACTGGTGCCATTGGTACGTACTTCTCTTCACCCTCATATTCCTCGGAACTGTCCGGGGCGAGGTCACGCTCGATCAACGCGACTATTTGGTTCGCTCGTGGCAAAGTGAGGATGGACTGCCCGAGAACTCCGCCACCGCGATGGTGCAGACTGCGGATGGATATCTGTGGTTCGGTACGTTCAACGGCTTGGTGCGATTTGACGGAATCCGATTCGTCGTCTTCGACTCGGTCAACACTCCGGAACTGACCAACTCCAGCGTGGTCAATCTTTATCTCGACCGATCGGGCCGGCTTTGGGTCGCCACGTTGGGAGGCCTGGTGGTGCGGGAGAACTTCCGGTGGCGACCGGTGGACGGATTGAGCCTGGACTCCGGTGACTATGTTCGCACGTTCGCGGAACGGACCAACGGCGATCTGCTGTTAACCCTGGCGAAGGGGGGAATCTGGGAAGCCGTGGAGGGACGCCTTCGGGAGCTACCATTGCCGCCCGGAGAGCGCGGCGCCGGGTATCTGGGATTCACGGATGAGGAAGGCCGATGGTGGGTAGCGCAGTACAAGTATGTGGGGTGCTGGGACGGGCGGGAGTGGCAGGCGCATCCTGAAATGCTCGCCTCTGTTCCGGAAAAGTATCGACCGCTTGGAGCGGCCCCGGCTCGGGAAGGTGGTTTTTGGCTGTTCGTGGGACATGAACTTCGCCGGTACTTCCGCGGAAAATCGGTTGCGACCCGTCATGTTCCGAATGGCAACCTGGGATCCATTTCCACCATTTTCGAGGATAGCCTTGGAACTCTATGGATCGCCAACTATGACGCTGGGCTCACGGAGGTTTCTCCAACCGGAAGGGTTCGTCGGTGGGCAGAGGAGGATGGAATCGGGTACAAGGACGTCCGGTTTGTCTTTGAAGATCGGGAAAGGAATCTGTGGGTGGGCACCAGTGGTGGAGGGCTCCAGCGACTGAAACCTCGTCGGTTTCGATCCTACGGCTATGCCCACGGTGGTACCGCCCGGTTGGTTAGTTCAGTGTCGGCGGATTCTCGCGGCAACGTTTGGGTCAGCACTTTTGGTCAGGGATTGTTTCTGTGGGAGCCAGTAAAGGACAGCCTTGACCGCATTCGCCCGCCGGTCTGGGCAACCAACTCCCTTCACTTCAATAGCGTGCTCGCAGATCGCGAGGGGCGGACCTGGCTGGGAGTATTCGAGGACGACTTGATTTGCTTCGGCGCCGGAACGAAACAGCACATTCGTGCCCGGGAGGTCGGTGGGCAGGTGTCCGTCTTGTTTGAGGATTCCCAAGGTCGGGTTTGGTGTGGGGCGGGTAATGCTGTGACCGTCTTTGAGGGTGAGCAGACCCGGCAGTTCCGGCAGTTCCGCCTCGACAGCGGGTCGCCGGGTGGAGTGGTTTGTGCCCTAACGCAGGCTCAGGATGGAACCATCTGGGCGTCCAATCGAAGGGGTGTATTCCGCTGGCAGGGAGACCGATTTGAGCTCGTGCTCGGGAGCGACGGTCAACCGCTTCTGGATGTGGTGTGCCTGCATGGCGAGGACAAAGAGACCATGTGGATGGGGACCTCGGGTCGTGGACTATTGCGGTGGCAGGCTGGACGAGTGAGAACCGTGGATGAAACCGTCGGATTTCCGGTCAAAGCAGTTTCGGCCATCCTGGAAGACGATCACGGCTTCTTTTGGATGCCATCCCGACAGGGCATCGTGCGGGCCCATCGTTCGGCGCTGGCGGATGCCGCCTCGGGTCGGGCGATGAAGCTCACTTGCCAATTGCTCGATACTGCCGATGGGCTTCCGAGCAATGACTGCACTGGGCTGCACCAGCCGATCTGCGCCAATGACCCGCAGGGCCGACTCTGGTTTTCCAGTGCGAAGGGAGTCGCCGTGGTGAATCCGGGAGAGCTGCAGATCTCTCAAACCGGTCCGCCGGTGCAGATCGAATCCTTTAGATACGTTGTTCCCTCCGGAATTGGCGGGCGAACGTCATTCGTGGTGAACCCTCCATTCCCGCCCCAGCTCGAGCTACCGCCCGGCAGCTCCGAGATTGAGGTCCATTATTCCGCGCCGAATTTTGCAGCCCCGGAGAAGCTTACCTATCAGGTCATGATGGAAGGTCGGGAGAACGCCTGGCAGCCGCGCGGATCGGATCGTTTGGAACGACTCCATACCCTGCCGCCCGGCCACTACGTGTTTCGGGTACGGGCGGCCGATGGCGATGGTGTCTGGAATGAGATCGGGAGCCGTCTGTCATTTGTAGTGGAACCGCATTTTTGGCAGACCGTCTGGTTTGGGTTGGGCGTGGGAACCTTACTTATATCCTCCGGCGGACTGGCTGGTTGGACGTGGTGGCAGAGAAAAGTTCTGCGAGCTCTGGAGCGGGGCCATTTGGCGGAGGAGCGACATCGAGCGGAACTGGAAACCCGCCAACTCCGGGAGGAACTGGCGCATTCGAGCCGGGTTTCAACGATGGGCCAGCTGGCTTCGGCTCTGGCCCACGAATTAAGCCAGCCGCTGAGCGCCATCTTGCGAAATGCCGAAGCGGCCCAGTTGCTGATGAGACAGCCTTCGCCCGATCTGAAGGAAATTGAGGAGATACTCGCGGATATTCGGACGGACGACCAACGGGCGACCAGTGTGATCAGCCGCATGCGCGCCCTGTTGCGGAAGCATCCACTGGAGCTGAAAAGCCTGTCGCTCCCTGAAGTCGTGGACGACGTCGTCACGTTAACCCGGGCCGATGCCTTGCGGCGGCGCGTCCGGCTCGAGGTTGAGTTTTCGGGAAAACTTCCCTCAGTTCGGGGGGATCGAATTCAGCTGCAACAAGTGCTGTTGAATCTGCTCCTGAATGGAATGGATGCCATGTCCGATCAGGAGACTGAGGCGCGTCAGTTGACCGTCCGGGTGCGGACGCTGAACGGAGGCTTCGTTGAGGTTGCCGTCATCGACCGGGGAAGCGGCCTTCCCGCGGAACAATTGCCCCGATTATTTGAGCCATTCTTCACCACCAAGCCGCAAGGACTCGGATTGGGTCTGCCAATTTCGCGAAGCATTGTCGAAGCGCACGGAGGCCGGATGTGGGCGGAGAACAATCCCGGGGGAGGGGCGGCGTTTTTCTTCACGCTGCCGGCGGAATCGGAGGCCCAGACGTCATGACCCCCAGTCCGATGGTGCGCGTTGTTGATGACGACGAATCCTTTCGCACGGCCGTCTCCCGTTTCCTGCGTGCCTCCGGATACTCCGTTCGCGCCTATGGATCGGCGGCTGAATTCCTGGCTGACTCCACGTGGCAACTCCCCGGGTGCATCCTATTGGATTTGGAGATGCCCGAACTCGACGGATTGGCGGTTCAGGAAGCCCTGAAAACAGCCCAATGTCCGCTGCCGATCGTTTTCCTTTCGGGCCGGGGAGATATTCCGCGATCGGTCATGGCCATGCGTCGTGGTGCAGAAGATTTCCTGACCAAGGAATGTGCTCACGAAAGCCTCTTGGAAGCGATCCAACGCGCGGTGGTCCGGGATGCTGCGGACCGCAAGATGTCGGCTAGGCTCGCGGAATTGCGGTCCAAACTCGCGCGACTGTCGGAGCGCGAACAGGAGGTGCTGCGCGAAGTCGTGCGCGGAAAGCTAAATAAGCAGATTGCCGCCGACTTGGGGATCCACGAGCGGACGGTCAAACTTCACCGCACGAACCTCACCACCAAATTGAGAATTCAATCGGTGGCAGAGTTGACCCGGTTGGTTCAGGAAGCGGGTTGGACGGGGCCTGGGCCGGTCGCCTTCCCCAAAGGGCAGTAGTCGCGACGCCGACAGGTAAGGCAACCTGTCGGCATGTCTTGGCGGAACGAATGTGGCGCGGGCCGGTTTGAGCGGCGCAACTCACCGGGGGATTCCCGGGAGCGATGGACCGTCAACGCTAGCGCTGCGACGGCCTACCCCAGTCTGGCGTTTCACCGTTGCTGTTCGAGGTAGGTCGCCCCCTTTGGCCATGAACGGAACCGTCTCCCATTTTGAAATCTACGGCGAAAACCTCGAAGCGCTGACCGCGTTCTATCGGGAGGTCCTGGGTTGGGACATCCAGCAGATGCCCGGTATCAGCTATTGGCGTGTGCAGCCGCCCAACTCCGGAGGAATGGGCCTTCACGGCGGCATGACGCTGCGGGCAATTCCCAACCTGAATGGCTGGCTCCTTTTTGTGCAGGTGGATTCCCTGGACGAGACGATTGCTCGGGTGGTCGAGCATGGCGGCGGAGTCGTTCGGCCCAAGACGGCCGTGCCGCGCACGGCTTGGGTTACCATTGTCGCGGACCCAGCGAAGAACATTTTTGGTGTCTGGCAGGCGGATCCTACCGCCTTTCCCATGCCGGAACCGGATTGAACCAACTAAGACGATAGTAAACACAAAGACCTGGTATATGTACTATACAGACAACTCGATTCTTCCGGAATACATGGCCCCGCTGATCATCACTGCGGCGCCATACGGGCCGGCCTGGCTGCCTGGCGACGCTTCCGACATTCCGCTTTCTTGGGATGAGCAGGTGCAGGCGGCGGTGGATTGCTATGAGGCCGGGGCTCGCATCTTGCATTTCCACGTCCGCAATCCGGCCACGGGCATGGGATCGTCCAATTTCGACGAATACAATTACCTGCTGAAACGAGTGAAGGAAGCGGTGCCGGACATGATCATTCAGGTTGGCGGTTCCATTTCCTTTGCCCCCCACACGGCGGAGGCCAAGGCCAAATGGCTCGACTACGACACCCGTCACATGCTGACCGAATTGGATCCGAAACCGGATTTTGTGACCGTGACCACCGGCACAACGCTGTGGGACATCGCCTCAGCCTTCCTTCCTGAAGATGTTAAGGGAACCCATATGGAGGATCCGAAAGTTCAGGCGGCATGGTCGGGCATGGTTGTGGATTCCACGCCAGCGTTCTACGTGGAGCATCTCAAGCGACTTCGAAAGAACGGTATCCTGCCGTATTTTGTCCCCGCGCACGTTCATCAATGGGAGATCATCGAACGACTCATCCGGGCTGGGGTCTTCATGGGACCTCTGAACATGGCTCTCTGCGCGTATGGCGGGGGCACGCTTGGACGGAATCCCTTCGACATGATGCATTTTCTGCAGCGGATTCCGCAGGGATCGGTCAATACCTTCTGGTCCAGTATGCGGGGACTCATCACCTATTCCGCGATGGCCATCGTTTTGGGCCAGCACGTGCGGGTTGGGAATGAGGACAACCTCTGGGGCGCGGATCGCAAGCGCCGGACGACGGTCGAACAGATCAAAGGAGCCGTTCGCATTTGCCAGGAGTTCGGGCGGAAGGTGGCGACGGCCAAGGAGGCGCGCGAACTGTGCCGCGTGGGCACCTGGTACAACAGCATTGAAGAGACGCTGCAAAACAATGGAATGCCGCCCAATCCCGCCGAAGGAACCGGTTTCAAAGTCTGGCCGACGGATGGGAAGATCAAACCTGCGGTCCTCGGGGGTGATTCGCATCCCATTGCCGCATGCATGATCGCGCCGGAGCCCGTGCGCGCCGCCCAGGCGGCCCTGATGGCCGCCCGCAAATAGCTGTCGCTCGCTCGGTCGGGTCCCGTTCCTTCTCCGGGGACGGGACTCTTCCCCCCTCCACAGATCGTTAAAGCCCAAGTTTGGAACTCAAATCCCATGATGCCAGAATCAAGCTCGGCTCCTGCCAGCGGACCCTTGACGGCTGAAACCCGGGCGCGACTGCGGGAGATGGACCCGCCGTTCGCCCCGGTCATTGAAGCCCTGACGGAGAATCCCTGGTCCCGGGGCGTGCTGCCAATTCAGACGGTGGAATTGGTGGCTTTGGCGGTCAACGCAGCGTGCACCAATCTGAACGCCGAAGGAGTTCGACAGCATATCCGGGGCGCGTTGAAGGCGGGCGTTACGCGCGCGGAGATCCTGATGGTCCTCAAAATGGCGTCGCTGCTGTCGATCCACACCTGCAGTCTGGCCGCTCCAATCCTCCTGGAGGAAGCGCAGGCGGCTGGCATCGCGCTGGGAGCAGCGACGGCGGGACCGACACCCGTCTGCGATAGCATGAAGGCGGCGGGACAATGGAATGCAGCGTGGGAGCCTTTTTTTCAATTGGATCCCCACTGGACTGAGTCCTTCATCGCGGCGGGTGCACCCGTGTATCTGGGACGCGTGTTTTCTCCCAAGGTGGCTGAGTTGCTGAGCATCGCCTTCGACGCGTCGATCACCCACATGTATGCCCCGGGAACACGTCGTCACATCCGGAATGCGCTCCACGCGGGCGCCTCCGTGGAGGAGATTATGGAAGTTCTCAAGATCTGCGTGGCCGAGGGCTCCCAGGCCTTGAATCTCGGCGTTTCGGTGCTAGCTGAGGAATCGCCTTGCTCCTGAACGTTCCATGCCTGACCACCGCCCAGAGGAAAGCCAAGGTGAGCGTTGGAAGAAGATCATCGTGCATGAATTCTTCGAGTACGTTTTCAACTTCACCTTTCTGGCCTTCTTCCTCATTGCCTTTGCGTGGTACCGTCGGTTGATCCTGGCCTCCTACCACATTCAATACACAGGCTATTGGGCGCCCCTGGTCGAAGCCGCCATTCTGGCGAAAGTCATCATGATCGGAGACGCCCTGCGGTTCGGTCGCCGGTTGCGCCACTGGCCGCTCGTCATTCCCACCATCTATCGCACAATCGTCTTCAGCGTGTTGGTCGTCCTGTTCTCCGTCGTAGAACATATGCTCGGAGCGCTGTGGCGGGGTAAACCCGCAGCGACGGGTTTGGCGGAACTGATGAGTACCGGATGGCCAGGATTTCTCGCCTGGTGGGTGTTGATCGTCGCCGCCTTTCTTCCCTTCTTTACCGTGAAGGAGATCGAACTCGCGTTTGGATCGGAACGGGTTCGCGGATTGTTTTTCCGATGGCCAGAGAAAGCCCCTTCGCCGTCCAGCGGTGGCGGTACGAACCCAACTGGACCCCGTTGAATCGTTTAGCGAAATCAGCCGATCCCGGGATCGGCGGCCGGGCGGCCACCCCCGCCCAAGTATTGGCCCCGAATCTCACCGGACTGAAACGGACCTTTTCTGAAATTTCGGGCGCCATCCTCCTCTGCCAAACCGCTGGCACCCAGATTCCGGCGGGGAAAAGCACAGCGACCGGCAAAACGGCCTGAAGGAACCCGAGAGGACTTGCCCATTCGGGCAGTAGCCAGCGCGCCGGCTTGTTTGGTATTGTGCTTTCATGCCGGTTTCAGGAAACAGCGAAGGGGACGCTTGGGTGGCGTTGGTCGACGATGACGAGAGCCTTCTGCGCTCCTTCAGCCGTCTGCTGCGAGCAGCTGGCCGCCGGACATTGAGCTACTCCTCCGCTGAATCGTTTCTGAGCGATCGGGGTCGCGTGCGGATAGCGTGCCTGGTGTTGGACGTGCAACTGCCCGGAATGTCGGGATTGGAATTGGGACAATATCTGGTCCGGTTGGCCGACGATACCCCAGTCATCTATGTGACGGCCTTGGACGAGCCGGACATTTATATTCAAGCCCGGCGAATAGGCTGCGCCGGATTCTTTCACAAAAGTGACTCCGGTGAAGCTGTGCTGGCGGCAATTAAGCGGGCACTCGACAGGACTGCGGGTCAACCCTTGGAGGAGTAAAACTGGGGCCGCGAGCTCGCGGGTCCAGAAGTGTGGGCGCCCGGGTCGCTTCCTTCTCAAAATGGCAGCGCCTCCCGACTCGCCGCAGAAATCGGATCGGGACGTTGTCCTTTTGGTGCGCGTTTCTCGCCTTGCTCAGTGACAGGAGCTCGGCAGTCGGTCGGAGTCGCAAGTCAGGATCTGAACTTCCGGAACGGTCTGGATCGCTGTCGATCGTCTCCTGCGGCTCATCCATTCCCAAACTATCATGAATCCCTACCAGTCTCTCTACACGGCGGCGGACAGCGCCATTGTCTTCATCGACCACCAACCGCAGATGCTCTTCGGCGTCGCCAATACGGATCGGGCGACGCTCATCAACAACGTCACCCTGCTCGCCCGGGTGGCCAAGGAGTTCAACATCCCGTCCGTTCTCACCGCCGTGGAGACCGAATCGTTCAGCGGCTACTTGTGGCCGCAATTGCTCGATGTCTTTCCCGGCCAGCCAATCGTCGAGCGAACCTCAATGAACTCGTGGGACGATCCGGGATTCCGTCGCGCGATTGAAGCCACGGGCAAGAAGAACATCCTGATGACCGGTCTTTGGACCGAGGTTTGCGTGACTTGGCCCACCTTGGAGATGCTGGCGGCCGGCTATCGCATTTTCGTAGTGGAAGACTGTTGCGGGGCAACCTCAGTGGCGGCGCAGGAGGCGGCGCTCTCGCGGATGGTTCAGGCGGGGGCGACCCGTTTGACGGCCATTCCCGCGTTGCTGGAGTGGCAACGGGATTGGAAGAATCGAGAGCATTACTCCGCGCTCATGGGAATTCTGAAGCAGCAAGGCGGTGCGTATGGCGTGGGCGTGGAGTATGCCTACACGATGGTTCACCATGCGGCCCAGTCGGCCCAGGTTCCGCACACGGTGGCAAAAACGGCAATCCACTAAACCCGGTGGCGCCCCGGGCCGTGTTGTTCGGGGCGGGGCGCCGCATTCCTGGGGATTGAAGCATGTCCGTACACGTGGCCATCACCCGCCGGGTTCGTCCCGGACATGAAGCTGAATTTCAACGGGAGTTGCTGGAGTTTTTTCAGTCTTCCCTGTCGGACCCCGGCGTGCGAGGAGCCCTGCTGATTACCCCGTCGCCGGGCTCGGACTCCCGCGAATATGGCATTCTGCGAACCTTTGGCTCCACCGCGGAGCGAGATGCCTTCTACGCCTCGCCCAAATTTCGGGCGTGGGATCAGCGAGCGCGAGTGCTGACCGAGGGCGAGCCGGAGTATCGGCCGTTGCATGGACTGGAGACCTGGTTTCGGTCGCCGGGTCCGCCGCCTCCACGCTGGAAGATGGCCCTGGTCACATTCCTCGGAGTGTTTCCTGTAGCGATGACCTTGAATCTGACCCTAGGGCCGAAGATCCAGGACTGGCACTTCCTCGTGCGACACGCCGTTTTCAACGCCTGCGTAGTCGTTCTGCTGACGTGGGCCATCATGCCCGTGCTGACCCGAATTCTCCACCTTTGGTTGCATTCCCATCCGACTTCCTCGACCTCATGAACTCAAATCCCACACCTGATCTCATTCTGCGGAACGGCCGCATCACCACCCTGGATCCCGACCATCCGGAAGCCACCAGCCTGTCCATTCGCGCGGGCCGAGTCGTCGGCTTGGATGAACCCTTGCCGGAGGTTCAGGATTCCCGAACCCGAGTCATTGATCTTCAAGGTCGGCGAGTGATTCCCGGGCTGAATGATTCGCACCTCCACGTGATTCGCGGAGGACTGAACTTCAATCTGGAATTGCGCTGGGATGGTGTTCCCTCGGTGGCCGATGCATTGCGCTTGTTGAAGGAACAGGCAGCCCGCACGCCGCCGGGACAGTGGGTTCGGGTCGTGGGAGGCTGGAGTGAGTTTCAGTTTGCCGAACGCCGTTTGCCGACGCTGGAGGAAATCAACGAGGCCGCTCCGGAAACCCCGGTCTTCATTCTTCATCTCTACTGCCAA
Organism: Verrucomicrobiota bacterium; assembly: GCA_017309115.1. Taxonomy (GTDB): domain Bacteria; phylum Verrucomicrobiota; class Verrucomicrobiia; order Limisphaerales; family UBA9464; genus UBA9464. The sequence continues at coordinate 157,395 of JAFLEF010000002.1, read as the reverse complement.
GCGTGGTTGAACCGGGCTGCCTTGCGCGCCTGCGGTTACACCCGGGACACTCCGAATCCCCCCGGTGGCGAGATCCAGCGGGCCCGCAACGGGGAACCCACCGGACTGCTCGTGGCGCGACCCAATGCCACGATTCTCTACGCGACCCTGGCCAAAGGGCCGAAGCTGCCGCCGGAACAGCAAATGAATTCCACCCGCCATTTCATGCGGGAACTCAACCGGTTGGGCCTGACCAGTGTCATTGATGCCGGCGGCGGTTATCAGAATTACCCGGAGGACTACCAGGTCATCAGCGAACTCCATCGCCGCGGGGAGTTGACCCTTCGAATCGCCTATAATCTGTTCACGCAAAAACCGCGGCAGGAGAAGGAGGACTTTGCCCGCTGGGTTCGCTTGACCGGCCCGGGGCAGGGGGACGATTTCCTACGCTGCAACGGGGCCGGGGAAATGCTCGTGTTCAGCGCGGCTGACTTCGAAGATTTCCTGGAACCCCGTCCCGACCTCAATGCCTCGCTGGAGGACGAGTTGCGGGAGGTGGTGACCCTGCTGTCTCAACATCGCTGGCCGTTCCGACTACACGCCACCTATGACGAGAGTATTAGCCGGTTCCTGAATGTCTTTGAAGCGGTGAATCGGGAGGTCCCCTTCGACGGGCTGCACTGGTTTTTCGACCATTGTGAGACGATTTCGGATCGGAATCTGGAACGGGTTCGCGCCTTGGGCGGCGGAATTGCGGTGCAACATCGGATGGCGTTTCAGGGAGAGTATTTTCTCGCCCGTTATGGAGCCCGAGCGGCCGAGCGAACGCCGCCGGTGCGGCGGATGTTGGAATTGAGATTGCCGGTGGGGGCAGGAACCGATGGAACGCGGGTGGCGAGCTACAATCCCTGGGTTTCCCTGTATTGGCTGTCCACCGGACGGACGGTGGGCGGCGCGTCATTGTACCCCGATGCCAACGTGCTCAGCCGCGAGGAGGCCCTTCGTCTCTACACCCAAGGCAGCAGTTGGTTTTCCAGCGAACAGGGCAAAAAGGGAGGATTGGGCGTCGGCCAATTGGCGGATCTGGCGGTCCTTTCCGAGGACTACTTCTCTGTGCCGGATGAACGCGTGAAATCGATTGAGTCGGTGCTCACCGTGGTGAATGGCGCCGTTGTTTATGCCACCGAACCCTTCCGGGGAGAAGCGCCGCCTCCGATTCCCGTTTTGCCTGAGTGGTCTCCCTTGCGGGCCTTCGGCGGGTACGGGGCTCCTCTGGACGTGAAGCGGGCGGCGCGAGCGGGAGTTCCGCAGTCGGTGCACACCCACACCGAGCACTGTCACAGCCATGGCTGTGGCCATGCGCTGCAACAACTCTTCTCCTCGGCGGAACTGGCCGCACAGCGTTACTCCGGATTCTTCGGACGAGGCTGTGATTGCTTTGCCTTCTAACGCGCGGGCGCGTTTCCGGTGAGCGGCAACTCAACCCGTCGGACAATGCGCATTCCCGCAATTCCATGCCTGTCTTCGACACCCTGGGTTCGCCCGAGAACGCTCCTTCTTCATGCGTGGTTCGTTTGCGGAGGCGCCTGGTGGGCGATGGGATCCGTCCAGGCGGCGTCCGGCCCGCCGCCTTATCTGACCACCCGCTACGACGAGGACTATCGGTACCTGGAGGATCCCACCCGCCGGAGCGGGATCCTGGATGAGGTCAAATACCTACCGCTCGATGCCAGCGGGAGTTGGTATGGCAGTCTCGGCGGAGAAATTCGTGAGAGGTATGAGTACTACGACAACTGGAATTGGGGCCTTGGTCCCCAGGATCCCAACGGGTTCTGGCTTCAGCGGATTCTGTTCTCGGCTGATGTTCACTACGAGGAGTCGTTTCGGGTGTTCGGCCAGCTGATGAGTGCGCTGGAGGACGGACGGACTTCGGGTCCGCGACTGACGGATGAGGATGTGCTGGATCTCCACCAAGGATTTGTCGACGGCCGGTTGGTGCTGGCGGACGGAGGCAAATTGACGGCGCGGTTGGGACGTCAGGAGATTTATTTTGGATCTCAACGTCTGGTGTCCGTCCGCGAGGCTCCCAACATCCGCCTGAGTTTTGACGGGGTGAGGATGATTTATCAGGGGGAGAACCTTCGTCTGGACGTTCTGGCGACCAAGCCGGTGTCGTTACAGGACGGGTTCTTCGACAATACGCCCAACCCTGACTCCACCTTCTGGGGAGTTTACGGGGTGACGGCCGTGCCGTTCCTGCGGGGAACCTCTGTGGATTTCTATTACCTGGGACTCGAGCGGGATCGAGCCGTCTACGAGCAGGGGGTGGGTCGGGAGGTTCGGCATTCCTGGGGGCTGCGAGTATGGGGCAAACATGAGGCTTGGGACTACAACGTGGAAGGGGTGTATCAGTTCGGCACCTTCGCGAACGGAGGCATTGGCGCTTGGACTCTGGCCTCCGACACCGGTTACCGCTGGGCCACAGCGGCGCTGAAACCGCGAGCGTTTTTGCGGGCCGATGTGGCGAGTGGCGACCGGAGTCCAGAGAATCCGAGTCTGAACACCTTCAATGCCCTTTTCCCCAAGGGCGCCTACTTCAGCGAATCGGGGCTGCTGGGTCCGGCGAACCTGATCGATGTTCACCCCGGGCTGGAACTGCAGCTGTCGCCCCGCTGGGTGTTCACGACGGACTGGGACTTTTTCTGGCGTCAGAGTTCTGGAGATGGGCTCTACAACAACGCGCTGCAGTTGGTGCGACCGGCGAATGGAGAATCCGTGCTTGCGGTTGGAAATCAGGTCCAAGCCATGATTCAATGGAGTCTCACCCGAAACCTGACGGCGACGGCCGTGTACGCCCATTTCTTTGCGGGCGACTTCCTCAAGGCGAGCCCGCCGGGCAAGGACGTGAACTTCGTCTCTGTTTGGATGACTTTCCGTTTCTGATTGGACGGGTGGCAAACGTTTGCCTGAGGAACTGCGGTCGCTGAGGTTGCGACGATGAAACCCATCGATGGACATTTCCTGATTCGGCCGGACGAACTGCAGTGGCGCTTGTCGAATCTGATGAAGATTCCCAATGCGGACTTCCTGGAACGGACCAACAGCGAAACCCTGGGCGCCCGTTTGTGGCGTTATGCCCCGGGTTCAGCGGGCACCCTGCATCGGCACATCCGGGCGGAAGAGTTCTACTTCGTTCTGGAGGGAACTGGGCGGATGCGGGTGGGGGAGAAAACCCTGACCGTGCCCCAATACGGCGGAGTGTTGGTGGGGCCGGCCGAACTCCGGCAAGTGTTCAACGATACGGAACGGGAGGTCCTGTGGTTGATCGTGGGAGCACCGGAGGAGGAGGAACTCAGGCCGGGCAAGGTCTTCGATCCGGCTTTGATCTACCCCGTGGACCCCCGGCAACTGCCACCGGAACTGAAGGCTGGATCCTGGCCGCCTCCGGGATGACTGGGTGAACTTCCCGCTGGATTCCCGAGGGAGAGTCTTCACTCTGCTCGTATGAGACGGCAATTTCGTCATGGCGACGTCCTCATTGAATCAGTAGCGGACCTCCCGGCGACCCGAGAGAAGTTACCCCACACCATCCTGGCGTACGGCGAAGTGACAGGCCATTGCCACCGGATCAAAGAGACAGATGCCGCCGAGCTGTTCTCCACGGTCGATGGTCTTTTCCTTCATGTCCGCGCCGCCGAGGCCTCGGTGATCCACGAGGAGCACGCACCGGTCCGGTTGACGTCCGGATTCTACCGAGTTTGGCGCCAGCGCGAATACACGCCCAAGGCGATCCAAGTCGTCCGAGACTAGCGGCGGGTGACGGGGCATGAGCGCGACCACAGAAAGCAAACTGAATCCGGAGAAGGCTGCGGCCGCCTTGAACAAGGGCCAGTGGAAAGGACCCGCCCGAGTTTCCGGACGCCTGAAACTGGTGGACTACCCCTACGAGCAACTGCCGCCCGGACTGTATTGTTATGATTTGGATTTGACCCGTTCCCGATTGGTTTCGTTGCCCGACGACCTGGTGGTGGAGAATCGATTGGTACTGGATGAATCCCTTGCTCTGCGACACCTGCCACCAGGCCTGACCGCGGGATCCATTAGCCTGCGGGGCTGCACGTCCCTGGTGACGTTGCCCGAAGGAATTCGCACCTGGTTTCTGGATCTGACCGGCTGTACCCGCTTCGAACGTTGGCCTCAGGAAAGTCACGTAGAACATGGGGCGCTGCTCTTGCGAGGGTGCACGGCCTTGACGTCGCTTCCCCCTTGGCTGGGACGCCTCTCACAATTGGACATTTCCGGCTGCGAGAAAATCCGGGCGATTCCGTCCGGCGTTCGCATCAGCAGTTGGCTGGATCTGGGCGGATCCGGAGTTACTGCGTTGCCGGCAGCTCTTCAGGATGTTGATTTGCGGTGGCGAGGGGTGCGGGTCGATCAGCGAATTGCCTTTCGCCCGGAGGAGCTCAAGGCCGCGGAGGTTCTAGCGGAAAGGAATACCGAGCGGCGGCGGGTGATGATTGAGCGGATGGGGAATCTTCGTTTCCTTCAGGAGGCTCGAGCGCGGGTTTTGGATCAGGACACTGACCCGGGAGGCCCCCGCGAGTTGCTGGCGATTGACCTGCGGGAGGATGAGCCAATGGTGGGACTTTCCTGTCGTTGCCCGTCCACCGGTCGGCAGTATCTGCTTCGCGTTCCTCCGAACATGAGATCCTGTCACCAAGCCGCGGCGTGGATTGCCGGGTTTGATGACCCCCGCCTTTACCGCCCGGAAGTTGAAACCTAAATCCACATGAAGCGCGAACTTGTCTATATGGATTCCAAGTCCAGCAAATTCTGGAATCTGGAACTCAAGGCCAATACGTACACCGTCACGTATGGTCGGATCGGTACGGCTGGCCAGACGCTCACCAAGTCATTTACCGGCGACGCCGAGGCGCTCAAGGACGCGGAGAAGCTGATCAAAGAGAAGCTGGGGAAGGGGTATGTGGATGCTGGCGGGTCCGGAGCGAGTGCTTCGGGAAGTTCCGATCAACCAGGAGACCTCATTCCCCTGCTGGCGTTCTCCTCGATTCTCCGCCGGGAGGATATCTCCAGTAACATGGGGACGTTCATTGGTCGGCGCGTGGTCGACTATGATCCCGAGAAGGACTTTCGCAGTGAGTTGGTCCCGCGATTTCGGGGGGACTACGACGAGAATCCAACCATCGCCAACCTGAAACACTTCTTGGCGTCCGACTTGGCAAGAGAATGCCGCGGGTTGGTGGTGGGAGCCTGGCATGGCGATGATACCGAAGGGAACTCTGAAGAGGTGATCCAGGAACTGGTCCAGGGAAGCCCGTCGCTCCCCAATCTCTCCGCTCTCTACATCGGAGACATCACCAGTGAGGAATGCGAAATTTCATGGATCCACCAGAGCGACCTTTCGCCGCTGCTGAAGGCGTTTCCCAAACTGCAGTTGCTCCGGGCGCGCGGGGGTGACGGATTGCGCTTGAGTCAGCCGAGTCATACTCAACTGCGTGGACTGGCGCTCGAGACGGGGGGAATGGATGTCGAAGTCATTCGTTCCGTGTGTCAGTCGGACTTTCCGAATCTGGAGTATCTCGAATTGTGGCTCGGCACCGATGAGTATGGCGCCAATCATTCGATCGCCGACCTGCAACCGATCCTGTCGGGCCGGTTGTTTCCCAAGTTGAAGTACCTCGGACTGCGAAACAGCCAACAGGCGGACGAGTTGGCTGGAGTGTTGGTCAACAGCCCGATTTTGAATCGATTGGAAACCCTCGATTTGTCGTTGGGCGTCCTGACGAACGACGGGGCCAAGTCGTTGTTGCAGCTCCCCCCGAGCCCCACGCTGAAGAAGCTCAACCTGCATTACAATTTCATCGACGCGGCCTTGATTCGGCAGCTCAAGGCCCTCCCACTGACTGTGGACGCTTCCAAACCCGCCGACATGGACGACGATGAGGAATGGCGTTTCGTGGCCGTCGGCGAGTAGCCCGCGGTTGGGGCTGATCGGAAATCCTGAGAATCGCCGGATTCGGGATTTTCAGGCAGCAGTGGAAGCCCTGGGAGAAACTCGGCCGCCCTGTCTGTCCTATGAGGAACTGCTGAACACTCCGGAACGACTCACCCAGTTCCAGGCCGACCTTCTCCGGATCGATTCTCCGGGAGAAAACGCGACGGTGGCCCGTGGTTTGATCGCCCTAGGAGGCGGTCCTCAAGGGGTCGAGATGGAGAAGGGGGAGATCGCCTATCTGCGGGAATATCATGAGGGGTTTTGCGCGGTACTGGAGCGGATCGAGCAACGGGGGATTCCGTGTCTTAACGCTCCCCGGGAGATCGCTGTGATGTTCGATAAGTGGGCGAGCCACGAGCGCTTCCTTCAGCAGAGCATTCCCCGTCCGCGGTCAGAACGGGCTCCCCTCGAGTTTGCCGAATTGGTCAACTCCATGCGCGAACGTCGCCATGGCCAGTTGTTTCTTAAACCGCTCCATGGATCCTCGGGCTCTGGAGTCTGCGCATTGCGGTGGACTCCCGAGCGACAGCAGCTCATTGCTCCGCTCCGACTCCTGACGCGGGGCAATCAGGTCCTGCTGGTGAACAGTCTTCGGATCCAGCAGTACACCACCTGGCCGGAAATTGGGGCGATCCTGGGTCGGCTGCTGCCGCAGGGAATGATCGCCGAGCAATGGATTCCCAAGTTGTCGTTGCCCGGAGGGGTGGTCGATCTCCGGGTTCTGGTCATTCGCGGCGAAGCCCGGCACTGGGTCGTCAGACAAAGTGGGAATCCCATCACCAACCTCCATCTGGGAAATCGCCGGGGCGACGCCGCGGCCCTGACCACGCTTTTGGGAACAGCGGGATGGCGGGAAGCCCGGAACTTGGCGGAAAGGGCGGCGGCGTGCTTTCCGGAGTCGATGTACGCCGGGGTGGACCTGCTGCTGGACGTTCGCAAGCGAGCTTTTGTCGGAGAGATAAACGCCTTTGGAGATCTGCTTCCCAACCTGCTGGATCGTGGTGAAACCCCGTTCACTGCCATTGCTCGCGCCTGCCATGTTCAAGGCTGTGCTCTTTGACCTCGATAACACTCTGATCGATCGCAATCAGGCGTTCGACCGGTGTTTGCACGACGAGTTCTGCGATCCCGCCACCCGAGCGGCTTTGCGGGCGCTGGATGCCGGCGGGCACGGCGAACGTCTCCCGCTCCTGGAGGCCTGGAGACGGTGCGGCGGACGAGACCTGACCGTCGCCCAGCTGGGCCTGGAGATTGCCCTCAAGATTCAGCCCGTTCCCGAACTGGCGGCGACACTCCAAAACGTGGCGCAACGGTTCGCAATCGGCTTGGTATCCAACGGCGGAAGTCGAACCCAGCGCGCAAAATTGCAGCGCGCCGGCTTGGATTTGGTGTTTTCGCCGGACCGGATTTGGATTTCGGAAGAGGTCGGGTTCTCCAAACCTGATGCGCGTCTGTACGCACTGATCTGCCACCGGTTGGGAACGTCTGCCGGGGACTGTCTCTTTGTGGGCGACCACGAACTTCATGATTTTGCCGGACCAAGACTGGCTGGGATGCGGGCGCGGCAGGCGGAATCAGTCTTGGATTCGGAGAGCGTCACGCGGATTCTGCGGGAGGAAGGTTTTGGATGAAGCAGTGGATCGGAACCGCAGACATCCTGTTCATCACGCTCGACACCCTTCGGTACGACGTGGCTCAACGACTTTGGCAGGACGGCCGTCTGAAGACGTTGGCGCCGTATCTGGGGGAGCATGGTTGGGAGCGGCGCCACACCTGTGGCAGTTTCACCTATGCGGCGCATCAGGCCTTTTTCGCTGGCTTTCTGCCGACACCAGCGAGGCCCGGTTCGCATCCGCGTTTGTTCGCGGCGGAGTTTGCCGGCAGCGTCAGCGCCACGGAATCCACGTTTGTGTTCTCCGAAGCCACGCTGCCTCAGGCGCTGGCCCAACGAGGCTACCACACCATCTGCATTGGGGGCACCGGCTTCTTCAATCAGCAAAACGAACTGGCTCGTGTGTTGCCGGGCCTTTTTGCCGAAGCCCACTGGTCTGTTGAGTTGGGCGTCACGGATCGAAATTCGACCGTTCATCAGGTTGCCCAGGCCCTGGACTGTCTCAATCGGGCGGGACAGCAGCGGGTGTTGTTGTTCCTGAACGTGTCTGCCATTCACCAACCGAATTGGTTTTACGGTGCGGAGCAGGGTCCGGATACTTTGGAGACTCATGGTGCTGCGCTTGTCGCCGTCGATCGCGCGCTCGCTCCGTTGATCCATCGAATGAAGCAACGTGCTCCCACCTTGGCGATCGTCTGTTCCGACCACGGGCATGCATATGGCGAGGACGGTTACACCGGTCATCGACTCGGCCACGAGGTGGTGTGGACCGTTCCGTACGCCGATTTCATGCTGTGAAAGCATCCCTGGCCCAACGCCTCTCCCAGGAAGGATACGATGGCTACGCCTATGCGTATCCCCACAAGACGGCCTATCGACCCTTGGATCCTCCCGTGCCTCTGGCCGAGGCGTGGAAGACGGAGGACAAGCGACGGATCCTACTCTACGTGCATCTGCCGTTCTGTGAAATGCGCTGCGGCTTCTGCAATCTTTTCACAACGGTGCAACCGGGAGTGAGTTTGGTCGACCAGACCCTGGCAGCCATCCATCGGCAGTCGGAAATCGTCGCCCGCGAGATTCAGGCCGAAGGTGTCGCGCAGGCGGCCTTCGGCGGTGGAACACCCAGCTTTCTGACGGAGAGCCAATTGGAAGCTTTGTTCCGGAAACTGGATCAGGATTGGCCGATCCCGTGGGACCGAATTCCCATTTCCTTCGAGGTCTCCCCGGGAACCGTGACGGCTTCCAAGTTGGCGCTCCTGCGAAGTCGGGGAGTCGACCGAATCAGCCTGGGAGTTCAGAGCTTTGTTCCCGAGGATCTGGTTGCCCTGAAACGACCGCAGCCCAAGGGGGAATTGGCGATGGCGTGCGAGCTCATTCGAAATGCGGGCTTCAAGGTGTTCAACATCGACCTAATCTATGGGGCGACGGGGCAGGACGCCACCCGGTGGCAGAGCAGTTTGGAACAGGCCTTGGCGTGGCGACCAGAGGAGATCTACCTCTATCCGCTTTATGTGGGGAAACTGACCCATCTTGACCGCAGTGGTCGCAGACCTGGGGACGATCGCCGGGAGCGATATCGTCAGGCGCGTGACTTCCTCGTGGGTTCGGGTTACCGGCAGATTTCCATGCGCCTCTTTCGGCGGTCGGAAGTTCGACGGGACTCTGAGCATTGCTGCCAGGAGGACGGAATGGTCGGCCTGGGCCCGGGCGCCCGTTCCTACACACGGGGACTTCATTACAGCACGGAATACGCTGTGGGGCAGGGAGGGGTTCGGCTGATCATTGAGAACTTCAATCAACGAACCCAGGCGGACTTCGCCGAGGCGGATTATGGCGCGGTGCTCGACCAGACGGAGCAGAAGCGCCGATTCGTGATCAAGTCGCTGCTGCGGTCGGAAGGTGTCTCGCCCGCGTCCTACAGGCGTCTGTTCGGAAGCTATCTGGACGCGGATTTTCCCGAGTTGGGCGAGTTGAGCCGAATGGAATTGGCGGAAAATGACGGCCACACGTGGCGACTCACCTCCTCCGGTTTGGAAGCTTCCGACACGATTGGTCCGTGGTTGTATTCGCCCGAGACGGAAGAGCGCATGGCCGCCTACCAACTGACATGACACCTTGGAGAATTCTGTACCGGGGTTCTTTATCGAGCTGCAACTACGACTGCAGCTACTGCCCGTTTGCGAAGACCACCAACACGGTCGAGCAATTGGCTAAAGATCGGAAAGAGTTGGAACGGTTTGTCGACTGGGTTTCCCAACAAAAGCGTCAGATCGGAATCCTGTTTACCCCCTGGGGCGAGGCCCTGGGTCATCCCGCGTATCGGCAGGCGCTCGTTCGACTTTCAAGCATGCCGCACATTAATCGAGTCTCCATCCAGACCAATTTGAGTGCGACGTTGAACGACCTAAGTGCGGCCAACCGAAATACCTTGGCCCTGTGGTCGACCTTCCATCCCACCCAAACTTCCGTGGAAGAATTCCTGAAGCGGTGTGCGGTGCTCGAACTGATGGGCATTCGTTACAGTGTGGGTGTGGTCGGACTACGCGAACACTTCCCAGCCATCGAGGTCTTACGGAACCGATTGCCGGCCGAGGTGTATGTGTGGGTCAACGCCTTCAAAACAATTCCCGATTATTACCAACCGGGGGAGGTCGACTACCTGGCTCGGATCGATCCGTACTTTCGCTGGAATCTTTACCGCTACCCCAGTCTCGGAGGTGACTGTCGAACCGGCGACCAAGTATTTTCTGTTGATGGCGCCGGGGAGGTTCGACGGTGCCATTTTGTTCCCGCCCGAATTGGGAACATTTACGACGACGATTTTGAGGACTGTCTCCGCCCGCGACCGTGTCCAGTTGCGACCTGTGGATGTCATATCGGCTACGTCCATCGACCACTGCTGGATTTGGGCAGGCTGTTTGGCGGGGGATTGCTGGAACGTATTCCGGATCGGTGGCCGCAGATTGAGCCCGCTTTCGTAAACGGACCGGCGTTGGTCGATTGAGGAGCCGGAGTTTCTCCACTGTTTTCGACAGATCAGCTGCACCTGGCACACGCGCCGCTGCGGAAGTTGGAATGAGTGATCCAGATAAGTCCGATCAACCCCCACCCGCGCCCTCCGCGCCTGATCCAGTCACACCTGAACGAACTCATGAGGAGATTGCCGAGGTGGCGTCCCATGTTTACGAGGTTCGCGAGGGCAAGGACGGGGATCCCGTGGAGGATTGGCTCAAGGCCAAGGCAATTCTCGACCGTCGGGATCGTGCGGCCGCCACCCAGCAACCCTTGGTGACTCATGACGAGTCGGGTAAATTGCCCGACACCCCGGGCGAATTGCGGGAATAGTCTGGTTAGGTCGGCAGCGCAGACGTCGTCTGGCGAGGATTGGCCCCCGCACCGCTGACCTTCGGGCATTGTTGGAAATTAGTGACAATCGCTGTCCTACGACCAGAAGCGATGACCTGAAGGTTGCTGACCTTGGGGCGGTCTGAAAGGCTTGGCGCATGCGTGAGCTTCGGACGATATGAGCGACGCCACGGTGATGTTGGCGGCAGCGGAAGCGGGTGACCCGGAGGCGGCGCAGCGTCTTCTCGTATTGGTTTACGAGGAACTGCGACGACTGGCCGCAGCCAAGATGGCCAACGAAGCTCCGGGACAGACTCTTCAGCCCACGGCGCTGGTGCATGAAGCGTGGCTGCGACTCATGGGGGGCGACGGGCGAAAGTTTGAGAATCGGGCGCACTTCTTTTCAGCGGCAGCCGAGGCGATGCGGCGAATCCTGATCGACCGAGCCCGCCGACGCCAAACGCAGCGTCAGGGCGGCGGTCAGATCCGGGTGGAGTTGGACGAGAGCGGTTTCGTTGCCCCGGCTGAAGAGGATCAATTGCTGGCCGTGGATGAAGCTCTGGAACGTCTCGCTCGGGATTATCCGGCCCAGGCCGAGGTGGTGAAACTTCGTTACTTCGGCGGGCTGACCAATGAGGAGGCGGCCCAGGTTTTGGGAGTGTCCGTTTCGACGGTGAAGAACTACTGGGCCTTTTCCCGGGCCTGGTTGTTCGATGCGATTCGCTCGGAGTGATGTCGGAGACGGCTCGGGACTTGCAAAGGAACCCCGAATACTCGTGCCGATTCCGTTGGCCGATCGACTGCTGTTTCTCGCTTTATGAGATGTGAAATCGCTGAGAGCCCCAGAGGAGGCGCGCGAGGACACTTTTCCAAACGATACCGGTGGCCCGATTGGGTGCGCCAGCCTCGGCTGCGGAAAACAATCACCAACCAAATTCGAACTGTCGTTCCTCCATAGCACTATCATGAGCACCTTCACCACCCGCGATGGCACAAGCCTCTTCTACAAGGACTGGGGTCCGCGAACCGGTCCTGTTCTATGTTTCAGTCATGGCTGGCCCTTGAGCGCCGACGCCTGGGATCCTCAGCTGAATCATTTCGCCGCCTTGGGGTATCGTTGTATCGCCCACGATCGTCGGGGGCACGGACGTTCCAGCCAGCCGTCCGAGGGTAACCACATGGACCAATACGCCGACGATCTGGCCGAACTGCTAAACTTCTTGGAGGTCCGCCAAGCAACCTTGATTGGTCATTCCACTGGAGGCGGGGAAGTCACCCGATATCTCGGTCGGCATGGTTCCGCTCGCGTGGCTCGGGCGGTTCTAGTCGGTGCGGTCCCGCCGCTCATGTTGAAGACGCCGCAGAATCCCCTAGGCCTGCCGCTCGAAGTCTTCGACGGGTTTCGCAAGGCCTATTTGGCGGACCGTTCCCAGTTCTTTCTCGAGGTCGCGAGTGGCCCGTTCTTCAACTTCAATCGATCAGGCGCCAAGGTCTCCACGGGCCTGATTCAGTCGTGGTGGATGCAGGGGATGATGTCCGGATTCAAAAACGCATTTGAGTGCATTCGGGCCTTTTCGGAAACCGACTTCACCGAGGATCTGAAGAAGATCGAGGTGCCGACCCTGATTCTGCATGGCGATGACGATCAGATCGTGCCGATCGACGCTTCTGCCCGGCAGGCGGTTCAGTTGGTCAAGAATTCCAAACTGAAGATTTTTCCGGGTGGATCCCATGCTCTGGGAGACACGGACCGAGATCGGCTCAATGCCGAATTGCTGGCCTTTCTCCAGTCTTGATCGTGGGAAAGCGACCGACTGGGAGGTAAGAGCACTGCGGCGATTGGGACTCCTTCATCGCCCTCGTGGCCGGGGTGAAGGGCGTTTCGGTTTGGTTTTGACGGGGGAACTCGACTGTTGGGTCTCTTGCCGGCGCCACTGGCGTTCGCGGGCTCGGTACTCTCGCCGCAGGAGTTCCTCCGCCGACCACCCCTGGGCCTGACAGAGTTCAGCTAGGTTCCACAGTTGGCGAGCAACTGACGTCTGAGAGAGGTTGCGGGTTTTGCGGGCTGGCTGGGCGAGGCCGGCTTTGGTGGCCTTTTTGATGAGCTTCTGTGCCTGCATCAAGCCGGGCAGTTGTCGCGGCACGCCGTCGAGGGCTGAGGGACGTTCGTGGCGGGTGCCCTGCTTCTCAGCCTTTTTGATGGTTTCCCAATTGGCCCAGACTTGATCGATGTTTTTGACCTTGGTGTCGCCGAAGACGTGCGGATGCCGTCGAACGAGCTTGTCGGCCAGCCGCTGGCACAGGGCGTCGAAGTCAAAAACGCCGCGTTCACTGGCCAGTTGCGCGTGGAAGACCACTTGAAGCAGCAAGTCGCCGAGTTCTTCAGCCAGTTCCTGATCATCCTTGGCCTCAATCGCATCGAGCAGTTCGTACACTTCTTCCACCGCGTGCCACCGAAGAGTTTGGTGATCCTGCTCGCGATCCCAGGGACAGCCCTGAGGCGAGCGGAGGGCGGCCATGATTTGGAGGACCTGACGAATCGGGGTCAGCCGGGAGGAAGGCGGCGGGATCATCTGGGGCAAGGGTTACAACAACACCAAGTCGTCGCGGTGAATTACTTCGGTGCGGGCGGGTGGACGTTCGGCCAATTCGGTGCTGGAACGGCGGGTCAATCCCCGGGCGAATTCCCGTCCGGCGGCGTCCACGATGCGGACGACGTCACCCAGGGTGAAGCTGCCTTCAACCCGGGTGACGCCGGGCGCCAGCAGACTGCGACCCTGCTCCTGCAGAGCGCGGCGGGCTCCTTCGTCCACGATCAGGCTGCCGCGGGGCGCGTCGAAGAAGGCAATCCAACGCTTGCGACTGGGCAGGCGTCGGGTGGACGGCGCAAACAACGTTCCTTCCGGTTCCCCGGCCAGAATGCGGGACAGCCCGTCGAACTTGCGACCGGAGGAAATGACCAGGGGGATTCCGGAGCGCACCACAATCTTGGCGGCCTGAATCTTGGTGGCCATACCGCCCACAGCGGTGGCGCTGGTGGTGCCGCCGGCCATGTTTTCCACGAGGCCATCAATCCGTTCCACTACGTTGAGAAGGCGCGCGTTGCTCTGACCGAAGTTCTCGATCAGACCGTCGGCGGTGGTGAGAATCACCAAGAGGTCGGCGGGCAACAGCGCCGCCACAAGGGCGGACAGCCGGTCATTGTCGCCGAACTTGAGTTCGGTGACCGAGACCGCGTCGTTCTCGTTGATGATGGGAACGACGCCGCCCTTTAGCAGCGTGAGCAGGGTGTTGCGGGCGTTGAGATGCCGGGTGTGGTCGGCCAAGTCGTCGTGCGTGAGCAGAACCTGAGCGATGCCGAGTTCGTAGTGCCGGAACAACGACTCGTACATGGCCATGAGCTTGGACTGCCCGATGGCGGCGCAGGCTTGGAGTTCGGCCAGTTGGGTCGGTCGTTTCTCGAATCCGAGGGCTCCCATGCCGGCCCCAACAGCTCCGGAGGTGACCAGGACGACCTCTTTGCCGGCCGCGCGGAGACCGGCGATTTGCGCGACCAATTGGGTGAACTGCAGCGGATCGGGCCGCTTGCGGGAATCGGTGAGAACGCCCGTGCCCAGTTTCACCACCAGACGCCGGACATTTTGAAGGACAGCAGAACGCACAGCCCGCCTTCCTAACAAAACCGGGTCCCGGACGTCGAGAATCGGGAATTCAACCGATTCGGGAACGGGTTCGGCAGCTCGATCCACGACGTCGGGCTTTCCCTGACGCGGGGTCCTGAAGTACATCCTGCGCATGCGTTTTCTTCCCGGGGTTTGCCGGACCGTCTTGGTCCTGAGCGGAGGTTTGCTGCTGACGCTTCAGGCGGAGGATCCCCTGCCGAGTGCGGATCGCCTGCAATCCAGTCCGGTGCTCCGGCATCTGAAGCCGAATCCGGTGGCCGCAGCTCCCCGGACCGGACCCGAGCAAACGGCGGCGCAGATGCATGTGCCGGAGGGATTCCGGGTGGACGTGGTGGTGGCCGAGCCGGATTTGCATCAGCCGGTGGCGTTCGCCTGGGACGAGTTGGGACGGCTCTGGGGGGCGGAGGCGTACAGTTATCCGACCAAGCGTCCGGAAGGGCAGGGGCTTGACAAACTGGTGATCTTCTCCGACACGGACGGCAATGGCTCGTTTGAGACCCGGAAGGTCTTTGCGGAGGGTCTGAACCTGGTGAGCGGATTCGAAGTGGGGTTTGGCGGGGTGTGGGTGGGAGCGGCGCCGCAACTGCTGTTCATTCCGGATCGCGATCGCAATGACGTTCCGGACGGACCCCCGGAAGTGCTGCTGGACGGCTTTGGATTTCAGGACACGCATGAGTGTCTCAACAGCTTTCTGTGGGGTCCGGACGGCTGGCTCTACGGCAACCAAGGCGTGTTCAACCTCGCCTATATTGGCAAGCCTGGATCCCCGGCGTCGGAGCGGGTCGAATTGCGGGCGGGCGTGTGGCGGTATCATCCGGTGCGGCGGGAATTCGAAGTGTACGCGCATGGCGGCAGCAATCCGTGGGGACTGGACTACGACGAGCGGGGTCAGTTTTTCATGACCCATTGTCGGAGTTACTGGGGACGTGGACTGACCACTCAGGTGCTTCAGGGAGGTCAGTTCTGGAATCAGGCCAATGCCAACTACGCGCCGTTCATCGTGGCGGAACCTCCGGCCGACTTTCCTTCGTATCGCAATTACCTGCTGGCGTCGGCGCGGTATGACCACGGCGCGGGTGGAGCTGGGGAACGAGGCAGCGATGCGATCTATGGCGGGCACTCTCACGTCGGCACCATGATCTATCTCGGTGACAACTGGCCGGAGGAATATCGGGGTCGCCTGTTCACCCACAACCTGGGCGGCCACCAGATGAATCAGCAGGTCAATGTGCGACTTGGCTCGGGATTCAACACGGTTCATGCGGGACGCGATCTCCTGTTCTGTACGGACCCCAAGTATGTCGCCGTCGACCTGCAGTACGGACCGGATGGCGCCGTGTACTTCATCGACTGGTACGACCAGCAACACTGCCACAATCCCAACACCGAGCGCTGGGATCGATCCAATGGCCGGATGTATCGAATGCAGTGGCAAGCCACCTATCGCCCGGTTCGAGTCGACTTGCGTTCCCGGACCGACCGAGAGTTGGTCGAACTGCAACGCCATTCCAATGAGTGGTACGGCCGCACCGCCCGGCGATTGTTGCAGGAACGGGCCGCCAGCGGGGCGCCGACCACCGAGGCTACGGCGATTGCCACCCGGATGTTGACGGAGTCGGTGGACTCCCGGGAACGCCTGCGTGGCGCCTGGGCGCTGAACGCCCTGGGTTCGTTGTCCGCGGAAGCCTTGGATCGGGCGCTGCGGGATCCGGATGAGTTTGTGCGGGGCTGGGCGGTGGCCCTGGCGACGGAACGGCGCCAAGCGAATCCGCAGGCGATGGCCCGAATGGTGGCGATGGCTCGGGTGGATCCTTCGCCGGTCGTCCGGCGTTACCTCGCCTCGGCAGTGCAACGCGTGAACGAGGAAGCAGCATGGGCTCTGGCGTCCGCGCTAGCGCAGCACGGTGAGGATCGGGAGGATCGGATTATCCCAGGCTTGCTCTGGTCGGGGTTGGCGCCGCGGATTCCCAGCCAGTTGGAACGCGGCGTGGAGATGGCGAGGCAGACCCAGATTCCGCAGTTGGCGGACTGGATCTGGTGGTATCTAGCGACGTTGGGCGGGTCCGGCTTGGATGCGGCGGTGACCGAATTGAAGGGACAGGAAGGCGAATTCCTGCGGCGACGGTTGGCGGGACTCGCGCTGGCGTTGGAAGTCCAAGCCAATGTTCCCCGACCAGCGTCGTGGTCGCAGTTGGCTCCCGGTTTGTACGCCAGCAAGGACCCGAGGATTCAGCGTCAGGCGGAGCGGATCGCGGGCGTATTGGGAGACGACTCGATGTTTCCGAGGTTGCGTCAAGTATTGGCCGATGGCCAAGCGCCGCTGGCGGACCGCCAGCATGCGTTTGCGGTGCTGAGTCGGGGGCCAGATCGGGCATCCATGCCGGTATTTTTGGGACTCCTGGACGATAAGGCGTTCCGGTCGGAGACCATTCCGCTGCTGGCCCGGTACGATTCGCCTGAGGTGGCCCCGGCCCTGTTGCAACGGTGGGCACAACTCCCGGCGAAGGATCGGGCGGCGGCCTTGGGAACGTTGACCAGGCGAAGTCCCCTGGCCCTGGCGCTGTTGCAGGCCGTGGCGTCGGGTCAGGTCAAACGCGATGAACTGAGTGCGTTTCATGTTCGCGCCCTGACCGATTTGAAGAATCCGGAGATTGATCGACAGGTCACGGCGACCTGGGGACGCATTCTACAAAGTCCGGCGGAGAAGCAGGCCCAGATGGATCGGCTGGAGAAGGTGTTCGAAGAGGCGCCGCTCTGGGCGTTTTCCGCGCGGGAAGGAAAGGTCCACTTCCAGAAGCTGTGCGCCCAATGCCACAAAGTGGGCGAGGAAGGCGTGCGGTTGGGGCCAGAGCTCACCGGAGCGGGCAAGCATGGGATCCGTTACTACCTGGAGAACGTGCTCGATCCGAACGCGGTGATCGGTTCGGACTTCCAGCTCACGACGGTGGAAACCAAATCGGGTGACCTGATCTCGGGAATCATCGTGAGCGAGACTCCGAGTGCCGTGAATCTCCGAACCACCGCGGACACCGTCGTGGTGGCCAAGGCAGACATTCAGAAACGCGAGACGACCGAGAAATCGTTGATGCCGGAGGGACTGTTGGAATCGTTGAATGAACGGGAGCAGATTGAGCTGCTGAAGTACCTGACCGAGAATTGAGACGTCCATTCTGGTGCGGTTTTCGCCAAATCCCGACTGGTCTGGACGACCCTTCTGGAGCATTGTTAGGACGGTTCGCCCGATGTCCATTGCTCGCATGTCCTCGCTGGTCTCGCTTTTTCATGTCCCGGGACTTCCCCGGTTGGTTTCGGTGTTGGTGCTTGGCGTTTTCCCGGCGCTAGGGGCCGTGGATTTCGCGAAGGACATTGAGCCGATTCTGATCCGCCGTTGTTCGGAGTGTCATGGGCCGGACAAACAGAAGGGGGATCTGCGGCTGGACACCCGGGCGGCGGCGCTGAAGGCGGGCGAATCGGGGAAGACCGCGCTGGTTCCGAGAAAACCGGATCACAGCGAGCTGTTTCTGCGGGTGACATCCACCGATCCGGACGAGGTGATGCCGTCGAAGGGGGCTCGGTTGACCGAAGCGGAAGTGGCGATTTTGCGGCAATGGATTGCCGACGGTGCGGTGTGGCCGGAGTTCGATGCCAGCCGCCACTGGTCCTTCACGAAGGTCCAGCGGCCAGCGATTCCGCCGGTCACAGAGGCGTCCTGGCCCCGCAACGACGTGGACCGATTCATCCTGGCTCGTCTGGAGCAGGAGGGCTTGAAGCCCCAGGTTGAAGCGGATCGGACGACCTTGATTCGTCGGCTGACTTTTGACCTGACGGGACTGCCGCCGACGTGGTCGGACGTAAGTGCGTTCCTAGCCGACACCTCGACGAATGCTTATGAAAAGGTGGTCGATCGATTGCTGGCTTCGCCGCAATACGGCGAGCACATGGCCCGGGGTTGGCTGGATTTGGCGCGCTATGCCGACTCGAACGGATACCAAGTCGATTTGGCCCGCTCGATCTGGCCGTATCGGGAATGGGTGATCAACGCCTTCAACCGCAATCAACCATTCGACCAGTTCACCATTGAACAGCTGGCCGGTGACCTCCTGCCGAATGCCACATTGGAACAGAAGATTGCGACCGGCTTCAACCGGAACACCAAAATCAACGATGAAGGTGGTGGTGACGACGAGGAGTATCGGACCAAGGCGGTGAAGGATCGGGTGGCAACGGTGGGGACCACCTGGATGGGATTGACCCTGATGTGCGCCGAATGCCACACGCACAAGTACGATCCCATCACTCACGACGAGTACTACCAGCTGTATGCCTTCTTCAATTCATCGGCTGACGCGGGCAACTACAGCCTCGCGCCCGTGGTGGATGTTCCGCCGCCTGATTTGAAGCGGCCGTTGCAGGAACTGCGGGAACGGATTCAGGCGACCCGATCGGAGCTGAGCCAAGCCGAACAACAATTGCCCGCGGAACAAGCGGCCTGGGAACAGCGACTGCGAGCGGCAGCCGCCAGTTGGCAGGTGTTGTCGCTGACCAACCTGTTGAGCTCGGGTGGGTCGGGCTACACGAATCTGGCGGATGGCTCGGTCCTGGCGGTGGGGGTCAATCCGATCTACGACACCATCACCTTTGAGTCGGATGCGCCGGAGCAAGGCATTACCGCGGTGATGCTGGAAGTGATGCCGGATCCAAGTTTACCGAAGAATGGTCCGGGCCGCTGGGGGCAGACGGGCAACTTCATTTTGGACGAGTTTGCGTTGGCGGCGCGTCCGGCGGGCGGCTCGGAACCGTTCACCAACGTCTTCTTCGCCGGAGCGGTGGCGGATTGGGAACAACAGTATTACCGGGCCGAACATGCCGTGGACCGGAATCCGAAGACCGGCTGGGCCATAGGGCCGAAGTTCGGTCAGCCCCACTTCTTGATTGCCGAACTCAACCAAACGCAAGCCCTCGCCAAAGGAGATCGGCTCCAGTTCAAATTCGACCATTACCACGGGAACAGTCACACCATCGGACGGTTCCGGGTTTCGGTGACGACCGAGAAGGATCCGCTATTGCGCTGGCCGGTTCCGGCCGAGGTGGCGGCAGCAGTGCGACTGCCGGCCAAGGATCGCAGTCGTGCGCAGGCGGATCTGGTGGCGTCGTACTATCGAAGCGTGGATCCCGAGGTCCGGCGACTGGAACGGGAATTGTATCGCCTGAACCAACGGGAGACGGAACTCGCTTCCCGCAAATACACGACGCCCATCATGCAGGAGCGGGCGGAAGCCCGTCCCACGTACGTGCACGTGCGGGGCAATTTCCTCGAGAAGGGCAAGTCGGTGGAACCGGGGGTTCCGGCCGTGTTCCCGTCACTTCCGGCCGGAGTGAAACCGAATCGGCTGGCCCTGGCCCGTTGGCTGGTGGATCCGGCTCATCCGCTCACCGCGCGCGTCACGGTCAATCGCTATTGGGAACGGCTGTTCGGAACCGGCTTGGTCAAGACCAGTGACGATTTTGGCCGGCAGGGTGAAGTTCCGGTGAACGGACCCTTGTTGGACTGGCTGGCCTCGGAGTTCGTGGCCTCGGGCTGGGACATCAAAGCCATGCAGAAGTTGCTGGTGATGTCCGCCACCTATCGGCAAAGCGCGGTGACCGATCCCGTTCGCCAGGAAAAGGATTTCTACAACCGGTTGCTGGCCCGGGGACCGCGGTTTCGTTTGGACGCCGAGATGATCCGGGATCAGGCCCTGGCCGTCAGTGGCCTGCTGAATCCGGAAGTGGGCGGGCCCAGTGTGTATCCGATTCAAGTTCCCAATCTCTGGAAGGAAATCGGATTTTTGCGTCCGGAGATTGGCATGGACGAATGGCCGGTCAGCGAAGGCAGCGACCTGTATCGCCGCTCGGTGTACACATTCTGGCGGCGGGTCTGTACGTATCCCACCTTGGCGACCTTCGATGCGCCAAGCCGGGATGTCTGTGTGGCGCGGCGTCCGCGGACGAATACCCCGTTGCAGGCTTTGGCCGGTCTGAACGAACCGACCTTGCTGGAAGCGGCCCGGGTGTTTGCGCAACGGGTCCTCACCGAAGGCGGAACGGATCCCGCCCAGCAACTCGATTATGCGTTCCGGACCTCGCTGGGACGTCGTCCCACGGCCGCGGAACAAAAACGGCTCCTGGAGTTTTTGAATCAGCAACTGGCCAGCTACACCCTGGACGCAGCGGCCGCGAAACAGTTGGTGGACGTGGGTTCGGCTGCCCGGCCGGCTCAGTTGGATGTCCGTTCGTTGGCGGCCTGGATGATGGTGGCCAACGTTCTGTTTAATCTGGATGAATCCCTGACCAAGGGCTGAACCGGTTCCGACGTTTACACCGATCCTTTTTCCCATGAACTCACTTCCTTCACCGGTTCTGGATTCCCTCCGCCAGACCACCCGCCGCCGGTTTCTCCAAAACTGCGGTACGGGCATGGGCAGTCTCGCCCTGGCGTCGCTGCTGAATGACAAGCTGTTCGCCGCGTCACCCAGCACCACGTCGGCCCAGCCGTTCGGACCGCACTTTGCTCCCAAGGCCAAGAATATCATCTACCTATTCCAGTCCGGAGGTCCGTCGCATCTGGATCTTTTTGACTACAAACCGGAACTGAACAAGCGGGACGGCAAGCCGGTGCCGGAGGATCTCGTGAAGAACATCCGGTTGGCGCAGATTGGAAAGAACGCGTCGCTGCTGGGTACCCGATACAAGTTTGCCCAGTACGGTCAGTCGGGAGTTTGGTTGTCGGAATTGATGCCGCAGCTTCAGACCATCACGGATGATGTGTGCTTCCTGCAGGGCTTCTATTCCGAAGCGTTCAACCACGATCCGGCCACCATCTTCATGAACACCGGAGCCCAGCTGTCGGGACGTCCGGCGATGGGTTCGTGGTTCAGTTACGGATTGGGCAGTGAGAATCAGGACCTCCCCGCCTTTGTGGTCCTGATGACCGGGGTAGGGCAGCCGCTCACGAATGCGGCCTGGGGCAGTGGATTTCTGCCGACCGTTCATCAGGGGGTGCAACTGCGGTCCCAGGGCGATCCGGTGTTGTTCGTCAGTAATCCTCCGGGAATGGGCGCGGAACGGCGGCGACAATCCCTGGATGCGTTGCGCGACTTGAATCAGATGCAGCTCGATGTGCTGCACGATCCCGAGATTGCCACCCGCATTGCGGCCTACGAGATGGCCTATCGGATGCAGACCAGCGTGCCGGACGTCATGGACATTTCGAAGGAGCCGGCGCGTTTCCAGGAACTCTACGGCACGACTCCTGGCCGGGCCTCCTTTGCCAACAACTGTCTGCTGGCGCGGCGTCTGGTGGAACGCGGGGTTCGCTTTGTTCAGCTGTATCACCGCGGTTGGGACCATCACGGCGGACCCGACGGCAACCTGGTGTTCGATCTCAAGCAGCGCTGTCAGGAAACGGATCAGCCGGCGGTGGCGCTGATTCGCGATCTCAAGGAACGAGGACTGCTGGATTCAACCCTGGTGATCTGGGGCGGCGAATTCGGACGGACGCCGATGATGCAGGGCGCGCTCAAACCGGATCAAATCGGCCGGGATCATCATCCGCACGGCTACACGATTTGGATGGCCGGTGGCGGTATCAAGCCGGGCATGGTTTACGGCAAAACCGACGAGTTCGGCTTCTATGCCGTCGAGAACAAGGTTCATGTGCACGATTTGCACGCGACGATCCTGCATTTGTTCGGCGTGGATCACACCCGGCTGACCTATCGGTTCCAGGGACGCGATTTCCGGCTCACAGATGTGCACGGCGAGGTCGTGAAACCCATCCTGGCCTGAAGCCTGGTGGGAAAGAGAACGGCCGCGTCGGCGGAGCAACTCCGTGACGCGGCCGGTCGGGAGGCTTCCCGGGGGGAAGCGTTGGGGCTGAGCTTACTCTTCGACGAACTTCAGCACCCGGCTCTTCTCGGAGCGTTTGCGTTGGTTCTCGTCGAGGATCTTCTTGCGCAGGCGCAGGTTCTTCGGAGTGGCTTCAACGTATTCGTCGACGTCGATGTATTCGAGAGCGCGCTCGAGGCTGAGCTTCAGCGGGGCGTTGAGCTGAATGCCCTTGCCGTCGCCCTGGGAGCGCATGTTGGTAAGCTTCTTCTCCTTCACCGGATTGACCGGGATGTCGTTCTCGCGGGCATTCTCGCCGACGATCATGCCGACGTAGATCATGTCACCGGGTTCAACCATCAAACGGCCGCGTTCTTGCACCATGTTGAGGGCGTAGGAGGTGGCTTCACCGGCATCCATCGACACTAGTGAACCGTTCTTGCGGGCGGCGATCTCACCGCGGTCCGTTCCGTACTCGTGGAACAAGTGGCTCATGACCCCCATGCCCCGGGTCAGGTTCACCAAGTCGGTCTCGAAGCCGATCAGACCGCGCATCGGAACGAGGGCCTCAACGGAAACCTGATTGCCCACATGATTCATGTTGGTGATCTGGGCCTTTCGGAAGGAAAGATTCTCCATCACCGCGCCGAGGTTTTCGGTGGGCACTTCGACGAAGAGCTTCTCGATCGGCTCGAGCGGATTGCCCTCGGCGTCCTTCTTCCAGAGCACTTCGGGACGGGAAACGAGGACCTCGTAGCCTTCGCGGCGCATCTGTTCGACCAGAATGGCGATTTGCATTTCGCCGCGTCCGGAGACCGCGAACACCTTGGCGTCATTCGTCTGAGCGATGCGCAGGGCGACATTGGTCCGGGTCTCGCGGACGAGACGGTCCCAGATGTGCCGGGCGGTCACCAACTTGCCGTCCTGACCGCCGAGCGGTCCGTCATTGACGGCGAACTCCATCTGAATCGTGGGCGGATCGATGGGAATGTAGGGCAGGGCGGGGCGAGCCTCGGAATCGCAGATCGTTTCGCCGATGAACACGTCGTCGAAACCGGTCAAGCCGACGATGTCGCCGGCGTGCGCTTCTTCGACTTGGATTCGCTTCATGCCTTCGAAGTGAAAGATCGCGGTGATCTTCCCCTTACTGATTTGGCCGCTACCGTGACGGCAGATCGCCGGATCACCGACCTTAACTTTGCCTTCGTAAATTTTGCCGAAGGCAATACGGCCCAGGTAGTCGCTGTAATCGAGGTTCGCGACCAGGAGCTGGAAGCCGACCCCAGCGTGGGCGCGGGGCGGGGGGATGTGCTTCACGATGGCGTCGAACAGCGGCTCCATCGTTCCGGAGACGTGGTCGAGTTCGAGTTTCGCGTACCCCTGCTTGGCGGAGCAGTAGATGAAGGGGAAGTCGAGTTGTTCGTCCGTGGCGTTGAGCGACATGAAGAGCTCGAACACGAGGTCGAGGACCTTCTTCGGATTGGCGTTGTCTCGGTCAATCTTGTTGATGACGACGATCGGTTTGGCGCCGGCTTCGAGAGCCTTACGCAGGACGAAGCGGGTTTGCGCCTGGGGACCTTCGGAGGAATCCACCACCAGCAGCACACCGTCGATCATGTTCATGATCCGCTCGACTTCACCACCGAAGTCGGCGTGTCCCGGGGTGTCGACGATGTTGATGTGGTAGTTCTTGTATTTGAACGCCGCGTTTTTCGCCCGGATCGTAATGCCCTTTTCCTTTTCGAGATCCATCGAATCCATCAGGCGTTCTTCCTGGGACTCATGTTGGTTGGCGCGGAATGTGCCGGATTGCTTGAGCAGGCAATCGACCAGAGTGGTCTTGCCGTGATCAACGTGGGCGATAATGGCGATGTTACGGATATGCTGCATAGATCGGTCTCCCCCGAGACGAGCCGGCAATCATGGCAACCGCGGCCAGAAGGTCAAGCATCTGACCGAATGGTGACGGATTGGTCACGGTCCGGAGGAGTCCGACTGACCCAATCAAAGAGCAAATTCAGCTTTGCGGTCCGGTACGGTTTGCGGCTCCATTGAGTCCATGCAGACGTCCAATCCAGTCTTCCGCAACGATCCCTTTGGAGCCGCCGCTGGTTCCTCGGGTGATGTCATGACCATCGGCGGCACCGTGGGCAAAACGGTCATTCTCCTGGTGCTTGCCCTGGCGACCGGGACTGTTTCCTGGATGCTCACCAGCCAAAGCCCCAACGTGTTTCCGATCGCTCTGGGCGCCGCGTTTGTGGGATTCTTGGTGGCTCTGCTGACGTCTTTTAAGCCCCAGTGGTCGATGGTGTTGGCCCCGATTTACGCCTTGTTGCAGGGCGCTTTTGTGGGAGCGATTTCCGCATTCTTCAATGCTCGCTATCCGGGCATTGCGTTGGCGGCGGCGGGTGGAACGGCCGCAACCCTCTCCGGGTTGTTGTTCGCCTACCAGATTGGGCTGATTCGCGCGACGGACACCTTCAAGCGGGTGGTGATCTCGGCCACGATCGGCATCGCGATCTTCTACGTAGTGATGATGGTGCTGCGGATGTTCGGCGTTGAGATGCCGGCGATCAACGGTTCGGGACTGTTGGGCATCGGGTTCAGCGTGTTCGTCGTGATCATCGCGGCGCTTAACCTCATTCTCGACTTCGACGTCATCGAACAGGGTGCCCAGAATGGAGCCCCGAAGTACATGGAGTGGTACGGGGCGTTTGCCCTGATGGTGACCTTGATCTGGCTGTATTTGGAAATCCTCCGCCTGCTGGCGAAGATCATGGGCCGCCGTTGATCGAGGCGAGGCCAGGTCAAAGGTAGGAATCCATCAACCGGGCGGTGTTCTGCGCCACCCGGACGGCCAACGAACGCTTGGCCCACTCTTCGGTGGTGAGTTGATCGCTCTCGGCTAGGTGCCGTTCGTTGATTTCCCGGAGTTGGCGGGCCACTTCGGCATCGTGAATGAGCAGGTTGGCCTCAGCGTTTAAGGCAAACGAACGGATGTCCATGTTGCTGGATCCGATGATGACCACCTGATCATCGATGGAGATGCTCTTCGCGTGCAGGAAGTGGGTGCGGTAGCGGAAGATCTCCACGCCGGCCTCCAGAAGTTCCTCGTAGAAGGAGTTTTGGGCAAACACGGTCAGGCGCTGATTGGAGTGTCGTGGCACGATCAGTCGAACCCGAATGCCGCGCGCCACGGCCGTTCTCAGGGCCGTAAGAAACGGTTCATCGGGAACGCAATAGGGCGTGGTGATGGTAATCTCCCGCTGCGCCTGGTGAATGAGGGAAACGAGCAGCAACGCAAAAGTCTGCTGCCGATAGCCGGGAGCGCTGGGAACCAATTGAGCGAAAACGGCTCCTGTCGGTGCTCGGGGCTCGAGATGGGGTTCGATACCAGTCGTCTGATGCAACTCCTGGACCCGGTCGACCAGGAATACCGCCTCCAATTCGGCGACGACGGGTCCAGTGACCCGTACGACCAATTCTTCATTGGGAAATCCCGGGACGAAGCGGGGCGCCACGATGTTTTGGGATCCCACGTACCCGACCAATCCGTCGATAACGGCGATTTTGCGGTGATTTCGGACATCGGCGCGGGCGCGGCGGGGGCGAAAGATCCTCACCGGCAGCAATTCGGTCACTTCCATTCCCAGCTGGCGAAGCCGGGGTGCCAGGGTCTTCAGAGCCTGTTTGGAACCGATTCCATCCAGCAGGAGACGGCATTCCACGCCCCGACTTACCGCCCGTTCCAAGGCTTGGGTGACTTTGGTGGCAACATCGTCATCGGCGTAGATGTAATACAACAAGTGGACTCTCTTTCCGGCGGCATCGATGTCGGCGGCGAGTCGGGCGATCGATTGATCGTATTCTGGCAGGAGTTCGACGGAGTTCCCGCCCAACATCGGAAAAGCAGTGAGATGTTCCGCCAACCGCGCGGCATCAGAGACTTCCGCCGGGAGTTCCGCCACCTGAGTGCGGACCTCGGCTGGCAGTTGCTCGGCGGCGCGACGGATGCGGCTGGACATCTCCTCAAGGAGCGTTCGACGCCGTTTGGGCAGATGAATCCGGCCCAAGAGCAGATAGAGGATCAGGCCAATCCACGGGAACAGGAAGATTAGCAACAGCCAGGTTCGGGCGGCAGCGGGAGGGCGGCGCTGGGGCACATACACCAGCATGACCAATCGGATGGCCCATTCGCTGGTGACGTAAGCCCAGCCCCAGGGTTGCGTGGGGAACGCCAGCAGACTCAGCATGTGAGCTCAGCAAACCCTGAGATCGTGGTCTAAAGCGAGCGCGATCAGCGCACCGGTTGTGCCGATTCTTTGGGGGTTGGAACGAAGATGAGGGAAACGGAATTGATGCAGTAGCGCAATCCCGTGGGTTTGGGGCCGTCGTCGAACACGTGACCAAGATGTCCGCCGCAGCGGGCGCAATGAACTTCCGTCCGCTTCATGAAGAACGTGTTGTCTTCTTCCGTGCCGACATTGGCAGGAAGTATGGGCTGCCAGAAGCTGGGCCATCCCGTGCCGGAATCGAACTTGGTGGCCGAATCAAACAGCGGCAGATCGCACCCGGAACAACGGTAAACTCCCTGGGCGTGGTTATCCCAAAGCTTACCGGTGAAGGCGCGTTCGGTGCCCTTGCGACGCAGCACCCGGTACTGCTCCGGAGTCAGCTGTTTGCGCCATTCTTCGTCAGTCTTCACGACCTTGTCCCGCCCGTTCCAAGCGGGCGCATTGGTGGCGCCCGTGCCGGAAGAGGGGGCGGGCTTGGTGTCCGCTGCGGAGACGATCAGCGTCAACGTCAGGACCAACAACGGGAGAGAAAGAAGACGAAGATTCATGGAGGTGATGGAGGAGTGCCGGACGGACTATCTAGTCATACCACCCCCCAACCGACCTGCCAAGGCGGCGCGCCGCGGGTTGTCATGGGGACGCGGAACGGCAAAGGGACTAGGGGACGGTGAACGCGGGGCAATTTGAGGCGAACGAAAGCTCCTTCGGGGTTGGAGATGACAGTCCGCCAAGCGCCATTCCCGGCCCTCTCGTTCCACCAAAGCTCCACCTTGGTCCCGGCGAATCACCCGAACTTGAAATCCAGGCGTCAGACCAAACGGCAACGGCTGTCGTCCCGAAGCCACTTCCACAACATCACCTACGCTGACCACATATTCATTCGTTGTCATGGGAGGACGATAAGTTCGTGGGTTGGACATCGGCTGGCCAGGGGCTGAAGGCAGAAAGTTGAGCGAGGGCCAGAGGGCCAGGGAGGGCGAGGTGCTTGCCACGACGCCAGACTGGACGAACGAGTTTGCCTGGCGTTTGCTCGCGGGTTCGAAGCCGTCGCCGCGATCGGCTTTGGTTCCCCATGTTTTTCAATTGGCGCCTCTTTTTTCGAGCTCTCCGGCTCCTGCTTTGGGAGCAGCCGTTCACCTGGCGACGCTGGGCGTACGGTCTTTTCTTCACTGGTCTTTTCCTTTTGTTCCTCGGCTTCGTCACGTTGGCGCGCTGTCTGGATCGAATTCTGTTTCCCGGGTTTCGACGTCAACCAGTGCGTTCCCCAGTGTTCATCATCGCCCCGCCACGTTCGGGAACCACGCTGACCCAGAATCTGCTGAGCCTAGATACCGAGCGGTTCGTGCATCTTAAGATGTACCAGACCATTTTTCCTGCGGTCTGCCTGCAGCGCCTCTTTGATGGCTTGGTGACGGTGGATGGCTGGTTCGGCCGGCCGGCGGAACGACTGCTGGGTTGGTGCGAGAAACGGTGGTTCGGAGGATGGGATGATCTGCATAAAATGCGGCTCAATCAGCCTGAGGAAGACGATGCGCTGTTTCTCTATGCCTTCGCTTCCGAGGCGGTCTACATGCTGTTCCCGTTCATACGCCCCCTGTGGGAAGCTGGGTTTCCCGATGCGTTGCCGCCCGAATCGCGGCGACGTCTGATGGCCTACTATCGGAGTTGCCTCCAACGTCATTTGTATGCCAACGGACCGGACAAAACACTGTTGTCTAAGGCCACGCAGTCCTGCGGCACGGTGGACTCACTGATGGAAGCATTTCCGGACGCCAAGTTCGTTACCATCATTCGGCACCCCTATCGATCCCTGCCGTCGCACGTCAGCCTGTTTGTCCCGGTGTGGCAGACCCATTCCCCGGAGATAACCAAGGATGGCCCAGTGTCACGGGACTACGCGCAATTGGCCATCGAATGGTACCGGCACCTGTTCGCGTTTCGGAAAAAGGTGAATCCAGCCCAATACTACTGCATTGATTTCCGGGATTTGGTGAAGAATCCCCGCACCACCTTGGAACAGCTCTACGCGCATTTTGGCTGGACCGTCTCACCCGAGTTGGCTCGGCGCCTGGATCTGGCCACCCAGCGTCAGCAGGAATTCAAGAGCAAGCACGAGTACACCCTCGAGGAGTTCGGACTCAGTCCGGAGCTGATTCAGTCGGAGTTGGGAGAATTGATGGAGTTCTATCGGCTGGAACGTTGAGGTTCAGCGGAAGAACAACCACCAGACCAAAGTTAAGATGGGCAGGAGGAAGGGGACGGTGAAGCGGAACACATAGCCCAGGAAGGTCGGGGTCTTGCAGCCTTGGTGATCCGCGATGGCTTTGACCATGAAGTTGGGTCCGTTCCCGATGTAAGTGTTCGCGCCGAAGAAGACCGCCCCCATCGAGATGGCCATGAGGAGATGGGCCAAGCTGGGATTGGCCAGAAGGGCTGCGATATCGGGATGGGTGGCCGCCAATTCCGGCAGTTGGGCGCGACCGTGGGCCAGGGTCTCGGGATTGACCATGGCGCCGATTTCGGCACTGAGAAAACTCAGATACGTCGGAGCATTGTCGAGCACACTGCTCAAAGCACCGCTGCCCCAGTAAAACAGGGTGGGTGAAGGTGTGCCCAGCCGCGCGGAATTCTCCTGCAGCCAGTCGAGGGCCGGCATCATCGTGGCGAAGATTCCCGCGAACAGGATGGCCACCTCTTGTACCGGATGGAAATTGAACTGATTGGATTCGTGGATAGCCCGGGGAGTGAAATAGTAGGAACCAATCGCCGCTCCAAGCATCAGGGCCTCTCGCAAGAAGGGAGGATGACTGAGAAACACGGCGATTAAGATCAGGCCCAAGAACAGCAGGTTGATTCCGCCGCGAAAGGTCCAGTGGTCTGCCTGGCGGGCTTCCGCACGGACCGCAGGGGCCACTTTCTGAAAGTTCCGCCAATCGACCACCAGAAAAACCAGCAACAGGAGCCCCAGGGCGACCAACCACATCGGCCAGCAATTCTGGGCCACCCACCAAAACGGCACCCCTTTGAGATAACCGAGGAACAGTGGTGGATCACCGATGGGCGTGAGTGCTCCGCCGACATTGGATACGATGAAGATGAAGAATACGATGTGGTGCGCCGTGATCCGGAACTTGTTCATTCGGATCCAGGGCCGGATGAGGAGCATGGAAGCTCCGGTCGTTCCTAGGACGTTTGCCAGAAGGGCCCCGATGGCCAGAAATGCCACGTTTTCCCAGGGCGTGGCCCCACCCTGAACATTGAGATGAATTCCCCCGCTGACAACGTACAGCGACCCAACGAGGCAGATGAAACTGATGTATTCCACGACCGTGTGCCCCACCCGGGGGGCAGCGTGTAGAACCGCAAAGTAATAGATCAGGGTGATGGTGCCGAGGCCGAAGGCGACTTTGGGATAGTGATGGGACCACCAGTCCGCCATCAGCAGTGGTCCCAGGGCGATCAAGGCCAGCAACAGGCCGAAGGGGATGATCATCCATGGGTTTGGAGAGACGGCGGCGGCCAACATAAAGCGCGCGGAAATTGCCCGGTGATTCCGCATGCCGGCAAGGCGCGAAACAAAAAAAGCGCCCGGAGAAGAGGACAGCAGACAGCGAAGGACTGTCGGATGTCATCCTCTCCGGACGCCGTGAACAAACGGTTCCGGGGAACCGAAGGGAAGGGCGGGGCTCATGCGGCCTGGGCGAGGAGTTGGGAGCTGCGGGCTCGGATCATTCGTTGTTTGTGATTCCGGCGTTTGGCGGCCGCGACCTTTTCCTCAAACAGGGTAGGGAACACAAAGAGGGGGTGGGCTTCCAACCAGGCCAAGGCTGCCGCTTCATTGGCTGCGCGCCGGAGTGGGGCGGCCAACTCGGTTGAATCAACCTGAGCCAGGGCCTGCCGTAACAGGCGATTCTTCAGTCGTTCCAATTCGCTTTCCTCCACTTGGGGGAAGGGCACGGCAGGTTCGGGCACCAAGGCGAATTGCCAGGGCTTCGAACTCGGTATCGAGGTATTCATGTCAGTCGTATTGTTCCAATCTGCTGGAGTGTTTCTCGGCGCATCGCCGAAGAGTGTAGTCATGTAAAAAACAAAAAACCCACGATTGCCGGGCAATCGTGGGCTCTTAAGAAAATTGGTTATTTTTGAATCAACCGTTCTCAGCCCACTTGCCCCACGCCCCGGCGTGTTGCCAGGAAGACAGCATGACGCGCTTGGAGGAGCGCTGGCATACTGCTTTGATGGAGGTGGAATTTGTCTTCATCGCGAACGAGGGAAGTTAATAACCGGGAAGCCCAGAACGTCAAATGGAACTTCCGGTGAGATGTGATGCGTTTGTGAGTCAGGAAGGTTTCGAAACGGTTCGCTTCCAGATCGGCACGACCCGCTTCATCTCATCGATCAACCATTGCCCGGCCGCAAAGGCTTCACCTCGATGCGGAGCGATCACCTCCAGCCACAGACTCGTCTCACCCACCACAACCCGGCCGAGTCGATGCACGAGCCTGACCGAGGCCAGACTGGGCCAACGTTCGGCTGCCTGACCAAAGAGCTGGTTGAATTGGTGTTCCGCCATGGGGCGGAAGGCTTCGTAATCCAGCGCCGCCAGTTGTTCGGAACCTTCCAGTTCGCGGACGACGCCAAGAAACACCAAGACCGCGCCGTCGTTCTGTAGCGGAGGTCGGCTCAGCATGAGCGCCGCTTCGTCGATGGGTTCCGCAGTAAGGCACAGGCTGTGGTGCATGGCAGTTCCTCGGACTGTCAGTTTCCCGAACGCCAATAGGCCCAGGAGGTAAACAACGCTACCGCGACGCCATAGCTGGCAATGCCCAAGCCTACACTAAATGGCACCAGTTGCCATTGGGCAAACCACATCAGGCCCACACCCACAATTCCAAAAAGAAAGGATTCACCCCAAAAGCAGAACAAGGGTAACCCCCGGGGGGATTCGGCCAGACGATCTGCCATCCACATTCGGTAATTCACCTCACCCAGGGAGCGCATGATCCAAGCGGATTGCAGGTTGCGGGCGGCTATCAGCA
This sequence comes from Verrucomicrobiota bacterium, assembly GCA_017309115.1. Classification (GTDB taxonomy): domain Bacteria; phylum Verrucomicrobiota; class Verrucomicrobiia; order Limisphaerales; family UBA9464; genus UBA9464. The sequence goes on along the minus strand of JAFLEF010000002.1, from coordinate 125,560 downwards.
GACTGGTTGTGGAAATGGACAACGCCAGCAAAGGCCAGGTCGCATATCCCATGGCCATGAGCAGGCTCACGGGAATGCCGCCTTTCCAACCCAGTCGACGGACGATGGGATTGCCTTCCAGCATCAAAGTGGGAGTTCCGAGGTAAGTGGAGAGCAGGTCGCAACCACGAGCAAAAACGATTAAGGCAAACAGGAACCACCACCCCTCCGAACCGAAGCTGAGAAACTCGTCGATCATAAAAAGCGGGGCTACCAAGACCACCAGCGGTTCGGCAGGTCACTTTTTTCCGTACATCTGTTCGGGTGTCTCCAACCGCTCTTCGGTAATGCGCCATGTTGCCCCGGGAACCTCGACACTACGGAAGAAACAACTGCGAAATCCCTCATGGCAGGCGGCCCCCGTTTGTTCCACCCGGATGAGTAGGGTGTCTCCATCGCAGTCGAAGGCGAGGTCCCGAACAACCTGCACGTGTCCGCTCGATTCACCCTTCATCCAAAACTTCTGACGGGATCGACTCCAAAACCAGGTTCGGCCGGTCTCGACAGTCTTCTCCAACGAGGCGCGGTTCATCCAAGCCATCATGAGTACTCGTCCATCCTGATGATCTTGAATGATGGCGGGGATTAGACCATCGGAATTCCATTTCAATTGGTCAAAGAATGACATGCAGGTATTGGGTTGGAGTTAGCGGGTCGGCAGAAATCCGAAGACCACAGCGCCTACCAAGCAGGCAAAAGCGGCGAGGTGGTTCCACTGCGGTCGGGTGTGAAAGTAAGCGAAGGCGAAGCCCATGAACACTACGAGCGTGATCGCTTCCTGGAGGATTTTGAGCTGGTAGGGAGTTAGAGAAGCGCTGCCCCAGCGATTGGCCGGGACTTGGATCAGGTATTCGAAAAACGCAATTCCCCAACTGACGAGAATTACGATCCACAGTGGCGATGATTTGAATTTGAGATGACCATACCAAGCTACGGTCATGAACAAATTGCTGACAAACAGCATCAGGACAGGCAGCCAAAGTGATTGGGTCAAGGCATTCATTTCGTAGGGATTTTGGCAGGCGTGTGTCGCAATCGAATTGCGCTGGGCAGCTACAACAGGAGAGGCGTAAACGGCATACTAGGGGCGAGCGTTCGGGCCCAGCCGGACGGGGAGTCCGGCCTGCTGCAGATACGCCTTCACCTGTCCGACCGTGAATTCTCCGAAGTGGAAGATGCTGGCCGCGAGCACGGCATCGGCTTGTCCTTCCAGCAGGACATCTGCCATGTGCTTCAAAGAGCCCGCACCGCCACTGGCAACGACGGGAACACTGACACCTTGGCTAAGACGACGGGTAATCTCCAGATCGAAGCCCTTTCGCGTTCCATCGGCGTCGATCGAATTGAGGACGATCTCTCCGGCGCCCAGTTGAACGGCCTCTTGTGCCCAATCCAACGCTTCCCGTCCCGTGGATTCGCGACCGCCCCGGGCAAAAACTTCCCACCTCCCGGGGGCGGTACGCTTGGCATCAACAGATACGACAATGCATTGACTGCCGAACTTCTCGGCACCCGCACGAATCAGGTCGGGATTCTGCAAAGCGGAGGAGTTAATGCTTACTTTGTCGGCCCCGGCGAGCAGCATGGCGCTCATGTCTTCGACGGTCCGGATGCCTCCGCCGACGGTGAGAGGCATGAAGCATCGATCAGCCGTCCGTTCAATCACGTCCACCATAGAGGCGCGCCCATGGGCGCTGGCAGTGATGTCGAAAAAGACCATTTCGTCGGCCCCTTGATCGTTGTAACGAACCGCCAGCTCCACCGGATCCCCGACATTGCGCAATCCTCCCGTTTCTGCCCGGCCGAATTGGACTCCACGAGTGACCTGTCCATCATGAACATCGAGGCAGGGGATAACGCGGCGAGCGAGCATGGGTGGCGACTATGTTAGGGGAGACGGATTCGGGAAATGAAAAAGCCCGCCGGGTTCGGCGGGCTGACGATGTTCTGGTCAGGCGCTCAGGCCGGACCGAACTTGCCACCGTGGTTTTTGATTCCCTTATCGGTGTAGAGCAGCGTGTTCAGCGAATTCATCGGATCCTTCGCTGCGAACTTGTAGCCCAATTTGGCCACCGCCTCGAGGATCTCCGGCTTGGTGAGCGGCTTGCTCTTCGTGGCGGCCATGACGGCTTCCTTCAGGGACATGGTGTTCTGCGCCCGGCTGGAACGGCCGGTCGCTGAGGAAACCGCAGCCGCAGCAACTCCGAGAGCGGAGTTGATCCGGGCCAATTCGGCTTCGAGCACCTCTTTCCGCTTCGAAAGCGAGTCACGGAGTGCAGTGAACTGTTTTAGTGGATCACGTTTCATTTCAGGTCCGTTCATTATAGGACTGGCCTTCCTAGTGACAAGCTATCTTTCAATCTGTGTCTCGATTCACTGGAACACCCCTGAAACGGGGTAGGGAAAGTCTTTACGTCCAGTTGTCACCTATAACCCATGTGACCTGATCCGTAACGGTACATATTCATTGCGACTTTAGGCACTGGTCCGTTTTCGGCTGGCCGCATTTTGCCCGATCTTCCGGCGTTGACCATTGACCCTGGGTGATCTTGATTGCACGCGTATGAAGCAGATTGCCTCTTCGACGGCCCTCGCCTTGGCGGTGGTCGTTTTTGGTGCCGGATGCGCTTCCGGAGTCAAAAATCCCTCTGGCGTGCCGGTCACGGTCATGAAACCCGATGAACAGGGGTTTGTGGCCGGAACCGGAATAGAGTCGCAAGACCTGGTTTCGGTAACCGACAAGATGGCCCGGAGCCTTTTATCGACGCCGGAGATTAACAGCTTTCCCGGAGGAGTGCCCCGAATCGTGATTTTGCCGGTGGAGAACTCCACCCGCTTCCCCATCAACAAGGACCTCTTCACCGCCCGGATTCAGGCCATGTTGAACAGCAAGGCCCAAGGGAGAATGCGGTTCCTGGCCCGGGATCGAATGACCGCTTTGGAGCAGGAACGTCAGCTGAAACAGGAAGGCAAGGTTACCTCAAATTCTGACCCCAACATCCAGGAGTTTAAGGGAGCCGATTTTTTCCTGACCGGAAAGCTCATGAGCCTGACAACCCAAGCCAAGGCGGGCGTGAGCGATTATGTTTTGTATACGTTCCAGCTGATTGACCCCCGGACGAGTGACATTGTCTGGGAGGACTCGGCCGAAGTGAAGAAACAGTCCATCGAAGACGCCGCTTACCGGTGAGTGCTTTCTGGCGGACCTCTATCGGCAGCTTCCTCCTGGCACTCCTGCTGGCGGGTTGCGCCTCGGTTAGTCCCGAGGAGCAGGCGCATCGGAATCGGGCATTGACGCAGTTTCAATCTGGCGCAACCGCCCTCCGGAACGGCAATTACTCGGCCGCCAAGGCTGATTTAGACGCCGCCTTGTTGGTCATTGGGGGTAGTTCGGCAGGTGATGCCTCCGCTCGGGAGTCCCGGAGTTACTTCAACGAGGAGTCCGTCAAAACCTTCCGCGGGGAACCGTACGAGCGGGTGATGGCCTATTACTACCGGGGAATTCTGTATTGGATGGACGGTCAACCTGACAATGCCCGGGCGGCTTTTCGCAGCGCTGCGGTCCAGGACCAAAATCCGGAACTTGGAATCAATCAGGCCGATTGGGTGCTTCTGGACTATTTGGACGGACTGGCCAGCGCCAAACTCGGCGGGGATGGATCGGACGCGTATCGGCGATCAGTGGCCGAAGCCCGCTTGAACAAACCGCCGCCCTACGACGTTCAAGCCAACGTGCTGGTCTTTCTGGAAATGGGCCAAGGACCCACCAAGTATGCGGCGGGCGAATATGGCGAACAGCTGCGTTTCCGTCCGGGAAGCGCCTCTGATCCTATTGCGGTTGTTCGAGTTGGATCAGTGGAAGCGAAGGTGGGGCCCTATGACGATTTGACCTATCAGGCAACGACCCGGGGCGGTCGGGTGATGGATCACGTTCTCCAGGGCAAAGCGGTTTTCAAGAAGACGACCGACGCGTTGGGAACTGGAGCGATTATTGCCGGTGCCGGGGTGGCCATCGCCGGCGATTCCAACGCGACCCGAAATGTGGGTCTCGGGCTGGTGGCCGCAGGAGTGATCAGCAAGATTGTCAGCGCGGCGACCACTCCTGCTGCCGATACCCGCCAATGGAGCAACCTTCCCAATCTGCTGAGCTTTGTGGCCTTGAAACTTCCCCCTGGGCAACACCACATGACCGTGGACTTTCAAGGTCCCAACGGCGAGACGCGGGTGACTCGCCAAGTGCACTTTGAAGTGATTCCGGGGCGGGATACCGTGCTTTTTGTGAGTGATCGCAATACCTGACGTTATGAAATCCTTCCTGATGAGCGTGGTTTTGATCGCGGCGACCGGACTGGCGGCCGGCTGTTCCAAGCAATCCGGTGCCTTAATGCCCCAACCTGCCGGCCTGACCCCTGAGCAAACGAATGCCAAATTTGTTTTAATGGACCCGGGCGCCCAGTATTCGGTGACCAGTACGGGCTTGATGGAGACTCGCCTCCCGGATGGCCGTCTGCAGGTGGCCTGTCAGGTGTTAAATCGGGAGAACCGTCGGATTCAGGTCCAGATTCAATGTGTCTTCAAGGACGCCCAAGGATTCTCAACCGGTGACGAAACCCCTTGGGACAACCTCATCCTTACTGAAAACGCCACTGAAACCGTCAAATTCACGTCATTGAACAACCAGGCGGCCTCCTATACGGTCCGAGTACGCCAAGCGCGTTAATCTCCCATGAACTACCGAATCCTTCCCTTGATCACGATGGTCGGCGCGCTGATGGCGGCCGGTTGCCAGACCCGGGCTCCGCAGGAAGTGGTCATTCAGCTGACGAGTGCTACTCCGGTCAGTTATTCTGGAACCGTAGTGGTCGATGGACAGAGCAAGGAGATCACCGGCCGGACTCCGACCGAGCTGCGTTACCAAGCCAATCGGGTCGATTGCCGAGTCAAGCAGGGCTCCGAAAATGGGACGCTCACGATCGAGGTGATGTTCCCGGAGAATCCGGACGCTTTGGAATCAGTGACGGCAAGCACCGGACCCGACACCCTGGCTAGGGGTAGCGTTGTGGCCCCTTGAACCGAATCCAGTGCCGAGACGAGGTCTGTTGGGAGACGCATGAGAATTCTGGGCATCATTCCGGCCCGTTTTGCGTCGACCCGTTTTCCTGGGAAACCGCTGCATCCGATCCTGGGTAAGTCTCTGATTCAAAGGGTTGTAGAGCAGTGTCGCCGAGCTGAAAGCTTGGCCGAGGTCATTGTCGCTACCGACGACCATCGAATCGCCGACGCCGTCCGTCCCTTTGCCCGGGTGGAATTCACTCGGGAGGACCATCCAAGCGGAACCGACCGTATTGCCGAGGTCGCCGCTCGGGAGTCCTGTGAGGCAGTAGTGAACATCCAGGGGGACGAACCGCTCATGGATCCTGGAGTCATCAACGCCGTGGCCGCGCTACTGGCGAAGGCTCCTATGTCCACCGCAGCCACTCCGATTCGGCAGGCGTCCGAGTGGGAGAATCCCAACGTGGTGAAGGTGGTCTGCGACCGACACGGGCGAGCTCTCTATTTTTCGCGCCGCACCATTCCGTTTCTGCGCGACTACGCGGCGCTTTCGGCAGCTGAACAAGTCTCCCGGTTCCCCTTCCGCAAGCATCTGGGGATCTATGGCTACCGGCGCGAGACGCTGCTCCAGTTGGTCCAATACCCGGTGTCCGCCTTGGAAACCGCGGAGCGTCTGGAACAGTTGCGCGCTTTAGAGAATGGCATCCCCATCGCCGTTGCGGAGGTCGTCCACGACAGCGTGGGTGTTGATGTGCCGGCGGATGTCGCGCGGGTCGAGGCCATCCTGGCGGGGAATGAGGAGAAGCGGCTAGTTTGAATCCTTCGGGTTAAGGTCGCGCTCGATTCCGGGATTGGTTCGGTCCAGCCTCCGGGGCGTTTCAATCATGACTCCCGCCGCTGCTTCAGAGCGCCATGCCCGGCTCGCCCAGGAAATCCGCCGCCATGACATCGCCTATTACGTCCGGGCAGAACCCGAGATCAGCGATTTCGATTATGATCGATTGTATCAACAGTTGGTCGACCTCGAGCGGGAGCATCCGGATCTCGTCACTCCGGAATCTCCCACCCAGCGGGTGGGCGGAGCACCCACCGACAAGTTCCAAAGGGTCCGTCACCGGATCCCCATGTTGTCCCTTGAGAAGGTCGAAGCGGCGGAGCATCCGGACTCCAGCGAGGAGCCGGATCGGGTGGTGCGAAATCGACTTCAGGACGAGAACACCCTGGCGCGACTGTTGGAGTTCGACACCAAAATTCGGGGAGTGTTGAAGCAGGAGGCGGTGGGGTACGTGATGGAACCTAAGGTCGATGGGGTTTCGCTGAGCGTTCATTACCACCATGGGAAGCTGGTGCTGGGTGTGACCCGGGGGGATGGCGAGTATGGCGACGACATCACCGCCAATCTGCGAACCATTCGGGCCATTCCGCTCGAGCTGAATGTTCCGAATCCGCCCGCCGTGCTGGAAGTCCGCGGGGAGGCGTACATGCCGATTCGCGAATTCGAGGAGTTAAATGCCCGCCTGGTGGCCGCCGGGGAAAAAGCCTTCCCCAACGCCCGCAACGCCACCGCCGGGGCGCTCAAACAACTCGATCCCAAACTGGTCGCGGAACGCCCGCTGAGCGCGGTGTTCTACGCCGTGGGCGCCTGCGAAGGCATCGAGTTCACCAGCCACGCCGCAACCTTGCGCGCCCTAGCTCAGTTCGGTCTGCCCACTCAACGACTGTGGTGGATGGGTGATAGCATGGAGGACATCCTGACCAGTTATCGGAAGGAGGTCGTGGCCCACTATGACGAGGAGCGGGATTTGCGGCGGCAACTGGCCTACGAAATTGATGGCGTGGTTCTCAAGGTCGATTCGATGACCGACTGGGAGCGGATACCTGCCAAGACGCGTTCCCCGGGCTACGCGATTGTGCACAAACCGGTGCCATGGATCACGCCGGCCGAGACGCTCTTGCGGACCATCACCATCCAGGTCGGTCGCACCGGAGTGCTTACCCCGGTGGCCGAGCTCGAGCCCGTATTCGTCCAGGGATCCACGATCTCCCGCGCCACGTTGCACAACGAGGATGAGATTCGCCGCAAGGACATCCGCATCGGCGATACTGTGGTCATTCGCAAGGCGGGCATGGTGATTCCCGAGGTGTTGGAAGTGGTGAAGTCGAAGCGTCCGCCCGAGGCAGTGGAATTTGATTTGGTGGCGCACATTGGTGGGCGCTGTCCGGCGTGTGGTGGATCCATCGCGCGGGAGAAGGTGTCTGCTGGTTCCGCCGATGAAGTGGCTTGGCGCTGCGAGAATGTGGCGGGTTGTCCGGCCCAGAAGACCCGCCGCGTCGAGTACTTCGCGCAGCGGAAGGCGCTCGATATCGAGTCGCTCGGAGGAATCGTCGCGGAGAAACTGGTGGAGCGTGGGTGGGTGGATGAACCGCTGGATTTGTTCCGACTCACTCAAGAACAATTGGGCCGACTCAATCTCGGAACGGAGGAGGAACCGCGCACGTTCGGCGAGAAGAATGCCGGCAAAGTGGTGGACGCCGTGGCTCGGTCCAAACAGGCGCCGCTGCACCGCTGGATTCTCGCGCTGGCGATTCCCGAGGTGGGCGAACAGACGGCGTGGCAGCTCGCCCAGGTGCATCGTTCCCTGCGTGACCTGGCGCAGTCTCCCACGTTGCAGGCGATTCGGGAGCTCGGTCAGAAAAAGACCGAACGCGACCTAATCTCCCCGAAATCCCGGAAGAATCCGCCGAAGACCCCGGTGGAACTGGAGGAGCGAAAGGCGCGTTACCAGGTTCTCTCCACGGAAATTGCGGCTCTGGAAGATCGCTTGGAGCGTGAAGGATTGAAGGCCCGTCTCACTGAAGTCGGACCGGTGGCGGCCAACTCGGTGCTCGAATACTTCGCCTCGGCTGCGGGCCAGAAAACCCTAAGCCGGCTGGAGGAGTTGGGCATTGATCCAATTGGCACCATACCGACCCCGGTGGCCGCCGCAGTGCCGTCAGATTCTCCTGTGGCCGGGAAGACTTTTGTCCTGACCGGAACCTTGCCCACGCTTTCGCGCGACGAAGCGTCGGCCTTGATTCGGGAAGCGGGTGGTGATGTGTCGGGATCGGTGAGCCGTAAGACCGACTACGTGTTGGCCGGGGACAGTGCCGGGTCGAAGCTCGACAAGGCGCGGTCGCTGGGTGTGCGCATTTTGAACGAGGCGGAATTTCGGGAGTTACTGGGGAAGCCGGCCTAAATTCGAGAGTCGTGTCGCAACGGCGTCGGCAGCCTTCTCCGCAGCCGCCAAGGCGCCTTCAAAGAAACCAGGCCATTCCGGCGCCGACTCCGTGCCGGCCCAATGCAGCGGCCCCACGGGTTCCGCAAGTGCGCTCCCCGAAGTGCTCCAAACTCCTGGAGGTAGATATCCGGCGAACGCGCCGCGGGTCCACGGATCCGCGGGCCAGTCGACTTCGTCGTAGCTGAGCGGTGCGCGCGCCTCTGGACCAAAGTAAGTCGCCAGATCCTCCAGTAGGGCTAAACGTCTCGCTTCGTCGGTAAGGGTGGCCCATCGCGTATACCGCTCGCCCGCGACAAACACGGCGAGAATGCCCACGACCTGCTCGGGATCACTGCTGTCGGCGCACAATTCGATCCAGGGCAAATTGCCGATGCCAATTCCCGCGAGTCCTCGATTCCGCCAGAACGGTCGCTCGTACGACACGAGAATCTTGGCGCAGCGGCCCATCTTCATGTGGCGTTGCACGAGTTGACGGGGCAGGGGCAGCGCGGGCGAAAATGAGATCTGATCCATCAGACGTGGCGGCAGGGCCAGGATAGCAAACCGACCTGCGAACCGTCCCATCGCGGACTCGAGGGTTAGGCTTTCGGTCGAGTACTCAACCCGGTGTACCGGGCAGTCCAGGTGAAGCCGCCGCCCCAATTCATCGGCGATGCGGTGTGGAATCTGACCCGCTCCACCGTGAATCAACTCGGCTTCCGGATGGTCCGCCTGCGGGGCGAATCGTTGTCCGAGGAGAACGTGGAGCAGAGAGACCTCGTGCGGTTCCGCCGGTCCCAGATATCCAACCGCGCGGACCATGTAGGAAAAGTACCAGGAGCCGAAGGCGGTTCGGGTGTTCTCTCGGATCCAGTCGGAAAACAACTGCGCATCCCAGGCCGAGAGCGAAGGATGGTCCATCGGGGGTAACGAGCTCAATTGCGCTGCCAGGGCGGAGAGGCGTGACCACGCGGCCATGGCGTCCTGCCATTCCTCCGGGCTCACCGCGGGCGCGTCGCCTTCGGGAAAACCCTGAAAGAATCCGCGAAACTCGAAGCGCCGCCCGTCAAAGCATAGCACCGTGGCCCCGTGTGCCGGCGACGGAAAGCGACGCGCTCCGTACTCCTCGAGAAGGGCTCGGAAGCGTCGATGCGTGTTACCTACCCATTGACCGCCGAAATCAATCCATGCCCCCGACGGTAGCGTTCGTCCCCACATTCGCCCGCCCACCCTCGGGCGGGCCTCGAAGACCTGAACGGAGAATCCGGCCCGGTGCAGCTGCCGGGCGGCCATGAGACCGGACAAACCGGCTCCCACCACCAGGCAATCATGCACCGGAGCCATGGACGAATCAGGCACGCCGTTCGCGGATGTCGGCCAGGATTCCGGCGATCACTTCATCCCGTGGCCGGGCACCTTGGGGACCCTTGCTATGGAGTCGGACGCTGACGTGCCCAGCTTCGAGATCGCGACCACCGATGACCAGCATCGTGTGGACACGGGCCTTCTCGGCATCGGCAATCTTCGCCTTAATCGGGTTGGTGCCGAAGTCGCCTTCGACGCGGACGAACTGGGAGCGCAATTCCTGCACGATGCCCTTGGCGTAATTCACCAGCGGCTCTTTCTCGCCCAGAGTGAGCACGCGAACCTGTTCCGGCGCCAGCCAGAGCGGGAAGTTGCCGGCGTAATGCTCAATCAGGAATCCGATGAACCGTTCGTGGGTTCCGAGCGGCGCCCGATGAATGCAGAGCGGCGTCTTGTCGGTGTTGTCCCGGTCACGGTAGGTGAGTCCGAAGCGAGCCGGTACCGCGAAATCGACCTGATTGGTCGCGATGGTGAACTCGCGGCCAATGGCACTCCACACCTGTACGTCGATCTTGGGACCGTAGAAGGCCGCTTCGTTGGGGACCTCCACGTAGTTGATGCCCGATTCGATCAGAACCCGCCGAACCATGTCCTCGGTCTGCTTCCACAGTTCCGGTTCGTTGACGAACTTCTGACCGAGCCGAGCCGGATCGTGAGTGCTGAAGCGCATCTGATACCGGTCGAGACCGAAGATCTTGAAGTATTTCAGGTACATCTCGTTCACCGCCCGGAACTCGTCGGCGAACTGTTCAGCGGTGCAGTAGATGTGCGCGTCATTCATGTTCATGGCGCGCACCCGCATGAGCCCGAAGAGCTCGCCGGACTGCTCGTAGCGGTAACAGGTGCCGTACTCTGCGAGGCGTAGAGGAAGATCCCGGTAGCTGCGCGGTTCCGCCGCGAAAATGCGGTGGTGATGCGGACAGTTCATCGCCTTGAGGTAGTAGCGCCCGCCCAGGAACCCGGCTTCGGTCTCAATGCGGTTCACCTCTTCCTGAATTGATTCCGGAGTCATGCCGGCGGGATTCGGAGAGATCGCGTTGCCGAGGGATTCGGCGAGCTTTAGCAGATCGGCCCGTTTTTCGAGCAGCTGCTCCCGCTTTTTGCGCTCGTCCTCCTCCAGCATCTCCATCGGCGGAAACATCGATTCCGCGTAGTAGGGAAGGTGTCCGCTGGTCCGGTACATCTTTTCCTTGGCCAAGTGCGGCGTGCGAACGCGCACGTAGCCCGCTTGGAATTCCGTCTCCTTGGCCAACTTCTCCAATTCTTCGACGAGCACCCCGCCTTTGGGCAGCCAAAGGGCGAGGCCCGGGCCAACATATTCGGCGTCGAAGGCAAACAAGCCCATCTCCGCGCCAATGCGGCGGTGATCGCGCTTCTTGGCTTCCTCCTGCAACTTCACCCAATTCTCCAAGTCCTCCTTGTTCTTGAAGGCGGTGCCGTAAATGCGTTGCAGCTGGGGATTCTTCTCGTTGCCCCGGAAGTAGGCACTGGCCACGCGCAAAAGTTTGATGCCGCCCGGCTTTACATTGCCGGTTCGCATGACGTGAGGACCGGCGCATAGATCCACAAACTCGCCGTTTTGATAGAAGCTGATCGCTTCGCCTTCGGGAATGTCTCCGAGGCGCTCGAGCTTGAACTTCTGGCCCTTGGACTCGAAGTAAGCGCGAGCCTCGTCCCGGGTCTTGATCGATTTCTCGAAGACCTGGTTCTCCTTGGTAATTTTGCGCATCTCCTCCTCGATGCGGGCGAAGTCGTCCGGGGAGAAACGATGGGTCAGCTCAAAATCGTAGTAAAAGCCGTCGTCGGTCGGCGGTCCGATGTCCAGCAAGGCATCCGGCCAGAGTCGCAGGACGGCGGTGGCCAGAATGTGGGCGCAGGAATGCCGCAGGCGCGACAACTCGTCCATCTGGGAGCGCTGATCCAGAGTCTTACGTTCGACTTCGGATTTGGCGCCTTCGTACTGTGGTTGTTCGTTCGTGTTCATGGGCGGTTACGGAATCAGAAAAGGGCAGGATCAGTTCAGTGGGAGAGACCGAAAGAAACAAAAACGCCTCGAACCGGTTCGGGGTGCGAGGCGTGGGGCGTCCTTCCGGCAGGCGGGAAGGACGCTAACGGGTCGTCGTCGTGCTGACGTTTGCGGATGGCACGCGCAGATAAAGCCAAACTGGATCAGCTTCCGCAACGGGATTCTCGGGGGAAGACCCCGTCGGGTTCCTGGAATTCGCCCCTCGGAACGGCCGATCCGCCCGTGCCGGAGCCAAGTCGGACGCCATCGCGCTTGCCGTGGAAGTCCTCAACCCTACCTTCGGCGGCTGTGCGTACCATCCTTGTGACCGGCGGGGCCGGCTTCATTGGCTCGAATCTGACGCTGGAACTTCAGACCCGGTATCCGGAGGCCCGGATCGTGGTCGTCGATGACTTTCGTTCGGGCGATTTCCGCAATTTGCAGGGGTTCAAGGGCGATTTTGTAACCGGTGATGTTTCCCGGCTGGATTGGAATGCCCAGTTTCGCGATTTGGTCTTCGACGCGATTTTTCATGAGGCGTCCATTACCGACACCACGGTGAATGACCAATCGTTGCAGGCCCGGGATAACATCGAAGGGTTCCGGCGGTTGCTGCAGTTTGCAGAGCCTCATCAGACACCGGTGGTGTACGCCAGCTCTGCCGCCACCTATGGCATCTGTTCGGGCATTCAACGCGAGGACCAGCCGCCCGCTCCGGCCAACATTTACGCGTTCAGCAAGGTTCAGCTCGACAATCTCGCCCGCGATTACGCCAAACGCTTTCCGGCCTGGAAGATCGTCGGTCTCCGCTACTTCAACGTGTTCGGACCGCGGGAAGCCCACAAGGGCGCTGCGGCCAGCATGATCTATCAGCTCTACAAGCAAATGAAGGCCGGTAAGCGCCCGCGCGTCTTCAAGGCTGGCGAACACAAGCGTGACTTTGTGTACGTCAAAGACGTCGTGGCCCTAACCATTCATGCCCTGAACAGCAAGCGCAGTGAGATCTACAACTGCGGTTCCGGCTTTGCCTTCTCGTTTAACGAAGTGATTTCGGTGTTGAATCGGGAACTCGGAACGGAGTTGGCCGCGGAGTACATCGAGAATCCGTACAGCTTCTATCAACCGCACACCCAGGCCGACATGAAGCGGGTGAAGTTCGAACTCGGCTTCACGCCCCAGTTTTCCCCAGCTGCCGGAATTGCCGAGTATCTGAGTCTTTTGGAAAACCCCTAATCCCCGAACGCCATGGATACTTCCCAATACAAACCCCGTCGTCGTTGGCCGCTGATTCTGGGTGGGATCGCGGCGGTCCTCGTGGTGCTCTATTTTGTCCTGACCAGTGGCGCCTTCGTTCGCGCCGTGGTTCTGCCTCGGGTCGCCGCGGCGCTCCACAGTGATGTCACCGTGGAAAGCGTTTCGCTAAGCCCGTTCTCCTCGCTGACGCTCCGCAAGCTTAAGTTGACACCGCAGGGAGCGGAGACTCTGGCGACCGTCGAAGAAGTCCGTCTGCGGTACAGTTTGTTCGCCATTCTGGGGGGAACGATGAAGGTTCAGGAAGTCACGGTGGATACGCCGGTCATTACCGTGATTGGCAAGCCGGACGGAACGAGCAATCTGTCGAAGCTCCTCGACGATCTGGCCAAGGATCAGAAACCGTCGGAACCCAGTGCGCCCGGACAGCCGGCCCAACTCGACGTTCGCAACATCAGCCTCAAGAACGGAACCCTTCGGCAGTCGCTGGTGACCACCAACGGGGTCACCACCGCCGAGATCACGGGTCTGAATGTGACGCTGGATCAGTTGGTCAACGGGGCTCAAAGCAAGCTGACCCTCGCCGCGGGAGTTGGCCTGACTGCGAGTGGAACCAACACTTTGGCTGCAAAACTCGACGGTTCTCTGGGGTTTGGGTTGGACGCGAAACTGCAGCCCGGAGCGTTGAATGGATCGGTGGACCTCGCGGTGTCACAGGCGGGCGGCGCCTTCCGGGACATCGGCAAGGTTGCCCTGAAACTCACCACGGATATCACCCCCACGGAGATCAAACAGCTGCGGTTGGCGATCTCGGAGTCCGGCCGCCTGGCGGGAGAACTCAACGTCACGGGTCCGGTGGATCTCGAGAAGAAGGAGATGCGCCTCACCTACGAGCTCAAGGGCGTCGACCGGACCGCCCTGGGAATGGTGGGGGCCATGACGGGGACCGATTTCGGACAGACCAGCATTGGCGCGACCGGACGGATCGATCTGGCGCAACGCGGTCAAATTTTCGCGTCGTTTGGCAAGGTTTCGATCAACAAGCTGACCGTGAAGTCAACGGCCGGAACGACCCCGGAACTGGACCTCGGATTCGACTATAAGCTGCAGGTCAATCTCGAGGAAAAGACCGCCCTGATCGAAAAGGCGGACTTGTCCGTGGACCAGCGAGGCGCGGCCGTGGTGCGAGGCGCGCTGGATCGGCCGATGAACATTGCGTGGGCGGCATCGGCTCCTGGCTTTCGGGAGGCGACCTATACTTTGACCGTTAAGGAATTCGATCTCGCCCCGTGGCGCTCGGTGGCCGGACCGGATCTGCCCGGCGGCCGGGTCAACGTGAACGCTGGCGTCACTGCCGATCGGGATGGACGCCGCTTGAAGTTCAACGTGGATAGCGCGGTGACGCAGGTGGCGATGAAGGCGGGCGACACACAAATTCAGGATTTGAACCTGAGCCTGAAGTTGGGCGGGTCGCTCGAGGACTTTCAGGTGTTTCTGTTGGAGCAGGCGACGGGAGACGTGCGGCATGCCGGTCGCGAAGTCGCCAAGTACACGGGCTTCGTAAACTGGAATCAACGCAGTGGCGAAGCCGGGGGGCAAACTACCGTGGAGGTTCAACTGCCCGCGGCGCTTAAACTGATGCCGGTGGAGGGCGTTCAGTTGAGTTCGGGAGTCGCGCAGTTCACCGGCCAGGTCAGCATTCGGTCGGGTCAGACGAACGGGACCGCGGGATTCAGTCTGACTGGCCTGACGGGAACGGCCTATGGGGCGGCGTTGAAGGACTATCAGGCGAATCTGGAGACCGCCGCGGCCGTCACATCGCAGACCGTGTCCCTGCGACGGGGATCGCTGGCGCTGCGTTCGGGTGCCGATGCTGGCGGCAGCTTGGACGTGACGGGAGAGTTCGGGACGCAAACTCAACGTGGCGCCTTTGAATTCCGGACGGTCAATTTGAATGAGAAAGCGATCGGGCCATTCTTTGCCGCGGCGATTGCGCCCAACGAACTGAGGTCTGTCTCATTGGATTTGAACGGGAAGGTTCAGGTGGATTTGAAGGGGGAATCGTCACTTCAGTCCGCGCTCAAGGTCAGCCGGTTGGTCGCGCGGGATCCGGCCGGCAAGTTGCCGCAGGAGCCGTTGGCCTTCGGGGTGGAATTGGATGCCGGGCAACGCGCCCAGGCATTGGATTTGCGCAAACTGTTGGTGGATCTCGGAGCGACCGCGCGAGCCTCCAACCGTCTGCAGGCCGTCGGCAAATTCGATCTGGCGACCAACGCACCGGCGCCGAGTTCGCTCAAGCTGACCAGCGACGGACTCGATTTGACCACGCTTTACAACATGTTTTCGGGTTCGACGTCGTCCGCGAAGTCCGAGACGAAGCCGGCTGCCCCGGCTCCGGCGGAGTCCGGCAAATTGGGTGAACCCATTGTCCTTCCTTTGAAGCAATTCAGCTTGGACGCCTCGATTGCGAAGTTCTTCCTGCGCGAAGTCGCAATTTCCAATTGGGTCACCCAGCTGGACATCCAGGGGGGTAAGGTGGTCTTGAAACCCTTCGCGTTGACGTTGAATGGAGCGCCGGTGTCGGCGACCGGGGATTTCGATGTGAGCGTGCCCGGCTACCGATATGACCTTCAGGCAGGTCTGGACAACGTGCCCATTCCCCCGATCGCCAAGAGCTTCCTGACTGGGGATCTGGTGGAGCTGAAAGGCACCGTTACCGGCAAGCTCAACCTGGCCGGTGCGGGCGTGGAAGGAGCCGACTTGCGCAAGAATCTGAAGGGCGGACTTCAGTTCGCCGCCACCAATCTGGATTACCAAGTCTCGGCCTTGCAGTCCCCGCTTATGAAAATGCTGGTGGGCGGAATCTCCGAATCCTTGAAGATTCCGAGTTTGTCGCAATCGCCGCTTCAGTTCATTGGATCCCAAATGGAGGTCGGGCAGGGGGATGTCAATCTGCAGTCCTTCCAGGTCCGCAGTGCATCGTTCGCCACCGAAGCTCAGGGCAAGATTCAGCTGGCGGACAATCTGAATGATTCCACTCTGAGGATTCCGGTGACCGTCTCATTGCCCAAGGACGGCAAGATGACGCCGTTGCCGCAATTCTTGACGCTGGCGGGAACCATCGGGGCGCCCAAGAAGGATATCAATCCGGAGGCACTGCTTCAGGCGGCAGCCCAGTTGCCGGGAGCGGCGGGGGCCTTGGTCAATCAGGCAATCAACAAAGCTGGCAGTTCCCTTGATCGCCTATTGGGCAACAAGGACTCCACCAATGCCGGCCCGGCGAGCAGCCTTCTTAAAGGATTGCTACCAGGCGGTTCCAATACGAATCAGGCCGTCGGGACCAACACTCCCGCCACCAACGCTCCGGCCAAACAACTCAACCCGCTTGATCTCTTGAAAAAGATCGGAAAGTAATCCGATTGATCCCGGCCCCCGGACTCTGACCCCATCCCATGTCCTTGAAATCCATATTGGACCATTTGGTCGCCCACGAAGAGCGGTACATCACCGAACTGTGTGACTACTCCCGGATTCCGAGTGTGAGCGCGCAGTCCAGCCACGCGCCCGATCTCCGTCGAGCGGCGGAGTGGATCGCGGAGCGGTGTCGGCTGGCGGGTTTGACGGTCGAGACGTACGAGACGTCTGGAAACCCAGTCGTGGTTGGCAAAACACCGAAACACGATCCCAAGAAGCCGACGTTTCTGGTCTATGGCCACTACGACGTTCAACCACCGGAGCCGTTTGAACTGTGGACGTCGCCGCCGTTTGAACCGCGCCGGGAAGGTCGCAACGTCTTCGCGCGGGGCATTAGCGACAACAAGGGCCAACATCTTGCCCACCTCATCGCCGCAGAAGCGTGGCTGCAGTCCGGTGCAGAATTGCCCTGCAATCTGACCTTTCTCATCGAAGGCGAGGAAGAAGTTGGGTCCAAGGCTCTGTACGATTTTTTGCCCAAGCACGCCAAAGCGTTGGCCTGCGACGCCGTGGTGATTTCCGACAACGGGATTCCCAGTCTGAAACATCCGGCCCTGACGTATGCGTTGCGGGGCATCGCGGCCATCGAGGTGCGCGTTGACGGACCGAACCGCGATCTGCACTCGGGCATCTTCGGTGGCAGCCTCGACAATCCCGCCATGGTGTTATGCCAGTTGCTGGCTCAGA
Source organism: Verrucomicrobiota bacterium (assembly GCA_017309115.1). GTDB lineage: Bacteria > Verrucomicrobiota > Verrucomicrobiia > Limisphaerales > UBA9464 > UBA9464. The sequence continues at coordinate 108,430 of JAFLEF010000002.1, read as the reverse complement.
TGCGGGACAAAAAGGGGCGTATCACGGTGCCGGGATATTATGACTCGGTTCAGAAACTATCCGCGTATGAACGCAAGCAAATGGCCAAGCTGCCGTTCAATGCGGAGAAGTACCGGAAGTTTCTCGGCGTCCCCGAGCTTTTCGGGGAAGTGGGCTACACGTCGGAGGAACAGCGCACTGCCCGGCCGACCTTCGAGATCAACGGCCTGACCAGTGGTTATCAAGGCGAAGGCAGCAAGACGATTGTCCCCTCGTGGGCCAAAGCGAAACTGACGCTTCGACTGGTTCCCAACCAGGAGCCGACCCAGGTAATCGCGGCCGTAAAGAAGCATCTGCAGTCGTTGTGTCCGAAGACCGTCAAGTTGACGGTGAAGCATGGGCATGGCGGACGTCCGTATTTGGTGGATCCCTCCGGCCCGCTGGCGCAAGCGGCTCTGCGAGCGTTGAAGTCAGGATTTGGATACGAAGCCTTACTCGCCCGGGAGGGCGGCAGCATTCCGATCGTGTCCGCCTTCAAGCAGCATCTGAAGGCCGACACTCTGCTGCTGGGAATGGCGCTTCCGGATGACAATCCGCATTCGCCCAACGAGAAATTCTCTCTGGATGCCTATGCCGCCGGAATGCGGATGAGTGCGCACCTGTGGGCTGAATTGTCCGCGGCGTCCTGAGGCGAGGTCGTTCAACCACCCTTGGTGGCTGATTCCCGCAGCCGGGAGCCCACCCGGCGCGCCAGCGTCCACGAGGGAAATTCGACGACGCGGGCGAAGAGGTAACACAGCGGGAAAACCATTAGGTTCCGCAACAGCGCCAGCGCCAACGGGGGCAGGGCAGGGCGCCCCAGGGACTGCATCAGCCAGCCGACCGTCGGGGGCGCGGCAACATGGAACAAGTAGATGGAATAGCTCCAACCACCGAGCCACTCGAACACGGGCACCGGTGGATTTTGCCGCCACCATTGGATCTCCCGTTGCAGCCAGAAAAACGCGAGGACCGCGTAGAACTGCAACGTCCACGGGTAGCCGACATACGAGAAAAACGACGGCGGATGGAAAAAGAGAGCCTGTAAGGCGGAGGCGGAGCCGATTACTCCCAGGCGCCAGGCCCAGATGGCAGGTCGCGACACGGTTCCGTCCTTAAACTGGTGAAATGCTTCGGCGAGGAAAACTCCCAGTAACCACGACGGCAGACCCAAAATGGGCGTCAGGGAATTGCCGAAGTGTGGGAAGAAGCGGGCTCGCGGATCGGTAGCGAGAACTGCCAAAGCGCCGAGGATCGAAAGGAGGAAAACGCCCTTCCACTGAATCCGGCGCGAGGCCCAGAGCAGACTTGGATACAGCGCGTAATAGGTCATCTCTGCCACGAGACTCCACAGGATGCTCGCGGCCTGCTCGGCTTCCTGGCGATGTTCCGCCCCGATTCGAAAGCTCTCCCAGCCAATCTGCAGACCTTTCAGTCCAGCGAGATAGCCAATGGTCACTGCGACGGCGAACGGAATACCGATCCGGATGAACCGCTGAGCGTAGAATGCGCCCCATGCCAAGGGTCTTCCGTTGCGCTGGGGAAAGTGAATGCAGAACCCGGAAATGACGAAGAACACCGTGACCGCCGCGGGACCGCAGAACAGGTTCTTCAATACTCCGCGCAACGCCAACTCCAGCAGACTGTCCTTCCCCAAAAACTGATTCGTCGGGAAGGGTGGGATGTGAGCGAAGACCACCCACAGGGCGCAAAAAAACCGTAACGTATCGAGACCAGGGACCCGTTCCCGACCGGAGATTGCCGGAGTCATTTGGAGTTCAGCACCTCAGCTACGGGGGGCGCCGACTTAGGGAAGGCTGCTGTAAAATCTTCACCCAGGAGCGCAGCCACAGTGGCGGCAACCTGTGCCTGACGGATCGGCGGTACTTGGGCGCGTTCCCCCAGAGCCGGCGTGTCGGGACCGATCACGGCCATCCACATGTAGGCGGAATCGACCAGTTCCCGGCCATGGCTTTTCCACGCGATCGGAGCCGGCCCGCGACCGTGATCCACTGTGATTACGAACGAGGTCGTTCCGCGATACTCGGGCATCGACTGCACCAGCGTCCATAGGTCGCCCAGGAACAGATCGAACTCATGCGCCGCCCGGAGATAGCGCTCATAGTTTCCTTCGTGAGCCCAGTCATCGGTTTCCCCGTAGGAAACGTACATGGCCCGCGGCTTGAGGGTTTTCACGGCGTGCTTCGCGGCGAAACCCACGAAGGTATCGAGCAGCACTCCCGACCAGACCGTGCGGCCATGCTTCACCAGTTCGGTGAGCGCGTCGGGGACGGGTAGCGGTTGGGTTCCCGGGGGCACGTCGAAACCGCTCCAAACCGGGAAACCCGCTCGTGGCGCGTTCAAGATCCACGGCAAAACGTCCCAGTTGATGGCCGCCGCCACCCGACCTCGGTAGTCCGGTTTGGAGTTCAGCCACTCGAAAACGTTGGTGTTGGCATTGAGTTTCTTGTCGTTGCTGTCGACCAGCGGGTCGGCATAGCCGGTCAGGAACTCATTGTAGCCCGGATACGAGAAATTGCGGCCGTTGGAGACCCGGACTTCCGATCCTTTGGCGCGATTACCAAAGATTTGTCCCTGCTTGGCTACCGTTCCCCAAAGAAAGGGAAACAACGCCGCCCGCCTCGCTTCTGCGTCCGGACGAAGAAACTCGGCCTTCAGTGCATTGGTGTTTCCGACGTTGCCGAATTCCTTGGAGATCAGCAGCTCTTCCGCACCCTGAAAAATTTCCTCCTGACGAAGGCCATCGGTCGTGATCAGGAAGACATGGCGCGTTTTCGTTTCCGCGGCGAATCCGGGAAAGGCGGTCAACCAGCCAACCAAGAAGAGCCATCCCAGAGGAGGGGAGCTCGGAAAACGTGGACGCATGAGCTGAGGCTAGAAAGTTGGGTCAGCCAGGACAAGCCTCGTTGGAATTGCCAGGACACCGTCGACGCTGCGGGCGGAGCAGTGGACGGATGGATCATTCCATGACTAGCGTGCGGGGTGACCGAAATCGACCGGCTGAAGTACGACACGCTGACCCGTCAGCTCGAGCGCATGCGGGCGATGCAGTACGCGTATCACCGTAAATTCTTTGGGCTACTCCTGGTCAGTTCACTGGTGGCGGGTTTGTGCCTGGCCTTTCCGAGCCGGTGGACGCTGCTCCTGGTGTGTTTCGGAGTGGTGACCACGGGCGTTACCGCAGCGTTCTTCCTGCACTTTTGCGACTTTGCCCGGATCCATGCCCGGGCTCTGGAAGGCCGGTTGAATCAATTGCTGGGGGAACGTCTGCTGATCGCTTCGCAGTTGGAGGCCGAGTATTTCTATCCGCATGAGGAGCCTCGGTTTGCTCCGGAATTGGCCTGGCCACGGCGTTTTTTCGCATTCTACACCGGCCACTTCTGCGCGTTGTGGGCGGCCTTGGTGGGCTACGCCGGATGGCAGCTTTGGCGGGAGTCGTTCTTTCCCGAGTTTTGGATCCTGGCGCTTGCGTGGATCGTTTGGACGACCCTTAATCTGGTCTTTGTAGTGACTTGGTTTCAGGGAGCGGCGGAACGAAAGATGGCGCAGCAGCTGCGCGACAACTTTCCAGGGACGCATTGAAAGCGAGTGGAAGTAATGTTCCCTCCCGGCGGCGCGCTCTTGTGAAGGGCGGCATTCGCGTCTCCCGGACCCCGCTTCCAGCCCCGCCCCTCAACGAAGCCTATCGGCTCCTGCTGGATCGGTTCGGATTCCAGCATTGGTGGCCGGCGGAGACACCCTTCGAGGTGTGCGTCGGAGCCATTCTGGTGCAGAACACCAGCTGGACGCAGGTGGAACGGGTCCTCGCTATGGCGCGCAAGGGCGGTTGGCTGACTCCTGGAGGGCTTTGGTCGATGGATGAGGCGAGCCTGCGGGAATGGCTTCGGCCGACCGGAACGTATCGGGTTAAGGCGGAGCGGTTGCGGGCGTTTCTCCAGGTCCTTTGGTCTGAGCACGCGGGTTCCTTGGACGCCCTTCTCTCGGGCTCGCGGTCGGAAGTCCGAAATCGTCTTCTCGCGATCCGAGGTATCGGTCCTGAGACGGCCGACTGCCTGGTGCTCTACGCCGCGCACCAGCCCAGCTTTGTGATCGACGCCTACACCCGGCGTGTTTTCCGGCGTCACGGGTGGAGCGGAGCCGACGCCGCGTATGAGCAGTTGCAGGAACTCTGCGAAACCGCGCTCGACGGGTCAGACCGCGTTCGCTTTTGGCAGGACTTCCATGCGCAGATGGTGGCCGTGGGAAAGGAATACTGCCGTTCTTCCGAGGCTCGGTGTGAAGACTGTCCGCTGAAGAATTTACTGCCCAAAAAGGAGGCGGGCGGCTCGAACACGGTAAACCCCCCGCATCAAGCCGCCCGGTCATCGAGCCTACTCCGACTCAGTTGACGCCTCGAATCCTGCGGGGAAGAGCAGAGTTGACAAGCATTCGGGGGCGAACCGAGTACTACTTTTGGATACCTTTCCGTGGCAAGCGGGTGACGTGATAATCCACTCTTGGGGAAGGGGACGGGATTCGTTCTCGATCGCTCCGCCGGGGTGTTCTGCTTAGCGAACCTTCCTCCCGGCGTCGGTCAGAGTGTGGAAGTGCTTGAAGGAGAAGATGGTGCCAGCGGGAGGAATCGAACCTCCGACCAAGGGCTTATGAGTCCCCTGCTCTACCGCTGAGCTACGCTGGCTACCGGAGGCGTTTAGGTAAACGTGCGAATCTTTCAGGGCAAGGGGTTTCTAAAACGGATCAGGGATAAAATTTAGGGTTCCCTACCGCCTATTGCGGATCGAGCGGGTCGGGAAGGGGCCTAACGAGCCACTGGAGTGCGCTTTTGGAGGTTGTAGAGCAATTCCTGGACGCAGAGGTCGGCAAACTCGGGATCGTTGATGTTTCCCGGATACTCCACCACCGGGATGTTGGCGCGCAGATGCTGACGCCAGGCTCGAAAGAGGGCGGCATCGGCTTCCGGCCAGTGGAACGGTTGCCCTGGAGCGCTGATCACACTGATGCCTCCCAGGGGAAAGAGAACGGTCAGCGGACCGGTCGAGAGATTGCACTTTTCGGCCAGAATTCGGCCCAACTCGGCATTCTCCTCCGGGTTGGTGCGCATCAACGTGACTTGGGCGTTGTGGTGGTAAAACCGCCGGTCGGCAAACTTCGCGGGAACGCTCGCGGGTTCTCCAAAGTTGACCATGTCCAGGCAACCCGGGGTGATGATGGCGGGCACTCCTCCCCGGGCTGCGGCTTCGCACCGGGTGGGTCCGGCATTTAGAACGCCGCCCACCAACTCATCAGCCCACTCCGTCGTAGTGATATCGAGAACCCCCGCAACCAACCCACTTCCGATCAGCGACTCAAAGGTTCGTCCTCCATTGCCGGTGGCGGCGAAGATCATCACTTCGTATCCGGCCGCCTCAAGTTGGGTGCGAGCGCGGGTGACGCACGGGGTCGTGTTGCCAAACTGGGAGGCGACAATGACCGGCCGATCCGTCGCCACCGTGGGAACCTTGGCTTCCACCATCCCGCAAATGGCTCCGGCCGCCTGCGCGAGCAGGGTGCGCGAAAGCCGATTCAATCCGGCGACATCAGCCACACTAGGCATCATGACGATATCCTTCACCCCCACATACGGCGCGGTGTTGCCGCTGGCCAGGGTCGACACCATCAATTTAGGGAAGCCCACCGGCAGGGCTCGCATGGCGGCGGTGCAAATGGCGGTTCCGCCGCCGCCACCCAGGGAAATCACACCGTCGATGCGACCTTCCTGATGAAGTCGAGCCAGCACCACCGGAGCTCCCCGGGTCATGGCGGCAACGGCTTGACCGCGGTCCCGCTGGGCCACGATTGCCGAGAGGTCCGCCTGTGCCGCCGCCGCGATTTCAGTGCGGGGTATTTCCGGTTGCAGTCGGGGCGCTTCCAAGGTTCCGACATCAATCAGCAGGGTCTGATGCCCCCGCTCGCGAATCAGCGATGCGACATACCCGTGTTCGTCGCCCTTGGTGTCGAACGTTCCGAGAACAGCAATGGTGGCCATGGTGAGGCCGGAAGGATACCGGACCCCGGATTCGTTGGGCAACTCCCGGGCGGTGAAAGTCAGCGCAGACAGAACCCGACCACGCGCTCAGATCGCATCCAAGATGTCGTCCAACTTCACGTGCGCAGCGATCAGGTCCTGAACCAGTTTGATCTTCTCGGTGTCGTCCGGACGGATCTTTACGATCAGGTCATGGACTCGGCTGGCCACGGTATAGCTGTCGAGACCGGACAGTAGGACCGAGCAGGGAAACTGGCTGACCGCCTTCAACACTCCAGACGACGGCGGGATGTCATCGGAAAGCACCATTCCTGCGAGATGTCCGCCTTTGCGGAGATAATCGGCGGCGGCCTTAACGATATCGTCGCGGTCGGCAGGAACGATCAGCAACACCCCGGGTTTAAAGTGATTCGTCGCCTGCGGAGCGCCCATGGCACCGATGACCACTCGGTTGACGATGTTATGGATCTGCCCCGGCGGATTGAGGACCTGTGCTTTTAGTTCCTCGCGGATCAAATCCAGGGTGGGACTGGAAAGAATGGGCAGGTGGGGGACCACGCCCAGTAGCCTGAGACCTTTGCGGCGCAGTCCTTTCTCAGCGAACTCGGAGATGTAATCGAGTTTTTCGGGAAGCACCTTGTTGAGGATGACGCCGATTACTTCGACGCCTTCCTTTTCGAACAGTGCCCGGTTGAGAGCAACCTCATCGATCGGCAGGCCGATTCCTCCCCGTGTCACGATGACCACCTTGGCCGAAAGCACGCGAGCGACCGTGGCATTGCTGAGGTCGAAAACGCTCCCCACCCCGGCGTGTCCGGTGCCCTCGCACAGGACGAACTCCTTTTCCCAGGCCACGCGGTCAAAGGCCTTGTGAATGCGTTTGACCAACACTTCCAAGTTGGACGACTGCAAATAGCGCCGGGTGAAATCGGGTTCCACGGCGATGGGCGACATGTCCACCAGCGGACAATTCAGGCGGAACACCCGGTCCATAAGGACAGAATCCTCGTCGATCTTCTCAGCATCGATCTCCACGAAGCGTTGGCCGACGGGCTTGATGTAGCCGACGCGGCCGAAGCGTCGTTGCAGCGCGGCCAGCAAGCCGAGTGAATTGGTGGTCTTGCCGTCGTTCTGACGCGTGGCGGCGATAAAGACCCGAGGCGTGGCGGTGTTGAGGAGCACGGCAGGGTGGTGGAACTGTGATCGGTCCGGGAAAACGGTTCCGACCGGATTTCAATGCCGGCCGGGTTTGCGAGTGTAAAGCAATTATCCCGATTTGTCGCTCGGGTGGGGTTGACCGATTTCAGCCGTCGCCGGGCAAAAGGTCACCCGCGCCGGGATACAGTTTCTGATACTCAATGCTCTGAAGTCCGACGATGGCCGACACACCCAGAATGTCGTGGGCCGTGCTGCCGCGGGACAAGTCGGCCGCGGGCCGGTCCAGCCCCAACAGAATCTGTCCGTAGGCATTGGCCCGGGCGATGTGTTGAATCAGCTTGTGGGCGATGTTGCCGGAGTTCAGGTCCGGGAAAACCAAAACATTGGCGCGTCCAGCGACCCGGCTGTCGGGGAGCTTGCGGGCGGCAATCTCGGGCACCAGCGCGGCGTCCACCTGCAGTTCGCCATCGAAGTCCGCTTCAAAGGATTCCGCTTCGGCCTTCTGACGGGCGAGGGCGGTGGCGGCCCGGACCTTGAGCACACTGGGATGCATGGCGCTGCCCTGGGTCGAGTAGCTTAGGAAGGCAACGCGCGGCCGGGCTCCGAGGATTTGTCGGGCCAGTCGGGCAATGCTGAGCCCAATATCGGCGAGCTGTTCCACGGAGGGATCCGGGATGACGCCGCAATCCCCCATGAACAGGACGCCCTTTTCCCCAAACCGGGTGTCTTCAACCTCCATCACCATGCAGGACGAGGCTGTGGTGGTGCGCGGGGCGACCTTGATGATCTGGAACAGTGGCCGCAGCACTCCACCGGAAATCTCGCTCGCTCCGGAGACCAAGCCATCGGCCTGCTTCATGGCCACCATCATGGCGCCAAAGAAGTTGGGTTTCATCATGGCTTCCCGAGCCTCCTCCTCCGCAATGCCTTTGCCCCGGCGCAGAAGCATGAAGCGTTTCACGAAGCTATCGAGGTCCGGACTCTGGGCGGGATCAATTCGCCGGATGCCTTCCAGATTCACACTGAGGGCATCGGCAGCGGCCTTCACTTCCTGACGGTCGCCCAAGAGAATGGGCACTCCCAAGCGCAGGGAGAAAAACTGCCGCGCGGCCTGGAGCACCCGCGGCTCGGTTCCCTCGGGAAACACGATTCGTTTAGGATGTCGTTGCAGCTTTTCGTAAACACCACCGATGAAGCGCATGGGCGGGATGTAAACTGCGGGGGCTCAAACTGCAATTGCCATTGCCAGAGCTTGGCGTTTCAGTCGTTTGCGAAACAAACCATGAACATTCTTTGCGCACTTTTGCTGGCCGTTCTGATGCTGACCTCGGCCTCCGCCCAAGACACCAAACCGGCCGCGCCGGCCGCGGTGACCAAAAACGTGGATGTGGCGAAGTTTGAACAACTGCTGAGCGGCACCAACGTGGTGATCCTGGATGTCCGAACTTCCGCCGAGTACGCGGAGGGACATCTGACCAATTCCGTCCTGTTGGATTATCGCTCGCCCGACTTCGCGGCGCAGGTGGCGAAGTTGGACAAATCCAAACAATACCTCGTGCACTGTGCGGGCGGTGGTCGCAGTGCCCGGGCCTGTACCAAAATGGAATCCCTCGGCTTCACCAATCTGGTCAACTTGGAGGGCGGTTACGGTGCCTGGAAAGAAGCGGGTAAACCGGTCACGAAGTAGGGCCCGGATGTCCCCTTTGAATTCGTTGCGGGCAATTTTGGACAGGGTTGCAGGCTATGGACTTGCCAGGCCGCGGCAATTCTGGGCGACTTGAGTTGTAGGCAGGGTTTCCGGCCGAAACCGAGGCCTCAGATCAACCCAGAATCCGACATGCATGTTCCTGAATCCGGCTCCGAGTCTGAGTCCTTCCAGGCTCCCACCGTCCACTACTTACTGGCCCATCGCATCCTTCCCGATTTCGCCTTCTCCCGGCCCCGGGACCTATTCGGGGTACTGGCTTCTCCGCAGCGGGGGGAGATTTTGGAAAAGGTGTGTCAGCATTTGGATCAACAGTTGGGCGATGCGTCGACGCGCCATTTTCGGGGCACCGACATCGAGGTGTTTCCGGTGCTGATCCAGCAGCGGGCGGCGCTGATGATCCAAATGCCGCCGCCGCAGAACTCCGTTGAAGCGGTCCTCGTGGTGTTGTTGAGCGAGCTGACTCCGGAGCAGTTAGAGACAGTGCTGAAGAACCCCGAACTGGCGTTTAACCTGCGCTACCTGACGTTTGAACGACCAACGGATTTGGAGGATTCGGCCGGAACGATCTTCTGTGAATGGACCCAGGACCGACACCTCAACTTTGGTCCCGCACCCGTCGATGATGCGCCCTCAGCCCTGGCCTTTCTTCAGGCGCAGGACTTGTCGAGACAGACGTATTGAAGAAACTCCTCGACTCGAATCGGATCGACTCCAATCTTTCGGCAAAATCTAGATCTGAAGACCCATGAACTACTACGTCCGCCGCCAACCGAGTGCTGCCGTCGAAGGACCGTTTACCGCTCCCGAATTGGCCAACGGGGTGCAGGAAGGTCGGATTTCAGCCGATTGTTTGGTTTCGAATTCCCGGGGGGTGACCGCGGAGTCCCTGCGGCGTTATCGGAGGAGTGACTGGTCGCCCGTGCGGGAGGTGCCAGGAATGGAGGAGTTGGTGCCCGCGCCAGAACTGGGACCGGTCGGTCGCAATCGATTCCTACGATGGGCCTCTTTCGTTGGCCTGATTATCGGAAGCGTTGGAAACACGCTTCTGTTTGTGCAAAATCCTCAGTGGCGTACTGGACTGCTCGCCGTCTCGTTCTCCGTGCTCTCGGCTCACGAGATTTACCAGTATCTATTAGAGAAGGGGTGGATCCGCCGGATGGCTCCGGTCAAACCTTGAGTTAATTGACCGCCCCGCCTCGCAGACATCCAGCGAGCCTACCGCGTCCTTCCGCCAATTTGCCCCGCTAGGTCGCAAATTTGTTGCACCTGCAACAAATTTGTGACGGAGGGCGCAGTCGGCGGGATTGGGGTCAGTTGTTTTCGGGAAGGCCTTCGCGGTGACCCAGATTCTTGACCGGCGCGAAGATGGCCAGCACGTCCGCCAGTAGTTCGCTGTCCAAAGGTTCCTGAAGCCATTGCGCCCACCGACGGATGTTCGCCGGATTGGCGCTGCCCGCGATGGTGGTGCTGATATCAGGGTGCGCGCAGGAGAACTGCAACGCGAGCTTGGCGATGTCGGTACCCCGTTGAGCACACAGCGCCGCCGCCGCCCGGGCCGCAGCCTTCACTTCCTCGGGCTCCTTGAGCCACGCCGGCAAGGCTGCCTGGGTCAGCAACCGCGCGCTGAAGGGACCGGCGTTCATGACGCCAATACCCTTGGCCTTCAGGTACGGAACCGTCTCGTCCAGGAACCGGGTGTTCTGAAGGGTGTACTGATTGTAGCTCAGTACGCAGTCCACATCGGTTTGATCGGCAATGAACCGGAAGATCTTCTGGGGATAACCGCTAAATCCAATGAAGCGCACCTTGCCGGCCTGCACGGCCCGCCGAAGTGCTGGCAGGGTTTCATCCACGATTTGCTGCATCGGTACGAACTCGATGTCGTGACACAGCACAATGTCCAGGTGGTCGGTACCCAACCGGTGCAATGAGACGTCCACCGATTCCGCGACGCGTCGGGCCGAGAAATCAAAGTGCCCCAGGTCGTAGCGGCCCAGTTTGGTGCACAGGGTGTAGGAATCCCGCGGCACGCCTCGTAAGGCGACGCCGAGCAACACTTCGCTCATGCCCCGGCCATAAAAGGGCGAGGTGTCGATGAAGTTGAGTCCGCAATCAAGGGCGACGCGGACCGACTGCAGCGCTTCCTCCAGGGTGACTGGGCGAAACTCCTGGCCGAGCGAGGAGGCGCCAAAACCGAGAACAGGAACTGAAAGGCCAGTGCGGCCGAGGAGACGTTGGGGAAGCATGGGGAACTAAATCAGGTCAATCGATGGAAGGGCCGGACGCCGGAGCAGGCTTCGGGTCGCGGTAAATTTCCGGGTCAACACTGTCCAAATCGGTGGGATCGTAGGGCAAAGGTTCATCGTCCTCGTCGATTTCAAGGGGTTCGACATCCACGGCGACGCGGACTTCGTGGCGACCGCCCCCGGTGATGACCCCGCTTACGGGACTGACATCACTGAAGTCGCGACCGTAGGCGACGGTGATGTGTTCTTCGTCGGGTTGAACATTGTTGGTAGGATCCAAATCGACCCAACCGATGCTGGGACAATACACACTGAACCAAGCGTGCGAGGCATCGGCGCCGACCAACCGAGGTTGACCTTCCGGCGGACGTGTTCGGAGGTATCCGCTGACGTAGCGCGCGGGCAATCCGAGGGAACGAAGGCAGGCAATCGCCAGATGGGCAAAGTCCTGGCACACCCCGCGGCGGCTGCGCCAAACTTCCTCGAGCGGCGTAGCGACGCTTGTGGCCACCGGGTCGTACTTGAAGTCCCGAAAGATGCGGCGGTTCAAGTCGAGAGCCCCGACCAACAGTGGCACTCCCGGGGCAAAGCTCGGCCGGGCGTAGTCGGCCAGTTCGGGCGAACTGCGGATCATGGAAGACGCGAACGCGAACTGGTAGGGTTCGACCACTTCCGGGGAGACCGGGTCGGAAAACTCCGAGCGAACCTCCTCCCAAGGGGGGGACAACGTCGCGGCGGGCGGAGTCTCGGGTGATACGGTCACCCGGCTGGTGGCGACGATTTCCAGCCGATCATGAAGTTCCTGAATGCTGAAGAAGCACACCCGATTGCCGAAGAAGTCGGTGCGCATTTTCCGCAGAGCGGGTTCCGGGGAGATGGACAGGCTGAAATCATCCCGCCGCTGATTGCGCAATGGACGCGGTTTCACGCGGGCGGCGTGATGCGACACCGTGACCGGTTCGGAGTAGTCATACAGCGTCCGATGGGTGATCAGGTAGGTCATCGAAGAGTCTTTCTCACTTCACGGCGGCCCGGGAAATCGTCGAATGGGCGAAGTAGCTGACAGCGATGGCATCAGAAAGGCGCGGCAGATCCCGCAGCAGATTCCGGATCGCCAAGCCGGGTTCCGTGGCCGACCAATTCTCCGACACGCGGGAAAGGTCTCGTGGATCCAGCAATCGGGTGCGGGCGAGGGCCTCAATGAGAATGCGGTGGGCCGGGCTGGGCAGTGCGTTTTCCCGTTCCCGCGGCAGCCGTTGGAAATGTTTCTCGAGTTGGTTGAGCTGGAACAACAGCGATCGGGGATTGGTGTCGTCGAGCAGGACTAGGTCATAAACCGCCGCCAAGTCCGGCAGCAGGTTGTAGCGAGACCGGTACGTCAAGGTGCTGTCGGCCACTTCGAGAACCGCCTCCAAAACGCTCGGATTGTCAGCCTCGGGACTTTGCAGGGCCGAATCGAGAAACCGGCACAAATAATAGGCCCGTTCGATGCGCTGACCCATGTCCAGAAACCGCCAGCCCTGGGCTCGCGTCATGTTTTCCCGGGCGATGCCGTGGAACGACGCCAGGTGCAGCAAGGTTTGGCTCAGAATACCAAGGGCGTCCCCGGCCAGCAGGACCTGACCTTCTTCGAGGGGCTTGAGCCGATCGCCGAGTTGGCTTACCACCCGCCAGAGATCAGTGGACGTCCGGTCCCGAACGAGCATTCCTAGGCGCTGCAACTGGGTGGCGATACTAAACAGGCTGCCATTCCGCTTCTCGTCGAAAATGGCCCCGATCAGGTCGGCCTCGAGCGCTTCGGGATTCTTCCGCAGTTCTGGATTGGTCGCCGACGGGGTGAGCTGGCCTTGCAACTCGAGCGTGGCCAGCAGCGGATCGAGGAAAGGGAGCGACATCCCGGTACTCTCAGGTTGGAACCGCAGAAGCGTGGCGCGAAGCAGCCGGGCCGAGGCATCGGCACGTTCGGAATAGCGGCCCAGCCAAAAGAAGTTGTCCGCCATCCGGCTGGGCAGATTGTTTCCGACGCGTCGCAATTCCACCGAACCCGCGCCCGTTTGCAGGAGGGACATTTCCTCGACCGGACCGTCGCTGATCACCCAGGTGTCCTTGCTGGCGCCACCACGCTGCATGGAGATAAATCGACCGCCCGCTTCGGGGGCAATCCGGGCGAATCCTCCGGGCATGACTCGGTAGCCTGACTCCGTGGCTACCAAATAGACCCGCAAGCCGACCGGCCGCGGTGCCAGTTCGCTGCCGGTCCAACTGGGCGCAGTCGATAACTGCACCCGTTCCTGGGCCACCCAGAGCTCCGGCTGAAACGCCAGTCGACGCTTCAGCAGAGTGCGTTCCTCGGCGGTCAGCGAGCGGTCAGGTGGCATGCCGCGCAAGTGGGAACGGAAGGCTGGTTTGATGAACAGGTCGTCAAAGTGATCCTCCACATAGCGGGCGGCATTCTTCTGTCCGCACCACCAGGTGGCCACGGAAGGCATCAACAAGTCCTCGCCCAGCAGATGGCGGCAAAGTCCCGGCAAAAACGACATGAATGCCGGGCATTGGAGCAATCCGCTCCCCAGTGCATTGGCCACGGCGACGTTCCCGGCTCGCAGCGCTTCCAGCAAACCGGGAACCCCCAGCATGGAATGGTTGCGTAGTTCGAGCGGATCGCAGAAGTCGTCGTCCACGCGGCGCAGGATGACATCGACCCGCTCCAGACCGCTCAGCGTTTTCAGGTAGACCCGGTCATCGCGCACCGTGAGATCCTGACCTTCCACCAGGGAATACCCGAGGTAACGAGCCAGATAGCTCTGTTCGAAGTAGGTTTCGTTGTACGGACCGGGCGTGAGCACCACTACGCGCGGATCATCCGTGCGTCGCGTGGCCAAGCGGGCCAGACCGGCCTGAACGTCGCGAAAGAATCGGGCCAGCCGGGTCACCCGATTTTCACGGAACGCTTCCGGCAGGACCCGGGCGGATACCAACCGATTGGCCAACGCGTAGCCCGCTCCGGTGGGAATTTGGGTCCGATCAGAAATCACCCACCAACGCCCATCCGGAGAACGGGCCAGATCGGCGGCATAAAAGTGGAGAAACGTGCCATGCGGCGCGGAGACGTTGTGGGCCGGACGCAGGAAATCAGGCTGCGCGAACACCAGGGCGGGCGGAAGCCAGCCGGAGCGGATTAGTTCCTGAGGGCCGTAACAATCGCTCAGAATCTGATTCAACAGCGTGGCCCGCTGGATCAGTGCCGCTTCCAAGCCCACCCATTCTGTTTGCGAGAGGAGCAGAGGAACGGGATCTAACTGCCAGGGCCGTTCGACGCCGAGGGAGTCGGTATAGACGGTGTACGTGATGCCCTGTTCCTGCACCAAACGCCGGGCGCTGTCGGATCGACGCTTCAATTCACCCAGGCCGATCTCTTCCAAATGATCGAGCAGGGTGCGGTAATGCGGCCTGATCTTTCCCCGCTCATCCCGAAGCTCATCAAAGACTCCACCCTCCGCCGCGTAGCGGGCGAAGAGCGAAGGCGGAGTAGTGTCCTCCGGAGCAACCGATGGGACGCGCGTCATTCCGGGGAACTCTGCCGAAAAACAGACTCCGGATGCCAGCGGGGATCTTGAAGAATGCTGGGAACCGGGGAGGCCGCAGATGCTCGTCCCTGAAGGGGGTGTACCTCAGGCCGCCACGGACGCCGGATCGGCCGCCAAAAATTGGGCCAAACTTTGTTGGGACGGCTGCAGTCCTTCCGCGTCAATGGCGGCCAGAATGCGCTCTGCGTTCATGATGAACCGGTCGCGCTTATAGAGCAGATAATCCCCACGAACAGGTTCGGGAGTCAGATTGACGGTGCACAGGTTGGCCCCGGTACGGAGTCCGCGTCGGTAACCGTCATCGGCTCCGGTCAGATTAAGGGCGCTGACTGCGGGAATGACCCAATCCGGACGCAGACGACGGAGGGCCGCCATGCAATTGAGGGTGAGGTCGAGTTCCGCAGCCGATGTCTGGGCCAGGGGCGTGGCTTCCCCGGGGATGAAGGGGCTGACGCTGCAGCCGGACAGCGGGAGGCTGGTCGCGTAGCGCAGATTTCGCAGCGCCTGGTGAACGGTGTCGCCAGGCAAGCCGGCGATGAATCCGGAACTGACCTTCCAACCCTCCGCCGCCAGCCAACGAATGTGGCTTTCGCGTTCGGTCTGGGTTCCCGGAGCCTCCAGACGTCGGTATTGGTCCGGGTCTGCGGTTTCAAACTTGATGATGTACAGCGAAGCGCCGGCGTCCCGAAGCTCCTGGGTCAGATCTCGGGACAAGGTGCCCAGGCATACACTGAGTCCCAGCTGGGTCTCTTGCCGGAGCAGTCGTACCAAGGGCAACACCAACTCGCGGGTTGCGACCGGATCTTCGCCTGCTTGGAAGTTGATGTCGGTCACCCAGGATGGCCGGTGATGGAGGATCAGTTCGGCGAGGGAATCCAGACGAGCCCGGTACCGGGTCAGCGTCCGGTTGTCGCGGCGCATCCCGCAATAGTGGCAGTTTTCACGGCAGTAGTTGGACACCTCGACCACGGCCCGGACGAAAACCGAAGTCCCAAAATGGGACCGCGCCAAGGCCGACGCTGCGGCGTGATGTGCCATTTGCGCGCGTCCGGCGCACAAAACATCGTCTGGGGAGGGTAACCAACATTCGGTCACAGACCGGTTTGGTACGGGTTTGCGGACAGGGGTTCAAGCCAAGCCACGAATCGTGAGGGTCAGCACGAACGAACACCTGCATCATCATCGTTGCTTTGCACACCAAAACGAGGAGCCCCAACACCACTCCAGCCAAGGCCGAAGCAACGCGGGGAAAGAGTTGGCGCCTTTTGCCGTTAGCGGCTGGGAGCTTCGGTGTGAATTGACGGGCGGTTGGTCGATTGTGTGCGGATGAATTGGGCGACTTGTTCCCGAAGAATGCGGCGGACTTCTTCGATCGCGGCCGGCGTTTGCTGGGCGCTGTGGCCGCTGCGAATGAGGAGTTCCGATTCCACGTGGTCCACCCGGGCACTCTCGACACTCACGATGCCGTCGCTTCCAGTTGCGGGATCGCCTTGACCACGAACGGCGATGATCGAGTGGGCCTTGACGCCTGGAACCGGTGGGATCTCGGCTAGGGCCAGCAGCAGCGGGCTGCTCGTGGACATGCTGTCTAGACTGGTCGGAATGCGGGAGCCCAAGCCGGAGGGAAGGTTTAAATCCTCACGCTTGTGTTGCAGACCCTGGGCGAACTCGACCAAGTCGGTGGGTAGACGCATGAACCGGGCGGACCACCGGCGAACGAACGAGCTCGCCCGATAACTGCCTCGATGGGGCGTCGCGATAAAAACAACCCGCCGCACGAACGGCAGCGGATCGAAAAACAAATTGCGGGCGATCCGCGTTCGTTGGTCCTCGGTGAATTCCATTTCTTCGAAGGGACGATCGGTAAGAGCGCGCCAGAGTAGGTCTTGGGGTTTGATGACGGCCATCCGGGCCAATAGACCGCCTTGGCTGTGGCCGATGATGACCATCTCCTGCAAGGCCGGATCCTTACCCTCTGGATCAAATTTCCGGAGTGTTGCCGTGAGCGTGTCCCGAAAGTTGGCCGCCGACAACGTGACCGGGCTGCCGGTGTTGTAGAGATAATTCCAGAATTGGCAGTACTGGCTCAGCACGGGATCGGATCGAAGGGTGTTCCACATCTCTGCCCACCGAACAGGACTACTGAGCGTGCCATGGACGAAAACCACGGGAATGCGTCCCGGCTGATAGGGCTGGACTGGAAAAATGCCGCTGACCTGTTCGCTGGCGGAGAAAAAGTTCATCCGACCCAGCCGCCACACCGTTTGGTCGCTCAGTTCGTACGCCAGTGGCGCCGTGGTGTCTGTTTCCAAGGGTAGGGTGTGGCCATCCACGGTCACGGTGGATCGGTCGAAACCGGAATAGAGTTCGTAAGACGCGGCAAGCTCGCCCTGACTCCACTGGTGGATGTCGCCCTGCACACGCAGGAAAAGGGTCACTGGAAAACTACTGAGAGTGTCAGTCTCTTCGCTGTTTCGGGCCACGGCGATCAGGGGAGCTCCCAGGCCCGGCTCGCGGTTGCGGACAGTCAATCCCCGAACCCGGAACTGGTTGGCCGAAAGAAGCCGATCAACCTGTGAGGCCGGCCAAGGAAGATCAGACGGGCCGGGAATCAACGTCACGGAGCCGTTCGGGAGATGGCGGAGCCCGTTCTCCAGCAACACGACTCCGTTGGTGTCACGGACCGGAGCGAAGCCCTGGGCCACCCCCCGATTGTACAACTCACAGGCGACGCGAAATCGGGGGTCAAAGGGGCTTGGTCTCTGCTCCTGACCGGAGGAGATCAGGTAGAGATGGGCGTAAATCGCGGCCGACAGGTAAAAATCCCGGGCACTCGCCGCTTCCCAGGGGCGAACGCCGCGGATGATTCGTTCCCCTTGCAGGTAGTTCAGCTCTGCCAAGGCAAAGAGCACATCCCGCCGGTCATCAGAACGCGCGCGTTCGTGGAGAACGGCCAAGGTGGCGACGGGATGGCGGGCGAATTGACGTTCCAGATCGAACCGTACCAGCACTTGGCGGGTCTCACTGCTGTAGTCGGATCGGCCCAACGCCGTGGTCGTGGTCTCCCGAAAGTTCTGCCGACTAGAGACCCGTTCCGCCGAGATGGGAGTGGCACATCCGCCAGCGGACAAGACAGCTAGGGCCACCAGCACAAACGGCACCGCAACATGGGCAGCGAAGTTTCGCAGACAGTCCAAGGCAGGAGCCATGGGTGATCCTTGGCCGCCCTCGGCCCGAGGTGACAACCATTTTTGGGCCGCTTGGACGACTTCGGTCGATCTCCCAAGCGCGCCTGAGTCCGAGTCTATGGGTTAGTCGCTCAAAGTGGGGCGAATTGGGGCCGGGGCGGACCATCCCCAGTTTGACCTTCTGAGACCCCTTCGGCAGGCTGCCGGGCCCGTCACGAAGTATCAGCAATGCGGGCGACCCCAAAGTTCACCATGACCAACCCCTCCATCCCCACCCCCGGGCCCTACGGTGTCCATTCGGAAGTGGGAACACTCCGCAAAGTGCTCGTCTGTTCCCCCGGCCGGGCTCATTCACGACTCACTCCCAGCAATTGCGATCGTTTGCTCTTCGACGATGTCCTCTGGGTCCAGAATGCCCGCCGCGATCACCTCGACTTTGTGACCCAGATGCGCACCCGCGGCGTGGAGGTGGTCGAGTTGCATCAGTTGTTGGCGGAAACCCTCAACAACCCTGTCGCGAAGAGTTGGCTGCTTGACCGGCAAATCGTCGCGAACGAAGTCGGTCTGGGCCTCGTTGCCGACACGCGGGCATTCCTCGAGAGCCTCGACTCGACCACGCTGGCGGAGACCATGATTGGTGGCCTATCGACGGTGGAGTTGCCGGAGAAGTACCGGTCGGATTATTTGGCCCTGGCCCGTCAATCTTCCGGATTCGCCGAGTATCTGCTCCCGCCGCTGCCCAATACGCTCTACACCCGGGACACCACCTGCTGGATTTACGGCGGCGTCACGCTCAACCCGCTCTACTACCCTGCGCGCCACGAAGAGACGCTCCTGATGGCCGCGATTTATCGGTTTCACCCCGGCTTTGCGGGGCAGGCGACGGTCTGGTGGGGCAATCCGGAGGAACACTTCGGTTCGGCCACTTTGGAGGGAGGAGACGTGCTGGTAATCGGCAATGGCACTGTGTTGATTGGCATGAGCGAGCGCACCTCGCGTCAGGCCATCACCCAACTGGCCGCAGCGCTCTTTGCCCGCGGCGCGGCCACCCGGGTGATCGTCGCCGCGATGCCGAAACTGCGGGCCGCGATGCACCTCGATACCGTCTTCACCTTCGCAGACCGCGATGTCGTTTGCGTTTATCCGGAAATCGTCCATCGACTGGGAACCATTTCCCTTCGTCCCAGCCAGCGGGCGGGTGAACTGGAAGTCACCGAAGAAAAACGACCCTTCCTCGAGGTCGTCGCCGAGGCCCTTCAGTTGAAAAAACTGCGCGTGGTCGAAACCGGAGGCGATGCCTATGCGGCCGAGCGTCAGCAGTGGGATAGCGGGAACAATCTGGTCGCCGTTTCTCCGGGCGTCGTTTTTGCCTACGATCGCAACACCGAAACCAACGCGCTACTTCGCAACGAGGGCATCGAAGTCATTCCCATCGTCGGCGCCGAACTCGGACGAGGCCGGGGCGGGGGGCATTGCATGACTTGCCCGCTGCTTCGGGATCCGGTTCTGGGCTAATCTTCGGACTCCATTTCTCCGTGAAACGCATCCGCATCACACACCTGACCGAGTACCACTACCACGAGCCGGTGACCTTCGGCCCGCACCGGGCGCTGATGCGACCGCGCGAGGGACACGAGGTTCAAATCGTCAGCGGCCGCTTCAAGATTGAACCCGCCGCGGAGGTTCGCTGGCTGCGGGACATCTATGACAACGCCGTGGCCGTCATCACCTTCACCGAACCCGGCCAGAAACTGCGCGTCTTTAGTGAGGTGGATGTGGATCTCCGTGAAGAGCCGTCGGCCGCCTGCCTAATCGAGCCCGGTGCACGTTCCTTTCCCTTTCAGTACGGGCCGCAGGAGCAGGTGGATTTGGTTCCTTATCGGCTTCCTAGCTATCCCCATGACGGACCGGCCTTGCATCAATGGCTCCTCGACCTCTATCGGCCCGGCCAACTCATCGATACCTACGAGTTGCTCAACAATCTCAACACCCGCATCTACACCTCGCTGAAGTACACGGCTCACGACAATCCCGGGGTCCAACTTCCCTGTACGACGCTCGCCAAGGGAGGCGGATCTTGTCGGGACTACGCGGTGCTCATGATGGAAGCCGCGCGGCGTTGGGGCTTCGGCTCACGCTTTGTCAGCGGGTACATTCAGATGGCCGACGGTCAGCATGGCGCCACCCATGCCTGGGCGGAAATCTACCTGCCCGGCGCGGGTTGGCGGGGCTTTGATCCCACCAACAACAAGCTTGCCGGAAACGAACATATTCCGACAGCGGTTGCCCGGGAGCAGGAGCAAGCCATGCCGCTCTCCGGCTCGTGGGCGGGACCCGCCAATGCGTTTGACCGAATGGAAGTCGCCTTGCAGGTGACGTCGTTGTGACAGGCGCGACTCGATGCCCCGCTTTGACGACGAAGTCGAGTGCGCCAATCAGCAATTCCCGCTCAGTGCGGACTCGTTCGTGTGATTCTGGAGAGTCCGGGTGACCGAGTGGAGGAGGCGACGGAGGAAGGGGTTGGGGATCGCATCCCCTATCCCGCCCGCTGATTGGGAGGACGGGTAACAAACTAACTGGCCCGGCCAAACGAACCGGAGCGCCACTCTTTTTCCGTCCGCGCCCGTAGGCGACGGAGTCTGGCGGCCTGGAAAGCGGCTTCCACCTGGGCGAATTGGGTCTCCAAAATTCCGGCCACCACCAGGGTTCCGCCTGGTTTCAAGCGGGCCAACAATCGGTCCCGCTCAGCAATGAGGAGATCGTACATGAGGTTGGCGCAGACCACGTCGAACTGTTCCCGACTCTTGCGAGGCAGTCGGGTGAGGTCGGCTTCGCTGACGTCCACGGCGTTGACCACCTCGTTCAGGGCGCAGTTTTCCCGCGCGATACGAACGGCTTCGGCGTCGAAGTCGAAGGCCTTGACCGGTGAATATCCCAACTTCGCGGCCGCAATCGCCAGGATCCCGCTGCCCATGCCGGCGTCCAACAATGATTGGGTTTGGCCGCTTCGACGCAGCGCCACCAATTGTTCGAGGCAAAAGCGCGTCGTCGCATGCTGACCGGTACCGAAACTCAGACCCGGATCCAGTAACACCACCGACTGACCGGGTCGTGGCTGGCGACGGCTCCAGGTGGGTTTCACCAACAGGCGGGGACCGAGATCCATGGGCCGAAAATGCCGCTTCCAGGATTCGCTCCAGTCCTGGGGGGGCACCTTGCGAATTGAGATTCGCCCGGGCGCAATGTTGAGCCCGCCTTCCGCCATCTCCCTCAGACCGTCGCGAAGCACAGCCCGAGTCTCGGCGACTTCGGCCGCTGGCAATCCCCAGTAAACACTGACCGTGGTGAGTCCCGTGGCGAGGTCATGGTAGCTGGCTGGCGTCTGGCCAAATTCTTTCTCCAAAAGGTCAGCGACGTCCTCGTCGGCTTCGGGCGGGACCGTGACAGCGATTTGGCGAAGGACTTCAGGCATGGGGAAGTGGGGGTCAGGTTTTTGTCGACGAGTCGGAGGTTGCGGCGGCCGCCAGCGCGCCGGCCAGGGTAAAGGCCGTCCACGCTAAAGCCGGGACGTAGAGGGCAAACTCACTGAGACCTTGAATCAGCCAGGCGCTTACTCCCAGAAAGAGCACAAACCAGAACGACTCGGGCTGTCGCCACGCCCAACGACCGACCCACCAGGCCCAAGCCAGCACCCAGGTTAGGTAACTGAGGCCTCCCACCCAGCCGGAATCTGAAAACTGCTGGAGATAGTCATTGTGGGCCAACCGGGCCATCTCGGCCTCGGGAGCCTTGAGCCGGGCATAGGGTCGTTGGAAGGTTCCGGGCCCACTACCCAGGAACGGATGTTCTCGGGCAGTTTGCCCAGCGGCTTTCCAATAATCGAACCGGGCGCCGACGCTGGTGGCTCCGGCGGCGAAATAGCCCTGGAATCGCAATCCGAAAATCATCA
The DNA here is from genome assembly GCA_017309115.1 of Verrucomicrobiota bacterium. GTDB lineage: Bacteria > Verrucomicrobiota > Verrucomicrobiia > Limisphaerales > UBA9464 > UBA9464. Next base: position 86,530 of record JAFLEF010000002.1, on the reverse strand, counting down.
GCCCGCCTCCGATCACCACGCCCAGCACTCCCCAGCGCCACGCCTTCGGCAATCCTAAGCGGAACACCCACGCGACACCCATCACTAGGGCAATCAGCCAGCCGGACTTGGATCCGCTCCAGAGGAGCGCAGCGGAGCCCAAAAACATCAATAGCCCAAGAGCGGCCCAGCGAATCAGTGGACGCTGGTCGCGAGTCACCGCCCCAATTACCTGGAGCGCGACCGGCAGGAGGAGCAGGACCGCTCCCGCCAAGGCGTTAGGGTACACCAATGTTCCATGCACCCGACCACGTTCGAGTTTGCTCAAAATCGCCGGATTCGCGACGTCCACTCCATTGGTGCGGATGATGGTTCCCTCCTGCTTCATCTGGGCGACCAGCGACGGGGTAAAATTGGTCCAACCTGTTCGCTGACCTTCCAGCAGGATTTCCCGATCGGCTGGAAACTCCACGAGTCGCTGGGTGGTGGCGCGCATGAGGCAGAGGCAGAATCCGGCCAAAATTCCGACCAGCAGCCAGCGGGTGGCGGTCGCACTGGTCACCGCACCGAGGCCGAAGGCATAGGTCAACACCACACCCGCCAGGTGGTAAAGCGTCAGACTCGTGAGGGCCGAATCAACCGTCTGACTCGCCGACATGAGTTGCCAGAAATACCAAATAACCAGGGGGACCCAGAGCCAGGGATTGATCTGGCGCATCCGGGTTTGGAAACCGTGGAGGAGCAGTGGGGCTCCGGCCATACCCAACAACGCCAGGATCCCAAAGCTCCACCGCAAGGGCCAGGGTTGCGACCAAAGCTCCGCCCAGGAAGCGGGGGTGGGAATCTGCCGGTCCAACACCACCGGATTGCCGAACTTGAGCAGGCTGAATCCGAGGAAGCACCCCCATCCCAGCAACCACAGTTCACGGTATCGCTGGGGAGGTGAGTTGGGGCGGGTAGGGGAAGTCACAGGCTGAGGCGAAGGAGGCCGACTTCAAGGACCAGCGCTTCCTGCGCGTTGGTGGTGAGGAGCAACCGCTGGGTTTGCTCCCAATGCTCCAAGTTTCGCCGGGCCTCCTGGGATGCCAGACGGGAACTTATCCGCGCGGACGACTCAGCCAGGTTCGGGAGAAACGTGGCGCCACCGGTGGTCAGGGTCAGCATCCAGAGATCTCGGAGCCAAGCGTGAAAGCCCGCCAAAAACTCTCCGCGGCGCCGGCGATATTCCGCTTCCACGGCGGCATCCAACTCGTCCTCCCAGCGTTCGCGTTGCTCGGATTCCGCGTCAGGAAAGCGTTTTAGGGGGGAAATCGCCGTCAGATTCTCTTCTATGCGTTCCCGCGCCGAGGCAAGGGCGGTCAGCAAGGATTGAAGCAAAAGATAACGTTGGAGCAGGGAGGGCGTTCCCTCGGACAGACTGGCGGCGGCTTCGGTCAGCCATGCGCTGACCGCGTCATCCACACGAATCAGGCCACTGGCGAAATTCAATCGGAGGCAGCGGGACAGGATGGTTTCCAACAGTCGCTCGGCGTCGGTGGTGAGCAGGACAAAGATTGAATCCGGAGGAGGTTCCTCCAAGGTTTTCAGGAAGGCATTGGCGGCTTCGGTGCGCATCCGTTCGGCCCCGGTGACGATACCAATCTTGTAGGCCGCTTCGGTTGGGCGGACTTGGGCCATATGGATCAGGTCCCGAATTTGCGCCACGGAGATGACCCGGGACTTCTTCCCAGGCCGGATCCAGGTTACATCGGGATGGGACTGATGGGCCACCCGGCGGCAGGCGGAACACTGACCGCAGGCCTGGGTTCCGATTCCGGACGCGCTGCGCGCCAAGGGCTGCTGACAGAAGAGAGTTTGGGCCAACTGTTGAGCGGCGTCTTCCAGGACCTCCGCGGAATCGCCCACGAACAGGTAGGCGTGTCCCAAACGCCCCCGTTCGAGGCTGCGGCGGAGCAGCTCGTGGGCGGTACTGGCGGCGGAGGCGTCGCTCATGACCCGCTTGGTGTACCGAGTTGGACGGAGCGCAACAAGATCGGGAACCTTTGGAGATTGTCGGGCTGATCGAGTGGGGCTACTTCATCGCCATGTTTTTCTGCAACTTTGCGCCCCACTTCCGGGTGAGTTCACTGTCGATGCCCGCTTTTGAGATTAATGCCCTTCCGAGGAGTCTGGCTCGCCGCGTCCGGTGCGTGGTGACCGTACTGCTGTTGGTGGCATCGGGCTGGGCGGGCCGAGTGATGGCCGCCAGTCCGGAGGGCGCCAAAGGCACCAATGACGTGGCTGCGCGGCAGATTCTGAGCCGGTTTATCGAGGTTACGGGCGGGGAAACCACCTTACGCAAGCTAACCAACCGCCTGAGCATCGGCTCTTTTGAGGCACCCGCGATGGGATTTCAGGGAACTATTGAGGTCGTTCAGTCCATTCCTCGGCGGACCGCGCAAAAGCTGATCATCGCCAACTCGGCGACCCTCCAAATGGCGACCGACGGCAAAGTCGCGTGGATCGAAGCACCCGGCATCGGGGTGCAACTGATGGACGGCTTGCAGCGAGATCAGTTTATCGAAGAGAACGATCTCCTGGGTCTTCTGGATTATCCCCAACGGTTCACCAATGCGATGGTCCTTCCTCCGGTCGAGATTGCGGGCGTCTCCTGCCTGCCGGTAACCGGGTTTAATCGGCTGGGCAAAAAGGAGACGATGTATTTCGGCAAGGAAAGCGGCCTGCTGGTGCGGTGGGATCGGCCCAAATTAGACCCGACCGCCAACTGGACCGACACCGAAACCTACTTCGAGAACTACCAGACCATCGACGGCGTGAAGATCCCGTTCAAGGTCTCGCAAAAAGTACCGGCCGACCAATCCTTCGTTCTGATCGTGACGAGTGTGACTCACGACGTTGCCCCGAAGCCCGACCGATTTAAACCACCCACCCCGTAGTCGTCCCCTCATGAGTGATCCCAATTCCGAGTCCCCGCAGACGAACCCTCAGCCGGAGCCGACGCCCAATCCGGTGGCGTCGCCGGTGTACCCCCAGACTGTAGCGCCCGTCGGACCCTCCCGACCCTGGGAAGTCGGCTGTCATCTGGCGGGATTTTCCGGATTCCTTTCGGGAATTGGTTGGATCCTGGGTCCCCTGATCGTTTGGCTGCTGAAGAAGGATGAGTTCCCCAGTGTCGACGCTCACGGCAAGGAAGAGCTGAACTTCCAGATCAGCATCCTGATTTACTACATCGGTCTGTTCGCGGCTGGTTTTCTGACCTGCGGAATCACTTGGTTTGCGATGGCCGCGTTGGGAATTGTGCACCTCGTGCTCATGGTGATCGCCGTGATCAAGGCTAGTGACGGCCAACTCTTCCGGTATCCCATGATCCTGCGCCTGATTTAGTGATCAAGCAGTCGCTGTGGGACCGATTTCGGCGAGAGCGAGGCGGGCTGCTTCGAATACGGCCATCACCGGCACGCCGGCCTGCACCGCCTTATCGCGGCAGACGTCGAATTCCGGCGCGGCCTGAATGCGTTCTCCGTCCAGCCAGCCCAGCTTGACGGGAATTTCGCCAAACTCGGTTTTCACGCGCACCAGTTCCCGTCGGAGTTTGCGTCGTTCCAAAACCGACCGACGGACGCCGAAGGCGCTGGTGTGCCGGAGAAGCCGTTCAGTGAAGCGGTCGGCGTCCGCGGGTGGGCAGAGAACCGTCAACAACACCCCAGGCCGATTCTTTTTCATTTGGATCGGTGTGTGGAACACGTCCAGCGCGCCGGCTTTGAGGGTGCTTTCGACGAAATGGCCCAGCAATTCGCCACTGACATCGTCCAGATTGGTCTCCAGGACCGCAATGGTATCGATCTCCCAGTCCGGGCCACCTGTGGAGCCGGACTCTCCCAGAACCGCGCGAACCACATTGGGTCGGGTTCGGTTCTCTCGTGTGCCCAGTCCGTAGCCGACCCGCGTGGCGATTAGATTCTGCATTGGGGCGAAGCTCTCGGCGAACTCCGCGAGCAGCGCGGCGCCCGTTGGCGTGACCAATTCGTGCGGTTCTTCACACTGGGTGAGGGGAATGCCTCGGGCACCCAGGATTTCCAAGGTGGCGGTAGTGGGAATCGGGAAACGACCGTGAGCGCAATTGACCCAGCCAGTTCCTTCGACGACGGGACTGGCCAGCACGCGGGGTCGTCTCAGTAGATCCAGGCAAACGCACGCTCCCACGATGTCCACAATGGAATCCAGGGCACCGACTTCGTGAAAGTGAACCTTTTCTGGGGGAAGCCCGTGAATCTTGCCTTCCGCCACGGCGATGCGGCGGAAGACGGCCAGCGATTTCTCCTGCACCCATGGCGATAAGGTGCTGTTGCGAATCAGCTTGGTGATGTCGGCAAAATCCCGGTCTACGGCGGCGCCGGGAGTCGATTGGGACGGATGCGGATGCGGGTGCGGATGGGAATGAGGATGAGCATGGCTGTGATCCGCACTGGGAGAGGAGCAGTCGGAATCCAAGTGAACATCGAACTTCACCCCCTCGATGCTGGATTTGTGGCGCCGGACTGCATGGAGGTGGTAGCCCTCGGCGTTGAGCTTCTTCAATTCCCACTCCAAGGTCCGAAACTCCACCCCCAGATCCAACATCGCCCCGATGAGCATGTCGCCACTGAGGCCGCTGAAGATGTCGAGGTAGAGCGTGTTCATGGGTGGATCATGCCTCAAGAGCGCTCGCGGGCCAATCCCGGGTAGATCGAAGGCGGGAGGTTCGGGAGGGTTCCTGCGCCGCCCTGGGATCGATCCAGAACCGCCCCCGAAGGTCAGCCACTGGCCACTTTCGAGAACTCCTGGTTTGCACTTCCTGGGACGAACTCCAAAAATCTGCTCATTCGGATTCGTACCCTCGGCTCTACCCATCATGGCCCGCCTTCTCCTGATCGACGATGACCCGGCGCTCCTCTCGCTGCTGCGGCGCACCTTGGAGCGCTCCGGCTATGAAGTCGTGACGGCTCCCAATGGGCGGGAGGGGCTCCAGCGCCTGACCTCCGGACCGTTTGACCTTTTGATCACCGATATTGTGATGCCGGAAATGGAGGGATTGGAATTGATCATGAAGTTGCGTCAGAGCCATCCGACGCTTCGAATCATTGCGATTTCTGGCGGGGGACAATTGCGACCGGCCAGTTACCTGAACCTCGCCCGGCTGAGTGGAGCGATGACCGTCCTGGCCAAGCCATTTGAACTCGAGGAACTGTTGGGGGCGGTCGAGAAGCTTCTGAAATCAGATCCCCCATCTGGGGCGCCGCGGATGTCCGGCTGAGGGAGTCGTGATCCGATCGGCGAAGGTGAGGGGACGTCGGGCAGCCCTGCGGCGTTTTGCCGCCCGTGATCAGACTTGAACAAAATCAACTTTTTCTCGGCTGCCTAATGACAGGCCCGAGCGATTGTGCGAAACATTGTTCAATGAACCTTGCTACTTGGTCCTTACCAGGTGGCTTCGCGATCTTGGCCTCTCTGGCCGTCGCCCAAGCCGCCACGGTTAATCTACCATCCTCGATCGCACTGCCTGCGGGCAGTTCGACCTCCCGGGGATTTGTCGTTCGCGTCGCGCAGGCACCTGCCGAGGCGACGGTCGCCAACAACGCCATTCGTGCGTACAAACAAATCAACCGCACCCTGACAGACTCATCCGGAACCCTGGTTCCGGATGTTGCGTTTGGTGGGCCTGAAGCCGGCGGGTCCTACGCGGTGGATACGATTAATTTCGAAAAGGAAGCCGGGGACATTTTCCTGGTGGACCTCGAAGGCTCCGAACTCGGCGCGTTCACTTCGCAGGTTTTCCCGGGCATCCCAGGCGCGGATGGCACGACGGAGAAATTCGCCACCGAAGTGGTGGCCTATCTCGATCTCCCGGCTGGTTCCACGACGTTTGGAGTGAGCACCACGGCGGAACGAACCGACATCAACGACGACGACGGTTATCAAGTTTTCTTCGGGCTGAACCCGCGGGATTTCTTCAGCCTGAAGGTGGCCGACTACGAGCGTATCGCCCCGGGCTTCCAGAACGGTTGGCGCAACGAGAACCAGTTTACGGTGGTGGCACCGTCGGCAGGGTTGTATCCGGTGCGCATCCTGTACTGGCAGACGGGTAATGGAGCCAGTCTGACCTTCTACACCATTGCTTCGAATGGGGCGCGCAGCCTGGTCAATGACCCCAATGTCGAAGGAGCGCTCAAGGCCTACCGCGACACCTCGGTGGCCGCCGCGAAGGGACCCTATGTTGCCGAGGCGGCACCCCCGTCCGGTTCGGAGGGCAACCCAGCAGCCGCGCGGATCGAAGCCTACATCTTTGATGGAGCCACCACGGTGGCAACGTCGGATGTAAAGCTGTTCCTGAATGACGTGGCGGTTACGCCGCAGACCTTGACCAAAACGGACGGCAAGACCTATGTCGGGTACGATCCGAATGCCAGCCGCACCAATCCGAACAACCTGGTTCGTCTGGAGTACAAGGATTCTGCCGGCACCTCGCACACCAACTCTTGGAGCTTTGGTATCGTCGCGGTTGGCGGCAGCACAACCCAGGTGACCGGCCAGTGGGACTTCGACAACGGCGACCTTTCCGCGACCGTCGGCACGCCGCTGGCGTACTTCGATGGACCGACCGGTCTGACCCAGCAAGGCACCCGGTTTGGAACAACCACGGCCCTGGGCGTCCCGGACATCAACGGTGTTCCCGCGAAGGTCATGGAAGTTCCAGGAGACCTGAAACGGGAAATTGGCTACTTGATGACTCACGGTATCGCCCCTAATGGCGGCGGCACCCGGGTCAACCAGTACACCTTGATCATGGACGTGTACTGCGAGAACAACAATGGCGCGGCCTCGCTGCTCCAAACGAGTTCCACCAGCAATACCGATGACGGCGACCTCTTCTGGCAGGGTGGCAATTTTGGACAGGGTGGCGGGGACGGTTACGCGGGCCGGGGACTGCTCACTGGCGGAACGTGGCACCGCATCGTGGCAGCCTACGACATGGCGGCCACGCCGCCGGTCGTCGTGAAGTTTGTCGATGGCGTCAAGCAGGATGACTGGAACGACAACCAAGGTCTGGACAACACTCGCCGTTCCATGGGGCCGACCGCGATTTTGTTCGCTGACGGCGATCAGGACGAGCGTCGACAAATGTGGGTTAACTCCGTTCAGGTGCGAAACGGACGGATTTCGGACGCGGAAGCGTTTGCGCTGGGTGGACCGAGTGCCGCCGGCATCCCGCAGAGCATTCCTCAATCCAACGTGACGGGCATGTGGGACTTCGAGTTCAAGGATTTGGGAGCCAGCATTGGTTCCAATCTGCAATACTTCGATTCCACCTATGACGGTCCCGATGGGGCTGCCGAGGACAAGACGACCTTTGGAACCACGACCGAACTGGGCATTCCGGACATCAACGGCGTTCCGGCCAATGTGATGCGCGTTCCGGGTACCCTAACCCGCCAGATCGGCTACGTTATGGATCACCGTATCGCCCCGAACGGCGGCGGCACTCGGGTGAATCAGTACACCATCATCATGGACGTGTACTGCGAGAACAACAACGGGGCGCACTCGTTGCTGCAGACCAGCTCGACGAGCAATACGGACGACGGCGACCTGTTCTGGCAGGGGGCCAACTTCGGTCAGGGTTCCGGCGACGGCTACGCTGGTCGGGGACTTCTCACCGGAGGCACTTGGCATCGGATCGTGGCCGCCTACGACATGAAAAATAGTCCGCCGCTCGTGGCGAAGTTCGTGGATGGCATTAAGCAGGACGACTGGACCGACAACCAAGGTCTGGACAATACCCGCCGTTCGATGGGGCCGACGGCGATTCTCTTCGCTGACGGCGATCAGGACGAGCGCCGTGAGATGTGGGTGAGCTCGGTTCAAGTCCGCTCGGGCCGCCTGTCGGATGCGGAGATCGTGTTGATGGGTGGACCGAGTGCCGCCGGCATTCCGGTGGTACTGCCAACATCCAACGTCACGGGTCAGTGGGACTTCGACTACAAGGATCTCGGCGCATCCATCGGCTCGAATCTACAATACTTTGACCCGACCTACGATGGACCTAACGGCGCGGCCGAAGATAAGACCGCCTTCGGTACGACGACTGAACTGGGCATTCCGGACATCGGCGGGCAACCGGCCACGGTCATGCGCATCCCGGGCACCCTCACCCGGCAAATCGGCTACATCATGGAACACCGGATCCTCCCCAATGGTGGCGGAACTCGGGTAAACCAATACACGCTGGTCATGGACCTGTACTGCGAGAGCAACAGCGGCGCAGCGTCCTTGCTGCAGACAAGCTCGTTGAGCAACACCGATGACGGCGACCTGTTCTGGCAGGGCGGCAATTTCGGCCAAGGTTCCGGCGACGGCTATACTGGCACAGGCGCTCTGACCGGCGGCGAGTGGCACCGTCTGGTGGCTGCGTACAACATGGCGGCCAACCCGCCGGTGGTGATCAAGTACGTGGACGGCATCTACCAGGATGACTGGACGGACAACCAGGGTCTGGACAACACCCGACGGGCCATGGCTCCTACCGCCATCCTGTTCGCCGATGGTGATCAGGACGAGCGCCGCGAGATGTGGGTCAACTCCATCCAAGTCCGCTCGGCTCCGATGAGCCCAGCCGAAATGGAAGCTCTTGGCACGCCGACCGCGAACGGCATTCCGCTCACGCTGGCCGTGACCGTTCCGACCATCACGGTCACCCGGGAGGCTTCTGGTGACGTGGTTCTGACCTATGTCGGAACGCTTCAGTCGAGCGCTACGGTCAACGGCACCTTCGCTCCCGTGGCGGGTGCGACCAGTCCGTACCGGATCCCGGCAGGCAGCCAGGCCGGCGCGCAACTCTATCGCGCGTCGAACTAAGGGAACGCCGCAAAAGCAGAAGGGCCGGACGTGTGTCCGGCCCTTTTTTTGTCCCAGCGGCCCGAAGCGGGCGGCGAGATCGTCCCTCAGATGTGTTTGGAATCGGAGTGATCCTTCTCTCCGTAGCCCGTTTCCTGTCGTTTGAAGTTGACCTCGTTCTTCTTCACGTAGGCGTTGAACAAGTCGTCGGCGCTCATACCCAGTACCTGCGCCAGGGAGATGAGGAAGTGGAATAGATCCACGACTTCCACTCGGGCATTCTGGGCGTCAAAATTTTGGTACTTTGCCCACCACTTCCACGGAACGCTGTCGGTGAGTTCCGCCAATTCCTGGGACATGGCCCGGGTATAATTGAGAATCCATTTGGTTTTCTCCGCCTCGTCCATTTGGTCGGTGAACACCCCGATGCGTTCGTTGAGGGCCTTTTGCATGCGGAAGAGCTCGCGGAGTTGATCCGGTGTGGTCGACATGCAACGGAGTGTGGAGTTCGCTCCCGACCGGGCAAACCGGAAATCAAGGCGTTCGAACCAATCCCGCCGGTTTGTCCCAGCGGTCGATCCTTGGTGTTCACCCGCCTGAACCTCTTTCGGTCAACGGCAACGGATTGCCGTTCATTGACCCCGACCCCAGGGAATCGATACGCTGGGCTCTTCCATGAAGCACTCCTTCTCCGTTTGGCTGGCGGCTGCCGGCATGGCGCTCAGCTCCCTGAATTCTTTCTCCAGTTGGGCCGCCGACGCCCCGGCTGCGGCCGCCCCCGCGCGTCCCACGTTGGGTTCGGTGGAACGTTTGTCGCCGGAACTCGATCGATTGATCGCCCCGGGGGTGGAAATGGAACGTTTGGCGGAGGGATTCAACTGGTCGGAAGGTCCGACCTGGCTGGCGAAGGAAAAGGCCATCGTGTTTTCAGACGTTCCCGAGAACAAAATCTACCGCTGGTCGGAAAAGGATGGCCTGACTGTCTACCTCCATCCCAGCGGCTATGACGGAAACGAAGTGCGATTTCGGGAACAAGGGTCCAACGGTTTGACCACCGATCGCTCGGGAAAGCTGGTGGTCTGTCAGCACGGCAATCGCCGGATTGCCCGGTTGCTCAGTCGGGAAGGTGTCACTGGAGAATTTGAACCGGTGGTTGCCCAGGTGAATGGACGTCGGTTCAACTCGCCCAACGACCTCTGCTATGCCCGTAACGGGAACCTTTATTTCACCGATCCACCCTACGGCTTGGAAGGCACCGACAAGAGCCCCCTGAAGGAACTCATGGTCAACGGGGTCTATCTGCTTCGGCCCAAAGCCCAACCTGTCCTGCTGGTGAGCGACCTGAGCTTTCCCAACGGCATCGCCCTCTCTCCTGACGAGAAAACCCTCTATGTGAACATTTCGGATCCCCGGCGGCCGGTGGTGATGGCCTACGAAGTTCAGGCCGATGGCTCGGTCGCCCAGGGTAAGGTGTTGTTCGATACGGCGTCACTGGCGGCCCAGGGACGAAAAGGTCTGCCGGATGGCCTGAAGGTCGATGTGAACGGCAACTTGTGGGCTACCGGGCCCGGGGGAGTCCTGATTATTTCGCCCCAGGGTCAGCACCTGGGAACGCTGCTCACCGGGGAAGCCACAGGTAACTGTGCGTGGGGCGACGATGGATCCACACTGTACATCACGGCCGACATGTACCTCGCACGGATCAAGACCCTGACCAAGGGACATTCGCCCTGGTCGGAGAAGTAAATCCATCTCCATCCCTCACCATTACGGCGTGGGGATTTCGCCCAACAGATCCAGCCGGTAGAATCCGGATGCATCCGTGGGAGTGACCGGATAGGGGGACTCGGCGTTGGGAATCGTGACCCAGTTTTCCGGATTCAGGGACGTGCTGTGTTGCAGGGGATAAAGTCCGCCCCACCGCAATTCGAGCCCGGTCTCCGTCGTCACCCATTCCAAGGGTGCACTCAGATCCGCAAAGAACCCTTCAATCTTGCCGAAGCGTTGGCCGTAACCGGCGATCCGGAGTCCGTCGGTCGAGACCCCATCCGCTTCATCCAGGTTCGTCCAACCCGAGTCGGCCGGATTGATTCCTGCTCGTACTAAAAGAGTCCACAGAGACCGCATTCCCAATTGCTGAGTCCACACGAAGGCTTCTCCCCGGTCGGGTCCCTGGGCTTGGCCCACGATGATCCGTCCGGTGCCCGAGGCCATGTAGGCGTAGTCGCCGGCGAAGCCGCCCTCCAACCTGCCCAGACTGGTGAGACCGGAAGTGGCGGTCCAGCGAATGGCTTCAATCCCGACCGCGCTAGTGCTATGTCCCACGACGACCGATCCATCGGCCGAGACTCCATTGGCAGCGCTGGCAAACCCCCCGCCCGGAAGTTCCCCCAACGGCACCATCCCCGTGGCGGCCGTCCAACGAAAGGCCACGTTCCCCTCCGCCACCGTGGCGAATCCGACGATCACCTGACCGTTGGCGGAGACGCCCGATGCTGATGACCAGAAACGTCCGCCTGGGAGATCCCCCAACCCGACCATTCCCGTCGCCGCTGTCCAGCGGAAGGCCTCGATGCCCTGGGCCGATTCGCCATACCCGACGACTACTGTTCCATCATCTGAGACATCCTGCGCCGAACTCCCCGTGCGTCCGCCCGGAAAATCCCCCAACCCGACCATTCCGGTGCCCGCCGTCCAGCGAAAGGCTTCGGTGTTGACCGTCGAAGGACTTCCGCCAACGACCACGCTTCCGTCCTCGGAGATTCCGTAGGCCACGCCGAGATCACTCCTGCCACCGGGTAGGTCTCCCAAACCGATCATGCCCTCCGCGAGGGTCCAGCGAAACGGCTCGGATCCTAGAACTGAGGCGGAGAAGCCAGCGACAGCCGTTCCATCCCCCGAAATCGCCAACGCCACACTGTTCGTTATGCCTCCCGGCAAATCTCCCAAGGCAATCAGGCGGGCACCCTGCACTTGGTTCCAGGGAAGCAGAACAAGCGGTAGAATCCGAAACAGAAGGCGAATGCGTAGCGTCATACCGTGGGACGTAGGAGCGACAACAAGCAGATACCTGAGGATAGGTCGGGCGCAAGTCAGGTCTCATCTGCCGGTTCCCGGGGAGGTCGGAAGACGGTCTCCGCGAGATAGCGGCTTTCACCCGGGCCGGTTTCTGAACTAACCTCCACCCATGAACGTTCATCTTGCCTACGGCCAGGGACACCTCGAGGTCGAGTTCCCAGACGACCGGACCACGGTCATTGAACCGTCATTCCGCCCAGGACTTCCCGATGAACGTGCGGCTCTTGAAACGGCTTTGAATCGGCCGATCGGGGCGCCACCGCTTCCGGACTGGATCCGGCCGGATAGCCGAATCTGCATTCTGTTCACGGACATAACCCGCGCCACTCCGAATCACCGCCTCATTCCTTGGTTGCTCGAGTATTTGGAACGGCGTGGCGTCCGACGTGAGCAAATCACCCTGCTGAATCAGTTGGGTACGCATCGACCCAACACTCAGGCCGAACTGGAGAAGATGCTTACGCCCGCGGTGGTGGCGAACTACCGGGTGGTAAACCACGAACCCGAGAATCATGCCGCGTGTGTTCAGTTGGGAACGACCCGTACCGGAACCCCGGCTTGGATCAACCGGGAGGCAGTGGAAGCCGATGTCCGGATTTTGACGGGCTTCATTGAACCACATTTCTTTGCAGGCTTTAGTGGCGGACCAAAGGCATTAATGCCCGGAGTGGCCCACGTGGAGACGGTGATGAGCAACCACGGCGCTCATCACATAGGGGATGCTCGAGCCACTTTTGGCATTTGCGAAGGCAATCCGCTTTGGGAGGAATTGCTGGAAATAGCCCAGCGTGTCGGACGCAGCTTCCTACTGAACGTGACCCTGAACGAACAGCGGGCGATCACCGGAGTTTTTGCCGGTGACCTGCTTGAAGCTCACCGAGCGGGGCGGGAGTTTGTCCGTTCCGCGGCCATGCAGAAGGTCAAGGCGCCCTTCGACGTGGTGGTCACGACCAATTCGGGCTATCCGCTCGATCTAAATCTGTATCAGGGCGTTAAAGGAATGAGTGCGGCGGCTCGGATCATTGCCGAAGGCGGTACGATCATTCTGGCGGCCGAATGCCGGGAAGGGGTGCCAGCCCAAAGTCCGTTGGATCGATTGCTACGTGAGGCGCGATCGTCCGAGGAGATTTTGACTATGCTCGCCACGCCGGGCTTCGTCCGGCCGGAGCAGTGGCAGGCTCAGATTCAAGCCCTGATTCAACGTCGTGCCCGGGTCCTGGTGTATTCCACCCTGGCTCCGGAGATCCTGAAGGCGGCGCATTTGGAGGCTTGTGCCGACATTGGAGCGACCGTTCGCGCCGAACTCGAGCGTCGGGGTCCGGACAGTCGGGTGGCGGTGCTGCCACAGGGTCCGCTGACCATTCCCTACTTGGCTTGAGGGCGCCCGGCGTTTGACGCCCAACGAAACCTCTGACTAGACTGGTCTCATGCTGCTGACGTCGCTGGTCATTTTGACTTTTTGCTGTGTGATCACGGGGATTTACATGTACTTCGTCCACCAACAGATCGAGGAATCGGAGCGTTCCGACACCTGAGCCTTCTCGCCTAGGATTTCCGGTTCTTCACCCGGGACGAGGCGAACTCTTCTATCAGTCGGACTGCCTGTCCCACGCCATTTTCGGCCCGGAGTTTTTGGGACATTGAACGGAGGCGTTCCGGAAGTTGGGAATTGTGGAGAACAAACTGCAGTCGTTGCACGAGCGGCTGAGTCTCCAGTTTAGACCGGGGTAATGGGGCGGAGGCCAAGCCAAGTTGGTGTAATCGACGGCCCCAGAATTTCTGCTCCCCAGAATAAGGCAGAGGCACGGAAGGAACGGCCGCGCGGAGGATTTCCGAAGTCGTTCCGGCCCCCGAGTGGTGGATAACCGCTCGGACCCTGGGCAGAATCCAGGGGAGCGGAACCCAGTTCGCTCGGAAGATATTCGGGGGCAAGGTGGTTTGATCCAGATTCCAGCCCGCAAGTACCAATCCGCGTTGTCCGGTTTGTTCCAAAGCTGCGAATAGATGCCGCTGAAGTTCCGGCGGATTCGGATCCACAAGACTCCCAAACGCCATGACGACCGGAGGTGGCCCCGAGTCGAGAAACTTCAGCAGGTCGGGCGGGGGTTGATAGGAAGTGGTGGTGTCGAGGAACCAGAATCCGGTGACTTCGGCTTGAGGCGGCCAATCCGCGGGGCGAGGCAATAGCGCCGGACTGTACCCAAAAAGGTAAGGCACTTCGCGCCGAACCGCCTGCGGATGGGGCCCGGAGAATCCCAAAGCGGGCAGTCCTAGCTCAGCTCGCCAAGCGTTGACCCATTCCCGATCGGGTAACCAAAACAGCTGACGGAAGAGCAGGTGGGTCAGTCGATTCAGCGGGCCTCCCAACGACACCGGAATCCGCGATAAGTGATGGGGAAACGAACCCGTTGGCAGAGTTGGGTAGGCGGCCAGATAAACGAACGGGAGGCCGAGGGATTCAGTAAGGTGCAGGTAATTCGAGATGTGCGACAGCACCATGTCCCGTCCGGCGCACAGTTCCTTCTGCCGGGCCAAAGCGTGCGCCGGTGGCGGGCGACGGCGGAACAGATGTTTGAACAGTCGGATTCGGGCGCTCTGTCCCAGAGTCCCCTGTTGCACGTCCCGCATCACCCGCCGCGGATCGGGTTCGTCCAAGCGGAGAAACGGAAGCCCGGCGGCTTCAATCAGGGGCTGGAAGGCTGTGGCCGAAGCCACTTCGACATCGTGGCCCGCCTGCCGTAGTCCCCGAGCGACGGCGACGCAGGGTTGCACATCCCCTTGGGTGCCGGTGGTGCAAACGAGCAGACGCATTGGCCCGACCCATCCAGCATTCACTCTACCGGACGAATGCGGCGGAGCAGGGTGGCGGCGACAGTGATGGGCAAGCCGCGCAAGGCCCAATGGCCCAAACCCGCCGCCCGCATCGCCAGGCCCACGGGGGAACTCCGATCCAACCATTCGCAGGGATCATCCACTACGTCCCGATAGCGGCGGGCGTAGGCGAGGTAGGGGGAAACCTCGTGCATCAAGCGGCGAAACCAAGCTGATTGGCCAGGCAGAGGAACACCGGACAACACCACCCACGGCTTCACCGAAATCGCATGAAAGAAGGTGGGGCGGGGTAGGAATAGTCCGGCCAACCGTTCCGAGATTGAGTAACCCAAGGCGCCGCCGCAGTGAATGACATCGACGCCGTTCCGGAACTGGCCGATGGGCACATGGGCAAACTCCTTCGAACCGAGCAGCGCATTGAGCACGTCCTGATCCGAAGCAAAGGCCACTCCGCGTTCCGAAACCGGTCGGCCTTGAATGGCGACATACTCCGGACTCTCCAGAAGCTCCCGCCAACGAGTGAGCAAGGGCAGATGCTGGCGCGTGACCCGCAAGACACAGGAGTTCAGCGTTTGAGGCAGTTCACGACCCACCGGCAGTTTCCACGCTTTCGTCCGCAACAAGGATCCCTGGTCCGCCTGACTGGGCGGCTCCTGGGTGATGCCGAGTTGGTCAGGAGACAATCTCCGGAACAGCGGCCGGGGATCCTTGGTCAGCATCAGATCTGAATCCAGCCAGACGGCTTCTGAATCCGGTTCGCTCAGTTCTGGGGTCAGCGACTGGGGCTTGCAGTTCCATTGATGCGCTCCCCGCGGACGTTCGGGAAACAGACGAACCTGGGGGAATCGTTTCAGCCACGCGGCGAATTCCGGCAGCGGATCTGGTCGGTACAGGTGCAGCGGAACGTCGGGACAATGTTCCGCCACGCTGGCGACCAAGAGCTTGAGCCCGATCTCGGCGCCCTTGCGATCCTCCGCGGCACAGAACGTCAACTTCATGCCGTTTCCTTGTCGCGCACCTGCGCGTTCAAAGCGGTCTTGAGTGTCTCCACCACGCGGGCCTGAGCCGCGGCCACTTCGTCATCCCGCAGGGTGCGCTCGGTCGAGCGATAGGTGAAAGCGTACGCCAGACTCTTGTGTCCGGACGGAACGTTCTTCCCGCGAAATACGTCGAAGAGTTCGACCTTTTCCAAGTTGGCCGGCTTGGCCCGGCGAATGGCCTGAACCACGGAATCGTGGGTCACGGATTCCAGGACCACAACTGAGAGGTCCCGCTGGACCGAGGGAAACGCCGGCAAGGGTTTGAAGGATCGTTCGGAATTGGACTTATTGAGGATCGTCTCGAGGTCGATCTCCAGCAGGAGCGCGGCCTCTCGGAGATCGTAGCGTCGGGCTGCGGCGATTTGCAGTTGGCCGAGTTCACCCAATACCAACTTGCCGCCCAGGGAGATCTCAGCGGATTCCAGGAACAGCGGTGTGGGATCCGCTCGTCGAGCGAACTGAATTCCGCGAAGTCCCAAACGCTCAAGCAACTCTTCAAAGATACCCTTGAGATCGAAGATGTCGCACGTTTCGCCGCGAGATTCACCCGACCAGAATTCCGGACTGCGCAGTCCAGTCAGGGCCACGGCCAATCGCCATTTCTCCTGAATTCCCGAAGTGGTCTGAGTGAAGGTCCGGCCAACCTCGAACAACTGCAGATTCGGCGACTTCCGATGCTGATTGGCGCGCAGGATGGTCAGCAATCCCGGTAGTAGGCTCGGCCGCAGACAGTCCATGTCGCTGCTCAGGGGATTCGACAGGCGCACCCAGCTTTCGGGAGACGAACCCAGGATTTCCGCCGACGAGATCAGCGTTTGCCCCTGGGCTTCGCTAAGTCCCAACCCCGTCAGAATCTCCCGCACCCGCGCCAACTCGTCGAAGCGGGCATCAAACGGATGCGACCCAAGAGCTCCCCGAGGGGCTGAAGCGGGGATGCGCTCGACTCCATACAGTCGAGCAACCTCTTCGATGAGATCCACCTCGCGTTTGAGGTCGACCCGGTAACTCGGAATTCGGCAGCAAATTGTGTCCGCTTCGGCTGGCGCTTCCGCGGGCAGGTCCAGCCGACGGAGCAGAGATTCAATTTCGGCGGGTGCCAGGTCCAATCCGAGCAGGGCATTAACCCGCGAAAAGCGGAGCGTAATTGATTTTGGCGCCACCGGCTGCGGATACGCATCCACCACCCCGGCGGCCGGAACACCGCCCGCGACATCGAGGATCAATTGAACACAGCGTCGGCTGGCCCAATCGGCGGCTCCAATGTCGGCCCCACGTTCGAAGCGGTAACTGGCGTCGGTGCGCAGACCTAGCGTTTTGCTCGTTCGCCGGATGTTGGTGGGCGAGAAGTACGCCGACTCGATCAACACATCGACCGTTGATTCTTGAATGCCGGAGTTGGCGCCTCCCATCACACCCGCGAGCGCAATGCCCTTTTGGGAATCGGCGATCAGCAATTGATCGGCGGAGAGCCGGTGTGATTGGCCGTCGAGAGTCACAAAGGTTTCCCCCGCCTGAGCCGCACGCACCACGATCGTAGGAAGTCCGGCCGGCCCGGGAGCGATCAAGTGATAATCGAAGGCGTGCAGGGGTTGACCCGACTCCAGCATCACGAAATTGGTGACGTCCACGACGTTGTTGACGCTGCGCAAGCCCACCTTCTCAAGAGTTTGCCGCAGCCAATCCGGACTGGGACCCACCTTGACTCCGCGGACCACCCGAGCGGTGTAACGCGGACACAACTCTGGAGCTTCCAGTGCAACTCCCACCAAGCCCCCCACCGGATCCCCCACGGTGGCCGGCTCGGGCACTTCGGGGATTAGTAAGGGGAGACAACTCTCCGCCGCGAGTTCGCGGGCAATACCGATGACGCTGTTGAGGTCCGGTCGGTTGGGCGTGACTTCCAAATCGAAGACGACGTCTCGACTACCCCGACCGAGAAACTCCGCGAGTGGTTGGCCCACTGTCGCCGACGCCGGCAAGATCAGCAGTCCATCCTCTCGGCGAAGCCCAATCGCTTCTGGATCGAGGCTCAATTCGTCGGCCGAACACATCATGCCGTGGGATTCGACGCCCCGGATCTTGCCGACCTTGATCACAAACGGCTGGGTCTCTCCCGGCTTGGGCGGCAGGGAGCTCCCGGGGAGAATGAGGGGAACCTTATCGCCGGGCTGAAAATTCTGGGCACCGCAGACAATCTGTCGTTCGCCCCGGCCATCATTCACCCGACACACCGAAAGCTTGTCAGCATTGGGATGCTTGTCCCGGGTGATCACCTGGGCGACCACCACCCCGGTAAATTCCCCGGCCAATTCGACGACCCCTTCGACCTCGAGACCGAGTTGGGTGAGACGTTCTGTCAGTTCGGCGGGAGTGCCGGTGACGTCCACGTATTGCTTCAGCCAATTGAGCGTAACCTTCATGCCTAGTTTGCGAAGCGGGGACTCTGCGGATTGTACCGGCGTTCGGCAATGCTGCGCCCGGGTGAAGTCATTGGGTTCGGAACTTCAACTGCCGGCGGGTTGGGCGCGCTGTCGTCGATCCCACCACTGTCCCGCCGCTCGGGCCAGCCGATGGGAGGGACCTTCGATCAGGAAATAGAACACCACGGTCAGCGCCAAAATGAAGAGGGTGTGAGCAAGAAACTCCCCGAACGTGCCCTTCCCCAAGGACTCCCGATAGGTGGAGCCCCGGATCCAAAGGTCGTGCCAGTTCAGATGGGTGAGATAGAGGGAATAGGTCAGCGCCCCGCACCATTCCAGCCAACGGAAGGGCCGATGCGCCTGACACCACGCCAATTCCCTGGGCAGCCAGAGCCACGCCACGACCCCGACCATCAGAACCGCAAACGGAAAGCGAACCGGCGGCACGAAGGCCGGCGCGTGGTGGATCAGCGCGTTGCTAAGGATTAGCGCGCCCACAATCGCCGCCCGCCACAACCAGCGGGACATTCCGACCTGCTGGGGGTGCGGCAGCCGGCCCTGACCAATCTGCTCCGCCAGCAGGCAACCGAGAATCCAGACCGGCAAGTAGATGATGGCCGTGGTGACGCGTCCGAATTTGGCGGGATGCAGGACCTGATAATTCAGACCCAACAGCACCAGCGATACTCCGAAGCTAACGGCCACCACCCAGGTCCAGCTCCAGCGCCGCGCTGCCCAAAAGAGGGCAGGGTAGCATGAATAGTAGATCAACTCGGCAATCAAGCTCCACCAGATCGAATAGACGGGGTTGGCTCCGTTAAAGATCTTCGATTGGAGCAGGGGGCTGAGGGCGAATGCTGCCAACAAGGGCACGGCCAAACGAAGGTATCGGCGAATCAGGAAGGCGCCCCAGTTCGGAGTTCCCCGGCCTACTTGCGGTAAATGAATGCACAATCCCGAAACGACGAAGAACACCATGACGGCGCCCTGGCCATTGAAGAGATTGACGTACAGGGCTCCCAGAATTTTTCCGACGATCCCCAACCGGGCCGCGAACTCCGTCGGAAATGGAACCCCGGTGTGGGTGAAAATCACCAGCAACGCGCTGAGAAACCGGAAGGTGTCCAAGCCGTAGAGGTGCAGATTTCGGGAAGAAGCAGTGGGTGTAGGCGCAGAAAGGGCCATGCGATAGCAAAACGCCGGCCGAAACGTGACAGAGTGGTGGGCGGAGAGGCGAGGCTTTTGGCGACGCCTCTCCCGACTCTAGTGCAACGCCAGCCAAACGGCTCCACCAACAGCCAGGATACCCCCCGAGACCGACCGGGCGGTGGGACGTTCACCGTCAATCCACCACGCCAACGGGATGACCGCCAGGGGCGTGAGCGCCGCAATGGCCAACACGATTCCACTAGGTTGAAGCTGCAGCGCCCATTGGTAAGCAGCGACCCCGAGAGAGGGGCCCGACAACGCATTCAACACGACCCAGGGAACCGCGGGTCGCACCGCCAGGGGGCCGGGGGGAGGTGCTCCAATCCGGTGCCGCCGAGCCCAGATCCACCAAACGCAGGTGAAGGCCAGTCCGGCGACAATCCGTTGGTACGCGACGGTCAGGGCGTCCAGAGATTCTCCCCGCTCGTGGGCAAGCAATTGCCCGTGGCGGCTTAGAATCGCGCCGATGGCTTGTCCCGCGGCGGCGAGAGCACCCAAGGCAAATCCCACCCAGCCCGAATGCAGTCGGGTCTGGCCCGACTTGTTTGGCACCAGCGCAACGGCGACGCCCCCGAGTATCAGAGCCCCAGCCGCCAGATGATGACTGCTCAAGCGCGTTCCCAGCCACAGCCACTCCACCAGCGCCCCAATCGGGGCCGCCAGACATTGCACCATCAGGCTGGTCAGCTGCGCTCCCAAGCGGGGCAGTGCGAGAAAGATGGCGGTATCGCAAATCCCGAAGCCGATAAGTCCGCTGACGACGAACCAGCCCCAGGACGACCCGCCCCAACCGCCGCCAAACAAATGAGCCCACAACCCCAAAACCAGGGTAGCCAGGGCGATTCGAACGAGATTGGCGTGGGTCGACCCGAGGAGATTAACGGAACGTTTCGCCGTGACCGACGACAACGCGAAGAGAGTCGTGGCCAGCAGCGCGGCGAGCATGCGGTAGTCCCAATCGTGGCAACGGCAATTTCAAGTCGGGAACAGGGACTGCGATGCAACATCGACCCGCCGTCGCATCCGGTTCACCGCAGCGGTCAGGTTCCGATGTTGGAAAAGCGAGGTGCCTGCCACGAAGGTGTCGGCGCCTGCCGCCGCGCACTCTTCCGCCGTATCATCGTTGATCCCGCCATCAACCTCGATCCGGTAATTCAACTGCAATTCTTTCCGCCACGCCGCCGCCTGTTGAATCTTCGGAACACATTCGTGAATGAACGGCTGCCCTCCAAAGCCCGGGTTGACGGTCATGATCAACAACAAATCGATCTGTGAAAGATACGGCTTTACCGCCGTGATGTTGGTCGGCGGGTTTACGGCCAAGCCCACCCGCTTTCCCAAGGATCGAATCTTCCACAACAGGGCATTGACTGCGTTCCCCAACTCCACATGAACCGTCATGCCATCGGCTCCGGCTTGGACAAACGGATCGAACAGGATTTCCGGCTTCGAGACCATCAGGTGGACATCCAGGTATCGGGTGAAGGCAGGTCGCACGGCTTTCACCACCGCCGGCCCAAAGGAAATGTTGGGCACGAAGTGACCGTCCATGATGTCGAGATGGAGGTATTCGGCAGAAGTGCGGTCGGCCCGCGCCGCTTCCTGGGCGAAGCGGCCGAAATCTGCGGCAAGCAGGGAAGGCGCAATAATCATGCTGGGAACTCAGGTTGTAAAAACAAAGCGGCCGGGTCAATTAACCCGGCCGCTTGAATTGGCCATTCGGAACTCCGCTAGGCGGCCGCAGGGGCCGGTGAGCCAAACCCTGGAAGTTTGGGCGGAAGCGGCTTCACAACTTCCGGCAGCGGCGTGGAGGCCGGAGCACCGCTCGGCGGATCAACGTTGGTCGGATTGACCGGCGGCGGAGTGAACTTGCCCGTCTTCACGATCTCTTCGACTTGGGAACCGTCCAACGTCTCGTATTCGAGCAACGCGTTGGCGATCATCTCAAGCTGAGCCCGATGCTCATCGATCAGGCGCTTGGCGGTGTTGTAGCCGTCATCCACGAGTCGCTTGACCTCGGCGTCGATCGCTTCCGCGGTCTGTTCACTGTATTCCTTCGACCGCATCATGTCGCGACCCAGGAAGACATACTCCTGTGCTTCGCCGTAAAGGACGTTACCCAGTTTCTCGCTCATGCCCCAGTGCATGACCATCGACTTGGCGATCGAGGTGGCTTGCTGAATGTCGCCCGCCGCGCCACTCGAGATGTCGTCAATAACCATCGCCTCGGCGATCCGCCCCGCCATGGTCATCGTGATCAAATCCAACGCCTGCTTGCGGCGCATGTTCAACACATCCTCTTTTGGCAACGACATGGTCACACCCAGGGCCCGGCCTCGAGGAATGATCGTTACTTTGTGTAGCGGATGCGTGTGTTGCAGCAAGACGTTGACGAGAGCATGCCCAGCTTCGTGCCACGCCGTCGCCCGCTTCTCCTCCTCGGACATTGCCAGGCTGCGTCGTTCCCGGCCCCAGCGGACTTTGTCGCGGGCTTCTTCCAATTCCCGCATGCCGATGGCCTTTTTATTGCCACTGGCGGCAATCAGCGCGGCTTCGTTCAGAAGGTTGGCCAATTCGGCGCCTGAGAATCCCGGGGTGCCCCGGGCAATGACAGAGAGGTCGACGCTGCTGTCCAACTTCACGTTTTTGGCGTGAACTTTGAGAATCGCCTCGCGGCCGCGGACATCCGGCAGATTCACGGTCACCTGACGGTCAAAGCGTCCCGGTCGCAATAGCGCTGGGTCCAGGACGTCAGGCCGGTTGGTCGCCGCGATGATGATGATCCCTTCCTGAGTGTCGAACCCATCCATCTCGACCAGCAGAGCGTTGAGCGTCTGCTCCCGCTCGTCGTTGCCACCGCCCAGGCCATGACCGCGGGCTCGGCCCACTGCGTCAATTTCGTCGATGAAGATCAGGCAGGGGGTGTTCTTGCGGGCCTGCTCAAACATGTCGCGGACTCGGCTCGCGCCAACACCGACGAACATCTCCACGAAGTCGGACCCGCTGATGCTGAAAAACGCTGCGTCCGCCTCGCCGGCAATAGCCTTGGCCAACAGCGTCTTTCCGGTTCCCGGAGGACCCACCATCAGGATGCCCTTGGGAATTCGCCCGCCCAGTTTTTGAAACTTCTTGGGGTCTTTGAGGAACTCGACCAGTTCCGCCACTTCCTCTTTGGCTTCTTCCACACCGGCGACGTCCTTGAAGGTGGTTTTGTTTTTTTCTTTGCTGAGCAAACGGGCCTTGGATTTACCGAAGCTCAGCGCTCCGCGACCCGCTGCTTTGATTTGGCGAATGAAGAAGAACCAAATCAGCAAGCCGACAATGATGATCGGTAACAACCCGAGGACCACCTGCAGGAAAACATTGTTGTTATCCACTGCCCGGAAACGACCCGTGTCCAGTAGGATGTCCTCCTTCATGGGCGTCAACCGGGCTTCCACTGAGAACGGAATCAAATTGGTTTTCCCCTCTTCCAAAGTGAAATACCGACCTCGGACAATGCGTAGGTTCTGCGACTGAGCACTGTAGTTGATCTCGCCACTCTCGATCAGGTTCGACGACACGAGATCAAACAGCTTCTTCTGCGAAATCGGCTGATACCGCTGCTGGCTGTTGCGTTGGAAAAAGAGGAGCAGGGGGATCAGGGCGGCCACCGCTATCCAAACCAGCCACGTGCGTGCTTGAATCGGTGAGCCACCGCCGGCGTTCTGGTTCCGTCCGCTATCGTTGTCGTCGGGCATGTTGAAACTTGGATCGAACCTATCACCGGGGCCATTCGGTGCAAGGCATGTTTCCCCCTGAAATCCCCCGTAATCAGCGTTCCCGACGCCACTTCACCGTCAGGATCTGATCCGTCTTCGGACCCAGTTTGAAGGCTTCACCGGGAGGCAATCCCTCCACCCAAAACAAGATCCCCGCCGAGGTGGTGCCAACCACCGCCGTTCGCCGTTCGGCGGGGGGAATCTTCCGATTCACAAAAAGGTTTTGCACTTTGGAAGGTTGCCGGAAACCGAGCGGCTGAAACCGATCGCCCGGGCGCCAATGGCGGAACGTCACAACGGGTCCAACACGTTGGGCATCAAATGATTCCTGAGCAAACAACGCATTCGCAGCAGCTACCTTTCGGGATCTCTTCAGAACCAATTCGGCGCCGCCGAAATGCACGCGGTTGGTCCGGCCGAGGACGACTGAACGCTCTTCTATCCGGTAGTTCGGAAGGGTCGACTTCGACCGCAGAATGCCGTCCGAGCCGCGGGTCAGGGTCAGCAATGGCGACTGGGTTGAAGGAACGGATTCACGGAGCTTTTCAATCGTCTCGAAGTCCCCTTCTTGACCCCATTCCCAAAGTTGCTGCCGCAAAATGCCCCGCTGTAGGGCCACGGGGAGTTCGGCGAACGGCAGAGCATTGGTTGCGGCCCGCCACTTCCGGACCTCGTCGGCCAACCAGGCGGCTTCAGCACCGAGAATGTCGGCCGTTCGCTGCAGACCCCGACGGATCCTAGGATTGAACTCCCGTTCCAGATACGGAAGTAGTTCATGACGGATTCGATTGCGGAGGTACTGAGGGCCCTGATTGCTCGAATCCTCCCGGAAAGTCACTTCCAGTTCAGCCGCGGCCTGTCGCAGTTCGTCTCTGGAAAAGTCCAAAAGCGGGCGAATCAGCCGCACCTGTGAGTCTGCGGGCGAAGGATCGCACCAGTTCATTCCGCTCAACCCGTCACTCCCGGCCCCACGGAGGAGACGAAGCAGCACGAGCTCGGCCTGATCATCAGCCTGATGTCCCAGTGCCACCGTGGATTCGCCGCCCGCCAGGGCTTCCTCCGCCAGAAAGCGGTGGCGCAGTCGCCGGGCGACCATTTCTACGGATTCCGGCGAAGCGGACTTCTTCGAACGCACCTCCAGTTTACGGATGACCACCGGCAACCCGAAATGGGCCGCGACAGCCGCCACCGATGCCGCATCCCGATCCGATTCGGCTCCGCGCAATTGATGGTCCGCATGAGCGATTCGCAAACTCAACTCTAACTTGGGAGCCAGATTGAGGAGGCCTGTGAGCAGGACCATGGAGTCGATACCGCCGGAAACCGCCACCAACAGTCGGCCGTTGTGCGGTCGCAGTTGGTGCCGTTCGAAATTACCCAACAGGCGCGGAACAAACTCGGACACACCGGCAGAGTAGGGGATGGGGCGAACCTTGAGGAGTCTGGTAGATTCCAGATTCTCCGATACTTCGGCTTGGCGCTGAGCGGCGGGCTTCGTAGCGTCGCGGTCCGCGAATGAGATACACGCCGCTGGGCCTTGCAGTGCTGCTGACCGCCGCGGCGCTGGGACAGGATCCATCGCCGACCGAGGCGCCGGAGCTGGTCATTACTTCTGCCGACGGCATGGGGGAGGCGGAATTGGACCGCAAGACCAACATTGCGACGGCCCGCAACGGAGTGGTGGTTCACTACGGCAATGCCGTTCTCACGGCCCAACGCGTGCGGCTGATTCCCAACTCCAGTGTTATCGAAGCCGAGGGCGATGTTTCCGTTCAACAGACCCGCCCAGACGGCGGCACCGTGCTGTGGCGCGGCGACAAAGTGCAGTACGATTATGTCCGCAAAACGATCCAGGCTAATTCCTTCCGGTTTGGACAGCCTCCTTACTTTGCCGCAGGCGAACATCTTCAGGCCGGCGAAACGAATCAGGTTCAGACGGCTGTGAATGCGTTGGTGACGACAGACGATGTCGCCGAGCCGGCGTATCGACTGAAGGCCCGAACCATCATCGTCACCGACAACAAGACGGTCACGGCGGAGGATGCAGTGGTGTTCGCTGGTCCGGTGCCGGTGATGTATTTCCCCAAGTACACCGAGACCCTTGGCGAACGTCGCTTCTATTGGAGTGGCGTTCCTGGCTACCGATCCTCCTGGGGAGCGTTTGTCCTGGGGGCCTACCACCAAAATTGGAACGACCGCGTTCAGACCGCGGTAGAACTCGATTACTACACCAAACGCGGGCCGGGCATTGGGCCATCAGTCAATTACGATCTCGGCCGCTGGGGGCAGGGGGAGGGCCAAGTGTACTACATCAATGACCGGGATCCCGGAACCGACTCGTTCGGCAATCCTATCAGCGACAATCGGGGTAGGGTGTACTACACGCACACCGCCAACCCTTGGCAGGATTTCTACGCCAAGGCCGCAGTCCGTTATCAGTCGGATCCCGACATCATTCATGACTTTTTTGACAACGAGTATCGGGCCAACACCCAGCCGCTGACCTTGTTTGAGGGTCAGCAGATTGGGAAAAACTACACCCTTGGTGTCGTGGTCGTTCCCCAGGTCAACTCGTTCCAGCAGCAGGTGGAGCGACTACCCGAACTCGTCTTGAACGGGGCGCGTCAGCAGTTGGGACCCACGCCGTTTTACTACGAGACGCAGAATTCGGCCGGATACCTGGAGTTTCGGGGTGGTGATTATTCCCCGACAAACTACGCAGCCTTGCGGGCCGACACATTCCATCAGATCACGCTGCCCTACACGGCCTTTGGTTGGCTGAACGTTACTCCCAGGGTAGGGGGTCGATTCACCCATTACTCCGAACCGACCGGACTGGATTTGGAGGCGGAGAATCGCTGGATTTTCAACACCGGCGCAGAAGCAACCGCCAAGGCCTCGGCCCTGTGGAAAGGCGTCCGAAGCGACTTCTGGGAGCTCAATGGATTGCGCCACGTGCTGCAGCCGTCGGTCAATTATGCCTACGTCCCGACGCCTAACGTATTGCCATCCGAGATACCGCAATTCGACCGGCGGGTTCCGTCTCTGGAACTCAACCCCATCGAATTTCCTGACAACAACTCCATCGATTCGCTCGACTACCGCAACGTCATCCGACTGTCCCTCTTCAATCTGCTGCAAACAAAACGGTCCGGGAATGTGCGGCCGTTCGTTTCGTGGCAGCTGTACACGGATTGGAACGTAGGCGAACTGGAGCCGGATCTGGTGACGCGCTTCAGCGACGTTTATTCCCGAATGATGATTCAGCCCCGGGAGTGGTTTGGGTATGGGACGCTGTTGCGCTATGACGTGGCCGCTTCGCAAATCGCGGAGTTCGACAACCTGATTCGACTGACACCCAATGACGTGTGGAGCTGGACATTCGGTAATCGGTATCTGGTGGCGGATCCCGAACTGGGTCTCTTGGACAGCAAGCTGTTCGTGTCCAGCCTGGCGTATCGGATGAACGAGAACTGGAGTCTCCGGATGAGCCAGCAGTACGAGGTGGAAACCAGTACGATGGAGGCCCAGTATTACACGTTGTCCCGGGATTTTCGCAGCTGGGTTGGCGCCCTGATGGTTCGCATTCAGAACAACGGACCCAATGGAATAGACTGGACGGTTGGTGTGGCGTTCCAACTCAAGGCCGCCAACCGGAAGGGGGCGCTGGAGCCGGAGTACGGACCCGATCGGTTGCTCGGTTACTGGCGATGACGGATTGAGGACCCCGTTGGCTTCGCGGTGGGCAGTGAGATCAAAGTCGAGGGAAGGTCACCTAACGCCGACCGTTCAATTGAATATAACCTTTATTGTGGCCCGAAAGAGTGGGCCCGGGAGAAGGGTTTTCTGGGACTTCGGAGCTATTCCTGGTGCCAGCCGATGTTGATTCCGTTGCGCAAAAACGGCCAAAAGACCATCCAATGCCGGCCAATCACTTGTTCCTGCGGGAAGTCCGGCACCGGCCAGTACCGAGAATCCGCGCTGTTCATGGTATTGTCGCCGAACGTGACGTAGTGCTTGGGGCGAATCTGCACTTCGGTGCTTCCGTTCGGAAAATTCCGGGTCGGTCCCGGTACTCCCAGGGTTTGCTGCCAGATGGTCCCGTTCACGTGTCCCGAGTAGTGGTCGGCTTGCGGCGGCTGCTTCGGATCAAAGGCGAACACTTTTTCGAATCCGACGTCATTGGTGGTCAACTGACGCCCATTGATGTAGCTGTGCCGGTCATCACCAATTCGGATCGTCTCGCCGCCCAATCCCACCAAGCGCTTGATGTAGTGTGTGTCGGCCGTCATTCCCGGATGCTTCTCTGAGCGAAACACAATGATGTCGCCGCGTTCGGGCCGGCGGAAGTTGTACGAGACGCGTTCCACGAAAAGATGGTCACCGGTGATGACGCGGGCCCGGGCGATCTCTTCGCCTTTCTTGAAGCGGGTCTTTTTATAGGTCCGTTGCGCTTCATCGAACAAACCCAGCTGGCGCGGGAAATCATCCGGAGGAAACCAGACCGGAACCGGTCCGGCCGAGGTCTGAAGGCTCTGCCGCTTCACAAACGGGAAAAACATCCTCGGCTTTTCTTCCCAACCGCGCAGTTCCAGGTCCGCCGGGGCGATCACCTGGTAGTAGCTCACGCCGTACATGACCTTTTCCCAAATCCGCTGCGGTAGTGAAGGAATCGGTGTGTTGGTCTCCCGCAAATCCTGATACGTCACGCCCCACAAGGTCGGTTGCGCCGATCCCGTGGGAATCACCATCGGCTGAATGAAGAACGCTCGACTCCCAACGATCAGGACGGCGATTTCCAGGAACATCAGTAGATTCTCCCGCAAACCCTGACTGGGATACGGCTTGAGCCATTTGCGAGCGGCCAGCTCCAGCGAATCCATGGCGTCCAGGAGCGTCGACTCCGGCGCACCGCTGCGAACCGTCTTACGGAAACCCGCCAGCGCCTCTTCCATAGCGTTAATGGCAACCGGCGTGAGGAGATCCCGCTGATGATTCAGGATCTTACGGACGGTGTCCTCCATCTCACCCGCCTTGCGAACCGTGCGGGAAAACAACCAGCGGAAAAAGTGCATGCGATGCGTGTAGCGCAGACATCCTGACCGGTGAACGGTTCAAACTCCAGCGTGGTTTGGTCCCGGCGCCATGAACCGTGAATTCCAAGGAACCAGGGCAGGGCCCCTCCCCTGCCCTTCGGTTCAGTTCGTTTTGAGAACTTCCACGAAGGCCTCCTGCGGGATTTCCACCGAGCCGATGGATTTCATCCGCTTCTTACCTTCCTTCTGCTTCTCCAGGAGTTTTCGCTTCCGGGAAATGTCGCCGCCATAGCACTTCGCGGTGACGTCCTTGCGAACCGCGCTCACGGTCTCACGAGCGACAATCTTCCCGCCAATCGCCGCCTGAATGGCCACCTGGAATTGCTGCCGAGGAATGACCTCTTTCAGCTTGGCCGCCAGCACCCGTCCCCGGGTCTCCGCTTTCGTCCGATGCACCAGGCTCGAAAAGGCCTCCATGACTTCGCCGTTCACGAGCATGTCGAGTTTGACCATCTCGCTCGCTTCGTAGCCGGCCGGTTCGTAATCCATCGATCCGTAACCCCGGGTGATCGACTTAATGCGGTCGTGGAAATCGATCAGAATTTCATTCATCGGGATGCGACACGTCATCATCACCCGCCGGGCATCCAAGGTCTCGGTGTTCTGGATTGCCCCACGCTTCTCCGAGATCAGCCCCATGATGTCGCCTATGTTGTCCCCGGGACAAATGACAAAGGCCTTCACGATCGGCTCAAAGATGGTGTCGATGTAGGTCACATCCGGCATGAACGCCGGATTGTCGACTTCCTTCTCGGTCCCGTCGGTCATCCGAATCCGGTACACCACGCTCGGGTAGGTCGCGATGATGTCCATGTCGAACTCCCGGCGGAGCCGCTCCTGGACAATCTCCATGTGCAGCAACCCGAGGAACCCGCAGCGGAATCCAAAGCCCAGGGCGGCGGAACTCTCGGTCTGGAAGGTCAACGCCGAGTCATTCAACTGCAACTTGGCCACCGCCACCTTCAAGCCCTCGTAGTCGGCGGTGTTGATCGGATAAATTCCCGAAAACACCATTGGATGAATCTCCTGGAACCCGGGCAATTCCGGCGCCGGATTCCGGGGATCTGTAATCGTGTCGCCTACCTTGACCTCGCGGGGCGTCTTGATGTTGGCCGTCATGTACCCGGTCTCGCCGACCTCGAGTTTCTCGCGGGTGTACGGCTTCGGATTGAAGGAGCCCACTTCCTTCACCTCCACCGTCCGGCCGGAGTGAAGCAGCTTGACCATGCTTCCGGCCCGCAGTTCGCCGTTGGTAACCCGGACCAAAATCACGACGCCTTTATAGGTGTCGAAGTAACTGTCGAAGATGAGCCCTTGGAGGGAAGGCACTCCGGTCGGCTTGGGGGCGGGAATCCGCTGGACGATGGCTTCCAGGATGTCCTCGATTCCGATGCCTTCCTTGGCGCTGGCGAGAATCGCCTCCTCAGCGGGAATCGCGAGAATCTCCTCCAGTTGCTGCTTGGCCTGCGCGACGTTGGCGTGCGGCAGGTCAATTTTGTTAATGACCGGAATGATGAAGAGGTTCTGCTTCATCGCCAGGTGAACATTTGCGACTGTCTGAGCTTCCACGCCCTGCGCGGCATCGATGATCAGCAACGCTCCTTCACAGGCACTTAAAGAACGGGAGACTTCGTACGCAAAATCAACGTGTCCCGGAGTGTCGATCAGGTTGAGCTCATACTGTTCACCGTTCTTAGCGGTGTAGTACATCGTTACCGGATGCGCCTTGATGGTGATGCCCCGTTCGCGCTCGAGGTCCATGGCGTCGAGGAGCTGGTCTTCCATGTCGCGGGTCGCGACGGTACCGGTGCGATGGAGCAAACGGTCGGAAAGAGTCGTCTTCCCGTGGTCGATGTGTGCGATGATGCTGAAATTGCGAATGTGTGAGGCGTCCATGGATACAAATGCCGCGCTGAAGCCGTTGCCTCAACGCGGCCTGACACTGCGGCGGAAGATACTGTTGAAGCTTCCGGTGGGAAGGGGAAATCACGGAGGAATTGAGGTTCCTCACAGTCTCGCTAGCCGATTCGAACGGGTCAGCGCCGGTTTCCGGTAAGCGCGACCAGTGCCTTCTGAGCGGTCGCGTCCCCTCGGGCCGCCTGCTGGCGTAGCGCCGCAATGACCCGGGGATCGACGGCCTGGGGAGTCGTCTTTACGGCGGCCACGCCCGGGGTCACCTGGGAGGTCGCGCTGGCGCCGGCAGTTCCCGTGGCCGTGACGACCCGAACGCCGCCAGCGGCCCAGAAGGAATTCGCGAGGTTGATGGAACCCGCGGTGGAGCGCTGCCGGGTAACGTAGGAGATTCCGCCCGGTCGGTCCGTCGCCGCGCCGGCAGTCTGGACCTGGGGAACGTTGGGAACGAGGGAGGCCTGATTTTGCTGGGCGTAACCGGGAGCCGTCAGGATCCATCCCGTCATCACCATCCAGAGCGCCTTCATGGATTGCGGATAGCACGCGGCCAACAGACTGGCCAGCGTCAATTGCACCCCAGACCGTCGGAACGAGTTTGCGAATTGAGTCTCCGGGCTAAGGCAGTTCCAAGATGTTGGCCGGGCCGTGATGCGGGGTTGGCGAAACCTTGGTGCGCATCGGGCAGACCCCGGACAGGCAGTACCGATTGGCTGCCACCCACCGATACGTGGCGTCGGCCAGTTGTCGGAATCCCGGCCATCCGGCCAGCACGACGAACGGTCGCAACCACCAGACTGAACGCCCCAGTTCCCGCCAAGCGTCCATGCCGCCGACAATTCTTCCGTCCCGTCGGCGCAGCTTCATTTCCCGTCTCAATTCCTCGGGAGAGACTCCCAGAGCCGGGGCCACCCAGGTCTCCTGGAGCGGCACGAAGGCAAAGCCCTGACGTTCGAACAGTCCACCCAGCCGACTGATGATGCTCGTACAGACGGGACAGATTCCGTCGTAAAAGACCCAGCCCATTCGGTCTCCGGGGAAACCAGGCGGAGTCGACGGTCTAGGGCTTGGTTGATGTGCAATGAGGGTCATGGTTCGCTCCTGAGTTAGTCGCCAATCTTCAATAGCTTGAGCGCCCGGTCGCCCAACCGCGCCAGTTTGGTGACGGCACTGATCGGCCAGGTCCGGAACTGCGTGTACCACTTCGAAGTGGTGTCGAAAAAGTCGTGGAGATCCCGCAACCGATCCTCGCTGTACTGACTGGTGGCCTCATCCTTGGAAGCCTCTTCCAAACACTCCCGCAGCACCGCCAGGGTCGGATCCACTTCCCGCTTCTTGCGCTCGTCCAATACGCAACGGAATAGCTCCCAGACATCCTTTTTCGTCTCGAAGTGGTCCCGCCGATCCCCCGGAAGGTGAATGAGTTTCACAATGCCCCAACCCTGCAACTCGCGCAGACTGGTGCTGACGTTCGATCGAGCCACTCCAAGTTTCTGTTGAATCGCTTCGGCATTGAGAGGCTCCGGCGCCAGAAACAGCAAAGCATGAACCTGAGCGACCGTGCGGTTGATCCCCCAACGCGCGCTCATTTCGCCCCAATGCAGGACGAATTTCTGTTCCACTGGCGAGAGATCGTTCATTCGATAATTTCTGTCAGGACAGAAATCCCAGTAAGCACAGTTGTCAACCGAGGAGTTTGGTTCGGATCTTTGGACGCTATCGGCGACTGCGTCCCCGGCCCCGTTCGCGGCTGCGGCGGGCATCGTGCTGCGCTTGGCCGGTGATCCCGGGCGTCTTGAGCTCGTTGCCCGTCATCCGCTGTTTGAGTTCCCGAATCTGGTCCCGCAACAGGGCCGCCTTCTCAAACTCCAAGTTATTGGCCGCCTGCACCATCTCCTGCTCCAACTCACGCAACGTCTCGGTCAGATCAAACTGCTCCACACTTTCGTGCAACGCAGCTGCGGCGGCAGCGTGTCCCGGCTGACTGCCGAGACTGCCTTCAACGGCCCGCGTGACGGATCGAGGGGTGATTCCGTGTTGAAGATTGTAGGCCATCTGGCGCTGACGCCGGTATTCCGAAACGGCGAGGAACTTTTGGATGCTCTGGGTTCGGACGTCGGCGTACAGGATGACCTTTCCATTCAGATGCCGGGCGGCCCGGCCGGCGGTTTGAATCAGACTGGTTGCGCTGCGGAGGTAGCCCTCCTTGTCGGCGTCCAGAATGGCGACCAGGGAAACCTCCGGTAGATCCAGGCCTTCCCGGAGCAGATTGATCCCCACCAATACGTCGCAATCCCCCTTCCGCAGAGCTCGCAAAATCTCCACCCGCTCGATGGCGTCAATCTCGCTGTGCAAATACCGGACGTTGACCGCCAGGTCGCGCAGGTAGTCCGTCAATTCCTCGGCGGTCCGCTTGGTTAAGGTGGTCACCAAAACCCGCTCTTTCTTCTCCACACGCTGACGCGCTTCCTCCATTAGATCGTCAATCTGGCCCTTGAGCGGTCGAATCACGATCTCGGGATCCACCAACCCGGTAGGCCGAACAATCTGTTCCGCCACATTCTGGGTGCCGGCCCATTCCAATTCCGTGGGACCCGGGGTGGCACTGACGTAGATCGCCTGATTCACCATCCCCTTGAACTCCTCAAAATTCAGCGGGCGATTATCCAGGGCACTGGGCAAGCGAAAGCCATGTTCCACCAACACCGACTTGCGGGCCATATCGCCCGCATGCATGCCCTGAACCTGCGGCAAGGTCGCGTGCGATTCGTCAATGATCAGCAGGAAGTCGTCCGGGAAAAAGTCGATCAACACCCCGGGCCGCGAACCCGGTGGGCGCCCGGTGATGTGGCGCGAGTAGTTCTCGATGCCCGAACAGAACCCCAGCTCCTGCAACTGCTCGAGGTCGAATTCGCACCGCATCTTAATTCGCTGAGCCTCCAGCAGTTTTCCCTGCTTCTCAAACCAGGCGATCCGGTCGGTCAGTTCCTCGCGAATGGTGAGCATGGCCCGGTTGATCTTCTCCTGGGGCGTGGCGAACTGCTTGCTCGGAAACACATTGAACCCTTCGAGGGTTTCGATGGTCTCGCCGGTCAACGGTTCAAAGCGGGTGAACCGTTCAATCTCATCGCCAAAGAATTCGATGCGCACGGCGTCCTCGGCATACGCCGGCTGAAGTTCGATGACGTCGCCTCGAACGCGGAATTTCCCCCGCTGCACTTCGTAGTCGTTGCGCGAAAACTGAAGGTCCACCAGTCGCTCCAGCAATTGATTGCGCCCAATCTGTTGGCCAACTCGCAAGGGAATCACCATCGCCTCGTAGTCGCGGCGGTCGCCAATACCGTAAATGCACGAGACCGAAGCCACCACCACCACGTCGCGCCGGGTCAACAGATTCGACATCGCCGACAGTCGGAGCCGCTCAATCTCATCGTTCACCGAGGAGTCCTTTTCGATGAAGGTGTCGGTCCGCGGGATGTAGGCCTCGGGTTGGTAGTAGTCGAAGTAGCTGACGAAGTACTCGACGGCGTTGTTGGGGAAGAACGCCTTGAATTCGGCGTAAAGCTGGGCAGCCAGGGTTTTGTTGTGGGAGATGATCAGGGTGGGCCGGTTGAGATTCGCGATGGCGTTGGCCATGGTGAACGTCTTGCCGGATCCGGTGACCCCGAGCAGGACCTGATGCTTTACGCCGCGCTTTAGGCCATCCGTGAGTTTGGCAATGGCCGTCGGCTGATCCCCGGCGGGGGCATACTGGGACACAAGTTCAAACGGGCGCGCCATCGGCGGAAACCATACGGTGGAACGCGTCCAAAGCGAACTTCCGAGTCACCCACGTGACAATTCTCGGACGAACGAATCCCGCAGGTTGACCTTCCGTCGTTCAATGCCATTGCTTGCACGTGATCCGCAGTCTCCAGCGCTGGTGCATGGTGGCCTTGATCCAATTCCTGGGTCTGAGTCCGCTTTGGGCCGCCGCCACTTCGAAGGGGATGCCCGATTTGCCGTCGGATCTCACCCTGCTGGAAGCACGGTTGGAACAGGATCCGACCAACACGATGGTGCTGATTCGCACCGCGCTGGAGTGTCACAATCGGGCGGCATTTGGCGGCGACGGGCAAACCAAGCTTCTGAAGCAGTCCAAGAGCTACCTGAACCGACTGCTGGAATTGGATCCCCGAAATACGTTCGCCCGGACGCTGCTCGGCAGCGCCACGGTGATCAGTGCCCGGGAGCCATTCTGGCCGGGGGCCAAAATTCGGCGGGTCCGCGAAGGCCTGGCCCTCATGGATGCGGCGCTGGCCGAAAATCCTGAGGACGCCGACGCCCGATTTACCCGGGCCAGCAATAACCTCTTCCTGCCCGATCTCTTCGACCGGAAAAGCGTGGTGCAAACCGACTTTGCCTGGTTGCAGGAACGGGCCGATCGGGGGGAGTTTGCCGTGGATTTTCGTCAGTATGTGTACTTGTACCACGGCTACGCGCAGAAGCGCTGGGGGCAAAAAGAGCGGGCTCGTCAGCTGTGGGAGGAGGGACTTGCGGTTGACCCGACCTCCAAGGTAGCGGAGGAATTGCGGCGCGAACTGTCCGGGCATTCCGACCTGGCACAGATCAAAGCCAAATGAGTCGATCGTCCACCTCGGTTCCCCTTGACCCTTCCGTTGATATCCTGATTTCCGCCAGCCGGATTCACCGGCGCATCAATGTCCTGGCCGAACAGATCAACCAGGATTTTGCTGGCAAGGAAGTGGTCTTAGTCGCGCTGCTCAATGGAACGGTGATCTTCCTGGCGGACTTGATTCGCCGGATCAGTCTTCCGCTTCGATTGGATTTCATGGGGGTCTCCAGCTACGGCAGCGGCACGGAATCCGGCACCTTGATCTTCACCAAGGAACTTCGGCTGGACGTGCGGCATCGGCACGTCTTGGTCGTCGATGACATTCTGGACACCGGGAAGACCCTCAACGCCGTGTTGGAACGTCTTCGCCGCCTGCAGCCCGCCAGTCTCAAGACCTGCGTTCTTTTGGATAAGCCGGAACGCCGTAGCGGCAGTCTCCAGGCGGACTACGTGGGATTCTCCATTCCCAATCAGTTCGTGGTCGGCTACGGACTCGATTACGACGAACGATACCGAAACCTGCCGTACATCGGAGTCCTGAAGAACCCACCCCCAGCCGAGTGAACCCTCCCTTGCTCTCCATTCCCGTCCAGCTTTGGAGTTATTTCCGCGATTTGGCCGGCGTCAGTGAATTGCGGGTCGAACTTCCGGCCGGAGCGTCGATCGAACAGTTGCTGACCGAAGTTTATCGGCGCCACCCCCGCCTGGGCGCCCTGCGCAATTCGACCCTGATCGCCGTGGGCGTGGAGTACCAGGGACCTTCCTATGTGCTCCGGCCGGGAGATGAAGTGTCGTTGTTTCCGCCGGTTCAGGGCGGTTGATGACGCTGCGGCTTGGCCGGAACCGCAGCTGCCGTTACCATCGCCGGCATGTCCGCTGCAGTGGCCGTTCCCTTGCTCGAGTTACGCGACGTCTCCAAAGCCTATCCCGGAGTCGTCCCGGTCCCCGTCCTGCGAGGAGCCTCCCTGCGGGTGAACCGGGGTGAAAGCGTCGCCATCATTGGCCCCAGTGGAAGTGGCAAGAGCACCATTCTCAACCTGCTCGGAACCTTGGATCATCCCGACTCCGGACTGGTACTGCTCGACGGGCAGGATCTGACCCGACTTCACGGCGCGGAGCTGGCCCAGGTTCGCAATCGTCAGGTGGGTTTCATTTTCCAGAGCCACCACCTCCTTCCCCAGTGTTCGGTTCTCGAGAACGTTCTCTTGCCAACGCTGGCGGACGCCAAAGCTTCCCCCCCGGATGCCGAGCAGCGCGCCCGCCGACTCTTGAATCGGGTCGGTCTGGCGGCCCGCTTGGATCACCTGCCCGGTCAACTCAGCGGCGGCGAACGTCAGCGGACAGCCGTCGTGCGAGCGCTGATCAATCAACCCAAACTCCTACTGGCCGATGAACCCACGGGCGCCTTGGATCGGATCAGCGCCGAGACCCTCGGAAAGCTCCTGGTGGAATTGAATCGGGAGGAAGGGGTGACCCTGATCGTCGTGACGCACAGTCAGGAATTGGCGCGTCAAATGGGCCGGACGGTGGAACTTCAGGACGGAAAACTCGTATGACGGCTGATCATCCCCTGGCTCAGTACTACGCCCGCCGCGCTGGCGAGTACGAACGGATCTACACCAAGCCCGAACGCCAGGATGATCTGCGCCAGTTGGAGGACTGGGTGGCAGACTTCGGTCGAGACCAACGGGTGCTCGAACTCGCGTGCGGCACGGGGTGGTGGACGGCCGTCCTGGCTCCCGTGGCGAAAGCCGTCACGGCGGTGGATCTGAATCCCGAGGTCCTTGAAGTGGCCCGCGCCAAATCCCTGCCCGGCGTGGAATGGTGTTGTCGGGACGTGTACGCATCCGAGCCGATTCCGGGTTCGTTCACTGCGGGAATGGCCGGGTTCTGGTGGTCGCATGTTCCCCGAAGAAAGTTACCCGGATTCCTCGTGATGGTGCATCGGCAACTCGAGCCCGGAGCTCGCGTCCTGTTTCTGGACAACCGTTATGTTTCCGGCAGCAGCACTCCGATCTCCCGGACTGATTCGGACGGCAATACCTACCAGACCCGGACGCTGGCCGACGGCACCGAGCATGAAGTGCTGAAGAACTTCCCCACGGCCCAGGAACTAACCGCTCTCTTGTCGCCTCTGGCGGATCAACTGCGAGTGCGGGAGCTCACGCACTACTGGTGTGTTGACTATCGCGTGGGCCAACGCGCTGGAGGGCAACCGTCATGACGCGCCGACAACTCGCCCGCCGTTCCCTGGTTTACTACTTTCGCGCCCATCTCGGAGCCCTGGCCGGCGCCATTGCAGCCGCGGCGGTGCTGATTGGCGCTTTGGCCGTGGGGGATTCCGTCCGGGAAAGTCTTAAAGCAAAGGCGCTGGAACGGTTGGCACGCACGTCGTACGCCCTGGCGACGGGGGATCGGTTTTTCAAGCAGGACCTCGTTGAGCGCCTGATACCAACGGCCGAAAACGCCAAACCGGGAGACTTTTTTTGGGCTCGAGTAAAGGATGTCGGAGCTCCGGAAGGCGCCAGTCTTTTGGTTCTTCCAGGTTCCGTTACTCGCCAAGATGGAGAGGCCAGGGTCAACCGGGCCAACATCATCGGCATTCTGCCGGGGGAACTTATGGGAGGGTGGACTAACCAGAACGGTCAGGCCTTTGGAGCTCAGCTCGATTTCTCTCAGGATCGGATTTGGCTCAATCCGGCGATAGCCCGACAACTGAACGCCAAGGTCGGTGATTCCGTGGTCCTTCGAGTCGCCAAACCGTCGGCCTTATCGAGAGATGCCATCGTTACGCCTCGGGATGATCAGTCGTTGGCGTTTCGGGGAGTGGTGGACGGAATCTTGGAGGGAGCTCAGGGAGGTAACGTTTCTCTGGTCGCTGACCAGGCCGATCCACTGAACGTTTTCGTTTCACTCTCTGAATTGGCGCGGTTGGCGGGTGTTGAGGGTCGCGCAAATCTCCTCCTCACACACGCCCCACGCTATGTAAAAGGAAACAACAATTGGTCCCCTTGGAGAATTGAGGCGTTCCATTGGGCTGCAAAAAACAACTGGGGGCCATTGGCCAGACTCCTGGGAGGTAAAACTCAGTACGCTCCTACCGGAGAAACGACCGAGTTCCTGGATTCCGAACTTCGCTCCGCCTTCCAACTCTCCGACGCCGAACTCAACTTCCCCGAAGTTCCCCTGCGAGCCCCACCGGCGGACGTCCCGCGCCACTTCGAACTCAGCACCCGCCGCATCTTCCTCGAACCCGCAGTGACTCAGGTGGCGTTGTCCACCAATTCGCCAGTCCCGCCCCCGACCCCGCTGCTCACCTACCTAGTCAATTCGATCCGCAACGGCGACCAACTGACGCCCTATTCCATGGTCACCGCGGTGGGCGCGCCCTACACCCCAGCCGATTTGAAGGACGACGAGATCGTGTTGAACGAATGGCTCGCCGATGACCTAGGCGTGAAACCCGGCGACTCGGTCGACCTGGCCTACTACCGGGTCGATGCTGGCACCCGTCTGATCGAACACACCAACTCGTTCCGCGTTCGCAGCATCGTCCCGCTGAAGGGACTCTACGCCGACAAGACACTCATGCCGGAGTTCCCCGGACTCGCCAAAGCCGAAAGCACCCGGGATTGGGATGCTGGATTCGATCTGGTTCATCCGATTCGCGATAAAGATGAGGCCTACTGGAAGCAATGGCGGGGCACTCCCAAGGCCTACATCTCTCTCGCTGCTGGACAAAAGATCTGGGCGAACCGCTTTGGAGATCTCACGGCCATTCGTTGGTTCGTGCCGACCAACACTCCGGCAGCGGAGTTGTGGAAGGAAAAGCACGACCAACTTCTGGCGGGACTGGATCCCCGTGACGTGGGTCTCGTCTGGCAGCCCATCCGGGAGTCCGCCTTGAAAGCCGCGACGTCGGGTCAGGACTTCGGCGGACTGTTCATCGGGTTCAGCTTCTTCCTGATCGTCTCGGCGCTCTTGCTCACCTCGATGTTGTTTCAGTTCGGACTCGAACAACGGGCCACGGAGACGGGAATTCTCCTGGCGATTGGTTGGACCCCGCGTCAGGTCCGCGGCTTGCTCTTTCGCGAAGGACTGCTTCTGGCGGTGGTGGGATCCGTGCTCGGTGCTGTGCTCGGGGCTTGGTATGCCAAGGGAGTCATTTGGGGACTGTCCACCTTGTGGAAGGACGCCGTGGCGGGGGCTGGAATCCAGTTTCATCTCACGGGCGGCACGTTGGTCTTGGGAGTTTTCCTGAGCATTGCGGTGGCGGCGGGAACCCTGTGGGTCTCGCTCCGTCGGCAAGCGGATCGGCCCGCCCGCCAATTGCTGAATCAAGGAGCCCAGGACCTTTCCGCCGGCCCGGGCCAGGTCGCCCGCTGGATCCGCTCAGGCGCTTGGATCAGCACGGGAATCGGGCTGCTCCTCACCGGCTTGGCCGCACTGCGCCGCGACACCAATCCGGAACTGTTCTTCGGTGCGGGTGCCCTTTGGTTGATTGCGGCCCTGCTCTGGGTTCGTCTCTGGTTGGCCCGCAGTGGTCAACCTCAGGGTGGGTCAGCGGTGGTTCGGTCATTGCCGGCGCTGGCGCTGCGCGGTCTCACCCGACGCCCCTCGCGATCCCTCGGTACCATCGCGCTCTTGGCTTCCGCGGCGTTCCTGATTGTGGCCGTCGCGGCGAACCGCTTGGACGCCACCCGCAACGCCGCGGTTCGCAGCTCCGGCACCGGAGGCTTTGCCCTTTGGGGCGAGAGCACGCTGCCGGTTCTCCAGGATCTCAATACTCTGAAGGGTCAGGAATTCTACGGACTCGAGCCGGACGATCTCAAAGGGGTTTCCTTCGTGGGATTCCGCGTTCGGGATGGCGACGACGCCAGTTGCCTCAATCTGAATCGCGCCCAACGTCCGCGCCTGCTCGGCGTGAATACTCAGGCACTGGCCGAGCGCGGGGCCTTCACCTTCACCAAAGTATTGACCGGGCTGAATCCGCAGGACGGCTGGCGAATCCTCTCCGCTCCCCTGCCCCCGTCTGATTCCGGTGTGCCGGAGATTCCAGCAATCGGGGACGCCAACTCCCTCCAATGGGCGCTCGGCAAGAAGATCGGCGACACCCTCGACTACCTCGACGAACGCGGTCAGCCCTTCAAGATTCGTCTCGTGGGAGCGGTCGCCAACTCCATCCTGCAAGGCAATCTGATCGTGGCGGAGTCCGATTTGGTCCGACTCTTCCCCAGCGAAAGCGGGCATCGGGTGCTGCTGATCGATGCCCCGGGAGATTCCCAACCGCTCTCCGCCGCGCTGAGTCGGGCGTTGCAAGATGTCGGCCTGGAACTCACTCCCACCGTCCGACGGTTGGACCGTTTCAACTCCGTCCAGAACACCTATCTGAACACCTTCCAAGTACTCGGAGGTCTGGGTCTGCTCCTGGGCAGTATTGGCCTCGGCGTGGTCGTGGTTCGCAATGTGTTCGAACGCCGGGGCGAACTGGCCCTCATGCAGGCGGTGGGCTTTGAAGCGGGTCAACTGCGTCGCCTATTGCTCACTGAACACGTTGCCTTGCTCCTACTCGGAGTCGGCCTGGGAACCGGCGCCGCGGCGCTTGCGGTGCTCCCGGCCTTGGGCACTCCGGGCTCGGGAATTCCCTGGACATCGCTGGCCCTCACCCTGAT
Organism: Verrucomicrobiota bacterium; assembly: GCA_017309115.1. Lineage (GTDB taxonomy): Bacteria > Verrucomicrobiota > Verrucomicrobiia > Limisphaerales > UBA9464 > UBA9464. Next base: position 46,049 of record JAFLEF010000002.1, on the reverse strand, counting down.
CGCGGTCGTGCTCAATGGACTGGTATGGACTGTGATCGCCGTGACTCGCGCCCTGCGCGGTCGTCTCCTGGAGGGACTGCGGGAACTCTAGCCCGGATATTTCACGAGCTTTCTGCTGCGGCGGTATTCCCTGCAATCTGCGAGAGATGTCGGGCGTTCTGCCTGAAACCAACTTATCCGACCCGGCAATTGGGCCGAATTCCTTGGGGGTAGCCGCTTGGCACATTCCCAGCAGACACTTTGGTGCGCCCGTCAACCGCGTCACCCGCGCAGAAGTGGACCGAGCAACTGGACGGAAAGCGGAACCGGTCAACGCAGGGGGCGGGCGTCACTTTAGCCCGTCATCGGTGTCACCACTCAGGACGCAGTCCAGGGAGGGATCGAAGGCATCGGTGGCGGGCTGTTTCTATGCCCTGGGGGGAGCTCAACGCTCCAGGGGCATCTTGATCGGCAGCACGAAGGCGGTGTCATCGTTGGGCTCAGCGACCGGAACAGTGATTTGAATCTCGTCCTCGGCGACGACGGGAATCTGGCCGGGCTTCTCCGGATCAACCTTTCCGTACAATCGGAGCGTGAGCACATACTGGCCGGCCGGGACCAAGTCGAAGCGCAATTTGCCGTCGGAACCAAACATGTTGTCGAGGAGAGTGAACTCGCCGAGTCGAGGGATTCCCAAAGGCGGATCACTGGCCGCCTGATGAAGATGTCGATACTGGGCGACCGGCATCAATTGCCCGTTTCCATGATCCCAAGTTGAACCCAGATCCGAGGAGTCGGCGGTTACTTGGACCAAAACTTCCCGATTGTGGGGAGTGAGTTCAACCTGGCTGACGCTTCCAGGGTTCACTCGGACGGTTGCTGATGCCGTTCTGGCCACAGAACTTTCGCCCATCTGTTGAGAGATTACGGTGAAAACACCGACGGGTACGCGGTCGAAATGAAACCGACCCTTGTCGAGTAAGGCAGCATAGAACTGATTCACGCGGGGCATGCCGCCCCGCATCGACTCGTCCCAACCAGACTCAAGGAGGAAGGAAACATTGGTGGCAGTGGAGTTCCACTGCCCTTCGACCATTCCCCAAGGCTGGATCTCCAGGGTCAGTTCTGGGGACTCCCCTATCAAGGCGGCTGCCGTTCCCGAAGCGGCCAAAGCAAACACCCGATTACCGTCCGCATTGGGAGGGAACGAGAAGCGTCCGGCAAAGTCTGTCAGGGTCCGGTCAACGGTTCCCGTCAGTCCCCCATCGGTCGAAAGACTCGCTGGAACATTGCCTCCCAGGAGCGCCACGAGGACTCCTTCCATCGGGCGCTTCGCGTGATCGACCACCGTGCCGCGGATCTCCCGTCCTGCGGTTAACTGGACCGAGATCTCCTCGCTGTCGGCCGAAAATACCCGCTCCGGCGTTGCCGCGGCCAGATACCCGTCCGCTTCAATTTCCAAGCTGTACTGGTCTTGTCGAACCAAGGAGACCGTCCAATCGAAGGTTCCGTCGGCGCCCTCTCCTAGGAATTGCTCGGCTGAACTCACTCGGAACCGGGGAATGGGTTGTCCGGTCAGTGCATCAGTGACCGATCCCCGGATTCGCAGCCGGACCCGTTTGCTGGAGGTCTCCGGATTCTGCGTTTCCAAATTGGACGGGAGATAAACCTGAAGCTCCTTCGGTCCCTCCGGCATCTCGAATTGACTCGAGATTGGGATAAAACCGTCCATCTCGACCCTGAGGCGCACAGGGCCTGGTGGGAACGGGCCCACCTTGAAGTGTCCCAATTCATCCGCGACGACCTGACGTTCACCGGGTGTCGCCTTGGAATTAAAGGTCAATGACACGTGGGGCGCGGGATGTGCCTCCGCTCCCGAAACCACTTGGCCGCTCACCCATCCGCCGCGGGACAACACCAATCGTGGATCCGCGGGCCGCCCGCCGGTGCCTCCAATGGAAGTCGTGTGGGGCACAAACTCCGGATGATCGGCGTAAAGGTTGAGACGCTGGTTCTCCAATCGAGGAACCCAGTCGGTCTGAAACCGCCCGTCTTCATCGCTGACCAAGGCATGAACCCGGGGATGAAACGCCGGCCGTTGCCGCGTCTGGCGGGGGTCGGCTCGGGGAACATCAAGTTGGATTCGAGCCCCGGCCACTGGCTTCCCCTCCGAATCGACCACCTGTCCGCGCAGTTCCGTGCCGGGTTCGAGGAGGAATGTTTCGTTCGGAAGCGCGGCGGCCAGTTCATGCCCATGCCAGATGCTCCGGCGCGGCCCATGTTTGCGGGCCGCAACCCACACGGTGAGGGAATCGAATTCGCGCTCGGGCTTGGTCCATGACCAAACGCCGGCAGAGGACGTCTCCCCTTCCCCGGTCGCCAAAATCTCCCCATCCCGTTCGATCTCCCAATGGATCGACGCCAGCAGTGGCTCTCCGGTGGCGGCTGACAGCGCGGTCAGTCGATACTGCCGGCCCGTCTGCTGGTCGCTCGGATCCAAGCTCGCGGTGTCGGCTGAAGTCAGGGACGACGGAGCTGACGATCCCGAACTCGCGGAATGCGGTCGCCACCACCATCCGACGGAAAGCAGGAGAGCGACGGTTACGCCCGCCCACGGCAGCCAGCCCGGGGAATTTCGCCACCATTCTGACCAACGTTCCACCAAGGACACTCCCAATGGCGCCGTTGTCGTACTGATCGCGTTCTGGACCACTTGATCCACCCACACCGTCGGCACTGATTGCGCTGGAACATGGCTCAGCAGTGAAGACAAACCGATCAAGGTGACGAGGACTCCCTTGGCGTGAAATGCTTGGCGCAGTTTCTCCAGAGCGCGCTGCAGCCGCTTCTTGGTCGCTTCTTCGGAAAGTCCCAGCCGGACTCCCACTTCTCGCACGGGCAATTGTTCGAAATACCGCAGAACCACGGCATCACGGTCAGCAGTGGATAATGCGACCAACGCAGCGTCGAGATGGGGCGCGACGTCCTCCCAAAGGTGGGCATCGTCCGGAGCCCGGTGAGTGGGGTCATTCATGACAAGACTAGCCTGTTCGCGCAGACGGCGACGGGATTCGGAGCGTTGGATTCGGGACGCCACATAGGAAGCCGTCCGGAGCAGCCAGCCCGAGAGGACGACCTCGGCATTCAGGGACGCCGCCTTCTGGGCCAGCAGAACAAAGACCGCTTGAGTGATGTCCCGGGCCAACTCCGGATCGCGCACCTGCCGCATCGCCGAGCCGTAGACGAGTCCAATATGCCGTCGGACCAAATCGGCGAAGGCCGCTTCCGAACGCTCGGCCACCCAACGTTGCAACAGTTCCCGATCATCCATGCTTTTCACCTGAAGTTACCGGACTATCCCCACGGTCCGCGATCGGGGACAGATTTTCTCAACTGAAACACTTGGAGGTGACGTTTATGATTGCAAACCCCCAACGCTCTCCGATAGAAATTACAGCCGTAAGCTAGCTCAGATCATGAACCCTTGGCGTCAGAGCGACCCGACAACCTCTCCCTGCGAATCCACTGCGGGCGACAGGTTGTGTCGGCGCGTGCCTCTTGGGTTTGCCCGCAGGGTGGGAGAGGCCCCCCGCCCGGACAGCCATCCCTCCTTCCCTGCAACGACTCCTCGGCAATGGGCGGGGGAACGAGGTGCCGGCAAACTCAATAGACACCCGCTGGCCCGGTGTGGACGTGCTTCGCGGATCCACAGCTCCCCAGCCCACTGGCACCTTAGAGCCCGTCTGAAAAATCGGATGGGTCCTGTTTGGGCAAACTCTCCGGGCGATGGTTCTTTTGAGCGAGGCCTTCGTTGGCTCGACCGTCACAGCCCGCTGCGGGGATGCGCCGATCTCGCCGCCTCGGCCTCCCCCAAAAACCCTCGTCGCAGGGCCCATCCCATTTTTCAGACGGGCCCTGAATCGCCGGGTTTCTATTCCGGGGAGATCTCGAACCAATTCAGGTCGGTGCCACCGCTGCTCAGATCCATTCGAAGTATCTGGGTGCCAGCGCCGAGTTGAAATGGCTCCGACTCGAGCGTGGTGTAGGTGGACCAATTTCCGGTGGCTGGCACCTCCATGCTTCCTGTCTTGTCCACGCCATCGAAGAGAAAACGAACTGAACCCACACCCGACTGACCGCGTGCGGTTCGCACCCTGAGCCGGTACACGCCGGGGGTCTCAACTCGGATCGTATAGTGGAGCCATTCGCCGCTCTCGGTGTACCCAATGGCGTAACCACCGCCGAGATCGTTGATTGGGCCAATATCGACGGCTTCCTGGCGGTAAGCACCGCCCCGATTGGACCCAGTAGTGTCGTGATAGGCGACCTCCGGACCGCCGCTATCAAAGTTCTCTGCCTCGATTCGCAATAGCGCCGTTCTCGTGACGAGCCAGAGCCGACCCTCGTTCCCGAACGTTTGCGACCGCCCATTGACTTCCTCGTCGGCCCGGTCCGGAGCCAGACCGGCGCTGCGTACGCGGAACAACTGGGTCGAGTTCGGCGTTGGGATAACCAGTGAATTATTGGGTGTGGCTGGAGCCACCGGGTGCCAGGCATCCGTGGACAAGTCGGTCGTGGACTCGATCACGAACGGCGGTAGGCCGTTCATCCAGCGCACCCGGGTAATCTCGTCCTGATCGCGCTGAAGATCGACAATCACCGGCGCTGCTCCCGGCAAAACCGTCGGTCCGAAGCGCGCGTTGGGCAGAAAGTGGGAGAAAGGCCCGAACTGACCCGTCACGCCCTTTAATTCCGGCACAGACCACCGTTCCAGAACCGTGGCCCCATAGCTAACCTCGACCACCGTCTCGTCCGCGCCCATTCGGACTATCAGGTCGTATTCGCGTCCCGCCACCCAAGGCACCGCGTTGGTACGCCAGATCGTGACTCGCTGCGCCTCCGCGCCCGTCCAGAAGTCAGCCCCAGTAGGACTTTGGCCGATAGGTAGATGGAAGGACCGTAAGCGCATCCCAACCGGAGCCACGCCCCACGTCTCTTGACCGCTGACCACTTGCCGCCAGTCGAGCAGGTGAAACGCGCCCGAATGCTGATAGCCAAACACGAGTCCGATCGAACCGGAACCGGCGCTGGCGCTGATCTTCGTGCGAATGACCTGTCCCACGCTGGTGGCGTCGGAAAGGACTAAAGAAGGATCCCCGGCCCCGGCTTGAATCAACTGGCGATTGGCCGACTCCAGCGACCATCCGGCCTCGGGTGCGGTCGTGACATCAAAGTCTAGAATTTGGGACGAGCTCAGATCAACGCCGCCGGGTTCCACGAACGGACGGAGGCCCGCGCGTTGCCGGAGATACTCTTCCACTTCAAATCGCTCTTCAGCCGATAGGACTCGGTCGTACACCAGCCATTCCACAAGGTCGCCGCCGAGGCCTGATTTCCCGTTCACATAGCTCCCGAGAACCACATTTGTGGCCACGGCCGAGTAGGCGCGGCCGGTGGTGGTGCGGGTATCCAGAACCGTTTGCAGGTCGACGGAAAGTCGATGGCGATCCGCTCGATCCTCTCCATAAACCTGAGAAAAAACCCGGAAGCCAGTGCCGGCGATGGCATCGGCCGCCGTGCGGAGCGCCGCGCCGTCCCAGTGGCAACCCTGGGTGCTATTTCTACGGAGCAGCGTCATCATCCACCCGGAAAAACTCGGTGTTCCAAAGGAGTAGACATACCGATCGCCCGCACTGGTATCGACCCACCGCACCAGGGAGAAAATCGTGGCATTGGTCAGGGTCCCTCCCAGATTACCCCGAAGGTGCGGCGTGGATGCCGCCGCAAATCGGACGGCGGGAACGCCGGGCCCGGAGTTAGTCACCCACTCCGGTCGGGTCGCGTCCGATGGAGCCGTGAAAACGAATTGATTCCGTGATTGGTCCGTCCAGGAAATGACGCTGGTTCCGTTGGTCAGGACCAGCCCCGCATCGGCCCGCAGCCACACCAGCGGTTCGCTCCGGAAAGGAGGAGGTACACGTGTTGAGGGACTGGACTGCTCCCGAGTCCGGTGAAGCAAGATTTGCGTGCCCATCGGGTGAGAATAGGTCAAGGGCCGGTCCACAATGATGGAACCGTGGCCCGCCACGGTGCGAACCTCCTCGGTAGCCGAACCGGGATTGATCACCACTTGATCCCCAATTTGGAACATCTCGCGCCAGTTGAACCCCAGAAGATCTTCGAGGATGGGTAAGGCAAATGCGCCGGCCGGTACGTCCTCGCTCAACGCTGTTTCAGGCACGATAACGAGTTCCCCGTCGTTACATTCGAGCGCCGGGTCGGTAGGCTGCCAGCTTCCGTCTTCGATCCGCTTTTCGAGGGTCTCAGCCTGTCCCAGTCGATAGACTGCCCCGCCGGTGCGGCCGGTGCGAACCGCGCAGCGGGCCAGCAGTTTCGTTCCCTTGGCGTTGTCAGAATTGATCATCGCCGCCCGGACCTTGGAACTCATGGGGGCAAACGAAGGCGGCAATACGTCGGCCGGACTGTCGATTGTCCCGCGCAGGTCGCGCTGGAAGTCCACGACATCGTCCACATCTCCCGTACCGCCATCGAGCCACATGAAACCATCCAGCGGGTTATCCGCCGAGATTTCACGCGTGGGATGGAACCAGCCGACGCGGGCCTCGCCATTGACATAGAGGAGCAGTGGTTCGCCGCGTTTGGCGGGGTCTTCGTGCCAGCGGTGTGGATCCAGGAACTCCGCCCTCATTTTGGGATCTCGAAGTGAACTGCTCCACGGGTGCTGAGCGTTGATCCCGTGTTGGAGGTTTCGGGCCACCGTTTCCGTGAACTCCGTGAAGGGTTGCAAGGCATGTCCCGAAGCGTGGGTCACTGCTACCAGGTCAATATCACCAGCAATGCGTCGCATCGCGCCCTCGCGCAACACCACCCCAGTCTTGGGATCCACCACCCGGGTGTCGTCTTCCAGCCAGCACTCCCAGTATTCGCGCCCCTCGGGAAAATCGGGGGAGCCGGGCGGATCAATAACCTGACGCATCTCGAAGCGGCGTTGATCCATGACCACGGGCCCCATGACGTCGGAGTTGATGCTAGAATCCGGTGTGGTTCCCCGCTTGGGCACATCCAATGATCCTTTGCGGATCCCCCGTCCATTCACCACTTCAACGACGGGGGTCCGGTTCTTGAGTTCCTGCACCTTGGACTGGGATGGATTTGAGCCAGGCCAATCCGCGCCATGCCATTCCTTCCAACGCTTGTCGTGTCGCTCCAATACCCGATTGCGGGTCGCGGCGTCGGCATTGGCCCGGTCGAGGCGCGCCAGCACCTCCTCCCGCGACAAGGGCTCGGCCAATGCCGTCGCTCCACGGTCTCCCGCGCCCACTCCATTGGCACCTCCGTAACCCACACCGTCGCGATAGCCCAGAAAGGCCACGTCATCAGCATCCACGTTCTTGGGTTTGAAAGTGACGGGTTTCGGTACGACGCCGAGGGGCGTTTTCATCCACTCGATGGTTTCGTCCGCCCGCGAACGCAAGGCCACGATGATCGCCATGCCGCCATTCTTCACGTCGGTCATCCGGCGCAAGTTTCGGTCGGAAATCTGGTCTACCGCCCAACCGGCGATGGCCTGAGCGGTCGTCACCTTGGTTCCGCCGGGGATCGCCTTCAGGCCCGGTGTCGCCTCCACCAAACGCGGATCACCCAATTCTCCCCGGCGAGCGACCTCCGCCGTCGCTTCCGCGAGTTCCTGTTCCGCCTTCCGAGCCCGGGCCAACTTGGCTGCCACCGCCTCCTCGATAAGGGCTCTGGAGCGGCTCACCTTGACCACGAAACTCTGAACGGCTGCTCCAACCACGATTTCTTCAAGAACGAGCGACGTTCCCGCCCGGAACGGTTCCCCCACCACTGCGGCCAACTCCTCCGAGAAACCATGACCCGAAGCTTCGTAGGCACGGTTTTGGTAGTCGATCACCTTGCTGAAATACCCCTCGATCCCGCGGTTCACGATCTCTTGTACTTGCTGGGCCGATTCGAACTTGTCGGAGTAATAGGAATACAGCTCGTTGGCGATCAGTTGATACTGCTGACGATGAGTTTCAGGATCTAGTCCTTCATAGATGTCTCGCTGCCAGTCCGCCCAGGCCCAGAGATATCTTCCGGCGTTATTGACGGCGACCAGAGTCTCCACGGCTGCTGCCCCAGTGGTATCCAGCACCGCCCAAGTAGCGGGAAGAATGGACCCCAGGGTCTGGGGGATAGTGACCATCGCAAAGTCCCTTCCCCCCAGTGCGATGTTCTCCATGGCCTTACCGGCCGAAAGCGAGAAGAACTGTTCCGCCGTGAGCAGGGGCGTGTCTTGGGGATCCGGATCAACCCGCGCCCGAAGCAGGTTAGCACTTGAACTTGGTCGGTGTCGGCCTTTACCCCACTCCACCAGGATATCTTCCGGCTTGAGATCCCGCTCTTCGCCTTTGGGAGGGATCAGGACACCGCCTACCGCGAAGTCCACGAGGACATTCGTCCGGCCCAGCAACCGCGAATCTAATCCAGGAATCCTTTCCGTTTTCACCCGCGCCCTGAAGCTGCGCTCTTCGCGTGGTTTCAGGACCGGATCGAAGATGCCGGGTATACCCAGAGGCGGCAGATCCCCTTCGTAGGGTGCCGGCCCGAGAACAAATCCCTGTCCTTGGCTGATGACCCGCACCGGGTGCATTCGGATGGTGTCATCCCAGGTCATGTTCTTCAGTTTGCCGAACACCTCAACCTCTTCGCCTTCGGTGATCCGGGGCAACACCAGCGGGTGAACCAGTTCCACCTGCACCGCGAGCAGGATGTCGCCGCCGATGGTCAGTACGTCCGAACCCACCTCGGTGACTTCACCGAGACCGTCTTCCCGAAGCGCGGAAATTATCCCCGTGAAGGAAAAGTCGCCCGGTGTATCCGTCTCGACCATCAGCCGAAATTCAACGGGTTTGCCCCCTGGTTCGAGCACCCCGGGGACCATCGCCGGAGAAGCCTTGTTGGTGACGGTGAGCGGAAACGGCACAGGCTGGGGTACGGCCTGTACCCAGGGAACCTCCGGATTTTCCGTCCGCGTAACGCGATCAATATCGATCCCGCCATCGTTGGCTTCGGCGTTGTTCAAACGCACCTCGCGTACCGGTCGACCATACCTCGGTACCGACACGCGTAAGGTCACGGGAAACCCGAGCGGTCGATATCCGGGCTTCTCCGAAAGACTGTTCTCTTCTTCGTCCTGCTCCTTTCGCGTGAGCCGAACCGGTTCCTCCGGGAACACCACCTCCACCGTGAGTCCCGGAACCGATCCGTTCAAGGTGGCCCGCGGACCGTTCACAGTCCGACCCGCAGCGTCCTTGGCCACCAACGGCGCGGAGATAAGGGAGAATTTCCCAATATTGGTGGCTCGAAGAGTGAAGTCGAAGAACCTCGACTCGCCCGGTTGGAGCGTCCCCAACTCGAACGTAGATGGTTGTTCGACCACTGTGATCCAGTTCGGGAACTCGAGAATCGCATTGGTGGTGAACCGAACCTCGCTCAGGCCGCCAACACCGCTGGCCGTGGCGCCCACCCGCAGTCGCACCTTGAAATCCTGGTCGAGGACCACTTTGGTGCTGTTGGGGCTGTCCGGCATCCGAAGCGAGGACTCCAGCTTGGGGGCAGGTACGAGGACGGTGATTCGGGCTCGATTGGTGAGCGTGTCCGAATCGGTCGCGGTGAGATACAGCGAATAGGTCCCCGGTTGAGTGTACTGATGAACCACACTGTTGCCACTGGCGGTGCTGCCATCGCCAAATTCCCAATGCTCAGTAACCGGATCGCCCTCCGGATCGGTTGAGCGGGATACAAAAGTCCAACGCCCGGGCTGCGAGGGGTCTTCCGTGATCCTTTGGAAAGCAGCGAAGGGTCCCTGCCGCTGCACCTCGACATACCAATCCGGGAGTCCGCCCCCAATCTGCGTCGGACATTCGGCGTTCAGATCGGGAGTGTCGACTCCATTGAAAAAGCAATAGAAGCGAAAGCGTCCACCCACCGCGACCGAGTTTTGGGGGGTCGGCAGACGCGCTAGGCCCGGAGTGTAAATCCGATAGGAGGTTCGATTGGTGTAGTTGAGGTAGGCCGGCCATTCCCCGTAAAGACGCACTCCACAGGACTTTCGTGTCCCCGCCTCATCTATCGAGAGGTACGGCTCGGTGACTTTCGCGATGGGGATGGTGACGATCGGACCAAACTGCTGAGCCCGAAGGAGGCACCCTCCTGCGAGGAGCCCGGCCAGAAGAACTCCCATTCGCAGCAGACTAAAATTGCCAAGTCGGTCGAGGCTTTTCGTCAGATTCACAAGTCACCCTTTTTGCCAGCGATGAGGCGTCTTCGCAAGGTCGAGTACACTCCAAGGTGTGGGTGTGGGTGTGTGGGTGGGAATACGTGACAGGTCGCCCGCCTAACCTCATCCTCGACGGATGAATTGTGGGTTGGGAGGGCTACTGGGCTTGAGTTTGATTTCGGCAATGACGGTCGGAGCGGCCGAACCGCCGAACCGCCTTTCCTTTCCCGTGGCCGGTTTTTCCATCCAACCCTTGGAGCCCAAAACACCCCAGACACCGCAGATGGCGTTGACTATGTCGCTGCCGATCCAGGATGGCTTCGCCGGCAATGTGAACGTCCTCATTCAGTCCTACACCAACTCGCTGGATCAATACATCCGGCTCAGCGAGGCCCAGTTCAAGACCGCCGGGATTTCCCTCCTGAAGACCACCCGGCCCTCGGATTCCGTCGCCGTTCTGGAATACTTTGGAAAACTACAGAATCGAGTGCTGCACTGGTACGCTCGTGCCGAGTTGGTGAATCAGAAGCTCTACCTCGTCACAGCCACCGCTTCCGAGGACCGGTGGAAAGAGGAAAGCGCCCTCCTGAAGGCCTGCGTCGATAGTTTTCAATTACCGGGCAAGTGATTCGATCCGCAAGAGGTGGGGTGGGGCGTCGGTTCCCCTGGTTACGCAGGCTGGGAATCGCGGCCCTGTTCGCCCTGATCTCTGTTGGACTTCAGGGAGCTGGTCCCAGCCAACCCAATGTCGTTTTGGTGCTGGTGGACGATCTCGGTCGTAGTGACCTCGGGGTCGATGGTTCCACCTTTCATGAGACACCTCGGCTCGATGCCTGGGCCCGGTCGGCCGTTCGCTTCACCGACTTCTATTCCGCCCATCCCGTTTGTTCGCCCACCCGGGCCGCGCTTCTAACCAGCCGGGCGCCGCAGCGATTGGGCATCACGGATTGGATTCATCCCGGTTCCGGGGTCGCGCTGGCCGCCTCGGAAATCACCCTTGGCGAAGCGTTCCAAGCCGCCGGCTATCAGACCGCCTACCTGGGCAAATGGCACTTGGGCGAACTCGACTCCGATCACCCCTCCCAACATGGATTCGCCTGGTCCCGGGGGGTGAATCGGGCGGGTCAGCCGGCCTCATTCTTTCCACCCTTCCGCAACTCCGAGACTCGCGCAACGGTTTGGGATGTTCCCGATTTTGGTTCCGCTCAGCCGGGAGATTATCTGACCGATCTGCTGACGTCGTCGGCGATTTCGTTTCTGGAGGCACGAGATCCCCAGCGGCCGTTTTTCCTGTGTTTGGCGCACTATGCCGTCCACACGCCGATTCAGGCACCTCCCGGTTTGGTCGAGAAGTACCGGGCCAAGCGGCAGGCCCGTTTTGGTGATTCCCCGACTCCGACCGTGTCGGCTGCCCCTGGTGCCGTTTCGCGCGCCCGTCAGGATGACCCCGCGTACGCCGCTATGGTCGAAAACCTCGACACCAATGTGGGGCGTCTGCTCGACGCCCTGGATCGGTTGAAACTTCGCGACAACACGCTGGTGGTGTTCACCTCCGACAACGGCGGACTTTGTACCTTGGAAGGCAAGTCACCGGGGCCTACTTGCAACCTTCCCTGGCGAAGCGGCAAAGGTTGGAACTACGAAGGCGGAATCCGGGTGCCGTTCCTGATTTCCTGGCCGGCTCGCTGGTCGGCACGAACGGTCTCCCTCCCGGCGTCAACCACCGACCTCTACCCCACCCTGGTCGAAGCGTGTGGCCTTTCCTCAAACCAAAACCCGCCTCGTGATGGACACTCCCTGGTTCGCGTCTTGGAAGGCCAGTCGGATCCCGCCTTGGAACAGCGATTCCTGGCTTGGTACTATCCCCACGCCCATGGATCCGGGCACCGGCCCAGCGCGGCTCTGCGCGAAGGTCGGTGGAAGTTGATCCTTTCCCTGACCGATGCGCGGTCGGAGCTCTACGATTTGACGACGGATCCCGGAGAAACTCGTGACCAGTCCACTACCTATTCCGAACAGGAGCGACGCCTACGATCCCAACTTCAAACCTGGATTGAAGCCACGCGAGTCCGTTCTCCGGGCGCAGAGTCGGTTCCACGAGACCCTGCATCTCCTCGCCCCCAGCCTTGACCCGGCCAGCTCTGGCGGCATTCTGCGTCGTGTTCGGGGAGCCGCTGTGGTGCGGCTGAGAGTCATGCGGTTTAGCATGAGACCCGTTGAACCTGCCCCGGGTAATGCCGGCGAAGGGAAGAACCTTTCCGTCTTCTCCCGGGGTGCCGTTACGAATCGATGACGTCACTTCAAACACTGCCGCCGGACAACTGCCGTTCTCCGGGCCTTCTTGCGTGTTGGGGCGTCGTGGTCGTCTTCCCTCGCTAGATTCTTCCGCCCACCCCGATTTCTCATTTCGTCCATGATCGCCGATCCCAAGTCCTCGTTTGAGCCTCATAGCTCCCAACCTCTCCCCAATTCAACTCGGGTGTATCTGCCGGGCCGATTGCATCAGGACCTGAAGGTGCCGGTGCGCGAAATCGAACTCTCGCCCACCAAGGCGTTCAACGGCCGAGTCGAACTCAACGAACCGGTCCGGGTGTATGACTGCTCGGGTCCCTGGGGTGATCCCGGTTTCCAGGGCACCGTGGAGGAAGGCCTGCCAGCGCTCCGACGGGAATGGATCCTGCGGCGCGGTGATGTTGCCGAGTATGACGGTCGCGAGGTAAAGCCGCAGGACAACGGCTATTTGTCCCGTCAACACGCCGAATACGCCAGCCAGGCGGAACGGAATCGGTTGGTGGAGTTCCCCGGATTGAAGGGACAACGCCGCCGCCCGCTGAAGGCGAGTCAGGGCCACCCCGTGACGCAGCTGTGGTACGCCCGCCAGGGCATCATCACACCCGAAATGGAGTTCATTGCGATTCGCGAGAATCTCGGGCGGGCGCGAATTGCAGATCTCGCCCAGGACAACGTTCGCAACGATCTCAACAAGCAGCACGCCGGCAGCGCTCAGTTGTCCGTGTCCCAGCCGGATTTGCCGACCACGCCCAGCATTTTCCGACGCTTCCCCCAGCGCATTCCGGTCGAAATCACTCCGGAATTTGTGCGCGCCGAAGTGGCGGCCGGTCGGGCCATCATTCCCGCCAACATCAATCATCCGGAATCCGAACCGATGATCATCGGCCGAAATTTCCTGGTGAAGATCAACGCCAACATCGGCAACAGCGCGGTTGCCTCCAGCATCGAAGAGGAAGTGGAAAAGATGCGCTGGGCCACCAAGTGGGGCGCCGACACCGTGATGGATCTCTCCACCGGCAAGAACATCCACGCCACCCGGGAATGGATTCTGCGCAATTCACCGGTCCCGATTGGCACCGTTCCGATTTATCAAGCGTTGGAGAAAGTCGGCGGCAAAGCTGAGGACCTCACCTGGGAAATCTTCCGGGACACCCTGATCGAACAGGCGGAACAAGGCGTCGACTACTTCACGATTCACGCCGGGGTTCTGCTCCGCTTCGTCCCGCTCACCGCCGCCCGCATGACCGGGATCGTTTCCCGCGGCGGCAGTATCATGGCCAAGTGGTGCCTGGCGCATCACCAGGAGAACTTCCTCTACACGCATTGGGACGACATTTGCGACATCATGGCCGCATATGACGTCAGCTTCAGCATTGGCGATGGGTTGCGTCCGGGTTCGATTGCCGATGCCAATGATGCCGCTCAGTTCGGCGAACTGAAGGTCCAAGGCGAATTGACCGAACGCGCCTGGAAGAAGGGGGTTCAGGTGATGAATGAAGGACCCGGCCACGTGCCGCTGCACATGATTGAGGAAAACATGGCCAAGCAGTTGGAGTGGTGTCACGAGGCGCCGTTCTACACGCTGGGACCGCTGACCACAGACATCGCTCCGGGCTACGATCATCTGACCAGTGGTATTGGCGCCGCCATGATCGGCTGGTACGGATGCGCGATGCTCTGCTACGTGACGCCCAAAGAGCATCTGGGCCTGCCCAACAAGAAAGACGTCAAGGATGGCGTCATCGCCTACAAGATTGCCGCCCACGCTGCGGATCTGGCGAAGGGGCATCCGGCCGCCCAGTATCGCGACAACGCGCTGAGCAAGGCGCGCTTCGAATTCCGCTGGGAGGATCAGTTCAATCTGAGCCTGGATCCGGTCACCGCCCGCGAGTTCCACGATCAGACCCTTCCCCAGGAAGGCGCCAAGAGTGCGCACTTCTGTTCCATGTGCGGACCGCACTTCTGCTCCATGAAGATCACCGAGGACGTGCGCAAGTACGCCGCCGAACAGGGGGTCGCCGAGGAAGAAGCGCTCCGCCGCGGGATGGAGGAGAAGTCGAAGGAATTCGTCGAACAGGGCGCCGAGGTTTACACCAAGGCGTGATCAATTCAGCGGGCGACGCGTCCTTGGGAAACCGATGACGGCGCCCACTCCCATTAAACCAGTGAAGCCGAGAGCCCATGTGCTGGGCTCCGGCACAGCCGTCAGCTTGGCGGTCCACGCGGAACCCATGCCCGTGGAGCCGTCATGGAATCCGCCGCCACTGGCCAGCAAGCGGTAACTTCCCGGCGCGAGTGTTAGCTCGATTCCGAAGGTCCCCGGGACTGGATTGGCCAGAGGAGTCCACAGACCATTTCCGACGGACTGGTCTAAGTGAATTTCCGCCAGATCCGTAAACACTCCAGAGAACGTATAGGTGGTCGGCGCGTCCACCCGAAATCCGAGTTCGAGTCGATTCCCCTGCTGGGCGTCCACGGCCGCCACCCCCTGATCTCCAACGAAGGCGAACAGATCCGTGCTTCCGTTGGCCTCCCATCCCTGGGAGTTCCAGGTCAGATCCTGAAAGTGCGTATAGTTGAAATTCGCAATCCACGAACCATCCCCCAGCGCGCCCTCTCCGCTATTGGAGCCACTTAGGGAGACCTGCAGATCCGCGATGAGACTGGAGTAAGTCTTGGAATCGAGCTGAGTGTTAAGGCCTCCAATGTATCCAAACTGGGTGTTGGCTTCGAGTCGGGTCAGTCGATTTTCGATGACCAACGCGGCCCTGGCCACACTGGGTGTCAGAGTGAAGATCAGCGGCAAACTCAGGAGACCGCGCGAAAGCGAAGAGGAAGGCATAAATGGTGAAAGGGCGAAGGAACGTTAGCCAAGTCTGGTTCGCCGAGGCAATCCCCACCGTATCCGCCGAGAGGACGAGGCGCTGACTCAACCAGAGTACTCCACGCGCCGGAATCCCAGTAACGCGTCTGGAGACAGAATGGCGCCTCCTGCCGTCGGCGGCTACGGAGGCGGACGCGTCATAGCGAAGTCACACGGCGCCAGTCCACGCGCGGACGGCTCCACGGAGTGTCGCCCCACCGAGGCAAAAAAACGGGCCCGGCGAGAGCCGAGCCCGTTGTTGCGTTAAGTCGTCGTATCCGATCGAGATCTCAGTACCGGACGCGGTACAGGATCGACGGCTCGGTCGGCGTAATCACGAGCGGGCTGGTCAGCGCGGGCAGCGGAGTCCAGTTGCCGTTGGCGCTGGTGGATGATTCGAGAACACCACTGCTCCAGGTGATCGTCACGTTGCCGTTGGCACCCAGGCTGACTCCGAGGGTCGGTGTCACGCCACCCACCGGAGGCGTGGGATCCGCCTGCGGATTTGGATGCGTGAACACCGTGTAGAAATTGATCTCTTTCAACGGTTCGCCGGTGTTTGGATTGATGAACGCACCCTGCTCCGGTTTGTTCTGCAGATTGATCTCGCCCTTGGCGGCCACGCAGATCTGGCGGGTCGTCATGGCAATACTCATTTGCACACTGCCGATTCCACCCGATTGGGCGGCGTTGATGAAGGGCAGGAAGCTGCCGGTCAGAGGGGTGATGGTTTTGGAAGTTTCATCGAGTGCCAGCACGCGCGCAGCGACTTGTTGCTTCTCATAACCCTCCGGCTGGGAAACCCAGCCCACCACCACGCGATTCAACGCGTCGACGGCTAGATTGGCGCGATCGAAGCCACCGGCGAAGGCGGGTTCGCTCACTTCAGCCGAGCCGGCGAAACTGCCATCCCGGGTGTCCCACGCCGCCACCTTGATGAGGTTGGCCGTGGTGACCTTGCCAGCGAGGAAGATAAACGGTGAATTGATATGACCGGCCATGCGAACACCGTCGCCGCGATTGCGGTCAAAGGATTCGCCCGACGTGTTCTGGTCGATCGGAGCGAGTCGGGTGCCGGCGTTGTCGAAAAGATGGATCACGCCCGCCACGCGGACGGCGAAGCCACCCTTGAAGCCCGCCACGTTGGCCCAGATGTCGCCATTCGCGACCACGAAACTCTCGGTCACAATCTGTCCGGTGGGACTGAGAATGGTCGCCACGACGGCATTGCCCGCCTCATTGCGAGTCCGGGATCGGTCTTCGACCACGGAGACAAAGTTGCCGTTATCCAGAGCAACCACATCACCGCCGAAGCGCGTGACCTGGGAGTTCGGCGGAGTTCCGGTGGTGAGCCGGCCGTTGGCGGCGTCCAGAGCTTTGGTGAGCGGGGTTTGTTCCAGAGTCGTGAGGTTGAGCGAATAGCTCTGAACCGTGCCGTAGCGCCCTTCCGTGGGATCCGGCCCATTGCCGTCCGCACCCAGGCCGGATCGGGTGAAGCCGAGATTCCAGCGGTTGTCGCTTTGGAAGGCCGGATAGGCGTGCGGCGACGCTTCGCCGCCCACGATGAAGTTCACTGCGCCTGGACGCTTGTCACCAGCAACACGGCCGGGATTCCCATTCTCGCGGGACTTGTTGATTTCGGTCCGGTAGGGCTGCCCGGCGTCCGAGTAGAATCCTTCGCCGAGCTTCATTGCTCCGCCCGCGGCCGGTTGCAAGGCGACCACATAGCGTTGGCGACCGTCCGGCAGCGGGAACACCGCGCCTTCGGCGAACGTGTTGCCTTCAATCAGGAAGACATTGGTGCCTAGCACGCTGGCGTAGGGCTCCCAGTTGCCGAGGGAATCGGCCTCCGGAACGATCACCGCCGTATCCGGAACAATTCGGGTAAGCCCAACCGACTCGATACTTCCCGGAACCACGACCGGGATGTCAGCCGTGACCGGCGCCGAGAGCGGGCCAGTCAGCGAGTTGGTTCCAGGCGTACCTTTGGCGGCTGCAGTGTAAGTCACCGCAATGGCCACCGAGGCGCCGGGAGCAATCGACATTCCTTTCAGATCCACCGTAAAGGCATTCGCCGCCGCATTCTGATCACTCGGCGAACCTTCCACGAAAGATCCGGCATAGGTACCGGGAACGGTCAGTCCCGCCTCTGCCGCTTTTGAGTCAATCACATACACGTCCACCACGTGGTTGGCGTAGTTGGCCTTATTGGGAGCCGGAACGGTCCCTTTCATCACGCCGGCCACGATGCTTTCGATGACCGGAATCGCGCCGGCAGCACTGTCCAGCAGGGCATTGGCGTAATACGCCTCGTAGGTGGCGTTCTGACCATCCACAAACGGGAAACCATCAATCGCATTTCCCGAGTAAATGTTGCGGCGCACGGTAATCGGCACCGTTGGTCCCGCTTCGACCAAACGCGTCCCGGGGATTCCCATCAGGAAATTGCCTTCCAGCCCGTCACTGACGCCGTCGCCATTGGAGCCAATACGGACGTCAGCCGTTCCCGGGAGCGCAGCGAATCCTGGAGTGGCATTCACGGAAACGGGAGCGGCGGTCACGCCGTCAACACCAACACCGAAGTAGTTGCCCGCGATGACCGTGTTGGTGGCCCCGCTGTAGAACTCCACGTGCACATCATACACCGTGTGACCGACGATATTCCGTTCGTTGCCGTCGCTCTTTCCATCGCCGTTGGTACCAATGATGGTGTTGTGAGCCGTGCGTCCATTCTCCATGAACTCCACGCTGGCATCACTGCCGGTACGGCCGGTGGCCAGCAGGGTCTGGTGTACCGCGTCGATATCGACAAACGTCACGCCATCGGGAAACACGTTCACATAGTTTCCCGAGACCCGGAGACTGGGTGCTTCAATTGCCAGGCCAATGTGGCAACCCAGGATTACATTGAATTCCTCGACATCCTTGGAGCCGTCACCGTCGGTTCCCATAGTCAGACCGCCGGAATAGGTGTCGGTCGGTTCCCGATGCCGAAAAGCGGCCACGGCTGAACTCACAGGTTTGAGATTCTCGGTGGTCGGTTCATCACCAGGCTTCAAACCAAACCAACAGCCTTGGACCTTCGCATTGAGCGCTTCCTGCACCAGGGCGATGGCGTAAATGGAGGGGTCGGCGTCACTTCCCTCGGTGTGTCGGCCGATAAATGCGAGCCCCTTAACTTTGACTCCGTCGGCCCCGAGCACGCCCAGAATGGCATTCTCGGAACCGCCATAACCGGAAAACGGCAGGCGCGTCGAGTGGCGCAAGGGCAACTCGGCATTCTCCGGATTCACGCCTTGGGCCTCGCTGGTCGAGTCCAACACGATTTTGATGTTGGCGTTATTGCCGCCGAGGATGCCGTTGCTGTTGGCCTTGGATCCGGGTTGGCTGTAACCGTCGATGGTCAGGTTATCGACTTGAATCAGCGGATAGCCGCCCAGGGGAGTCACGATGACATGGGGACCGTCACCGGGGATGTTGAATTTGATAGTGTCACCCGCTGCGGCGGCCGCGAGGGCCTGTGCGAGGGACGTTTGCCCCACCGGTGGATTGACGTTGTTGACGGTCGTCACCGTGATATCGGCAGCGCCGACTTGAAACGCGGTTGCCAGGAGCATGGCAGCCACGTTCCGCTCGAAGTGCATTCGCTTCATGGAACTGTGCGCGTAGGAGTTAGTGATGTACTGGGAGAGTTCGTTCCGGTTAACCGAAGCAGCTTCCGAATGCAATGATTCGTCGCTGTTGATGTCCTTATTTCCCTCAATCGCGCCCGGTCCGTTCCGCATTCGTCACGTGCCTACCCCGTTTGCAGGACTCAGACCAGGGATGACCGGAGGAATGGGCGAGGCGTCTGCGTCAGGACGAACTCCCCGTGTGACATCTCCCCCGCGCGAGGCTCTGCATCACGTCGCCCAACCCGTAGCCGCGGAGGGGACGACGCGCCGACTCAACCAGAGAACTCCATGCACCCGTTTCTCCGGAATACGTCACAAGGCAGAATGGCGCCTCCTGCCGTCGGCGGACGTCGCCCTTCCCTTCCTCACTTTTTCAGCAGCGCGTACTCCATTGAGTCCACCAACGCCTGCAACGATGCCGAGATGATGTTCTCGCTCACACCCACGGTGCCCCACTCGCGTTTGCCGTCGGTGGATTGGATCAGCACCCGGGTCTTCGCGCCGGTTCCAGCAACGCCATCGAGGATGCGCACCTTGTAGTCGGTCAGTTGAATGCGCTCCAGCTTGGGGAACGACTGCGCCAACGCTGATCGGAGTGCTCCGTCCAACGCATTCACCGGTCCGTCGCCGTCGGCCACGGTATGGTGGATCTTCTGTCCCACCTTGACCTTTACCGTAGCTTCGCAGGTGGAGCTGGTCCCGTCCCCGCGCATGGAGACGTGGTAATCCACCACTGAAAACAATAGTTCGGGATTGTGGTCCAAGACCCCGCGGATCAAGAGCGCCAGCGACGCTTCAGCCGCCTCGTACTCGAAGCCTTGCGATTCCAATTCCTTGACTCGGGTGGTGATGGTCCGGGTTTCCGGGGCGTCAGCGCTCAACTTGAAGCCCAGCTCCTGGGCCTTGAGCAGAATGTTGGTCCGACCCGACATGTCGCTGACCAGGACGCGGCGGGTGTTGCCCACAGCCTCGGGTTGGATGTGCTCATAACTGCGCGCCACGCGCTCGATAGCGTGAACATGGATGCCGCCTTTGTGCGCGAACGCCGTCTGGCCCACCCACGGCTGACGCGGGTCATGGCGCACGTTGGCGATTTCGTCGACGAACTCGGAGAGCTCGCGCAGCTTCGGCATCGACTTCACCGGGACACCCTTCCATCCCAGTTTGAAATGCACGGTGGGAATGACGCTGATCAGATTGCAGTTCCCGGTGCGTTCGCCGTAGCCGTTGATGGTTCCCTGAATGTGGCTGGCTCCGGCTTCCAGGGCGGCGATGCCGTTGGCCACACCGAATCCGCAGTCGTTGTGCGTGTGAATGCCCAGGCGAACATTGAGTTTACCCTTGGCAAAGGCGGTGATCCGAGCGACTTCGGCCGGGAGCCGTCCGCCATTGGTGTCGCAAAGACAGACCACGTCGACCCCCGCCTTCTCCGCTGCCTGCCAGGTGGCCAAGGCGTAGTCGGGAGCATCGGTGAACCCATCGAACGCGTGCTCGGCATCGTACACCACGGTCCGACCCTGATCCTTCAGGTACCGGATGGTGTCGGCGATCATCGCCAGGTTCTCCTCGGGCTTCACCCGCAGCACTTCGTGGACGTGAAGCAACCAAGTTTTGCCAACGATGGTGACCACCGGCGATTCGGCATCGAGCAACAGCCGCACCTGGTCATCCTGTTCGACGGCCACCCCTTTGCGACGGGTGAAGCCAAACGCGGCGATCTTCGCCTGGCGCCACTTGCGTCGGGCTGCCTGCTGGAAGAACTCCAGGTCCTTCGGATTGGACCCCGGCCAGCCGCCTTCGACGTAATGAATTCCGAACTGATCCAGCCGTTCGGCAATGCGCAGCTTGTCGGCCAGGGAGAAGTTGATGCCTTCGGCCTGGGCGCCGTCGCGGAGAGTGGTGTCGTAGATTTCGACCTGGGGTACTTTCATGAGAGGAGGGGATCCATTCGGTCCCGAAAACCGAAAGCCCCGTTCCGGGTCGCGGAACGGGGCTTTCGATTGACGGAAAACTCGTTCAGCGACGCGGGAAGCATCCAATGCTAATCGAGCCAATTCCGATTCCGAAGGAACTGGAGAGCGGCTGATCTTGGCGAACCGAGTGTTTCACGAATGCGGAAGTATGTGCCTGCCTCCCGACTCCGCAGCAAGCGGGAATTGAGGAAAGTCGAGGTCCAAGCGAATCGTTACGGCCCAATTTCGATGTCGGGACTTGTCCTAGAGCAGCCTCATCAGCACCCTTTGGAAACTTCACCCGCATTGATTCCTGGCATGCGCCCTACTTTTTCCAAGACCTATTCCCGCCGTCGGTTTCTTCAATCTGCCGCCGCCACGTCACTGGCCTTTTCGTTCCTTCCCGCCCGGGTTTGGGGAGCGAACGAACGGCTGCGAATGGCGGGCATCGGTGTCGGTGGCAAGGGTTCGAGCGACATTGATCAAGCCGGAACGCTCGGAGATGTCGTGGCCCTTTGCGACTGCGATGACAAATCGCTTCAAGCCAAGCTGGCCAAGTTCGGCCAGGCCAAGCCGTACTACGACTTCCGCAAGATGCTCGACGAGATGTCCGGCAAGATTGACGCCGTCACCATCAGCACTCCGGACAACACGCACGCCCTCGCCGCGGCCCTGGCGATGCAGCGCGGGATGCATGTGTATGTCCAAAAGCCCATGACCCATGACGTCTGGGAAGCCCGTTGGCTCCGGGATCTGGCCCGCAAGCACAAGGTAGTGACGCAAATGGGCAACCAGGGAACCGCCGAGGACGGGTTGCGCCGGGGTGTGGAAGCGATTCGTGCCGGAGCGCTGGGCAAAGTGACCGAAGTTCATGTCTGGACGAATCGCCCGGTTTGGCCTCAGTCCCCCGGAATCGTCGCCCGGCCGGTCGAGACGCCTCCGATCCCGGCCAACGTGCACTGGGACGAATTCATTGGTCCGGCCCCCATGCGGCCTTACCACCCGGCCTATCATCCGTTTGCCTGGCGGGGTTGGTGGGACTTCGGCACCGGCGCCCTGGGTGACATGGGATGCCACACCGCCAACCTGCCCTTCATGGCGTTGGAACTGGATTATCCCACCGCTATTCGGGCCGAAAACGAGCCGCCGAATCCGGAGACGTATCCGGGTTGGGCGACGGTCTATTACGAGTTCCCGACCCGCGGAGCACGTGGCCCGGTCCGCTTCACCTGGTACGAAGGCAAGTTACCCTCCGGCTCGAAGAATCTCCCGCCGATGGATCTGTTCCATGGTGAGAAACCGTCCGACAGCGGCTGCCTCATGGTGGGCGAAAAAGGGGTGCTGTATTCGCCCTCCGATTACGGTGCCGACTGGAAACTCCTCCCGGGCGATCGCTTCGCCGGCTTCGTGGCCCCCGCCCCTACCCTGGCTCGCAATGGCAAGGGGGATCAGGGCATGAAGAACGAGTGGGTGGAGGCGATTCGAGGCGGCCCCAAACCGTTCTCGAACTTCGACTACGCCGGCCCCCTCACGGAAGCCATTCTCTTGGGCAATGTCGCCATTCGGGCCGGCGTTCCGCTGGGATGGGACGGACCGAACTTCCGCTTTACCTCAAGCGGACGCGACGCCGAGCGCTACCTCCGCCGCGAGTATCGCAAAGGCTGGAGCGCTTAGCGTCAGGGCAGCTCGCGAATGCGAATCCGGCGGTATTCCATTTGCCCCCGATCGCCTTCCAAGCCGATGGGGCCGGTCGGGGGCACCTTCAAGGCCGCTTCCAAAACCTCGCCATTGCAGGTGCAGTGCGCGATACCGTCCTTCACGGTCACTACGACTTCATTCCAGTCCTGAGGTCGGTAGGACTTCAGGTTCTTGTACGGTCCCGCCAGCGGATAGTCCCGGCATTGCAGCTGGGGTTCGCGGATAAAAATGCCGCTGTCGGCGTTGGGCGTCGCCCGAAACTCCAGCTTCAGGACGAAGTTTTTGGGGAATGAACGGGTGGTCCAGAGTTGCTGGACTCGGCTGTGCTCCGGCGGTGTGGTCACAATCAGCCGACCGTGCCGGGCCACATACCGTCCATCTGGACTCCGTGATAATCCGCTGAAATCATTGGTTCGAAATCCCCAGCCCGTCAGGTCGCGTCCGTTGAACAAACTGACAAACCCCGGCTCCGGCGTGAACACATCCGGCGTGGTCTCCAGAAATCCCTGGGTCGCCAAGATCGGACGCAGCGCCGCCGCCCACAGGGCATAGCCCGCGGCGTTGGGATGCAGCAAGTCCGGGAACTGCGCTTCCTTGGCATCGCCTTGGGCATCGGCAAACAACGGCCAAGTCTCCACCAAGGTCACCTGCGGATCCCCCTTCACCAAGGCCGCATAGAGCGCGTTCAACTTCTTGATCTTCTCCGCCGGCCGCTTCTTCGAGGCTGAACTCGGGAACACTTCGCACAGGATGATCGGCATCTGCGGATTGTGCCGTTTCAGTTCCGCCAGGATGAGCCGGACGTTCCCCGCGATGGTCTCCGGGTCCGCGCCCTCTTCCAGATCGTTGGTGCCCAGGAGCAGCACCACGCCGAGCGGATTGAGCGCCAGAACATCATCGGCCAGACGGATCAACATTCCCCGGGTCGTATCGCCGCTGATCCCGCGGTTGGCCACTTTGACGCCCGGAAAACTCCCACCGAGATCGTCGCCCCAGCCTTGGGTGATGGAATCCCCGAGGAACACCAACGAGTACCGGTCGAGTTCCACCCGTTGCGCCCAGGCGGTGCGTTTTTTAGTCCACAAATCCTGGAACCAATCGTAGCGCCGAATCGGACCGCTGCCCGGCAACCCGTCATCCGTCGCCGGAAGTCGCACTGACACGGCGTCCGCCCCGTGAACGCCGAACCCGGCCCACAACCCCGCGCAGACCACCCAAGACCAGAATGCTTTCATGCAATGAGAAGTACTGGCAAAGCGTCGGGCCAACGGGCGGGCGCCGCCAAGCTCGAATCCGAAGGCGTGTCTTCCGCGGCAGATTTCCAACTTGGGAGTTGCCGCCGTACGAATAGATGTCTTGTTGATTCCGCGTGGAGACACCGACCGTTTTATTCGGTTTGGAAACCGAGTTCGGCATCGCCCGGGACACGGAGGGCGACTACGACGTCGTGGCGGATTCCATCGCGCTGGTCCGGGCGGCGATCGAGCCCGGGGTGCGCATGCGCTGGGACTATGCGTGTGAGGATCCGCATCAGGACATGCGCGGGTTCCGCGTCGAGGAACTGCGCCAGGATACCGACGAGGCCAACTACTTTGCGCAGGACGCCGCCCGGCCGATGAGTTTCACCGAGATCAAAAGCGATCTGGTGCTGGCTAACGGGGCCCGCTTTTACAACGACCACGCCCATCCCGAATACTGCACGCCAGAGTGCAGCACGCTGGCGGAGTTACTGGCCCAGGATCGTGCCGGGGAGCGCTTGGCCATGGCCTGTGCGCAGCATGTGCAGTCCGAGCGCTCCGAAGCGGTTCTGCTCTACAAAAACAACACCGACTTCCGAGGCCACAGCTATGGGTGTCACGAGAACTACCTTCTGCCCCGCCGTCTCGACTGGAAGGCGTTGGTCAGGGGCATCGAAGCCTTCCTAGTCACGCGGCAGATCTTCACCGGGGCCGGCAAATTCGGGCTGGAAGCCGAGGATGAATTTGTTGGGCCCGGCTTCCAGATTTCCCAGCGGTCGGACTTTTTCAGCGAGCTCCAGAGCGTGGACACCATGCAACGGCGCCCGCTCATCAATACCCGGGATGAACCGCACGCCAACGCTCATCATTGGCGCCGATTTCACGTAATTCTTGGTGACGCCAATCTGAGTCCCTTTGCCACGCGCCTGAAGGTCGGCACCACTGCGCTGGTGTTGGAACTACTGGCCGGCACCCCGACCCCGGCCAAGCTGGCGGCTTCCCTGCCCGCTCTCGACGATCCGCTGGCCGCCTTGCGCTACATTTCGCGGGATCCGGACTGGCGCTGGGAAGTGGTTTCCGGCGGACGAGTGTCCACCGCCCTGGAGGTGCAGCGCGCCTATCTCGACGCCGTCCGAGCCCGGGTTCCCTTGCACACGCCAGAGCGACAGGCGCTGGTGGCGGATTGGGAGGAAGTACTCAACGATCTGGCAACCGATCCGACCCGCTGCGGCGACCGACTGGATTGGGTCGCCAAACACGCATTAATCCGGGAATTCCAGCAGGCGCAAGGCGTCGCCGAGGACGACCCGTGGCTGCAAAGTTTGGATTTGGCCTACCATCGGCTCGATCCCGAGGAGGGACTCTACTTCGGTCTAGAACAGGCGGGGGCTATTCGCGGTGTTCCGGCCGAAGAAGACGTGCGCCGGGCCGAGCATCATCCACCAGAAACGACCCGGGCGTTGATCCGCGGCCTGTGCATTCAGAAGTTTGGGTCCGCAGTGATCTCGGCTCAGTGGGATCACGTGACCCTCGAGGGACGCACCGGCCCAGTCCGCATTTCGCTTCTAGATTTGTTCGCCTCGGAAACGGTGTCGCGCTACCGTGTCGCCGTGGAAAAGGCGAGGTTTCCCGACGAAATTCCCACACTTCTGAACCTTTGACCTATGCCTGATCAGCTCCAAAAACCGAAACCGGCAATGCCCCAACCGCGCAGCGGGGGCGGTGAGGGTCCAAGCACCCCGCAAGTCGACAAACCTGACGTGAAGAGTCTGCTCGAACGGATGAAGAAAGTGGATCCGGACCAGGCCAAACGATACCGGCAACGAACCGGCCAATGAGCACTCCGGCGACTCCGCTGGCCGGAGATTTTGTCAGTCTGCTCCAGCGGTCCCAGATGGCGTTGCCGCGAATGGAACTGGGCGGAGACGGTCCGGCGATCACCCAGGCCACCACCGTCTTTGCCTTCCGGTTCGCCGAGGGAATTCTAATGGCCGGCGACCGTCGGGCCACCGCCGGCAACATCATCGTCACCGATGCCGTGGAGAAGGTCGTCGAGATTGATGACTCCTCCCTGTTGGCCATCGCGGGTGTTCCGGCGACCGCGTTCGAAATGGCCCGCGTGCTGCAAACCTCTTTTGAGTACTACCGCCGCAGCCAGCTGCAGCCGTTGAGCCTACCCGCCAAGGTTCGCGCCCTGGCTCGGCTATTGCGGGAGAACATGCCGCTGGCGCTTCAGGGCGTGGGAATCGTGGTCCCGCTCTTTGCCGGTGTGGATCACACGGTGTCTCCCGCTCAACCGCGCATCTACTTCTACGACCCACTCGGCGCGCAATTCCAGGCCGTCAATTACGCCGCCAGCGGCAGCGGCAGCGGGACGATTCGGAGCATCCTGGCGTTCCAGGAACGACACGGATCTCCCAAACCGGTGGAAATGACTTTGCCGGAGGCCGTGCGGTTCGCCCTGCGTCTGCTCATGACGGCCGCTGAGTTTGATTCGGCCACGGGCGGCGTGAACCCGGAGGCGCAACTATTTGCCACGCTCAAGATTTTGCGAGCGACCGGCGTGGAAACCGTGACCGAAGAACAACAATCAGCCGCGCTGGCCGGAACCGACCATGACTGAAGAACCGTATCGTTGGTTGGAAGCCATTGGAAACCGGCGCGAATACGTCCGCGACCAGCTCAAGGGAGGTTCCCCCGTGCTGGCCGGATGCCTCGCCGACGGGATTCTGCTGCTGGGTGTATCTCGTGGCCTGGGAAAGGTGTTCGAAATCCACGATCGCCATGCCATGGCGGGATTGGGACATCCGGCCGATCTCGAGCGAATCCGCCAGGCCGCGATTGATGCGGCGCATCTCGAGGCCTTCACCCGGGCCGCCGAAGACGTCAGTCTGCGCCGCTTGGTGGGCTTCGGGCTGAGCGCCCAGCTCAAGCAGAACTTCGAACAACTCTTCACCGCTCCGGTGTTAGGTGAGTTTGTCTTTGCCGAGTTGGGCACCACGCCCAGTCGCGATCTTTTGGTGCGCGTGCACTTCGATGGCACTTATTCTGTTCAAATGGGCGGCGCTCGGGTGGTGGCGGCCGATCCCGATGAAGAGAGTACCGCCCAAGCCGCCCTGGAGCAGAAATGGCGGGATTCCCTTTCGCTGGCGGAAGCCGCCCAACAACTCCTGGAAACCTGGTGGCTGCTGCAAACGCAGCAGACCGCGAAGGAGCCTTCTCCGTCGCTGGAGGAGCGGGCTGCCGGCTGGCGAACGGCGACGGCCGGGGCTCAAATCGAACTCGGCTGGCTGAACCGCCGGTCCTCGCGTCTCGTTCGCTACGAAGTTCTAGATCTGAATCAACTGCTCCCTCCGCCCTCCCCCTAGTCTGCTGACTTTTTCTTCCCGGAGTTTCCCATGATTCGCCTCGCTGGTCTGGAAACCGAGTATGGCTGTCTGTCGAATGACCCGGGAACCACCCAGGAAATCATCCGCCGGGTGCGCGACTGGCTCTTTGTCGGCAACCGCTACGGACTGATCGACCAGCATCAGCGCGATTGGGATGAGCCCGCCGGCAACGGGGGCTTTCTCTTCAACGGCGGCCGAGCCTACATCGACATGGGCCATCTGGAGCTGTGCACCGCAGAATGCCTCTCCCTCCAGGACCTGATTCGTCACGACCGCGCCAATGACCTCCTGTTGAACGAAGGGCTCGCCGCCCTGAACTACACCAATCGCGCGGGCTTCGTCCGGAACAACATTGATCATTATTCCGGCGCCACCTTCGGCTGTCATGAGAACTATCTGGTCCGCCGCACGGCGCCGCTGAGCGAACGTAATGTTCAGTCCCTGCTCGCCTTCCTGACTGTCCGCGTCCTGATGTGCGGAGCCGGTAAGGTGGGCATGTCACCGGGAATCGAAATTCGCGGGGGAGGCGATCCGGCGCCGGAGGTCTTCCCGTTTCAGATCTCGCAACGCGCCGACTACATCCAGAACGAACTGTTCGAATGGGTTCAGTTCAACCGCGCCATCATCAACACCCGGGACGAACCGCTGGCCGATGCCCGGAAGTTCCGCCGACTGCATCTGCTGCACGGCGACACCAGCGTCTTGCCCACGACGCTGGCGTTGAAGATTGGTACGACCGCGCTGGTGTTGGATTTGTTGGAGGCCGATCAGTTGCCGCCGCTCGCCCTGGCCGATTCCGTGAGCACCTTCCGCGATCTGTCCCGGCGCCCGGACGGACCCTGGCAGGTGACCCTCGCCGGCGGTGAAACCATGGACGCTCTCGAATTGCTAGGTCAGTTCCAGTCGGCCGCGCAACGGGAGTTCGCCGGCCGCGATGCCGAGACCGACGGTGTGTTGGAGGATTGGGCGCAAACCCTCGCCGGCTTGAGTCAGTCACCGGAGTCCTTGGTGGGCCGGGTGGATTGGATCACCAAGCGTTGGCTGTTCTCCCAATTCCTGGAGGCTGAGGGACTGTCCTGGAGTTCCCCCTGGCTTCGTTCCCAGGACTTGGAGTTCCACCACGTGGATCCGCTGCGAAATCTCGCCTGGTCCCTGGCCGACACCAATTCCCGGTGGGAACCCACCGACACCCAGGTTCAGCAGGCCAAGACCGTGCCTCCTGCCGACACCCGCGCCGCCATTCGCTCCCGGGTCATGCGCCAGCTCGCCTCCGAAGGACGCGGGTGTTTTGTGGACTGGGAAATCGTGGACACCCACGGCGTCAATCCCCTGATGCTCCTGAATCCCTTCGACTGCGACCCCACCGCAGCCGACCAGTGGCTCCAGGAAGTCCGTCAAGCCCCCTGGCCCGGCACCGAGTCGATCCGACCAGTGGAGTGAGCAGTTAGTGCCGCAATCATGTCATCGGTTGGGCATCATCATCATTTGCTCTCGCCTTGAACTCCTGCCTGCTGCCAACGCTTTATGATGTGGGAATAGGCGTCACCGTACTTCCATAGGAACCGGCCTAGGAGGATGGGTTCCGGCCACCCTTGAACGGTGATCCGAAGTGCCTCGAAGAACCACCAAAGACGCGCCCGGGTGCAGCTTTCAATCGCGGTCCACGGCAATACAATGGGCGAACGGAGAGGCCCTACCGACAACACTACTACGCTCAGACGAATCCCGTAATCTCCGACCTCTACATCAATACACATGCTGAAGCGGCCAAATAACGAGCCACCCAAGTCGAGCGATGACTCGGAGAAAGTACGGTCAACAACCAGGTCTTGATCGGGGTAGAGCCTTCTGAGTGCACCCCATCCTTTGAAAAGACGCCGAAGTCTGGTCAAGGTCATGATCACGCCCAAGGCCGGAGTTCATCAACCGACCGAGCTCGCAGCGAAGCCAGCATTCGATGAACTGTCACGTCTGAACTCGAAACTCGAAACGAAGACAGGCGGTTCGCGCGGACTGGTCTCCCATTCGTGCCCTTCGCGGTTTCCATTCCGACTCCGCGAGCTCCGCGCCCTCCGCGGGAGATCCTTCGGACGTTCTGGACTGCGTTGTGTGGTTGGGCGTTAGAAGTAGTTCGACAGGTCACCCGCCGGGACGAAAAGCGGTAGCTCCACTGCGTTGCGCAACCGCACTCCAAGACACTTCGCGTGAAACCGGCCCGCACTGAACTCCACGGTTGAAAGGCCAAGTGACGCGAGGGGATTGGATGGCGCCTCCTGCCGTCGGCGGCTACGCGAGAACAGCTCGCAATCGAAAGAAGGTGAAGTGGGCGGGTGGGTAGGAACCTCAATTCGAAGCTGTCTGCTGTTTTTTCAAAACACCTCCCACGCCCACCATCTGGTCATTTTTGATCTTCACCTTCCAAACTTCCGGTGTGGTGAGTCCGGGCGCATTCACAGTGATCTGGCAAAAGCCCATTTTCGATTCAACAGCTACCACCTTGTATTCATGACGATAGGTTGGGTGCTTCTGAAAAATCTCAGACTCAGTAACAACCCATTCGGTTCCCCTTAAATTCTTCAAACTCATCCGAATGAAACTCTCGGAGTCTCCCTGCCTTCTGAGCAGGTCAGCAGTGGCTTTTTCATCGAACTGCCAAGTTCCGATGAGGTTCACCAAGGGCGACACAGTGTCTTTGCTTTCTGGAAGCGCAGCGTCGCCTCCATAGCCCGAGACAAAGTCACCCGTTTCCAAGCGCCAGTTGGCGTTCTCTTGAACGGCCACAAGTCCGTGCTCGTCGATGTCCATTTCGTCCGAGGCGAAGATCAGGAGGGCAAGCTTGCAAACATCGTCCAAGACAACGGCGTCCACGGTCAGCTTAACAACGGGCTTCAAACCGTTTTGACGCCGCTCCGCAGGCGACATGATCCTCGCCACATGATCTTCCAACGCGGTCTCCAGTTTATTGAGACTCGCCGTGTCTTCCTTCAATCGGTCCAGTTCCTCACGGTGCCAAACTGATGTGCTCACCCCATCCCCACCCACCAAATACAACTTGCTTCCAGATTTCGGAACCGTGATCGCCACCATTCCCGATCTCCCGCCATCGAACCCAGTGAGGTGGATTTTCCCGACCAGACACTTGAGCTTCGCCCCGTTCACGAACCGGGTCGTCGGTTTCAGTGCATTAATTTGCATTGGTTCTCCATGTAATCGGTATCCGTGAGGATGCTCCAGAAAGAAGCGCCTCGGTCGGCTCGGTGGGACCTCGCCCGGCCCAGGAGCCAAGGGGTAAGAGGCAGGTTGGGTGGCCATTCGAGCTCTTCGTTCGATTCGTGGTTCCCAGACTCCGCGGCCTCCGCGGGAGACCCTTCGGACGTTCTGGACTGCATTGTGCGGGGGGGCGTTAGAAGTAGTTCGACGGGTCACTCGCCGGGACGAAAAGCGGTAGCTCCACTGCGTTCCGCGACCGCACTCCAAGACGCTTCGCGTGAAACTGGCCCGCACTGAACTCCACGGGCGAAAGGCCAGGTGACGCGAAGGGACTGGATGGCGCCTCCTGCCGTCGGCGGCTACGGGAACGGCTCGGTGGAACCTCGCACTACCGGGTAGCCAAGGGGTAAGGGGCAATAGGTAAGTCTGGTTCCCATTCGTGCTCTTTGTTCGATTCGGGGTTCCCAGACTCCGCGGCCTCCGCGGGAGATCCTTCGCACGAGCATCAGACCGTGATGGGTTCCTGGCTTGAACTGGCGAACGTCTGAGAAGTCGAGGTCCTGCGTGATGAGAAACCGTTCATCGCATTGGCAAGCCCGCCAGATCTTTGGGTCGCTTAGGCCGGCTAACCCCTCGAACCGCACCGTGTCAACGTCATGACCCAGAACCGACAGGGCAGACACCAGTGATTCTGGCAGGTTTTCGTCCAGCTTAACCTTCATGCCAGCGCGGGCATTGGCGGCACGGGTTGGTCTTCCTCGGCGGACGCAGCGGCGAACGCGATTACTGCACGGATCGCCTCTCGCGACACCGTGGGAAAGTCCGCCTGTAACTCTTCGACCGATGAGCCCTCGGCTAGGCTTGCGAGCAAGGTTCTCACAGTCACACGCGTCCCCTTAATGACGGTCGTACCGCCGCAAACGTCGGGGCTCCGGTCAAAGAAGCTGGCGTAGTCGAAGCTCACATTCAAACGAGTAACCGAGGGTGGATTGAATCGCAATGCCAGTGATTCACTGGCGCCTCCCGGGGTTGGCGGTTGCGGGTAGGCGAATGGTTCGGTGAAGCCTCACCCTACCGGGTAGCCAAGGTGTACGGGGCAATAGGTAAGTCTGGTTCCCATTCGTGCTCTTCGTTCGATTCGGGGTTTGCAGACTCCGCGGCCTCCGCGCCCTCCGCGGGAGATCCTTCGGACGTTCTGGACTGCGTTGTGCGGTGGGCGTTAGAAGTGGTTCGACAGGTCACTCGCCGGGACGAAAAGCGGTAGCTCCACTGCGTTCCGCGACCGCACTCCAAGACGCTTCGCGCGAAACCGGCCCGCAATGAACTCCACGGGCGTAAGGCCAAGTGACGCGAAGGGACTGGATTGCGCCTCCTGCCGTCGGCGGCTACGGGGACGGCTCGGTGGAACCTCGCCCTACCGGGTTACTCCATCCTTTGGTGAGATGTCCCCGTTCTTGCCCCGGTGCACACAGTTCCTCATGCTGCCCCTTCATTTATGGCAAGGCGGCAGTACCCGTTTCATTTGATCGAACCGAAGTGGCAGCAGCACTGGGAGGCGGAACAGACGTTTCGCGCCTGGAATCCGGGCGACCAACTCCCGGCGGCGCATCCCTTCGCGCTTCGTCATTCCCTGGCCAGTGCCGTGGCCCGCAAGGAGTCGCTGCCGCCCAAGTGCTACATCCTCGACATGTTCCCCTACCCGTCCGGGGCGGGATTGCATGTCGGACATCCCGAGGGCTACACCGCCACCGACATTCTCTCGCGGTACCGCCGCGCTCAGGGGTTCAACGTGCTGCACCCCATGGGTTGGGATTCCTTCGGTCTGCCGGCGGAACAGTACGCCGTTCGGACCGGACAGCATCCGCGCAAAACCACCGAGCAGAACATCGCCAACTTTACCCGCCAGATCCGTTCGCTCGGGTTCTCCTACGATTGGTCCCGGGAACTGGCGACGACCGACCCGGAATACTTCCGCTGGACCCAGTGGATCTTCCTCCAGTTGTACCACGCTTGGTTCAATCCGGAGACCCAACGGGCAGAACCCATCTCCACCCTGACCTATCCCGCCGACTGCCAGACCGAAGCCCAACGCCGGACATTCCGGGACGGCAAGCGCCTGGCCTACGTCAGCGAAGCGCCCGTGAATTGGTGTCCGGAGTTGGGCACCGTGCTGGCCAACGAAGAGGTCATCGACGGGAAGAGCGAGGTGGGCGGTTTCCCAGTGATCCGAAAACCGATGCGCCAATGGATGCTGCGCATCACGGCCTATGCGGAGCGACTACTGGCGGATCTCGACACGATCGACTGGACGGATTCGCTGAAGGAGATGCAGCGGAACTGGATCGGGAAAAGCCAGGGCGCCCTAGTGACTTTCGCGGTGGCGGGAGTCGCTGACGCTGCGATCACGGTGTTCACCACGCGGCCGGACACGTTGTTCGGCGCGACTTACATGGTTCTGTCGCCGGAGCACGCTCTGGTCGCCTCCCTCACCACCCCGGACCAAGCCGCCGCGGTGCGGGAGTATCAGACGTTCGCCGCCGGGCGTTCGGATCTGGAGCGAACCGAACTGGCCAAAGAGAAGACGGGCGTGTTCACCGGCGCGTTCGCCATCAATCCGGTCAACGGAGAGCGCATCCCCATCTGGATCGCCGACTACGTGCTCGCGAGCTATGGCACGGGCGCGATCATGGCGGTGCCGGCCCACGATACCCGCGATTTCGAGTTCGCCGCGAAGTTCAATCTGCCGGTTCGCCAAGTGGTTCAGCCTCCCGACGCCAAGACGCCCTGGCAGGGCTTCACCGATCCGGGTACCGCCGTGAATTCCAGTAGCGCCGAATTGTCCCTGGATGGACTCCCCACGGCCGAAGCCAAGCGCGCTATCACCGCCTGGCTCGAATCCCGAAACCTGGGTCGCGGCACCACCAACTACAAACTGCGCGACTGGCTGTTCAGTCGGCAGCGGTACTGGGGCGAGCCGTTCCCGCTGATTTGGAAACGCGACGCCGACGGTACGCTGTATCACGAAGCCCTGCCCGAGAGCGCTCTGCCGGTGATTCCGCCGCCGCTCGACGACTACAAGCCGACCGCGGATGGACGTCCGCCGCTGGCTCGGGCTGCGGACTGGGTGGAATTGCCGGATGGATCCATTCGCGAAACCAACACCATGCCGCAATGGGCGGGCAGTTGCTGGTATTACCTCCGCTATCTCGACGCCCGCAGCAGTTCCGGCTTCGTGGGAAGCGACGCGGAGTCTTACTGGATGAAGGCTCCGGAGGCGGCCCCGACCCTCTCCGCTTCGTTCCGTCCTTCGCCCGGCGTGGATCTGTACGTTGGTGGTACGGAGCACGCGGTGCTTCATCTGCTCTACGCACGGTTCTGGCACAAGGTGCTGTTCGATCTGGGCCACGTCTCCACGCCGGAACCATTCCATCGACTCGTCAACCAGGGCCTGATCCTCGGCGAGGACAATCAGAAGATGTCCAAGTCGCGTGGCAATGTGGTGAATCCCGACGATATCCTGAAGGAGTTTGGCGCCGATGCGTTCCGGTTGTACGAGATGTTCATGGGCCCGTTGCAGGACGTGAAACCCTGGAACACCCAGGGCGTGGCTGGCGTGTACAAGTTCCTCGGCCGGGTCTGGCGACTGTTCATCGATGAGGCGACCGAATCGGAGTTCGAACAACGCTGTACGGTCGATCCGAGTCGTTCGGCGGAGTTTCTGACGGAAGTGCGTCTGGCACCCAACGTGCAGGACATCCCGGCGGATCCCTTCCATCTGAAGCCGCTGCACTCCTGCATCAAAAAGGTCACGGAAGACTTGGAAGGTCTGCGGTTCAACACCGCCATCTCGGCCATGATGATCTTCGTCAACGAAGCGATTGCCTGGGACGTGAAGCCGGTTGCGGCGCTGAAGCCGTTTCTGCAGTTGCTGGCCCCATTTGCCCCGCATCTGGCGGAGGATCTGTGGAGCCGTTTGCACCAGTCGTTGGGTGTCTCGACCCCTTCCCTGTCGTACGAACCTTGGCCCCGGTTTGATCCGACTCTGCTGGTGGAGGACACCCTGGAGATTCCGGTGCAGGTCAACGGCAAGCTCCGGGAAGTCATCCGGGTCCCGGCCGCGGCGACCAATGCCGAACTGGAGGCCGCCGCGCTGAAGGCCGAAAAGGTCCTGCCGTTCCTGGCGGGCAAGACCATCAAGAAGGTCATCGTGGTCCCCCGGAAGCTGGTGAACATCGCCGCGGTGTAGGGAGGCGAAGCGGTAAGCGGTAAGCCGGTAGGGCGACGCTCCGCGGAGCCGTTGGAACCGCAGATTGACGCAGATTAACGCAGGTTTCTTCTTTTGGTTTTCGGCGAGTTTGGGGTCCGATGGCCGTGCTTGATGAGCGGTTGGGCAGCAGTAAGATTCGTTCTTTCTGCCGGAGAAAATCTGCGTTCAAT
Source organism: Verrucomicrobiota bacterium (assembly GCA_017309115.1). GTDB lineage: Bacteria > Verrucomicrobiota > Verrucomicrobiia > Limisphaerales > UBA9464 > UBA9464. Next base: position 11,014 of record JAFLEF010000002.1, on the reverse strand, counting down.
CTGTGCTTAATCTGCGGTTCACCTCCGTTGCCTCCCGACCTCTGGCTGGAGCAATGCGTGAATCAACCCGCTTCCGCACGTCCGACGGCTGTAATTTGACTTCGTCCCGCGGCCGGGTGCGGCATACCTTGGCGGCATGCCGCTTGGGCTGCTTTTGGCTGCCGCCAATTCCACGAATCTGCTGACTCCGTCACCCGCCACTCCGGTGCCGCAGCCGGGTTTCGGACTCATGTTCTGGGTCCTAGTCCTGATCAGCGCCGCCGCTATCGCCGTGGTCATTGAACGTCTGCTCTACTTTCACCGCGCGCAGATTGATTCCGCGCAGTTCCTGGCCGGGGTGCGCAACGTAATCAAGCGGGACAATGTCATCGAGGCCTTGTCGATCTGTGATGCCACCCCTGGCCCGGTCGCCCGGTTGGTAAAGGCGGCCATCCTGAATCGGGACGGTGGCCGCGGTCGGGTCGACGAAGTCATCGAGGAAATCGGCCAGAGCGAGGTGCCGCGTCTGGAACACAATCTCCCGCTGCTGGCCACCATCGCCCAGGTGGCACCACTCCTGGGGCTGATCGGGACGTTGTTCGGATTCGCCGCTGTCTTTCGCGAACTGCGCAGTCCGGATGGATTGGCCGTGGGCTATGCTGCGCCGGGACAAATGTTCGACGGCATGATGCAGGCCCTCTACTCGGCGGCGCTGGGCATCGGCATCGCCGCCTTCTGTTATGCCGCCTACAACTACCTAGTTCACCGGGTCAATCTGATCGTCCTCGACATGGAACGGGCGAGTCGCGAAGCCGTGAAGCTCACCCTGGGTGAGAATGGTCACTCCAGTGATTCCGAGAAGTCGGCATGAAGGTCCAACGCACGACACGTCTGTTCCGGGGTCAGTTGGATCTGGCCCCTTTCCTGTGTGTGCTTTTTCCGCTGGCGCTGGTGGCGCTGTTTCAGAACTACCTGGTCCTGCCCCGGGGCGCCCGGCTTACCCTTCCCGCCCTCGGTTCCGGATCAACCCTCGCTCCCGGTGAACGCGCCCTGGTAGTCGCCGTGGATGCCTCGCAGCGTTTATATTTTGAGAATCAGATTACCACCCCCACTCATCTCGAACCGGCTCTGGCCCGCCGAGTTCAAGCGGGCGGACCGCGAATCCTGCTCATCCAAGCCGACACGTCCGTTCCCTATGGACGCCTCGCGGAATTGGCCGCTTTGGCCCGTCGCGCGGGCATTCAGGAAGCCATTTTCGGAACGCTACCGCCCCGAAAACGATGACGCCTGGCAGCTCAGAGTGTGCCCCCAGCTGGGGACGATGGCATTGGACGCTGGTTATCGGAGTCATTGCGGCCGGACAGATTGGACTGGTCCTGGCCCTGGCCCACTGGCCTCGGTTGCCTGCGGTGGAACGGCCGGCATCACCTTGGTTGCTCAGTCTGAACCTTCCGGAGTCCGGTTCTCCCGACTCCACACCTTGGGTGTCGGATCCCCGGCTGTTTGCCTTACCCGATTCTTCCGGCTTTTCCGGAGTTGCGGCCCGGGCCTTGCCCACTCCGGAATATCGCCTCGCCGAATGGAGCGGCCGGCCGCGTTGGTTGTCGGCTTCCACCCCCAACGCGCTGGGTTCCGTACCGACGGTGGCGAGTCCGCCCATCTCCACCCGACCGACTCTTCCCCTAACTCTTCCCGCCTCGACTAACACTCCCCGGGCTCTGGCCAGCCAGAGTTCCGCGTCCTTGCGCGGTGACCTGGCGCAACGGCCGTTCACTGCGGTGGGCGAACTGTTGCCGGCCGCCGGTTCCGACGCCCTCTCGGCTACCGTTATCGAATTGGCGGTGTCGGCCTCCGGGGATGTCATGTCAGCCCGACTGGTCTCCAGTAGTGGCAATCGGGATGCCGATACCCAGGCACTGGCGTGGGCGCGCACACTGACCTTTGCCGCCGCTGGTGCCATCGTATCGCCGAGCGCCAGTGATCCCCAAACCTGGACCCAGGGCGAATTGGTTGTCATCTGGAGCGTTCAACCCAGTCTTCGCTGACCGATGTCCCCGGAAACACTCATTACTTGCTGGACCTTGGGATTGCTCTCGGCGGTGGCCGCAATTGCCTTCCGGAGCGAACTGCGCCGGCGTCGGGTGGATCGCGAAGTCTCGGAGGATCGAATCTTCCGCTGTGTGAACTGCAACCTGGTCTACACCGACGACGCGGGTGTTGACCGTTCGCGCTGTCCGGCCTGCGGTCGAACCAACGTGCCCTTCGAATTCTGATCCGCCAGCGATTCCGCCCGGGCCCAACGTCGCCGGAGTTGACCGCACGCGGCATCGATATCCGGCCCCCGGGAACGCCGGAAATGGGCCACGACTCCCCGGGACCGCAGCATCTCGGCGAAGGCTTCGGACGCCTCCTCGGAAGACGGTTCGTAGTGCACGCCTTGCAAACTGGTTCCGGTGGAGTTGTAGCGGAGTAAGTTCACGTGCAGACGCCGTGAGCCAATCAGATCCGCCAGCAGTTCCGCCTGCGCGGGCGAATCATTAACGCCCGCCAGGAGGCAGTACTGCACGGTGACGGGTCGCCGGTGATCGTTCTGAAAGCGGTCCACTGCCGCCAGAATTTCCGACACTGGATACCTTTGTCCGATGGGAAGCAGTCGGGCGCGGGTGGTGTCATCCGGAGCGTGCAGGGAAACCGCGAGTTGAAGATTGAGACCGCTGAGACGCAACGCCTCGAGGCCGGGAATCACGCCGACGGTGGAAACGGTGATCTGTCGCCACCCCACGCCGCCCAGGCGCTGTTCCGCCAACCTCCGGCCCGCCGTCAAGACGGCCTCGAGATTCATCAAGGGCTCACCCATGCCCATGAAAACCACGGTTTGCAGCGTTCGGCCCAGATTCAGAGCTTCCCGACGCAAGTGGAGGAACTGTTCGATGATTTCGGCCGCGCTCAGGTTACGTTCGAAGCCCGTCTTCGTGGTGGCGCAGAAATCGCAGCGCATCGCGCACCCCACCTGGGTGGACAGACAACCCGCGGCGCGATCCGCCCGATAGGCGGGCATCAGCACGGATTCTACCGTTCGCCCGTCGGCCAGACGCAGGAGTAGTTTCACTGTGCCGTCGGCCGATTCTTGGCGGGACGCAATCGTCGCGGCCCGTTCGAAGTGATGTTCGAGTCGAGACAGCAAGCCGGCCGGCCAGGGACTTCCATCGTCCACCGATAGTCCACCGCTCGCATAGAACGACCGCAGGACGCGGGCCGCATGTGACGGCTTGTAGCCCCACGCCTCAAACAATGAGGCGAGCGACTCCACTTCAAAATTGGCGAGCACGGCCGGCACCCGCCCATCCATTCAAGGATTGGGTCGGATGCCAAGCCGTCTCGCCGCCGGGTTCAATCCTCCGCGCGCTCCCCGCTCGGAGCCATCTTCACCAGTTTCGGATCAAACTGACCCAGGACGTCCACCAGATCGCTCTGAGCGGCCATCACCTGGTGGATGTCCTTGTAGACCATCGGCACCTCGTCCAAACCGGCCGAAAGGAGGTGGACATTTCGCTCCTTGAGCACGCGATTCACCTTCTCCCATTGGAACGTTTCAATGGCCTTGGTCCGGCTCATCACTCGACCGGCTCCGTGCGAGGCGGAACCCAGGGAACCGGCCCCGCCCTTGCCGCGAACCACAAAGCCCGGGGTGGCCATGGAACCCGGGATCACTCCCAGGACTCCAGCATGAGCCGGCGTCGCTCCCTTTCGGTGTACGACTACCTCGCGTTCCACCCCGTCAATGACGTGGCGTTCCTTCCAGGCGAAGTTGTGGTGGTTCTCCACGTCCAACAGCACCTGCACCCCGAGGTGTTCGGCAATGTGCCGATGAATCACGGCATGATTGGCGGCGGCATAGCGGCCCATTAACTCCATGGCCGCCCAGTATTCCGCGCCTTCCGCCGAATCGAGCGGCAGCCAGGCCAGATGCTTGTGCTCCTTCGGCAGGTCGGGATGACGTTCCATCGCGCGCTTGCTGTAGACATCACAAACCGTGGCGCCGGATCCGCGGCTTCCGCTGTGCGAGAGCAGTGCCACGTATTCCCCGGGCGGCAGGGACGACTGTCCGTTCGCCGCTGGGAACGCCTCGGTCAGTGTGAACACCCCGAACTCGACGAAGTGGTTTCCGCTCCCGCTGGTTCCCAGCTGTGACCAGGCGCGATCCTTCAATCCCCGGGTCACCGAAGTCACCGACCAGTCGGCATCCATAACGTCGTGCTGACGGCGATCCTTGAAGTGCGCTCCCACGCCGAAGCGGGTCTCCTCTTCAATGGCCCGGATCAACCGGTCGCGTCGGCGATCCAAATCGCGCCGCGGCCAGTCCAGGACCGTCAGTTTCATGCGACAGGCGATATCCACTCCAACCGCATAAGGGATGACGGCATTGTCGGTGGCCAGCACCCCGCCGATCGGCAATCCGTAGCCGACATGCGCATCCGGCATCAGGGCTCCCGCCACCGATACCGGCAACTGACAGGCCCGGGCCATCTGGTTGACCGCCTCGGGTTCCAAGCCCTCGCCCCATTGACGCCAGGGAGCGGGAGCCGTCTGAATCACCCGTGGGCAGCGCAAGAGCGCTTGGGCAAACTCGCCCCGCAGCGGATCGTCCACGAAGTCAGCCGGGGCGTTCACCACAGCTTCCACCGCGGACGCTAGTTGAGTTTTGTCGAGTCCCTTAAGCACATAGCGGGTGATGAATTCCAATCCGCGCCGCATGGCTTCGCCGGGCGGGATACCCAGGCGAATAAGATCTTTCTGGTTCATGATGCGTCTCCTTCTCCCGGAACGCGGATTCGCCACTGGCCCGGTACTACCGGCTCCAGGTGAATGCGACGTCCCAAAAATTGTTCGATGACCCGGCACTGGGTCCGGGTGTGTTCACTGGGTTCGGTCGTCTCAAAGCTCCCACCTGGTCCGAGGGCCAGCGGGAGGAGTAATTGATCGGCGGTATGTTCTCCGACCAACACGGGGACGGCGAGGAATCGTTCGACGGCGTCGAGGGCTTCCTGCGCCACCTCCTCGGCGGGCCGGCGCGGTGCGCCGAATCCGCTGAACACTTCCGTCAGCCCACCCCGCTCCACTCGCAGGTGAACTGTATTCCCGGGCCCGTGGCACTCCGGCAAAACCTCAATCGAGACTTGATCTTCCGACAAATCGAGCCGCGACCGGATGACCCGCAGTTCCCGCTCGGCCACGGACCGGGGAATGCCAGCCAGCAGCACTTGGGCGGTGACTTTCGGAGGTGCGGTGTCGTTGGCCAAATGAAGGGGGGCACGCTCCGCAGGAAGGTTCGGCTCCAACCAAAAGCCGCACCGACCTCCACCCGCCGGATAGAATCCCGGCTGTTCTAGGATCGCCTCCACGCGCAATCCCAGGCGGCGGAGCAACGGCAAGAACGTCTCCGCAATGTAGGGAAACGGGGGCGCAAACGGATTGTGGGTGCCGCCTTCCAGCAGCAGTTCTGTGGCTGCACCGGTTCGTAGAAGCGGCAAGAGCAGCGTCTGGAACACCAACAGGGCGCTTCCGGCGGAATCGACCCGAAAGGAATAACGTCCAGGTGAAACTCCCTGGGGGCGAAACGTCAGTTCGCTCGAATGCAGTGTGGCGCCCGTCACTTCGGCCGAGCCTATCGCCACCGCCGCTTCCACGCAGGCCAGATGCTGACGCATCAGACCCGGACGGGCCCGACCGGCGCGAATCCGTCGCAGCCGAAACGGTCGTCCAGTGATGAGGCTGAGCGAGAGCGACGACCGAAGGATCTGTCCTCCGCCTTCGCCTTCTGAGCCATCCAGTTCGATCCAAGTCATACCCACCCCAAGGCAATCCGAGTGCCAATCGAAAAACACTTCAACCAAACCTCACAGGTATCCTCTGCAACAACACGTTAAGACGGCGACCGGAAAAGGGGGCGACCGGTTTTCCCAAGCTAAATCTCGCGATTGGGCGAAGGAGTTCGTGTTATCGCGAGCCGAGTCAGCCCAAGGCGTGACGGGCCGCCAGCAGATCTCGACCAATCTGTTCCCGCAGCAAGTCCAACGAACCGAAGCGCTGTTCTGCCCGCAGGAACTCGACGAAGGTGACTTCCAGTTCCTCGCCGTAGAGGTCACCGTCAAAGTCCAATAGATGGACCTCGAAGCGCAGTTCCCCCTGGGGTTGTCCCAGGGTGGGTCGAACGCCGACGTTGAGAACACCCGGGAAATCCTCGGAGCGGGCCAACCGACGAACCCGGGCGGCGTAAACCCCGAAAGGCGGGAGTTCCAATCCGAGGACATTGAGATTCGCCGTCGGCACGCCCCACTGCCGACCCAGACGGTCGCCGGGTTGAACCACTCCGGAAATGGCATAGGCCCGGCCCAGGAGTTCGTTGACCTGATCCAGTTGCCCGGCGCGCAGGCACTGACGAATGCGGGAACTGCTGACCACGTTTCCCCCGAGGGAAACCGGTGAAGCGACATGCAGACCAAAGCCAAGTTCCCGTCCCAACCGTTCGAGCAGCGGGATGTCCCCGCTTCGGCTGTTCCCGAACTGAAACCCTTCACCCACACTCAAACTGCGCAGACCGCCCGCCTCCTGAACCAATTGGCGAATGAATCTTTCCCCGGACCAGGCAGCCACTTCTGCGGTGAAGGGAAAAACCAAGGCTGCGTGCAGGCCCAACTCGGAAAAGTTGCGCAGGCGCTGGCTGAGCGGTTGGAGCAGTCGGGGGGCTCGCTCCGGAGCCACCACCCGAAGCGGGTGCGGATCAAACGTCAGAGCCACGGCCGGCGCCCCGTGAGTCCGAGCCTCCGTTAGGGCGGCGCGAATGACGTGCTGATGGCCGAGGTGAACGCCATCAAACATGCCCCACGCCAAACAGCAACCCCGCGACGCGCGGGGAAGTTCGACGGGCGAGCGGAGGACCAACATGGCAACGCGGCGCAGACTACTCGTAACCCCGCAACTTCAGCAACGGGATGACCTGCGCTTCCAGGGCCTTCCGATCCATCTTCAGCAGTTCCGCCAAGGGAATGGCATCGGCCACGTCGAAGCGACCGGAGCCGGTCCGGCGCAGGGCCGTCAGGTGGGCACCGCAGCCCAACTTTTGTCCCAGGTCATGCGCCAGTGAGCGGACGTAGGTTCCCTTCGTGCAGCTGACCCGGAAGTATGCGAACGGCTCCTCGTATTCGTGAAATCGGTAGGTGTAGACGTGGATCAGACGGGGCTCCCGAACCACTTCCTTGCCCTGACGCGCCATCTTGTAGAGCGGCACGCCACCAATCTTCTTGGCACTGACCATCGGGGGGATCTGTTGAATGTCGCCCCGGAACTCCTCAGCAGCTTCGTTGAGATCCTCCAGGGTCATCAGGGGAATCAACTTGGTCTCCAGAATCTCCCCGTCGGCATCATAACTGTCGGTGGTTTCACCCAGCCGCATCGTGCCTTCGTACACCTTGTCCGACGCCATGAAGCGTTCCGACATCCGGGTGGCCTTGCCCAGTACGAGGATCAAGAGACCCGTGGCCATGGGATCCAGCGTTCCGCAATGCCCTACTTTCTCGAGGCGAAAGTGGTTGCGGAGTTTGGCGACCACGTCATGCGAGGTCCATTCGCCGGGCTTGTCCACCAACAAGGCTCCGTCGAGTGCGGTAAAAGGCTGCATTACTTCAGAGGCTTTCCTGCGAGCGCCTTTTTGACAGCGGCCAGAACCCGCCGCTGGGCGCCCACCGGCGTACCTTGGAAGCGTGCTCCCGCCGCCGCCTTGTGCCCACCACCCCCAAAAAGGGCGGCAATATCGCTGACATTGACCGAGTTGCTCTTACTCCGGAGGCTCAGCCGAATCAGACCGGGTTCCGTTTCTTCGAACATGATCGCCACCACGACGCCTTCGATGGCGCGAATGTGATCGATCAATCCCTCGCTCTCCTCGGAGTGAGCACCCGCCCGGCTGTAGTCTGCTTTCCGCAGCCAGAAGTACGCCGTCCGATTGTCGTGGGTCAGCCGAAACTTGCTGTACACGTGCCTCAGCAAGCGGACGCGGGTCAGCGGATAGCTCTGGTAAATCTCCTCACAGAGTTCGCCCAGTTCCGCCCCGGCACTCACCAACTTCGAAGCCACTTCCAAAGTCTCAGGCGTGGTCGTGGCGTATTGAAAGCTGCCGGTATCGGTGCTAACCGCCGCGAACAGGCAGTTCGCAATCCGCTTGTTGATCTTCCAGCCCGCCCATCCGCACAGCTGATAGATCAGTTCGCCCGTCGATGGTTCCCGCGGGGAAATCCAATTGATATCGGCGTATTTGGTGTTGCTGGCATGGTGGTCAATGTTGATGAACACCTTGCGGTCCCGGGTGTGTTCCCCGCATCGCCCCAACCGCTCGAAGCTGGCGCAGTCCGTCGCCACCACGGCGTCAAACTGATGTCCCGATTGAGGCCGCTTGACCCGACGATCTGGATCCAGAATTCGCAGTTTGTCCGGACATCCGTCGTCATTCCACACCGTCACGGTTTTGCCGGCCTGTTCCAGCGCTTCCGCCAATCCCACCTGGGATCCGATGCAATCGCCGTCGGGGCGGATGTGACCCACGATACACACAGTCTTGGCTTCCTTGAGGGCTTCCAACAGGTCCTGGACCGACTTCGGAGTAGGCTTCATGCGCGCGGGAAATCAAGGCGGTCAAGCCGCTGGCGGAGGCGGAGGAGTCGAGGTCGGCTTACGCTCGTGATCCAACTGGTCCAGGATCGCGATGACGCGATTGCCCTGCTCGATGGAATCGTCGATTTGGAAGCGCAGTTCCGGCGTGAATTTCAGGCGCACTGTTCCGCCCACGCGGGATTGAATCAGCTTGGCTCGCTCCCCGAGCAAAGTCAGGGCGACCTTGCGTTGAGCGGGGGAGCCGACGAATCCGAGGAACACAATGGCTCCGCGAAGATCCCGGGCGATCCCGACGTCGTTGACCGTGAGCAGTCCGGCTTCTTCGATGGAGATTTCCTGCCGGATCACTTCCGCGATCTCCTGTTTGAGGAGTTCGCGAACCCGAGCGATACGGCGGTTATTGTTGTTTTCCATGACCACAGGCAATGACGTCCCCGAGGAGGCTTCCGGCAAGGGAAGTCCCGGCCGGAGCGTTCCACCGGTTACGACAGCTTCTGCGCCACCTTCTCGATGGTGTAACACTCGATGAAATCCCCTTCCTGGGGATCATCAAAACCGTCCAGGCGCACACCGCATTCCATGCCGGAGCGAACCTCGTTCACCTCATCCTGAAAGCGCTTCAGGGTCAGCGAAACGCCTTCGTAAATGACGTGGGAGCGACGGCGAACGCGCATCTTGCCCCGAACCAGCTTGCCGGAAGCCACATAACAACCGGCCACCTTGCCGCCCTTGGACAATTCGAAGACCTTGCGGACTTCCGCCTGGCCGACGACCACTTCCTTTTGGAGCGGATCCAGCAAGCCAGCCATCGCCTCCTTCACCTGATCGATGAGTTCGTAGATGATGGCGTAAAGCTTGATCTGAACGCCTTCGCGCTTGGCAGCTTCCGCCGCACTGTTGTCCACCCGGGTGTGGAAGCCGAGGATGACGGCATCCGCCGAACTGGCCAACAGAACGTCACTTTCGGTGATTGCTCCCACCGCGTCCCGGATGATCTCCAACGAAACTTTGGTGGCCTCGATCTTCTCCAAGGCTTCGCAGATGGCTTCCACGGATCCTTGGGTATCAGCCTTGACGATGACTTTGAGCACCTTCGCCGAGCGCTCATCAATGCGACCGAAGATATCTTCCAGCGTCTGGCGTTTGGGCCGTCCGCCGTCGAGGTGCGACTTCTTCCGATCCATCATCCGCTCCTCGGCGAGGTCGCGGGCAGCCTTTTCGTGGTCCACCGCGCTGAACTCGGAACCCGCTTCCGGCACACCGTTCAAGCCCAGAACGCGCACCGCGACGGACGGACCGGCCTCCTTCAGACGAACGCCTTCCTCATCCATCATCGAGCGCACTTTGCCGTAGTGTTCGCCGCAAATAATGACATCGCCCTGACGCAGCGTGCCCTTACGCACCAGAACCGTAGCGACCGGACCTCCGGGCTCGATACCGGACTCAATGACGTTGCCCTTGGCCTTGCGGTTGGGGTTCGCCTTGAGTTCGAGCAACTCCGCCTGGAGCAGGATACTTTCAATCAGCTTGTCGACGCCCAATCCGGTTAGTCCGGAGCAATCCACATAGAGGGTGTCGCCACCCCAATCGTCGGGAACCAGTCCCTTTTCCTGGAGTTGCTGGCGGACCTTCAGGCCGTTGGCGGCGGGATGGTCGGACTTGTTGACCGCCACGATGATCGGCACTCGAGCCACCTTGGCATGAGACAGGGCCTCCATTGTCTGCGGCATCACGCCGTCGTTGGCGGCCACTACGAGAATTACGATGTCCGTGACATTCGCGCCGCGGGCTCGCATTGCCGAGAAGGCCGCATGACCCGGGGTGTCCAGAAAGGTCAACTGCTCAAGCTTGCCGGTTATCGGATGCGGATACGAAATCGTGTAGGCACCGATGTGCTGGGTGATGCCGCCTGCTTCCCCAGCCGCCACGTCGGACTTGCGAATCCGGTCCAGCAAAGTGGTTTTGCCGTGATCGACATGCCCCATGATCGTGATGATTGGAGCACGTGGACGCAGGTCTTCGAGGGTGTCGTCCTTGTCCAGTTCGATCTTGGGCTCGCGCGGCTGGATGTTGGTCTTGTGCGTTTCGAGGTCGCGGCGTTCGGTTTCGAACCGGAACCCGTTCTTGGCACAAAGCCGCTGGGCCACCTCGGCATCAATGGTCTGATTGACAGTGACGAACACCCCCATGCCCATGAGATCGGCAATGATCTGGAAGGCGCGCCGATTCATCTTGTCCGCGAGTTCGCGAATCGCGATGGGCGGCTTCATGATGATTACCGGGGCGTTGGACGGCATCTGCACCCGGGAAGGTGCCGGACGGGGCGGCGGAGCGGCGGGACGAGGCGGCGGCGGCGGCGGGGTATTGC